>CALXOF010000013.1 GCA_944389945.1 uncultured Kiritimatiellota bacterium | reverse complement strand
GCCATTTTTCGGACACCTAATCGCACCCCCGCGCATTTACCCATCTCTTTGTTGCAATTACTTTTCGATTTGACCAAAAACGTTTTTGTGAGGGCGGTTAGCCTAAGCTCCCGGCAAACACACAGAAGGCGCACGGATTGTTCCGTGCGCCTGTTTTATAATGGCATCCAAGGGAACCGCAGATTTCGCAGATTTTAGGCAGATTAAGGGCCGGCTACCGCCGGTAGGACTGCCAGTGTGTCTTTACCGCAAGGTACACAAGGAAGGCACAATGAACACAAAGGGAATTGGTTGGTTAGCTGATTGGAAGGTGTGGGGCGCCGCCCCACGCCCCGGCAGGGAGAAGTTCTCCCTGCACTCCCGGCACGTCTGCGACGTGCCATAACACAATGAAACGGACGAATAGGATCACTAGGACGGCGGCTTCGCCGCTTTGCACAACGGTTTCACCTGTCGCCCCGCAGGGGCGTTCCGTTATCCGTTATCCGTTCTCCAGGGGCGGCCATCGGCCGCCCCTTTATGGTATACTGTCGCCAATGAGGAGGATGTATGCAGGACATTGCGCAGAGCACGTATGATTTCGGCGTTATGCGGGCAAACAGGTCTGTCTATGTGGACAAGACCGCGATGTTTCATACGCTCATCAAGCGCGACCGCGATGCCTTTTATTTCATTTCCCGGCCGCGACGCTTCGGCAAGTCGCTCATGCTCTCGACGTTGGAATGCATCTTCCGCGGCAAGCGCGAACTCTTTAAAGGGCTCGCTATCGACAAGTTGGACTACGACTGGTCGGAATATCCCGTGTTGCACTTCAACTTTGCCGGCATTAAAGCCAAAACTTTTGAGGCATTCGAGTCGGACTTCAAGACCTGCCTTGAGGATACTTTCGCCGCTGCGAAGATACCTTGGGATTCTGCTATCTCCCCGGGAGCAAACTTCCGCCGGGCCATCAGTGCGCTCGTGGAAAATACAGGCAAACCCGTGGTCGTCCTGATCGATGAATATGATGCTCCGGTGAGTCACGCGTTGTTCGACATTAAGCTTGCCACGGACATTCGTGAGGAGCTCTCGGATTTTTACATCCAGATTAAAAACAAAGCCTCCGATATCCGCTTCATGATGATGACCGGCGTGACCAAGTTCACGCAGCTCTCCGTCTTCTCCGCGCTCAATAACCTCGTCGATTTGACGTTTCAACCCGAGGCTGCCACGCTCCTGGGCTACACAGAGGAGGAGTTGGATCAGTACTTCGGCGAGCATCTCCGCGCCCACGCCAAGGTGATGGGCCTCTCGGACGAGGACTATCGCGGCCAGCTCCGCTGGTGGTACAATGGTTATCGTTTCTCGCCGGACAGCGAGACCAAGGTCTACAATCCCGTGGCCGTCGGTCGCACGTTGTTGCGACGCAAGACCTATTTTGAGCCCACGTGGTCGGAGACCGGCCACTCCACAGCGCTCATGAAGTACCTCGCCGCCCATCCCCTCACCTCCCGCGACTACGAGCACATCCCCAACGTCACCCGCGCCGTCTTTGATGTCTACGACCTGGACAACATCGGCGATTTGACCTTCCTCTATCAAGGCGGGTATCTCACCATCAAGGATTTCAGTCCCATCAGCGGTTATACGCTTGGCATTCCCGACGAGGACGTGCGTCAAGATCTTAACCAAATCCTCGTGGACCAGGCCCTGAAGGGAGATAAAGACACTGGGTGGAACAAGGCCTGCGTCGCCCTGTTGGAGTACGACTTCCCCGCCTTCTTCACTTGCCTCAAATCCTTTTACGCTCGTCTCACCTACGGCGCAAAAGAGGTCCGCGTGAGCGAGGCCTCCTACCAACGCAGTCTCTTTGTGTTGCTCACCGCTGGCGGACTTCGTGCCGTCTCCGAGGACACCCAGGCGCAGGGGCGTGCCGATCTCGTGGCCGACGCCTTCGGGCGTGTCTTCATCTTCGAACTCAAGGTTGGCGGCACGGCCGAGGAGGCCCTCGCGCAAATTCGCGACCGCCGTTACGACTTGCCCTATCTTGCCTCCGCCCAGACTATCCACCGCATTGGCCTGGTCTTCGACCCCAAGACCCATCAACTCCTCGACACCGCCGTCGAACCCGTGCACTGAGGAGCGACGTTACGCCCCTTCTCCTATTACGTCTTCGCGGAAAACTTTCCCCGTTCTCCGGGGGCGGAAAACGCCGCCCCTTCCCTTACCTTATTATATAGAGGATATAGAGGCCATTTTCAACCCTCTCTCTGGGGGCGGGAGGGCTTTTGGAGAAACCCTTAAGGGTCCACGGTGAGACCCTATAGTGGTCCGAGGTCAACCACTATAGTGGTCGGGGGCGAGACCCTATAGTGGTCCGGGTCGAAACCCTTAGGGGTCCGCGAAAGACCCTTTTGGGGGCGCAGGGGAGAGACTCTTTGAGTCGTGAAAACAGGATGCACGCTCCAGTCAGATCTCTTTTGCAAGGGTGTTGAGACCTTCAATGAGCTGAAAGCCGTTCTTTAGGTAAAACCGTTCCGAGGGGAAACCTTGCTCGGTATTCAACAGGAGCGCGTTCATCCCCCGCGCCGGATTTCCTGCTCGATAAGCGTCAAGAAATGGGTGCCAATTCCCTTGTGTTGCAAGTCGGGGCGCACGCAGAATTGGTCAATGTAATATTCCATTCCCTTGAACCAGGGCTTCTTCATCCCCAGGCACAAGGCGATGACGCTGTCTCCCTCCGCCAAAATATAGCCTATAAAGTAGTTGTTGTCCATGTGACTTCGGAAGAAGGCCACGACCTGTTCTCGCGATTCATAGACATCATTCCATGGCTCCTTCGTGAAGACCTCAATAAAGAGGTCCACACAGGTCTCAAGATATTCTTCTGACAGTTTGCTGATGGTCATCGGACAACGCCGTCTTTCTTTTGTTCTCTTATACCATAATTTAAGGAATATTGGCGGAGCGCAGAGAATAGGGCAGTCGTGCACAGGGAAGTTTCCCGCGACGATGTTCACAAGCGGCGTGGTAGGACAAATAGGACGAATAGGGCTCTAGGATGGGGTGCCTCAAGGCGTCCAATTCTCAAAACAATCTGGCAGTCCTGCGTGCGGTAACACGCCCATAATCTGCAACCAATCTGCGGAATCTGCGGTTCCTTTATTTTTCCAGGACACTATTGCACTTTCATGGAACAGTATTGGGTTCTTTCTATGTGGTATCATAATGGCGTATCCAACAGGAGCGTTGAGGCGTTTAAGATTCTGGTCAAATGACGGAGGTTTGCATGAGAAGCTGTCGTTTGGTTGCGTTGGTCGTCGTTTGTCTTGGAAGTGTCCTTGTTACTATGGGGGCTTCTGCCGCCACGCCTCGCGGAGGACAAGGCGGGGAGGCGGTCGTGCAGTATCGCGCGGCCGCGGAGCAAGGGGATGCGCAGGCGCAGTTCGCCCTTGGCCTCAGCTATTTCTTTGGTCAGGGCGCGGAACAGTCCTACCCGGAGGCGGCGAAATGGTATCGCAAGGCCGCGGAACAAGGGCTTGCCAAGGCGCAACACAACCTTGGGGTGTGCTATGAGAATGGCCTTGGCGTGGCGCAATCTTATGAGGAAGCGGCCAAATGGTACCGTAAGGCCGCGGAGCAGGGGATTGGGCAAGCGCAGTACAACCTCGCTTTGTTCTATGACCGCGGCCAGGGTGTGACGCAATCCTATGGGGAGGCGGCGAAGTGGTATCGCAAGGCCGCAGAGCAAGGGGATGCCCGGGCGCAATGCAACCTAGGGATTTACTATGCCGCCGGCAAAGGGGTGGGGCAGTCTTATGCGGAGTCCGCCAAGTGGCTTCGCAAGGCCGCGGAACAAGGAGTGGTCTTGGCGCAATGCAACTTGGGTGGCTACTATTACACCGGGCAAGGCGTGGCGCAGTCCTATGAGGAGGCCACCAAGTGGTTCCGCAGGGCCGCGGAGCAGGGGGATGCCTTTGCGCAATTCAATCTCGCGCTGTGCTATCTTTCCGGGAAGGGCGTGGAGCGGTCGGTTCAGAGGGCCAAGTTTTGGTTGCGGCAAGCCGCCCAACAGGGAGACCGTGAGGCCGCGCAAGTGCTGAGAGATTTGGAATCCAAGGAGTAAAGGGGCGGCTAACGCCGCCCCGGAGAACGGAAAACGGAACGTGCAGGCCCGCAGGGCCAAACCTTCCACGGCCACGGAGCGTCCCTGCGGGGCGACGGACGAGGCTCCAAGAAGACCAAGCCTCCAAACCTCTAAACCTCCAAACTTCCCTAGAGCGTCCTGCGTGCGGTAGCACGCCAAAAATCTGCTTTAATCTGCGGAATCTGTGGTTCCTCACGGTGCAATGGCACCAAGCCTCCAAGTGTCTAAACCTCCAAGCTTCCTATCTTGCTATAATTCTCCGCATGAATCGCCTGACTATCCCGCCAGAATTGCCCATTGCCGCGCATGCGGACGAATTGATTGAGACGCTCCGCAAGAGTCCCGTCACGATTGTCTGCGGCGATACGGGTAGCGGCAAGACTACCCAGCTTCCCAAGCTCGCGCACCTGGCCCGTCCAGAGGCCCGCGGGATGATCGGCGTCACCCAACCGCGGCGTCTGGCGGCCATTGCCATGGCCCGCCGCCTGGCCGAGGAAATCGGTACGCCCCTGGGCGCGGCAGTGGGGTATCAGCACCGTTTCGAGCGCAAGACCTCGCAGCAGACGCGGTTCAAGTTGATGACCGACGGCATCCTGTTGGCCGAGACGCGCGACGACCCGCTCTTCCGTCGTTATTCCACCCTCATCATCGACGAGGCCCACGAGCGTTCGCTCAACATCGACTTCCTGCTCGGCCTGCTCAAGCGCGCCCTACCGCGCCGTCCCGACCTCCGCGTCGTCGTCTCCTCCGCCACGCTCGACGCCGAACGCTTCGCCGACTTCTTCGACGGCGCCCCCGTTGTCACCATCCCCGGTCGACTCTTCCCCATCGAGACCCTCTGGCTCCCCGAGGAAGACGCGGAGGACGACGACCTGCCCCGCCGCGTGGCCAACGCCGTCGACCTGCTCGGCCCCGAGAGCGGCGACATCCTGGTCTTCCTCCCCGGCGAACGCGACATCCGCGAGTGCATGGCCTTCCTGGAAGGCCGCCACCTGCCGCGCACCGAGTGCCTGCCCCTGTTGGCGAGCCTCCCGCCCGGCGAACAGGCCCGCGCCTTCCGTCCCTCGCAGAATCGCCGCATCATCCTGGCCACCAACGTCGCCGAGACCTCCGTCACCATCCCCGGCATCCGCGCCGTCATCGACACCGGCCTCGCCCGTATCAAACGCTACTCCGCCCAGCGCCACGTCCAGACCCTCCGCGTGGAGCCCATCAGCCAGGCCTCCGCCCGCCAGCGTATGGGCCGTTGCGGCCGCGTCGGCCCCGGCACCTGCGTCCGCCTCTACTCGCAGGAGGACTACGCTCGCCGCGAGGCTCACACCGCCCCCGAAATCAAGCGCACCGCCCTGGCCGGCGTTATCCTCACCATGGCCGACCACCGCTTTGGCCGTATCGAGGACTTCCCCTTCTTGGAGCCTCCCGCCGGCGCCGCCATCCGCGAAGGTTACCGCGAGCTCCTCGAACTCGGCGCCATCCGCCGTCGCGAATCCCCCGACAAATCCGAGGGGTGGAGCCTCACCGGCATCGGCCGCGCCTTGGCCGCCTTTCCCCTCGAGCCGCGCTTCGCCCGCATCCTCCTTGCCGCCGAGAGCGAACAGAATCTGCGCGACGCCCTCACCGTCGTCGCCGCCCTCGCTTGCGACGAACCCCTCCTCCGCCCCCTCGACAAGTCCGCCCAGGCCGACCAACAGCACGCCCGCTTCCGCTCGCCCAACTCCGACTTCACCGCCCGGCTCCGTCTCTGGGCCTGGTGGAACGACCCCTCGCAGGGCACCAGCGAGACCCAGCGCCGCCGTCGGTGCAAGGCCGCCTTTGTCTCCTATCCCAAGATGCGCGAGTGGGCCAACATCCGCGCCCAGCTCGAGGACCTCTGCCTCCAGCGCCGTCTCTCCGTGGCCGAGAACCGAGGCGGCGAGGCCGGCCTCCACCGCGCCCTCCTCTGCGGCCTTCTCTCGCGCATTGGCCACTACGACCGCGAGGCCCGCGACTACCGCGGCGCCTTCGCCGTCCGCTTCGCCCTCTTCCCCGGTTCCGGCCTTGCCAAGGCCGCCAAACGCGAGGAGCGCCGTCCCGAGCGCCCCGCCGCCAAGCCCAAGGGCGACGTCCTGCCCGACTCCCGCGAGTGGGTCCTCGCCGGTGAACTCGTTGAGACCTCCCGCCTCTTCGGCCGCACCGTCGCCTGCATCGACCCGCGCTGGATCGAGCCCATCGCCGGCCCCCTCTGCCGCGTCCACCGCCACTCCGCCTTTTGGGACCCCGACAAAGGCTTCGTCCGCGTCCATGAGGACGTCACCCTCTTCGGTTTGCCTCTTGCCAAAGGCCGCCTCCGCGACCTCTCACGCCTCGACCCCGAGGCCGCCCGCCGCTTCTTCATCGCCGACGCCCTCACCGTCCCCGACGCCATCCGCAACCCGCCCGCCTGGCTCGCCGCCAACTGGGCTCGGCAACGTCTGCTCGAGCAACTTACCGCCCTCCGCCGCGACGCCCGCGACACCCTCCGCGAACGCCTCATCGCCTTCTATGAGGAGCGCCTTCCCGCCGACGTCTGCAACGCCCCGGCCCTCAAGAAGTGTCCGCCCCTCCCCCTCGCGGGCGATGCCTTCGCCGTTGATGATGACACCCTGCGCGACTTCCCCGACACCCTCACCGTCGGCGGTCATGCCTTCCCGCTGGTCTACAAACATGACCCAGGCGCCTCCGATGACGGCGTCACCCTCGTGACCGACCCCGACCACCTGCCGCTCCTCCAGGGCTTCCACGCCGAGTGGCTCGTCCCCGGCCTCCTCCCCGACAAGGTCATGTGGCTCCTCAACGCGCTCCCCAGCCGCGTCCGCCACGTCCTTGGCCCCCTCCCGGAGCTCCAGTCGCTCATCCTCTCCCGCGCCAAGCCCTACGCCCGCCCCCTCGGCGAGACCCTCTTCTGCCTCCTTCGTGACGAATGCGGCGTCCGCGTCGATGAGACCCCTTGGGCCGAGGACAAGTTGCCCCCGCACCTGCGCATGAACTTTCGCGTCGAGAAGGTGGGCGACGTCCTTGGCCAGGGTCGCAACCTCAAGCCGCTCCTCGACCTCTTTGCGCCCCAGTCCGCGCCCAAGCCCAAGTCCGCCGCCATCGCCGACCCCGCCCTCGCGGCCCTCGCCCGCCGCAAAGAGTGTCTTGACGAGCTTCGCGCCCTCCTGGGCAATCAAGCCAAAAACCTCGAGGCCATCCCGTCCCCCACCGCCACCGTCAAGCTCTTCGCCAAGAATGCCGGTCTCTCCCTCGAACGCCTCGGCCGCGACATCCTCGACCGCGCCCTCCAGGAGGTCTGCCTCTCCCCCGACCTTCCGCCCGATGCCGACGCCCTCAAATCCCGTCTCTCGGCCTGTCGCAAACGTCTCCAAAGCACCGTGGCCGACCTCCGCCGCCGCGCCCTCTACATCCTCGCCGAAACCGCTCGCCTCGAGCACGCCGCCCAGACCGCCACCGGTGTCTACCCCGACACCCTCGAAGACATCCTCGACCAGCTCGCTTGGCTCGTCTACGACGGCTTCGTCGCCGCCACCCCCCAAGCGTGGCTCGACCGCTATCCCCTCATCCTCGAAGGTGTTGCCGACCGTCTTGAACGCGCCCGCAATAATCCCGCCGGCGACCGCCGCAAGGCCGAGCCCGTCCTCCGCCACTGGCAGCGTTACAAAGACTTCCTCGCCCTCCCCAAGAAACCCCGCCACGACCCCATTGCCCTCACCGACTACCGCTGGTCCATCGAGGTCCTCCGCCTCTGCGCCTTCTCCCCGAACCTCCCTCCGCCCTCCCGCCCCACCGACAAAACCCTCGACGCCCTCTGGACCCGCGTCCTCAACCCCTGACCCGCGATTGTGTTATACTACTTTTAGTTGTTTACCTCCTAGCCCTTGAAGACACCATGAAAAAGCCTAAGAAACCTAGCCTCGCCCAATCTTCTGCCGCCGAATACCTCACTTACGTCATTGCCGCCGGGGACACGGAAGAATCCTTTGACCTCCGCTATGAGGACGAGACCCTCTGGATGACCCAGCGCCTCATGGCCGCGCTCTACGACATTGGCCTCCCGACCATCAATCACCATATCAAGCAAATCTACGCTGATGGGGAACAGTTAGAGGAGGCAACTATTCGATATTTTCGAATTGTTCAGCAGGAGGGTTCTCGCCAAGTCACCCGCCAGGTGGCGCACTACAACCTGCGGATGATTATCGCCGTCGGCTTCAAGGTCAATAGTCCCCGCGCCGTTCAGTTCCGTAAATGGGCCAACGCCATCATCCAAGACTTCACCGTTAAGGGTTGGGCTATGGATGAGGAACGCCTCAAGAACGGCGGTTCGCGCCTTACCGAACGTTACTTCGACGAGCTCCTCCAAAAGATTCGCGAGATTCGCCTCTCCGAGCGCCGCTTCTACCAAAAGGTCACCGACATCTACGCCACCGCCCTCGACTACGACCCCTCCGCCGAGGCTACGCGCACTTTCTTTGCCGCCGTCCAAAACAAACTCCACTACGCCATCACGGGCCAGACCGCCGCCGAGCTCATCTATCACCGTGCCGATGCTTCCAAGCCCTACATGGGCCTGACCAACTGGAAGGACGCGCCCGAGGGTAAAATCCAGAAGTATGATGTTGGCGTGGCCAAGGACTACCTCTCCGAGGAGGAACTTGCCCAACTCTCCCGCATCGTCTCAGCCTACCTCGACTATGCCGAGGATCAGGCCAAACGCCACATCCCCATGACGATGGAGGATTGGGCCACGCGTTTGGACGCCTTCCTCACCCTCTGGGGGCGCGGCATCCTGAAAGACAAAGGTACCGTCTCCATGGAGGCCGCCAGGCTCCACGCAGAGACTGAGTTCGAGAAGTATCGCCGCATTCAAGATTGTACCTATCGCTCTGACTTCGACCGTTTTCTTGAGGAGACCGAAGGCAAAGACCTCCCCCCGCTGCCTCCTGAACCACAACGGTGATTCGTCTTTCGTCATTTCTAGACGAAGAAATAGCCCGAGTGCTTGCAACGCACCCGGGCTTTTTGTGAGCCTGTCTTGGATAAAGAGGCAGGGAGGGTCACCGCATGAGGGATTCGAGGGCGGCGGAGTCGTCTTCGGCGATGGCTTTACGGAAGGCGGCGAGGTGCTCGGCGAAGGCGTCGACGGCTTCGAGGAGGGGGCCTTTGTTCTGGCGGAAGATGGGCTGCCACATGGAGATGGGGCTGTGGGCGATGCGCGTCATGGAGGCGAGGCCGCCGCCGGCGAAACGGGCGTTGAGGGCTTGGTTGCGCTCGGCTTCTTTGATAGTGCGGGCGAGGGCGTAGGCCAGGACGTGGGGCATGTGGGAGAGGAGCGCGGCGGTGCGGTCGTGCTCGGCGGCGGACATCTCGGCGAGGACGGCGCCGACGCGTTCCCAGAGGGCGCGAACCTTGGCGAGGGCGGTGGGGGCGCTGCGCTCGGGGTCGATGATGAGGGTGAAGCGGTTGCGGAAGAGGTTGTCGATGGCGGCGTCGGGGCCGGAGCGTTCGGTGCCGGCCATGGGGTGGCAGGCGACGTAGCGGGCGCGGTGGGGGTGGTCGGCGACGGCCTCGGCGAGGGCGCGCTTGGTGGAACCGACGTCGATGAGGGTTTGGTCGGGGCGGGCGGCATCGAGGAGTGCGGGGAGTTTCTGGACGAGGATGTCGACGGGCATGGCCAGGACGAGGAGGTCGCTCTGTGCGGCGAGCTCCTCGAGGGTGGGGACCGTCTCGTCCACGAGGCCGAGCTCAAGGGCGCGCTCGGCGTGGGCGGCGGTGCGGTTCCAACCGAGGATACGGCCGGTAAGCCCGAAGGTGCGGAGGTCTTTGGCAAGCGAGCCGCCGATGAGGCCGATGCCGGCGATGCCGATGGTGGGGAAGAGAGGTGTAGTCATTGTTATGAGGAGAGCCGATGGGCGGGGAATAGGGAGAACAGAGAACGGAGAACAGAGAACGGAACGCCCTAACGGGCGACGGATGGGGAGAAGGGGGAACTTTTGGAGATTGGGGGAAACACGAAGGACACAAAGGACCACGAAGGGACACGAAGAATGAAAGAAATAGGAAGGGAGGTGCGACTCATGATTCGGACGTGGATTGGCTTGTCGCGCGCTCGTCGCGCACTCCGTTTTCCGTTTTCCGTTTTCCGTTCTCCGGGAGGGTGCGGGTTGCACCCGCGCCCTCCCTCCGGCATCCCAGGTTGGCGAGGCCGTAGAGGGCGGCGGTCTCAACGCGGAGGATGAGAGGGCCGAGGGTGACGGGAATGGCACCGTGATCAAGGATGAAGCGGAGTTCGTCTGGGGTGAAGTCGCCCTCAGGGCCGCACCACCAGCCCCATTCTTGGTTGGGGGCGGAGGCGTCGAGGGTGTCTAGGACGGGGAAGAGGGGCTTGGCCTGGGGGGTGAGGGCGGCGACGATGAGGGTGGAACAGGCGCGCATGAGGGGCGCGGTCTCGGCGATGGGCGTGGGCGGGAGAAGCTCCGGCAGGCGGGCGGCGCCGCATTGGCGGGCGGCGGCCTGGACGATGCGGAGCCAGCGTTCCTGTTTGGCCCGGGCTTGGCGGGCATCCAACCGCACAACGGTGCGGGCGCTGAGGACGGGCACAATGCGGTCGACGCCCAGCTCGGTGGCCTTTTCCAGGAGCCACTCCATGCGTTCGCCCTTTGGGACGCAGACGAAGAGGGTGAGGCGGATGGGGCGGACGTCTTGGTGGAAGAGGGGCTGCTTGGCGACGAGGGTGAGGGCGTCCGGCGCGCGCTCGGCGACGTGGTAGAGGCGGGTGGCCCCGGCACCGTCGAAGGCGCCGACCTCATCGCCCTCGCGGACGCGGAGGACGTGGAGGAGGTGGTGGGCGGCGGGGCCGGCCAGGACCAGGGTCTCTTGGGCGATTTCTTCGGAGGTGACCTGTTGGCGGTGCATGGCTCACTCCATCATTTGGATGGCGGAGACGCGGCCATCGGTGAACTCAATGCGGAGCACCTCCTGCCAGGCGTAGCGCGGGGTGTCGTCGATGTAGTAGGTGCCGAAGCGGCGGCCGTAGTAGTCCCGGTAGACGGGGCGGACGGTGGGGTAGACCTCGTCGGAGAAGCCGAGCACCTTGTAGACCCAGGTCTCAGTTTTGCCCTTGGCGTCGGTGCGGGAGAAGCGCTCGGTGGGGTTGCCGTAGACCATCCAGACGGCGTCTTGGTCGTCGCCCAGGCGGATTTGGCCACGGGCGATGCGCTCTTGGACTTCGGCGGGGTAGGCATCGTAGGCTGCTTGGCGCTCGGCGATGCGGTCGGCCACGCTGGCGGCGCATCCGGAGAGGAGGAGCGCGCCGAGAAGGGCGAAGACCGCGGGCCGCAGGGTCATTGCGCGTAACCCCAGTCGAGGAGCGCCTTGCAGAAGGCGTCGCGTTGCTTGGAGGTCTTGAAGCCGGTGACGCACCCGATGAGACGGCGGCCGCCGCGCTCGCAGGTGATGGTGACGCAGAAGCCCGATTCGTCGGTGAAGCCGGTCTTGAGGCCGTCCACGCCAGGGACGCGGTTGAAGACCAGGTTGTTGCTGTTGCGCAGCTGCATCTTGCCGTTGCGGAAGGAGTCCATGCGGGTGGAAGACAGGCGCAGGACGTCGGGATAGCGGATGAGGTGCTCGGCGAGGAGGACGAGGTCGTGGGCGGAGGAGAGGTTGTGGTTACCCTTGTCGTCGCCTAGGCCGTGCGCGTCGTAGAAGCGAGTGTTCTTCATGCCCAGGGTTTGGGCGCGGTCGTTCATCGCCTTGATGAAGACGGAGATGTCGCCGCCGCCGAGGTATTCGCCAACGAGGTAGGCGGAGTCGTTGGCGGACTTGATGGCGACGGTTTTGAGGAGCTCGCCAAGCGGGAAGGTCTCCTTGGGGTCGAGCCAGACCTGTGAACCGCCGATTTTATAGGCCGCGTCTGTGACCTTGATGGGGGTCTCGAGGGAGACACGGCCGGTGGCGAGGGCCTCCTCGGCCAGAAGCATCGTCATCATCTTGGACATGGAGGCGATGGGGACGGCCCTGTCGGCGTTTTTGGCCCAGAGGACCTTGCGCGTGGTGGGATCCACCAGGATGCCGGTCTTGCAGAGCTCCTCGTTGGGGAGGCCCAGGGCGCTCTTGGCGCCACGGAAGTCGTACTCCGTGGGGCGGGAGGCTTGCTGGCCGGACTCTTTCTCCAGCGCCTCGTCGGCTTGGCGCGAGACTTCTTGCCCGACGGCGGGGGCGGGCGGAGACGGGTCCGGCGTTGAGGGGTCGCCGTCGGCAAAGAGGAACCAGCCGATGATGACGGCCGCCCAAGCGGCCAGGGGCAAGCCCCACACCAAGAGTGTGCGCACCCACGCACGGGATTTGCCCACGTCTCCGGGAAGATCGTATCGTTCGGACATAACGGCCTCAGACGTTGAAGAGGAAGTGGACGACGTCGCCCTCGCGCATCACGTATTCCTTGCCTTCCACGCGGAGAAGGCCCTTTTCGCGGGCGTGGGCCTCGCCGCCCAGGGCGACGAAGTCGTCGTAAGAGACGACCTCAGCGCGGATGAAGCCGCGCTCGAAGTCGGAGTGGATGACGCCGGCGGCTTTGGGGGCCGTCCAGCCTTGGCGGATGGTCCAGGCCTTGGCCTCCATCGGGCCGGCGGTGAAGAAGCTCTGCAGGCCGAGCGTGTGGTAGGCCATGCGGATGGTGGCATCCAGACCGGACTGCTCCAGGCCGTAGGATTCCAGAAAGTCCTTCTGCTCTTCGTCGGAGAGGCCGGCGAGGTCGGCCTCCATGGCCGCGCAGATGGTGACGGTGTCGCACTTGTGGGCGGCGGCGTGGGCCTTGAGGGCTTGGACGTGCTTGTTGTCGGGCTGGCCCAGGTCGCTTTCGCCCACGTTGGCCACGTAGATGATGGGCTTGTCGGTGAGCAGACGGAGCTCGCGACGCGTGGGCTCGATGGCATCGGGGTCGGCGAATTCGAAGGTGCGCGCAGGCTCACCGGCATCGAGGTGGTCGCGCAGGGCCGTCATGGCCTCGACCTCTTTGGCCAACGACTTGTCGGCACGGGCTTGACGGTTGATGCGGTCAAGGCGCTTCTCCAGGCTTTGGAGGTCGGCCAGCACGAGCTCGGTTTCGATGATACCCACGTCGCGGATGGGGTCGACGGAGCCCTCCACGTGCACCACGTCATCGTTATCGAAGCAACGGACGACCTCGAGGATGGCATCGCACTCGCGGATGTTGCCGAGGAACTGGTTGCCCAGGCCCTCGCCCTTGCTGGCGCCGCGCACCAGGCCCGCGATGTCCGTGAAGTCCACCGTGGCGTGCACCACGCGCCCGCTCTTGCAGATTTCGGCGAGCTTCTCCACGCGCGAGTCCGCCACGGGGGCCGTGGCCTTGTTGGGCTCGATCGTGCAGAAGGGATAGTTCGCCGCCTCAGCGTTCTGCGCGCGCGTCAAAGCATTGAAGAGAGTGGATTTGCCCACGTTGGGCAAGCCCACGATACCGACCGCTAGACTCATCTCCAGCCTCCGTAGGAGGTCTCCTCCCAGCGCACATAATCCAATTCGCGCTTGCCGGAGACCCAAATCATGTAAGCAATTAGGAGCAACAGGAAGCCGCCGCTCCCAAAGACAATGTTGAAAATCAGTTGTAACGCCACCGGCCACCCCGCCGGCGCCGCGAAACGCACCCCCATGAAGTCCAGCACGCAAATCGCCGCCCACAGGATGGCGAAACCTTGTCCCACACGCACGGCGATTTCCGTGGCCGCCACTTTGGCTTTGCCCAAGCACTGCAGGGTCGCGCGCAGGATGCGCCCGCCGTCCATCGGGAAGGCCGGCACCAGGTTGAAGAGCGCCAGGCCCAGGTTCAGCCAGCCGGCCAAGAGAAGCCACTCGTTCGGACCTTCCTGCGTCAGAACATAATCCCCGACTTTCATTACCGGATAACGCAGGGGGAACCAGTCGGCCGCCGTTATGCAAATCGCCGCCAGCGCAAACGAGCAAATCGGCCCCGCTGCCGCCATCAAGACCTCATGCGAAGGCTTCGGCGGCATCCGCGTGATGGCCGCGCACCCGCCTAGCAACTGCAACGTGATGTCCCGCACCTGTCCCCCGAACGCCATCGCCACCACACTGTGCGCCAATTCATGCAACACAATCGAGACCAACAACGCCACCGCCAAGAAGAGTCCCACCTCCACCTGCGGGAACGTCGTGAACAACACATACGCCGCCAACACCAGCACAGACAAATCCGCCCGCACCGGGATGCCCATCACCTCAAACAGCGTCCATCTCGTTCGCATAAGTCCTCTTAGTATACCAAATCCCCCACCACCTTCGCAGAATGGCGACTGATGGAATTGGCTTGATTGGTATAGAACGCCGTGGGCCTTGTGGGCTTCCCGCGCTACGCCTTGTGGTTCTCTTAGCGGTTACGCGCTTTTTCCAAGGCCTGGCAGAGGAGGCAACGGAACCACTCGAGGGCGAGGAGGGTGTAGAGGAAGGCAAGGCGGAGGGTAATGGCCACGCGGGCAGGGTCGGTCTCGCCACGGTCGAGACGTTGGATGCAACAACGAAGACGTGGTGGCGTGTCGAGATGGATTTCTGGGTCGCGCCGGAGGCGAAGAGCCATGGTGAGGGGGCGCCAGATGGAGGCCTGCCAGATATAGGGTGCGTAGCTCAGGATGGGGAAGGGACGGCGCGGGTCGCCGCGGAGGGCGCGGGTGAGTGCGATGATGTGGACAATGGGGAGGAGGTGTTGGCGCGCCCGGACGGAGGCCGGCATGAAGGTATAGACGGCGGAGCCTTGCCGACAACGATAATAATAGCCAGGATAGTCCGCCACGGCCATGGAGTCAAGTCTGGGGAAGACGTCCCAGTGGAAGACGGTGTCCTCGCCGTTGCGGATGCCGACCTGGAAACGGCTGTCGCCGATGAGGTCGGCCCGCCAGGCCATCTCCCAGACAACACGGTTGTAGCGCAACTCCGGCCAGAGTTCCTTTGCGCAGGCGAGGGGGTCTTGGAAGAGTCGGCAGGTGGTCGCGTCAAAACGAGGGTGAGCCAGCGTGCGCCAGTCATCGTCCTCTTCAAAGCGCGTGCGGCCAAAAGCGACCATGGCGGGCGCGTAACGGTTCGTCACGGTTGCGAAGGCGGCGAACCACTCCGGGCAGACGGCGTCGTCGGGGTCGAGGAAGAGGATGTATTGCCCGCGGACGCGGTCGAGGGCACGGTTGCGGGCGGCGCTGACGCCGGCGTTGCGTTGGTGGATGACGCGGAAACGCGGATTGACGCGGGCCGCTTCGTCAAGGATTGTGCCGCTACCGTCTGGACTACCGTCGTCTACGCAGAGGGCCTCGTAGTCCGTGAAGGTCTGTTCATGGACGGAGTCGAGCGCGTCTTGAAGGAAGCGCTCCACCTTGTAGACTGGAACGATGAGGGAGAAATAGGGCGCGGCTGCGTGATTCATCTCAGGCGCTCCTTGAGACGGCAAAGGAAGAGGCGGAGGGTCTCGGCGGTGAAGAGGAGGCGGAGGAAGAGGAGGCGGGCGAGGATGGCGAGGCGGGTTCGGGCGATGGGAGGTAGCACGGGGGGGAGGGCGATGGGCTTGTCTTGCCGACGGAGGCGTAACTTGATACGAAAACCAGCCCACGCATGGATGGCATAGTAGAAAAGCGGGTAGGGACGCCGGGGGTCGCCACGCAAACGGCGATCGAGGGCGAAGAGCGTGCGGTATTCGCTGATGGTGATGCGGGCGCGCTCGAGGGCCGGGCGCGGCTTGGCCAGGGCGGAGGTCGCGTTTTTGCGGTAGAAGTAGCCTGGAAAGTCCGCCACGGCCAGACGATGTACATCGGGGAAGACATCCCACAGGAAGTGGCGGTCCTCATAGAGTGCGATGCCCACGGGAAAATAACGGTCCTTGAGGAGGTTTGCTCGCCAGGCTTTGGTTACAGGATGCCCCGCACTTACGAAACGTTCTCCCCAGAGCTCGCCGCAAGTCAGTGCATCGGTGGCCACGTGGCAACGGTTGTCTTCCCACGCGGAAACAGAGACCGCACGCCAGTCGTCCGCCTCTTCAATATAGTGATAATCAAATTGCACCAAGTCGGGGTGGTGGGCGTGAATCACCTTGGCGAAGGTGGCGAACCATTCGGGGCAGATGGCATCGTCGGGGTCGAGGAAGAGGACGTAGGAGCCGCGGACGTGATCGAGGGCGCGGTTGCGGGCGGCGCTAACGCCGGCGTTGCGCTGATGGATGACGCGGAGGCGGCCATCGCCGCGGGCGGCCTCATCGAGGAGCGCGCCGCTGCCATCGGGGCTGCCATCGTCCACGCAGAAGACTTCGTAGTCAGTGAAGGTCTGCTCGCGCACGGAGTCCAAGGCGTCGGGCAGGAACCGCTCCACCTTGTAGACCGGGATGACAAGCGAGAAGAAGGGCGCGTCAGGCGAGGAGTTCATGGAGGCGGGTGGCGGAGGCGGCCGCGACTTGGTCGTAGAGGCTGTTGCCGTGGGCGTCGATGGCGACGGTGACGGGGAGGCCGCGCACGCGCAGGTGCCACATGGCCTCGGCCGGCCCGAAGTCTTGCAGGAAGTCCACGCCTTCGACGCGTTCGACGGCGGCGGCGATGAGCGCACCCGCGCCGCCCACGGCCTGCAGATAGACACAGCCATATTCCCGGCAGGCGGCGATGGTCTTGGGCCCCATGCCGCCTTTGCCGATGATGACGCGCAGGCCAAACTTCGCGATGACGTTGGCCTCGTAGGGTTCCTCGCGGGAGGAGGTGGTGGGGCCGCCGGCGACCATGCGCCACCCGCCTGTGCCATCGGCCACCATCACGGGGCCGCAGTGGTAGAGGGCGGAGGTGCGCAGGTCGACGCCCGGCGGCAGGGCGCCGCCCTCATGGAGGTGCTTGTGCAGGCGGTCGCGTCCGGTGTGCACCAGACCATCGAGCGTGAGGCTCTGGCCCAGACGCAGGGCGCGCACATCCAACGTGGCGATGTCCATGGGGCGGCTCCTTGCTTAGGCCAGGCCGTCGCCGATGCCGGAAGCCGCGAGCGCGGCGGCGTTGGCGGTCATGCGCTGCTCATCCTCGAGCAGGCCGTTGAGGGCGTGCACGTAGGCGCGGATGGCGGCCTCGATGATGTCCTGCGCCACGCCGCGGCCCAGGTAGACCTTCTGGTTGTGGCGGACGCGGAGCTCGCACTCGCCCTGCGCGTCGACGTTGGCCGTGACGGCCGAGACGGCGAAGTTCTCCACGGTCACGTGCAGGTTGAGCATCTGGTTGATGGCGTTGAACGAGGCCTCGATGGGGCCACTGCCCATGGCCACGGCCTCGACCTGCTGGCCATCGACCTTCAGGCGCACCGTCGAGACGTTGGCGTTGGTGTTGCCGGTGGCCGCGAGGAAGCGGTCGAAGACCAGCTTCTGACTGCCGTCGGCGCGCATTTCCAGACCACGGGCCAGCGCCTCGACGTCGGCGTCGGTGACGATCTTCTTGGCGTCGGCCAGGTCCTTGAAGCGGACGAAGAGCTCCTGGAGCTGCTCGTCGCTCAGCGTGATGCCCAGCTGGGTGAGGCGGTCCTTCAGCGCGTGCTTGCCGGAGTGCTTGCCCAGGACCATCTGGCTCTGCGTCAGGCCGATGGACTCAGGCGTCATGATTTCGTAAGTCTCGCGGTTGGCCAGCATGCCGTGCTGATGGATGCCGGACTCGTGCGCGAAGGCGTTCTGGCCCACGATGGCCTTGTTGGCTTGCACGCGGCTGCCCGTCACCGAGCAGACGCAACGGCTGGTGCCCATGATCTTCGTGGTGTCGATGCGGCACTCCAGCCCCTTGAAGAAGTCCTTGCGCGTCTTCAACGCCATGACGATCTCTTCGAGGGCCGCGTTGCCCGCACGCTCGCCAATGCCGTTGATGGTGCACTCCGCCTGGCCCGCGCCCGCGCGGAGCGCCGCCAGGGTGTTAGCCACCGCCAGACCCAGGTCGTTGTGGCAGTGGACGGCCAGCGTGGCCTGGCCCGCGTTGGGCACGTGCTCGAGCACGCGGGAGATACGCGCCCCGAACTCCTCGGGAATCGCATAACCCACCGTATCGGGCAGGTTCACCACCGCCGCGCCGGCCTTGATCACGCTCTCGATCACCTGCCAGGAGAACTCCTCCTCCGTGCGCGTGTAGTCCTCCAGCGAGAACTGCACCTCGGGGCAGAGGTTGCGCGCATAGGCCACCATCGAGGTCGCCTGCTGGAGCACTTGCTCCGGCGTCATCCGCAGCTTATACTGCATATGCACCGGGCTCGTGGCCAGGAAGACGTGGATACGCGGACGCGCCGCGCTCTTCACCGCCGCCCACGCCTGGTCGATGTCGCCCTTTAGGCAACGCGCCAGCGAGGCCACCGTGCAATCCTTCACGTGCGCCGCGATGGCCTGCACGCTCTCAAAGTCACCCGGCGAGGCGATTGCGAAGCCCGCCTCGATCACGTCCACCTTCAGCGCCTCAAGGTTGCCCGCCACCAGAAGCTTGTCGTGCAACTTCATGCTGCAGCCCGGGCTCTGCTCGCCGTCGCGCAGCGTCGTGTCGAAAATCGAGATCTTCCTCGTGTCCATGTCTTGTTTCCTTTTCTCGGCCCTTTGGGGACGTCGCAGGCTATCGCAAAATGAAGGCCCCCGCCGTCTAAACCAACCCGCGGAGGCCACTTGCCGTCATTCATCACGCATGTTACACCATACGCCAAGCCATCCGCGACCCGCCGCCCAACAGCGGCAGCAGGCTAAGTCGAAGGCCAAGCGCAAAATCCATGCGTTTCATAACTGCTCCAACAATATCAAAAACCGCCCCACCATGCAACACTTTCTTAAAGCCTCTCTCCGCGCTCCTCAAAGGGGCCTTCGCGGACCCCTAAGGGTTTCGGGTCGGACCACTATAGGGTCTCACCCTCGACCACTATAGTGGTTGACCTCGGACCACTATAGGGTCTCGGAAGGGACCTTTTAGGAGGCCAGCGAAGAGCACTTAGGATGGGGATACGACAGGGGATGGCGCACGGTAATCGCAATAGCCGCGGGCCTGGGGTAGGAAAGGGAAGAAAGAGGCCAAGCCTCCAAACCTCCAAACTTCCTTATGAAGCGGTTAGGCTTCGTCGGGGAAGAGTTGGTCGAGGATTTGCTCGGCGGGGGTGGTGGCGGCTTTGGATTGGTTGCAGGCGAAACAGGCGGGGACGACGTTGCCTTTGGTGGAGGTGCCGCCGCGGGCCACGGGGATGATGTGGTCCATGGTGAGCTTGTCGGGCGGGAAGTGTTTGTGGCAGTAGTGGCATTCGCCTTTGGCGAGCTGGGCCTTCCACCAGGGCGAGGCGCGGAGGGCGCGGGCGCGTTCGCGTTCGCGGCGGATGTGGGCATCGTCGGCGGGGGTGTACCAGGCCATGTCAGGGTTCCACGTCGGCGGGGAGGGGGATGTCGCGGAAGCGGCGGTGGAGCCAGAGGTATTGCTCGGGGGCCATGCGGATGACCTGCTCGAAGCGGGCGATGAGATCGGCGGTGAGGACGCGGAGGGCTTCGTCGTGCGGGAGGTCGGGCTTGGCGAGGATGGGCTTGCCGATGGCGACCATCTTGTATTGGAGTGGCCCGGTGCGGAGGAAGCCGCCCACGAGGATGGGGGCGCCGGTGGAGAGGTGGAGGCGGGCCGGGGAGGTGTAGACCTGGACGGAGTGGCCGAAGAAGGGGACGAGCGCGCCGTGGGAGCAGTGTTGGTCGAAGAGGATGGCGAGGGCGGCGTTTTGGTTGCGCCAGCGGCGCATGGCCTCGCCGCGGAAACCGCGTTGTTTGGGGATGATGGTGGCGCCGCCGCGGAAGTTGTGGCGGTTGAGGAAGCGTTGCAGGAAGGGGTTGTCCATCAGGCGGGCGACGGCGAAGAACGGACGCACACTGGTGATGGCAGTGATGCCGGCCTCCCAGGCACCCAGGTGGCCGGTGGCGAGGATGACGGGGCAGGTGGGCTGGAAAACGAGCTTCTCGACCTCGGGGTCCATCTCCAGCTTCACGTGGTCACGCCAGTTCTCCTTGGTAACGCGGTCAGAGATGCGCAACGCCTCGCAGACGTGCCCGACGAAGTGACCGACGGAGAAACGGGCGATGCGGTAAGCCTCGGCGCGGCTCTTGGTGATGCCGGCGATGAGGACGTTGTCAATTGCGGTTTGGGCGCGCCTGCAACGGTGGAAGAGGGAAAACGCACCCGCGCCCACGCCCCAGCCGATGGGGTAAGCCCACCGCACGGGCACCAGGCGGTAGAGCCACCAAAGTCCGGCCAACAGGAGAAATTGAAGGTAGTAAAGCACACGCGTCATGCCGCCATTATAGCAAACCCTCATTTTTCTTGTGTTTGCCACCATTCTTCCGCGAAAAAGCAACGCCCTGGCTCTCATCCGCGGCGGAGAAGGCGTTTGGCACGGGCTGCAAGACCAAGGAACGACTGATAGCGACTGGATATTTCGCGCTCTCATTGGAGTCTTTGAGGCTCTCTTTTCTCTCGAACTTGATTAATAGTCTATGACATTGCTTTGAACGCTAGCCACGCTTGTGGAGGGCGTGGTAGAGGGTGTAACGGAAGCCTTGTTCGTAGAGGCTAAGGGAGAGGCGCGCGATTAAGCGCAGGGGCTGATGTCCACACTTGCGTTGGCGCACGAGCCAGGCATGAAGGCCGCCGCGCTTCACTTCCTCTTGCCAACATTGGAGCAGACGAAGGCGGATCTCTTCGCTTTGCGGGCGCCGGGCTTCCATGATCAACCGCCACGCACGCTCGTTGGGCGTCTCTGTTTGGGCCTCCTCATGTGACCCGTTGTGATTCCAGAGCGCACATACTTGCGACCCTTCGGTGGTGCGCCCGGACCACAGCCGCGGAACGTACACGCACGGCACGTTGCGTTCCAATTCGTGCCATTTGAGCCAGAGGTCATCGGCCCTCAGACAGGTCTTTTGGATGGTTTCCCAATCGAACAACGCCTCGGAGAAGCACTTGGGCGGATAAAGGATGCCGCCGGCGCCGGTTGGCATCACCAGGAAGCTGGGCCGATTGATCACTCTGGGTGCCTCCATCCACTCCGCATAAGGGGCGAAGGTGCCATCTTCGCGCATCACAATCGTATGTGCGCGAGCGGCGGAGACCGCATGTGGGTGGCGTTGCCATGAGGCCAAGAGGCCTTTGATCAAGTGAGGGGGATAAAGGATGTCGTCGTCCGCCGTGATGACAATCGCATCCGGGAACTCCCTGAAGGCGTAGAAATACTTCTTGTGTGAGCGCAAATCATCGACAAAGCGTACCTCAAAGGTCGAAGACAAGAGGGCGCGCAGGGAGGCGGGCAACGCCTCGTTGTCCGCGAATTCCGTCTTTGCCAAATAGAGGACGATCCGATCCGGCCGCCGCGTCTGCCGCAACAGCGTCTCAATTACCTGATGCACCGTCTGCACGCGCATCCCATAGGAGGTCAGTGCGACGACCACCTGTGGCATGCCGCTTTGCGACAAGGTGTCTGCGATGCGCTGGTTGATGGCACCCCAATCATAGGTTTGCGCCAATTCGCGGCAACGCGTCTGCCATTGCGGCAACTGGGCGCTCGAAAGCAATGCCTCCACCTTTTTGGCGGCGGCTTCCTCATCCCCAGGCGGGAATGTGGCCCCTGCGGCGGGTTCGGTGATATAAGAGGCTGCTCCCGGCGTCGCGCTGGTGACAACGGGCAACCCCAGCGACAGAAATTCGGGAATCTTGAGCACGTAGTTCCACCGCCAGCTGGGGAGATTGTCGTAGGCGTTGAGCGCCGCTTCGCACGTCGCTAAAAGGCGCATGGCCTCCTCATTGGAGACCATCCCAGGCGCGATGACGGCGGACTGCGGGATGCCCTGCTCCGCGAACCAACGCAACACGGGTTCATAATCGGTGCCTGCGCCAATCCACACAAGCGAACGCGTGTGATCCGTCGACCACAGGCGATGAAAGATGCGTGCGATTGTCCAACAACCCTTCGAGGCGACGAAGGCGCCATTCACACCAATGCGTCCGCGTACTCGCTCCACACCCTCCGCCGCACGTTGATTGTCCGCGCACCGCGTGCCATTGGGGAAGACGTGCACTTTGGCACGCAATCGTTGCGGCAGCCAGCCATCCAGAAAACCGGAATGAAGGTTTTGCACCACACAATCGGCATGCCGCACGGCAACGACGAACAGGCGTTTCATCAGCCAGGCCCGTAGCTTTCCGAGACAATCGGTACGATTGTGAAGCGTGATGCCCGGCGGGTCCCAACAGCAGAAGATGTAGCGGCAACGCAGAATCATCGCCCCAAAGGCACACGCCAAGAGGTTCGGTTCATTGGAGGGCGCACAAATCAATCGATCGACCTTCCCCTTGACGGCGCGCATCATACGAAACTGCAGAAGTCCAAGTTTGCCACCCGTGGCACTCACCGGCAATTCGATGACCGCCCGGCGAAAGTCTTCCGGGCACCACGCCGTTTGCCCACGCGGCACAAAGATGCAACCGCCCAATGTTTCCACGGACAGTCGGAGCTTTTGATAGGCGTTCGCATTCTTGGAGTAACGCGTTGCATCACCTGTCATCACATAGCCATAGGTCATGGGAGGTCTCCGGTGTCTTTGGGCAAGATGCTCTGGTAGGCGGATTCGAGGGCGTGGCCGACGGCGGGCCAGGTGTAGCGTTCGCGCACAAGGGCGCGGCCGCGTTCGCCCATGGCTTGCCGCTCGGCATCGGTGAGGGAGAGCGCGGCGCGCAGGGCTTCTACGAGGGGCTCCACGCCAATCTCGATCCACCAACCGCAGTTGTGCGTGCGCAACTCTTCCCAAGGGGTGCCGACGGTGGTGATGACGGGTGTGGCGGCGGCGAGGGCTTCGATGACCACGGAGCCGAAGTTCTCGGAGTGGGTGGGCAAGATGAAGAGCTTGGCGTTGGCGTAGAGGGCGTCTTTTTCTTTTCCGTAGACGGGGCCGAGATAGGTGACGGAGGGCTCGTCCAATCCTGCGGCGCGGGCTCGCGCGATGACGTCAGCTGCGTGCGTGCCATCGGAGGGGCCGGCGATGAGGAGCCGCCAACCTTCCGGCCGTAGGCGGGCCCAGGCATCGACGAGGTTGAAGAGCCCTTTCTTGGGGTGAACGCGCGAGACGAAAAGCGCGACTTTGGGGCGTGTGGCGTGCGGGGGTGGCTCGACGGTCGGGAGGTCGACTCCCAGGGGAATGATTGTGGTGGCACCGCGCAACCCAACGCGGCGGCAATCTTCCACTTCGCTGGGGGCGGTGGCGTGCAGCAACGTGGCCCCACGCAGACCCCACCATTGGTAGAGCGCCAGGGCAAGGCGTTTCTTGAGCGCACGTTGCGAGAGTGCCCACGGCGTGAGCATGCCGTGCGGGGACCAGACGATGGGGATGTGGCGACGCTTGGCCCAGAGGAAGACGCGGAAGAGCCAGGGCGTCCAGAGGGCGTGGATGTGCACCACGTCGGGACGCCAGTCGGCCTCGGGCGGCATTTCGCTGATTGTCGCGGGGCCGGCGGGATAGGCGTCGGCAGGGTCGTGGCGGCGCACCCACAGGCGGCAATCGTGTCCCTGCTCGGCGAGTGCGCGCAGGGCCTCGCCGCAGAAGACGGAGGTGCCGGCCGCACGGGCCATCCCGGTGATGACGTGAAGGATTTTCATCTCAGGCCAGGAAACTCAGGGCACGTTGGGCCCAGTCTGCGGTGGTGTAGGCCATGCCGAGAGCGTGGCTGCGTCGGCCCATGGCGCGGAGGGCCTCATCGGGCAGGAGCATGGCGGCGCAGAAGGCTTCGGCGATGGCCGCTTCGTTGTTGGGATCGAATTGGAAACCGTTCTTGCCGGGCTCGAGGAAGGCTGTGGCCGCTTGGATGGCGTTGGAGCAAAGCAGGGGCAGACCCATCTGCGCGGCCTCCTGCACCACCACACCCCACGGCTCAAAGACGCTGGGCAGGACAAAGCATCCGGCCTGCGGGATGAAGTTTTGGATTTCCTGCGGACTTTTGTAGCCCAAGTGCTCGATACGCGGGTGCTGAGTGCGCTCCTCCCACAGCTCGCCGCCGCCGATGCAGCAGAGCCGCCAATCGCTCTCCGGCATCCGCTCGATGGCCTGCAGGAAAGCGCGCTCCATCCGCCGCATATTCTTCACGGGCACGTAGCGGCCGATATAGAGGAAGGTGTGCGGCCACGGGTCGCGATCGGGCGCGTAGAGCGCGGAAAACTTCGCGCTGTCGGCGGCATACATTCCTGTCTTCAACGCCCGCTCTGGGAACCCCACGCGGCGCATATAACCTGTCTGCGGCGTACCCGCCCCCCACGCGAAGTCAAACAGCGGCCGCAGGACAAAACGCCCCACCACGCAATTCAACCACTGCTTCGGCGTGCCGCGCCACGGCGTATCAAGCATCAGAACCGTCTTCGCACCCGTGGCACGCAGACGCTTCGCCAACTCCAAATAACGCCGGTCAGCCCACCCGCCACAGAGATAAAGGTCCGGCCGCCAATCGCCCAAGGCATCGAAAAGCGCCTCCACCGTCGGCACGGACTCATAATCCAGATAACGCACGCCGGGCTGCTCAAAAGCCGTGCGCTTGCACGACCAAATCGCAATCTCCGCCTCCTTCGCCAAGGCACGCAGCGACGCACCCATATAGCCGGCAATCTCGCAAATAGCTATCAAAACCCGCGGCTTTGTCATGCCTTTGCCTCCTCAATCACGCGGCGATAAAGCGATTCCAACGCCTTCGCCGCCAATTCAATCGAATATCGTTTTCGCGCCGCCTCGTAGGCTCGCTCCGCACGAGCCTTTGCTTCCTCCGGCTGCGCCAAGAGTCGCAGAATGCCCTGTGCCAACCCCGCCTCGTCCCCTTGCGGCACCACCACCGCCAAAGGCCCCTCCGCCTCATTCAGTCGCGCCAAGTCCACTTGGCCGCCCTTGCCTTCCATGAAGGCAATCGGTACCTTCGCACGTACCGCCTCCAACAGAGAGGTCGGGAGCCCCTCCGTCCGCGATGTCATCACAAAGCAGTTTAGCTCCCCAACCAAACTTGGTGCGTCCTTCCGATAACCCAGGAAATGGAGACGCTCTCCGGCGGGGGTCGCCGTCGCGATAGATCGCATGGCTACCTCCAGGTTCGCCCGCCCCGCGCCCATCACCACGGCATGAACATCAGGCCGCTCGCGAAGTACTTGGCACATTACCCGCACGAAGGCCTCCGGACATTTCTCTGGCACAATTCTGCAAGCCGTGCCAATCACAGGCGTCCCCTCTGGCACCCCGATGAGTGTGCGCAACGGTGTTTCCCCCTGCGGCGGCAGGTCAAAGGACATCGGGTTGTAAATCACCTCCGCCGGGCGAAAACCCTGCCCACACGCCTCCAGCAATCCCTGCGACACAAAGACATATCGCCGTACCCGCGGCATTAGCCGCACCCGCCACCACCATCCCGGTTGACGCCAAAAACTGGGCTTCCACGTCCCACACGTCAGCATATGGATAGTCTGCACCACCGGTGTCCGCGGATACAGCAACCGCAATACCGCCCCCATCCCCACCGCCGACATATGCCCATGCACCACATCCGGGCGAAACGTCCGCATCACCTTCCAGAAGCGCCCAATCAGTCGCCAATCATGGCCGCTCGTGCACCCCAGCGCAAAGACCTTGATTCCCTTGGCCTCCAACGCCTCCGCCAGCTCACCATGTGCCGCCACCGTGCACACCGCCACCTCCACGTCCCGAGCCTGCAGTCCCCCCGCCACCATCAGCACATGCCGATTGATCCCATCCAGCAACCGCCCATTCCCCGTCACCATCAAAACCTTCATACGCCCCTCCTCATCCGCAACACCCATCCAGCCCCGGCCAAAACCAGAGCCGTGATCTCTCCAAGAACCGGCCATGCCGGCACAATAACCCGAAAGGCCCGCGGCCCCTGAGTCCACTTCTTCGTATTAAGATTCATATCCTTCCTAAACATCAGGGGTATTATATCATATCCCTCGTCTAGCAGACGTCCGGTGTATGTTTGGCCAGTACTGTTCTGAGAAAGCTTCTCTGCAAGCGTTGTGCTCTTGCGGCCTATCCTTTCCCGAGCAACATTGCCCTATACCTTATATTATAGAGAGTGGGTCTGCGCCACCCTCCAAAGGCCCCTTTCTGGACCCTTAAGGGTTTCGACCCCGACCACTATAGGGTCTCACCTCCGACCACTATAGTGGTTGACCTCGGACCACTATAGGGTCTCAGAAAGGCCCCTTAACGCCATCCCATCGATGGGGTAATCTACGGGTCTTTTTCCTGGGCACTATTGATGCTTGCCTTTTGGAGCGACGGTTAAAATCTATGAAGAGCCGAAATAGGTACAGACACTCTATCTGTCACCTAGACAACGCCTTCATAGTTATTTCGCCATTCTCATTTTGCGTAGCCCAAATCGCCAGCATCGCATGATGAAACCCCGGGTCAGGGCGGGGGCTAGGCGTAGGTAACGCACGGCGAAGTCGCCGAACCAACCCGAACGCAGGCAGTAGCGCACCCAGACCCACGCTTTGGGCACATTCAGATTGTTCCAGGGCTTCAGATTCCCTGCCGCGTAGTGCAACTGGATGGGGTGAGCCAAGGCTTCGCGCACTTCTTGTTCCGAGTAGCCATGCGCTTCGTGCGAGGCGCACCAACCCTTCCACTTTCGTGCGTAAGGATAGTAATACGAGCACATCATTACGCGGAGCGGCAGACGTACATTGACGTTCCCGCAGACTAGGTTGATGACGTTTTGTTCGGGTAGGATAAGGCGTTCGCAACATTCGAGCGTACACTTCACCATCTCTGCGGCAAGTTTGTGTTCGCGCAGATAATCCAAGTTTGCCATCAACAGGCCGGCGCCAATGGAAAGGTTTGGATTTTGCCTCCACTGCTCCATCTGTATAGGAATTTGATGTGTTGCACACCATCTCCCCAAAGGGGACTCTGCGGGATGTTTCAGGTCTTGGATGCCAGCATAGGCGAAGTCACCCTCCGGAACCATCTCAAAGAGCGGCGCGATGTCGTCCATGAAAATCACATCAACATCCGTGATGAGCATTCGCCTGTATTGGGGGAAGAGCTCTCCGATGAAGAACTTGCAATAAATCTCTTTTGAGAAGGAGAACTTACCCTTCGTGGCGGCCCAGAGGTCGTCCAGCACGGCATTGGTCTGCATGAAGTCGATGGATGCGTTGGGGAATTTCGCCACCGTCTTACGCAAACGTTCTTGATGCTCCTGCGTGATATCCGAATGCACCACATGAATTGGGTAGGTACACGATCGATTTGCATGATGCAAGAGCGACCAGATGGCAACGCCCGCCGGCAACACATAGTTGTCGTTGAAGCAGAGCATGATGGGGCAGGTCAGCGTCTCCGAAGGGCACGAAACAGCACTCGGACGCGCCGTGAGCACACCCTTGTCAGGGAGAAGAGGAAGGTGTTTATTGTTATCCCCCCCCCCCCGCATAAGTCGCTTCAGGTAGAAAGGCAACGCCTTATGGAATGGCAAATCCCACGCTAATTCTTGACGGTGACGCTCCAACCAGCGCGGCAAGCCTTGCTCCAACCATGCCTTACGTAGGCGGTCTGCTTCGTTCGTGGCGGGGAGGGAGTGCGTGAGCGGGAGAATTTCGTGCTCGTACGCATCGACTGCGGCGAACTTTTCGCGCATCCAACGTGCGGCCTTACTCATTGTGACATTTTGCCCCGCCATGCGAAAATCCACCAAGAGCTCTGGCTCAAAGAAGACGCCACCACGTTGCGCCAAGCGCGCCCACGTCAAATCGTCTGAAAACCATGCCGCAGGCAAGTCGGCGAAACCGCCTATCGCTCGCAAGGCTTCGGTTCGGACCAACACCGGCGGCGCAACAATCCGCATCCCCAAGGCATAGCGGTGATAGAGGAAGGTGACGGCACTTTCCCAATCCCGCCGTTGCGCCACAGGGGTGCGCACCCATCCATTGGCACCACCGCGCGTTAGCATTGTCCAGCCCGCAAAGAAAATATCACCCTCGGGGTGGGCCTCGGCCAAAGTCACCATCCGCTCTAGGAAGTTCGGCGCATAGAGGTCGTCATCAGAGGCCAAGACGAAATATTTCCCCTTCGCCCGTTCCAGACACGCATTCCAATTGCGCGTGAAATGCGGCGCGGAATTCACTTCCTGGCGTACATATGTGAAGCGTGCATCGCCCAAATAAGGCTCCACCGCCCCACGGACATCCCCTGGTGCGGCATCGTCTGAGAGCAACACCTCGAAATTCTTGTACGTCTGCTTGGTCCAACACGCCAACGCCTCGCGCAGATACACACACTTGGCAACTGGCACACCAATCGAGACCAAAGGTTGCTCGTTCATCGAGTCATTCCCCATTTGATGGCGTTCCAGAGGAGGTTGCCGGGCATGAAAAGGAGGCGCGGGGCGGTGATGAGGAGGAAGAGGGGGAGACGTAGACGAGGGGGGAGGTGTGGGTGGAGGACGCGGCAGGTATCGCGCGCGGCGACGCAAAAGGCACGGCGTTGGCGGCGCGTGAGCGGTGCGTCATGGCCCCGGCGGTCGTTGAAGAGGATATGTAGGCAACGCCATGCGTAGAAACGCAGAATAATGGGCGCAATCGTCTCCCTCGCGCAGTCCATCAGTCGCGCAATTCTCCGCGCCGCGATGGCATATTCCACGTAGCTCCGCGGCTTGGGCTCCACGCGCGAAAGGGAGTCGGCGTGTTGATAGACCGTCAGGAAGTAGCGATTTAGGCAACCCACACGCAGGGGACGCAACAGCATCTCCGCCACGAAGGCCGAATCCTCGTAACGCGCGACGCGCTCAAGGAAGCGCAGGTTTTCCACAGATTCACGGCGGCAGACCCCTCCCCAGACCGTCCAACTGAACCACGGCACAATGGAGCGCAACGCCTCCTCGGGACCTTCGGTGGTCGAGGCAACTCGCCACTCTCCCGCCGGGATGCCATGGATGGTCACCTCTTTGGGCTCTTGCGGCAGACGTGCCAACCCTCGTGCGGCATCCAAGTTATGCGCTTTCGCAAAGGCAATCAACGTGGCATAGCCATCGGGCAGGACGGTGTCGTCGGAGTCTTGGAAGGCGAGCCATTCGCCGCGGGCGGCGGCGAGGCCGCGGTTGCGGCTGTGGGAGACGCCACGATTACGGTCGTTCACTAAAAGCACCACGCGCGGGTCACGGTCGCGGTATTCCTCTAATACCTTCGAACTTTCGCAACCGGGACAATCGTCCACGCAGATGAGTTCAAGCGTCACACCCTCGCTGGCAAGAATGGAATCCAACGCTCCACGCAGAAGCTTCTCGGGCGTGCGATAGACCGGCACAACAACAGAAAGCAATGGTTCTTGACCATTGCCCGGGTTTTTATTCGCCTCAGCTTTCACAAACATGAAGGCATTATAGCAAAAACCCTCCCCCGTCACGAATACCTCAGCGTTGTCCAAACGTTGCCCATGGGAGTGGGAACACTGCGTGACACAGGGGGTGAGGAGGGCACAGGGATTGGGAGGCATGAAAAAGCCCTGTGGCCGAGGGCCACAGGGCTTGGAAGATGGAGCCAACTGACGGAATCGGACCGACGACCTGCGCATTACGAATGTGGCGTTTTTAACATATTGTCAAAGAGTTGTTGATAACGCTGGCTAAAAATTGGCTGATTAGATGGTGATGGAGAAGTAGTCTTTGCCGGAGGTAGGAGGGACCAATCCGCGGTAGTGGCGGAAGAAGACGTCGGTGCCGCGGTGACCCATCTGATAGGCGGTGTCGGCGGCGTCGTGTGAGGTTTCGAAGGCGTAGCTGGCGAAGGAGTGGCGCATGATGTCTGGGGCCCAGGCGATGCCGGAGGTTTTGATGAGGGCGGAGAAGCGTTTGGCGAAGCGGTCGGGAGAGACGCCGTTGGTGACGCGGTGGCCCTTGAGTGGGTGGGCGTCTAAGATGGCGCGGAGGTTGGGTCGGATGGGGACGGTTCTGGCCTGGGCGGTCTTGGTGTGTGCGGCGGTGAGGGTGATGTAGTCCTGGCCGATGTCGTCCTGCGTGAGGCGTTTGGCCTCCTCGGGGCGGAGGCCGGCGAAGAGGCAGATGGCGAGGTAGGGGATGAGGATGGGGTCGTGGGCGGCGGCGTGGGCGAGGAGGGCGCGGGTCTTGTCTGGGGTGAGGACTTGGCGCTTGGGCTCCTCGGTGCGTGCGAGGGGGATGCCGCGGGCGGGGTTGTCGTCGAGGAGGTCGTTGGCGACGCACCAGGCGAGGAAGGCGGAGAGGGTGCGGATGGCGCGGTTGCGTGCGTGTGGGGCGAGGGGCGCGACGTAGTCGCGGATGGCGGGCTTGGAGAGTGCGGAGAGGTCGTCGGGGAAGTCTCCGGCGGCCTTGAGGAGGACTTGGCGGTAGGATTGGAAGGTGCGCGGGCGGAGTTGAGTCTGTCGGTCTTCGAGGAAGTCGTCGATGGTTTTGCGGAGGGGGTGGTCTTTGGCCTTGGCGGTCTTGAGGAACTCGGTGACAGCGGTGGTGAGGGTGACGCCTGCGGGGAGGAGGGCGAGGGCGGTCTTGGCGTCGCGGAGCTGGGAGGCGGTGAGGGTGACGGCGTCGCCGGGGTCCTGGGCGTCGAGCCAGGCTTTGGCCTCTGGGAGGGAGGGGAGGCGTGCGCGGCGGCGGACTCCGGCGACGTAGACGACGGCGTCGTATCCGCGGCCGTTTGGGGCGCGGCTGATTGTGCCGTGTCCGTAGCGGGTGGAGGCGGTTTTCTTGCCGGGAATTGACATGGATCAGAGTGCGTCGAGTTGGTTGTCTCGCCAGGATTCGAAGTCTTTTTTGGTGATCACGTCGTCTTTTGCGTCGAGCCAGATGGTCCAATCGTAGTGCTCACTGACGGTGGCATAGATGGAGATGGTGGTTCCGCCGAGGTCGTAGCGTATACGAGGGCAGGAGAAGTTATCTGTGAGGTCCTCGCGGGCGTCTCGGCAGTTGTATTTCTGCTCGATGTAGTAGGCGACAAGGCGGACTTGCGTGAGCGCTTCGTCGCGGCCATCCCATTTTCCGGTGCGCATTGATGCGGAGATGGTATAGACTTCCCCGTTATCTGTGGTGTCTGCGTAATATCGGTCGAACGAGAGGAAGTGTTTTTTGGGCTCAAAGGTGTATAGACCTTTGACGCTGGATTTTCTTAGGACTTTTGCTGTGCGCGTATTCACCCTGCCGAATGGGATGCCGAGGAAGGAGCTGAGTCTTCTTTCTCCGGGGGCTGACTCTTCCGCTGCCTCAGTTGTGTTTTCCTCGTCGGCTACGGTCTCTTGTTCGAGGAGCTTGTCGGCGAGGGCGTCTCGCCAGACGAAGAGGGTGATGGTGGCGGCGTCTTCTTCGCCCGGGGCGGTGGTGAGCATGGCGTGCTCGTCGCCGGATTGGAATGTGGAGCGAGTTTTTGTGCCGATGGTTTCCGTGAGGGTGCGGGGGAGGGCGGCTTCGATGGCCTTTGCGAAGGCTTCTTGTTGGGCTTTTCCTTTGAGCTTGAAGGTGGCCTTAATGGCGACGACCTGCCAGGCGCCGTCTGCGTTTCGGAGGAAGGCCTGTTTGGTGACGTCAGTTGCGCCGGGTGGGATGAGGGTGGCTTTTGCGGTGATGGGGTAGGCCCAGGCGTCTTGGACTTTGGTGCGTCTGGTGGTGTCGAGGGCGGGCTGGGCCTCGGCGGCGGGGACGAAGCCGACGCCGAGGAGGGCGGGGTCTATGGCGCGGAGGGTGGCTGCGGCGAGGGCTGCGAGGGCGGTGAGGGGGAGTTTCATGGCGTGCCGTTCCTTGTGGGTGGGGTGATCAGAGTTTGTGCCAGAGGACGCCGAGGACCTTCCAGCGCCAAAGGATCAGGCCCTGCTGGTGGACCTCGTCCTTGGTCCATTCGTAGGTTTTGCCCTCGGGGTTGAGGGACTCGAGGCGGATGACGCCGTTTCGCCAGTGCCATCGTTTGATGACGAGGCCTTCGGTGCGGAGGCAGATGATGGCGGTGTCTCCTGTGGCGGGGAGGGTGTTGGGGTCGACGGCGACGACGTCGCCATCGTGGAGGTCGGGCTCCATGCTGTCGCCCTGGATGCGGACGGCGAAGATGCCTTCTCGGTCGATGACGCAGGGGACGGTTTCGTCGGAGGCGTCCCAGAGGTCGCAGATTTGTGAGAGGGCGGGGTCGTACATGGCGGCGGCGGCGAGTCCGACGACGGGGATTCTTCGGGTGACGGCGACGGGCTCGACGGGTGCGGGCGGGGGCGGGGACATGGGTAGGATTTTCTGCCCCTTCGCTTTCGCGATAATAGCCGTCTGTTCTACAAGGTCAGGATACTCTTCTGAAATGAGGTCCTGAAGGTCCATTTGTAGATAGTAGGCTACTTTAACCAGTTTTTCGAGCGTTGGCCTCGTTTCTCCCGCTTCCCATTGTCTAACAGCGCCTTGTGAAACACCGACAAGGTTCGCGAGCTGCTTCTGGGTGTACCCTCCGTCTATCCTTGCGGCTTTTAATATGTGCCTGAAATCAGACATCTTGCACCTCCTTGCGTCAGTTTACTACTTTTTCGCTTGCGCTCTAAAAAGTAGTGTGCTACTATTGTGTCGTTGTTTGCGGCGGGATGTGCCGCATATCCACTTGAATGATAGCAAAGGAGCCTGTCATGGGCAAGTTAAAGGTTGAGCTGAGGCCTCGGGTGCTAGGACTGGGGAAGCTGGCGGCGGAGCTTGGGGTGACGCAGAGCCACCTCTACCGCGTGTGGAACGGCGAGCGTCGGTCCCCTCGGTGCGAGGCGGCGTTGGTGGCGGCGGGGGTTCCTCCGCAGCGTCCTGGCCGCGGACGGAAGGGGGCGTGAGATGATGCCGGAGCTGTTGAACTACGAGGAGTGCGCGAAGCTTTTCCTGGGGAAGCCGGCGCGGTGGGTGCGGGACTTTTTGGTGCGGCAGAAGCGGGTGGATGTGGTGAAGATTGGTCGGGACCGCTTTGTGGTGAAGGCGTCGCTGGAGAAGCTGGTGGCGCAGTCGACGCGGAAGGGTTATGACTTTGCGTTCATGCCGGAGCGGGTGGCGCGGATGTACAAGGCGAAGCGGAATGCGAAGGAGGCGTGAGATGAACAGGAGTGAACGGATGTATCGGGAGATGATGGCGGCGGGTCGGCGCATGGGCGTGCGGCACCGGTTGCCGTGGCGAGTGCGCCGGGTGCTTAACGTTGTCGGCGCGGTGGTCTTCTACATCGTTTTCAGTTTTGGTCTGGCCTATGGGGTGGTTTATTCCCTGGGGCTGCTTTGATTTTGCCGCGGGCGTGTACCCGGGGCGCAACGGAACAACGAACAAGGAGTCAGACATGGCTAACGAGTTGACGAAGGCGCAGGAGATGCTGTCGACGGTGGAGTTCTCCGCCGACGGCGCACTGCAGCTGAGGAACCTGGGCGAGGCGTTCTGCGTGGCGCGCTTGCTGATCGGCGCGGGTTTTGCGCCGAAGGGGTCGACGCCGGAGAGCGCGACGGTGGCGATCATGCACGGGAAGAAGCTGGGGCTTGACGCGATGACGTCGGTCCAGAGCATCGCGGCGGTGAACGGGCGGCCGACCCTGTGGGGCGACGCGATGGTGGCGCTGGTGCAGGCGAGCGGGCTGGTGGAGGACGAGAAGGTCGAATGGTTCCCGAGCCACAAGGACCCGCAGGCCGTGCGCTACACGGTGAAGCGAAAGGGGCGCCCGACGCCCGTCGTGGGCGAGTTCTCGCGCTTGATGGCCGAGCGCGCGGGGCTGTGGGGGAAGCCGGGGCCGTGGAAGACGAACCCCGACCGCATGCTCCTCCAGCGCGCGCGCACCTTCGCGCTGCGCGATGCCTTCGCGGACGTGCTGAAGGGCATGATCTCGACGGAAGAGGCGCGGGACATGGTGGCCGAGGGTCGGCCCCTGCCGGAGAGCGAGGACCTCAAGGTCCTGAAGACCCGGAAGCGTGCGCCTGCGGCGGCGCTGGTCGCCCCGGTGGCGGCGGTTGAGGTGCCGGAGGCGAAGGCGACCGATGCCGTCGCCATCGAGCAGGGCGTCCCTGCGGGCGGCGAAGTGTCCGCGGCGGAGGTGCTGACGGTGCCGCCGAGCATGGCGCCGGAGACGGTGGCCGCCGAGGGCGGTGACTTTTTGGACTAAGGATTTGTCATAGGGCGTCCGTGTCGGCGGGGCGCGCATGCCGGCGAGGGCGGAACTCCGAATCCCTTACGCGCATTGGAGACCTATGCCATGAAGCGTAAAGAAGACGTTGAAGCCCCTGTGGGGCCGAGCTTTGATGAGCCGCTGTTTGCGGCGGCGGTGGCGACTGGCGTCGCCGGAGAACAGAGAACGGAGAACGGAGAACAGACGCACGACGAGCGTGCGACGGATGTGATTTCCGGCGCGGGTGCGCCGGCCGCCGAGCCCATCAATCCCAACCAGCCTGACAATCGTTCAGTGGGCTCGGCGGAAACCTCTTCCCCCACGGGTGTGGGGGGCCCCTCGGACGGGCAAGGTGAAGCGCAAAACAAGGCGTCCGAGGGGCAACCTCTTGAGGTCCCTGGGCCGACGGGGCACCACCCGCGTGGGATGAGCCGGTGGCCGGCGGTGCTGGCGTGTCCGGCGTTTGAGGGGCGCGAGGCGAGCGCGGATGCGGCGGAGGGGACGCGGCTGCACGCGTTGCTGGCCGGGTGGCTGGAGGGGCTACGCGGGGGCGACGTGGAGCCCGAGGTGGAGGTGGGGGCTTTGAGCTTCCACGAGGCGGGCGCGTGGCGGGCCTTCAAGGCGATCCGCGCGGCGGTGCTCGACCTGGGTCTGCCCTTCTCGGCGTTGCGGGTGGAGACGCGGGTGACGCTCTTTGACGCGGCCAACCGGGACACGGTCTTCGGGACGGCGGACTGCCTGCTGGTGGACGGCGAGCGCGGCGTGGTGCACGTATGGGACTTCAAGTCGTTCTACAATCCCGGGCGGGACTACAGCGCGCAGCTCTTGGGGTACGGTCTTGGCGCGGCGCTGGCGAGCAAGACGCCGATTGAGACGATCCGGTGGACGGTGCTTTACGGCGACCACGATGAGAGCGAGAGCGGCGAGGCGAGCAAGGCCGAGGCGATGTCTATCTTCCAGCGTGCGATGGCGGCGTTCGACAACAGGGCGGCGCACGTGCCGGCGACTCCGGCGCAGTGCGCGTGGTGTGAGCTTTGCCGGCACTTCGCCGGGTGCCAGGCGTGCGCGAACGTGGCACACGGCGTGCAGGGTCTGGAGCAGGTGGGCGACGGCAAGCCCGGCCCGGGGCGCTGGGCGGGTCTGCCCACGACGCGGAAGGCGCAGCTCCTGGTGATCGCGGAGTTTGCGAGCAAGTGGGCCGACGCGGTGCGTTCCGCGGCGAAGGCCGACCTGCTGGCGGGGGAGGCGATTGCGGACCCCGCGCACGGAATCGCCTTCGCCCTGCGCGGGACGCGGGGTCGGCTGAAGCTGGACGTGGACGCTTTGTGGGCGGCGGCCAAGGCCAAGGGCGTGCAGGCGGCGGCGTTCCGCTCGTGCCTGAAGCCCGACGGCGTGGAGGCGAAGAAGGTGCTGCGCGCGGCGGGCTTGACGGCGAAGGCGGCGGACGAGGTGCTGGAGTCCTGCGGCGTGCGCGGGGCGGGGAGCCAGACGCTGGTGAGGGCGTGAGGAGGTGGCCATGCCGATCGCGGTTTACACGAAGCTTGAGGGGGATGTGGGGCGCTGCCCCACGCCCCGGCAGGGGGAGCGGGCCTGCGGCCCGCAGAGAACGGAGAACGGAGCGTGCAGGCCCGAAGGGGCAAACCTTCCACGGCTACGGGAAACAGAGCGCCCCTGCGGGGCGACAGATGAGGTCTCCGGGCAGGAGGCGAAGCCGTGAGCGTGAATCTGACGAACACGGCGATCAAGCTGCTAGGCGTCTTTCCCTTCGAGGTGAGCGAGCGTCTGGCGTTGCTCATCCTGTGCTGGCGCGCGGACGAGAACGGGGAGACCCGGATGAACAAGTCCGAGCTGGCGCGTCAGACGGGTCTCTCGAAGCCGACGGTGCTCAAGACGATCCAGCGGCTCCAGATGATGCGCCTGGTCTCCGGCAAGCAGCTGACGGTCGGCGTGTCCACGCTGGTCCGTCTTTTGGCTGAGAGTGAGGTTGAGAAAGGTCAAACGGCTTTACCTTTTTCCGAGGAGAAAGGTCAAACGTCTTTACCTTCCGGCAAAACGGAAAGGTTAAAGGGTTTTACCTCGGAAGGTCAAGACGTTTTACAAAAAAGGTCAAAGGGTTTGCCCCCATATAGACAAGACTATAAGACTAAACACACACCTAACGCGTGTGCGCGTGCGTGCGAGGGGTCTTCTTCGGTTCCCGGGGAGGGCGCCCCTACGGGCGACGGAGAGGCCTCCGGGCGGGTGCGGGTGGTGAAGGCCCAGACTACGCCATCGGCGGCTCCGCTGACCATCCACTTTGAGAAGACCGAGGTTCAGGACAAGGCGAGCCTGGGACTCTTTTTGAAAGAGTATCCGAAGCGTGCGATGAACCGGCTGACGGTCTGCGCGGAGTGGGCGGCGCTTGAGGCCGAGGGGTTCGCCGGGAAGCGTCTTCTGGCGGCGATGCGCGAGGCTCGGATGAGCAAGCAGTGGAGCGAGGACGGGGGGCGTTATGTGCCTCGGGCGGAGATCTTCCTGCACGACCGTCGGTTCGAGGACTTCCTGCCGGCGGCGGCGGAGCGCGGCTCGGTGAAGAGCCAGGCGGAGCGGGAGGCGGAGGAGCGGGAGGCGGCGCGCCGGCTGGCCGCCATCGACGAGATCGTGAGCGAGGAGTTCTTCCCCGGCGAGCCCATTCGGTCCGTCGAGGACATCCGCGCCCGGGAGGCGAAGCGTCCGGAGGCCGAGAAGATCTACGAAGAGCGCAAGCGCGCGGGGACGCTGAAGCCCGTGGTGCTTGCCGGCGAAGAGCAAGGAGACGATGACCATGTTTGACCCTACGAACAAGACGGCGGCGGAGTGCGCGGACTTTTTGTTCCGGTGGCAGGCGAAGCGCGCCTTGGCGCGGTGGCGTCTGGCGGCGAACGCCGGGTCTCCGGAGTCGCGTGCGTTGGCCTGGGATGTGCTGGCGTATTTGCTGGACTACGAGGGGCGTCCGCACCCTTACGCCGTGGCGCAGCTGGGGACGAGCCTTCGGCTCTCGAAGACCGAGGCAATGGACCTGGCGGAGGTGGTATGCCTGGCGCGTGCAGATTTGCTGGGCGCGTGATTTTTCAACGAACACAAGGAACGACAACGATGAACGATGAAGAACGGTACGAAGAGATCCGGCGCCTGCTGAAGGCGGCTCGGGGCAACCTGGAGGACGCGGCCGAGTTGGCCGATGAGCTTCCGCACGAAGAGATTCCGCCGAAGACGCCGGACGGCTTTGCCGTCATTTTGGCGAACGAGCTGGACGATGAGATCGACGAAGCGAAGGACGCCGTGGAGCGTGCGCTTGACCTCGTGGAGCAGGAGGCGAGCCATGAGTGAGCGTCTGGGGCGCGGCGTGCTCTCCTTGAGCAAACAGAAATGGGAGCAGCTCCCCGATGGCAAGCGTCGCCGTCGGGCGGGCAGCTCGGACAAGGCCCCGGATTACTTCGGTACCTTGACCATCGAGGTGCCTGGTGCGGTCGGCGGCGAGGCGGTGAAGATGCGCCTTTCCGGGTGGGCCTCCAAAAGCAAGAAGACCGGGTCGCCGTACATCGACGTCTCGCTGGAGTACGACCGCGAGGAGCTGCGTCGTCTGGTGCTGGAGCTTGCCTCCGCGCCTGCGGCCTCCGTCCCTGCGGACGAGCCTACGGACGATGTGGACTGGGGCGACATTCCCTTTTGAGAAAGGACGACAAGATGAAGAGTGCTTTGACAGTTTCCGGGACGCTGGCGCGTCCCTCTCGGTGCGAGGGCTGTTCGCACCGGGGCCGGGCGTGGTGCCTGGACGAGGACGGGTTCCCGGCGTGCGAGCGGGAGGATGTGAACGGCGAGGATGAAGACATCCACGGCTTCATCCCCGAGGGTCTTTTCGACGGCTCCGAAGATGAGGAGGACGACGAATGAAGCGCGAAGACCTCAACGAGGCTTATCGAATCATTGGGCAGCTTCGCTCGGCTTGTATCACCTTTAGCAACGTCTACATGCCAATCAGGGACATGTTTGGCACTAACTACTCCGATAAGCTTACCGAAGCCTGGGGCAGCACTGGCCAGCTCATGCTTCAGCTGGAGCAGGGTGCCAAGCGCCTAGAAAAGGAGGTCGAGGAATGAGGAAGTCTAACGGTATCGTGTTCCCCATCAAGGGTCTGTCCGCCATCGGGCAGTTGCAAGAGCTCTTCTTCTGCACGGAGAATACCGCCGTGAACTTCGTGGGCGGCGGCCGCCTGGTCGCCATCCGCTACGACCGAGCGCTGGATATCCTCAACTTCGTGGGCGAGGAGCAGGAGGGGGGCGAGTGATGGACCGCCGGGTTGCTATGAAGATGGGCTATCACGAGCAGGTGCTCGCGTGCTGCGCCATCTGCAAGTTTGCGTCTTACTCAAAGACGATGTGCGAGAAGGCGAAGGAGCTGGCGTGGAACGTCGGCAACGCGTCGGTCTGCCCCACCGGCGTCTGCCACCACTTCGAGTTGCGAGACGCATCCCAAGACAAGGAATACGAAAGCGACGAAGAGCTCTTCTGAAAGGAACCCATCATGAAACGCACCTGCAAGACCTGCGACCACTACGATTGCGTCGGAAATTGCCTGTGTACGGATTACAATTGTCCATTTAGAACCTACGCGGTCAAACGAGAACGCGAAGCGCCCGCCTGTCCAGCCTGGAAACTGGACCGCCACGCGTTTAAATCGGCCTTCCTCGATTCGCTCCGCAAGGCCCGAGAGAAGCACCCGGTCTTCCTTGACGTCTGGCCGAAGGCAGAGGACGCCGAGGCCTATTTGGATACGGCGGAAATCCATAAACTCGACATTGGCAAAAAGGAAAGCACCCAATTACATTCCATCCTTTTTTCTGAGGTCTTCGAGTTCCTCGCGGAGGTCGCGCGCGGCGACTTCAACGCCGCGCTTGCAGAGGCCGGAGACGTCATCGCCGTCCTCTACCGCGCACTCAACGGCGAATGCAAACAGGAGGACAAGCAATGAACGACAAAAAGTACGAACTCATCCCATGCGGAAGCCTATTCCGCATCCGCGCACTGCGCGATTTCGGAGACGTGAAGAAGGGCGACATTGGTGGACTGGTCGATTCCGAAGAAAACCTCTCCCACAAAGGCGATTGCTGGGTCTACGACGACGCACAAGTCTACGACGACGCTCGGGTTTATGGCAACGCACGGGTCCACGGCAATGCACGGGTCTACGACGACGCTCGGGTCTGCGGAGAAGCATGGGTCTGCGGCAACGCGCAGGTCTGCGGAGACGCGCGGGTCTATGGCAACGCACGGGTCCACGGCAATGCACAGGTCCACGGCAATGCACGGGTCTACGGCAATGCACGGGTCTACGGAGACGCGCAGGTTTACGGCAACGCACAGGTCTCCGACGACGCTCGTGTCTACGACGACGTGCGGGTCTATGGCAAAGCGCGGGTCTGCGGAGACGCATGGTTCTGCGGAGACGTTCGGGTCTGCGGAGACGCATTGTTCTGCGGCTACGAAGAGAGGGAGGAGGTGCGGCATGAGTGAGAGCACCGCGCTGTTGCTTTATCACTTAGCGAACGGGGTGCGGGTCTTCTGCGTCATTCTGGCGACGTTCTCCGGCTTCATCGTCTGGACCTCCCTCGAAGGGATGGCTGGCGACATCGACAATGACACCAAGCTGAGCCTGCTCAACACCTGCGTCCGGAACGTGCTGATCGCGGCCGCGCTGATCGGGCTGTCCGTGGCCATCCCGGATAAGGCGTGGTTCCTGGCTTTGGCGGGAGGTGCGCAATGACTCGCACGCCGATTGAGACCCTCCGCGCCGATTTGCGGTTGGTGCACGAGGCCATGCTGATGCACGCCTCTTCCGTGGCCGACTCGCGCGCTGGCGTCCTGTGCATGACGCGATGCCGTGCGCGCCTCTCCGCGCCGTCTAAGAATTATGTTGCCGACCACACCGGCGAGTGGAACTGCTGCATTGCCGAGGACGCGCCGATCTGGGCCCCGTGCCGGAAGGGGACGCGGGTCTGGCGCGTGGGTGAGGAGGTGAGCGATGAGTGAGGATGACTGGCAGAGGTTCATGGAGGCCAAGAGGCTCCGGCAGTCCGCCATCCAGCGCTTCAAGGACGAGTCGCACTATCGGAAGCTGGAGGAGCGCCCGCGTTGCTGTGCGACGTGCATGCATGGGGCCATTCACGAGTGCGTGCCGACCTGCTTCCGCGGGTCGGAGAACTTTGAGATTGATCCATTTGGTATTTGCGACCGCTACGAGGAGGACTGAGATGAGGCTTGATCTTGATATTGACCCTGCGGCCCTTCCGACGGCGCAGCAGAAGGGCATCACGCGCGATGGTCGCGTGTATACCAAGGCGAAGGTGGTGCGCGCGAAGCGTCGCTTGACCGAGGCGCTCGTCTTTGCCGCCGCGCAGGCGCGCGATGCCATCGAAGCCGTTTACGGGACGCGAGCCGTGCGTCGGATCTGGGAGGCGCGGGACAACGGCGGGCCGTGGTCGGTGGCGATTGAGTACGTCTACGACCTAAAGACCACGCCGAAGCGGCTGGGCGGGTTGCCGAAGTCTACGCGTCCCGACCTCGACAATCTGACGAAGCTGGTGCTGGATGCGCTGACCGAGTCCGGGTGCTTCTTCGCCGACGATGCGCAGGTGGTGTCGCTGGCGACGCTGAAGCGGCATGCGCACGCCGAGCCGGAATCTGGCGAGCCGGCGCACATCATCGTCTCCGTCCGCCCGATTTACGATCACGAGCTGGCGCTCTTTGGGCACCACTGGAGAAATGACAATGAAAGCAGAGACTAAGCCCTTGGTGGCGATGTGGCCGGTGAGCCGGCTGACACCCTACGCGAACAATCCGCGCGAGAACGAGGCCAGCGTGCCGAAGGTCGCGGCGAGCATCAGGGAGTTCGGCTTCCTGGTGCCCATCGTGGCGCGGCCAGACGGCGAGGTCCTGGCCGGGCACACGCGGCTCAAGGCCGCGCTCCTGCTGGGGCTTGAGACCGTGCCCGTGCTGGTGGCCGGGGACCTCGACGACGCGAAAGCGCGCGCCTTTAGGTTGGCCGACAACAAGGTCGGGGAGTCTAGCCAGTGGGACCTGGCGGCGCTGGACGCCGAGCTGGCGGCCTTGGGCGACTTCGACATGGGGCAGTTCGGGTTCGGCGAGGAGGCGGACGAGCCCGAGGAGGGGGCGACCGAGGCCGACGACGCGCCCGGGGTGGAGGTGGACGAGCCTCCGGTCTCGGAACCCGGGGCTGTCTACGCGCTGGGCGAGCACCGGCTCATCTGCGGGGACTCGACCGACCCCGGGACGGTGGCGCGGGTGATGGGGGGCGAGCAGGCCGACCTGCTGCTAACCGACCCGCCCTACAACGTCGACTACGAGGGCTCCGCCGGGAAGATCCAAAACGACAGCATGGACGACGCGGCGTTCCTGGCCTTTCTGACGCGAGCCTTCAAGGCGGCAGCCGGGGCGCTGAAGCCCGGGTCGGCCTTCTACATCTTCCACGCGGACAGCGAGGGCCTCAACTTCCGACTGGCGGCGCGTGAGGCCGAGCTGCAGGTGCGGCAGTGCCTGGTGTGGGTTAAGAACGCGCTGGTGATGGGGCGGCAGGATTATCAGTGGCGGCACGAGCCGTGCCTCTATGGCTGGCGGCACGGCTCGGCCCATCGCTGGCTTGGAGACCGTAAGCAGACGACGGTGTTGGAGTTCCCGAAGCCGGCGAAGAGCGCGGATCACCCGACGATGAAGCCCGTGGCGCTGCTGGAGGCCCTGCTGCACAACAGCTCGGAGCGGGGGGACGTGGTGCTCGACACCTTCGGGGGGAGCGGGAGCACGCTCATCGCGTGCGAGCGGATGGGGCGTCGGGCGCGGCTGGTGGAGCTGGAGCCGCGGTTCTGCGACGTGATTCGGCGGCGCTGGGCCGAGCACGTGCACGGCGCCGGGTGCGACTGGGCGGCGCTGACGCCCGAGGTCGGCGGGGAGGGTGAGGCGTGAGCAAGAGCGCCAAGGATGTGGTGGCGGCCGCGCTGGAGCGCGGCACGCCGCTTTCGGCGTTTGCCGTGGCGGAGCTGCGCGAGGCCGAGCAGGAGGGGGCGCTGCGGGCCAACGCGGCCAACGTGGTCAAGGCGATGCTGTCGGGGAGGTCCATCACCCGCGAGCAGTTCGCCGAGGCCGAGCGTTACTTCCCGGCGAAGGCGCGCGCCTGGGTGGAGGCCGGCGGGCGGGTCGCGAAGGGTAGTACGGGGGGGGGAAGAGGCGGCCTGCGGCCGCCGGAGAACGGAGAACGGAGAACAGAGAACGGAATGCCTGCGCCTGGCGGCGGCCTGTCCAACACGCGCTGGGAGCGGTTCGCCCAGTTGGTGGCGGCCGGGATGAGCCAGGCGGAGGCGTATCGCGAGGCCTACCCTCGGAGCCGGGCGTGGAAGGACAAGACCGTCTGGGAGAACGGGAGCCGGTTGGCGGCGAAGGTGGCCGGGCGCGTGGACGAGCTGAAGCGTGCGGCGGCGTCGGCGGCGGTGTGCACGGCGCGGGAGATGCAGGAGCGGCTGAGCAGGCAGTTCCGTGCGCTGGACGAGGCCGGGGAGGTGGAGGCGATGGTGAAGACGGGTGCGCTTTTGGCGAAGCTGATCGGGGCGGAGAGCGCGACGCGGGTGGAGCTTCGGAACGGGGGCGTGACGGAGGACTACCGTGAGCCTCCGTCGGTGGCGAAGATGAGCGATGAGGATTTGATCGCCCTTTTGGGGCGAGCGGGAGAACGGTAAGGGAAGGACTGCCAGGGTGATGAAACCGCAGATTACGCAGATTTTAGCAGATTTGGGGGCGTGCTACCGCACGCAGGACTGCCAGAATAGGAAAGCAGGGGCACCCCGGTGGGCGACGGAGGACGACGATGCCTGAGTGTCACACTTGTAAGTGGAACGGGAAGGGGAACGCGGCGGCGTGCCTGGCGTGCGGGGGGCCGGACGAGGGGCACGTCTTCGGGAACCGCACCTGGAGGCGCGAGGACGGGGGGCGGCGGCACGTGGCGAGCCTGGAGGCAATCACGGCGGCCTCGGGGCGGGCAAGCTTCGACGACACGCTGGCGGCGGGCGGGGCGGGGAGCCTGGCGGTGGCGATCGGGGAGCGGCCGCGGTTCGAGGCCGGGGAGGAGGCGGAGCTGGCGGTGCGGCGGATGCTGGACCTGCTGGCAGGGCTTCCGGCGGAGCTGCTGCTGTGCTTCATGGCGCTGCACCGGGGGCGGAGCCTGCGGCAGGCGGTGGAGATCGCGGCGCGGCAGACGGGGAAGAGCGGGCGGACGCTGTGGCGGTCGTTGGCGCTGTTGCGGCGGAACGGGGCGCCGGCGGCGGCGCTGTTTGGCGAGGGGGCGGCGGGTGCCGCCCCAGAGAACAGAGAACAGAAAACAGAGCGTGCAGGCGCGAAGCGCCAAACCTTCCACGGCTACAGAGCGCGCGGCAAGCGCGCGACGGGCGAACCGGAGCAGCTGGAGTTTGCGCTGTGAGCGCGTCAGCGGGGTGGAAGGAACCGCAGATTACGCAGATTTTGAGCAGATTTATGGGCCGCTACCGCGGCCAGGACTGCCAGAATAGGAAAGCCAGGAGCGCCCCTGCGGGGCGACGGGCGTCAGCGGGGTGTGATAGACTTTGGGTGTGAGGCCAAGCTTCCAAGCCTCCAAACTTCCAAGCTTCGCGAACGACTGAAAGGAGTGAGCATTATGTGGTTATTCTGCAAGAGCGGTTTTTTCTCGGCGGTGCGTCATGCGACGGTGCCGCAGACGATTCACCTGCGGGCGCGGTTTGCGGGTGATTTGGAGCGGCTGTGCGCCAAGCACGGGATTGACCCGGCGGGGATCGAGGAGACGCCGGATGGCGACTATCGGTTCCGGATGAACCTGGGGCGGGAGGTCTGGGCGCGGGTGGTGGCCAAGGAGGCCAAGGACATCGACTACACCAACTTCAAGGACGCGGTTCATGATGGGACGGTGCGGGATGAGGCCTATCTTGCGGTGTGGGCGGAGCTTCGGCGCGGGCAGGAGGGCGGGCGGTGAGCCTCACGCTGCAGCAGTTCGCGGTGGCGCTGCGGAAGGGTCTTCCGGTGGTGCAGAAGGCGCTGGAGCGGGCGATGCAGGACGCCGGGGTGCAGGCGCACAAGGATGCCAAGGCCAACGCGCCGCGGTCTCCGACGGCGGCGCAGGCGCGTGCGCAGCGGAAGTCGAGCTGGGTGGCGAAGCACGGCGCCGGGAAGGCCTCCATCCGGGCGTTCAATAAGGCCCAGCGGGCCGGGAAGGGCCGGCGGAAGGCCGGGTCGCACTCCCGGCACGCGCCGGGCGGCCTGGAGCGGAGCATCGAGTGGGAGGTCCGCGGGAAGGGGTTTGCGATGGAGGCGGAGATCTTTGTGGCGGCGAACGCCGAGGCGGGGAAGTACGCCAAGCGGATCCATGATGAGAAGGGGAAGACGTGGCGGAAGCGCGGGCCCGGGACGGTGGCGAAGGGTGCGCGTGCGGACGACAAGTATATCCTGCGTGCGGTGCAGCAGGCCGCGAAGGACTTCCCTTCGCTGCTCCGGAAGCGGCTGGGGCGGGCGTTCTGACGGTTTTCCACGAAGACACGAAGGGAACGCGCGGGCCTGGGCCCTTCACCGCTCGGCGCGGTGCGCCTCGCTACCGTGCCCATCTCGCGCGTTTCTGTCGAGTTTTCTTGTGGCGTCGCTTGGCGGGGCGACGGGCGGGGCGGCGAAGGGGTGCGCGTGAGGTAGCCCTAGGGTATTCTGGGGAGAAGCGGACTTGACCTTTCGTCGAAAATAGTGTACAATTTGGCCATTGTTTTATGAAACGGAGTATGTCTTGGCATGGAACTTCTTTTTTCCAACACAAAGCTTCGGAAGCTGTTTTCGGGCGAAAAGGAGCTCTATCGCCGCTTTGGTCAAGTCGTGGCCAAGCGCATCATGCAACGTTTGACGGAAATGGTCGCGGCGGCCACGCTCCAGGATCTTTCCCATCTTCCGCCTGCCCGTTGTCACGAACTCATCAATCGCGAGCCCCCCACCTTTTCCGTCGACGTTTCCGCGAACCTTCGCCTACTCTTCACGCCAAGACACCCCATCCCAAGGACTTCCGACAATCAAATCGATCGTGCCAACGTGTTTTCGGTCATCATTCTTGAAGTTGTTGATACCCACGAAGGAAAAGTAAGGAGGTAGCCATGACTACGTTTGCCTTCTCCCCGGATTACACCGTAAAGCCCGGCGAAACCATCGTCGAGACCATCACTTGCCTTGGAATGTCGAAGGCGGCTTTTGCCCGCCACATGGGCATCGAGCCGGCGCATTTGCACAAGCTGATTTCCGCCAAGAAGCCAATCACTCCGGAAATCGCGCTTAAGCTTGAAGCCGTCACCCACACTCCGGCATCTTTCTGGAACAATCTTGAAAGCAATTATCGGAGTGCCGAGATGCGTCGCCATACGCCAGACGACGAAAACATGGCGTGGCTCAAAGCGCATCCCGTCAAGGAAATGCTTGCCAGGGGGTGGATTTCCGGTGAGACGCCTCAAGCGCGACTACAATCGTTGCTCAACTTTTATCGTGTCGCGACGCCGAAAGCTTGGGCTGATGTTTGGGGGCGCCCACTTGCCGCCGCGCGTGTCTCGCCAAAGTATGTTATCAAGCGGGAGGCTACCGCCGCTTTTTTGTGTGCGGGGGAAAATGACGTCATCGCCAGCGAGTGCCGGCCATATGAGGCGAGCCGTCTGAGGGAAACGCTTCCGGAGCTTCGTCGGCTTACCCTTCGTTCGTTTTCCATGGAAACGCTTGTTTCCGCGCGTCGGTTGCTTGCCGAGGTTGGTGTTGCGCTTCGCATCGTCAAGGCTCTTCGAGGTGTTCCCCTCAATGGCGCTACGCGATGGGTGCGCGATACGCCCCTGGTCATCCTTACCTTGCGCACGGGGCGTGCCGACCAAGTTTGGTTTGCTCTCTTTCACGAACTTCGTCATGTGCTGGCTGGAAAGAAGACCGCGAGCTTCCTTACGTTTGGGCAAGATTGGGCGGACTCTGAAGAAGAACGCATCGCGGATGAATTCGCCGCCGAGCAACTCCTTCCCAAGAAGTTCAATGCGGAGATTTGCCATCTTCAATCATTCCGTGATTTCCAGGCCTTTGCGCAGAAGGTTGGCGTCTCGGTGAGTGTCGTTATCGGGCGTTGGCAACACCTCACCGGGAACTTTGTCAAATACACAAAGTCTATCCAATCGCTCAAGTGGCCGGAAGGCGTCTATTCGTTCTAGCTTCTCAGACTGTCGCCCGCGAAGCCCCGTCGGTTTGGTCGCCGGCGGGTTTTCTTGCGTCAGGGCGATGGGCGTTGTCGAGCGTTAATAGGATTTTGCTCGCTGCGCTCTGCAGTGAGGCCGTGTCCCGCTGGTGTTGGCGCCTGTTCATCGAGCCGTGAGCCGACGCGCCAAAGGACATACAGTGTCACGAATATGCTGAGGGCGACCGTCCAGAGCAACTCTTTGATTGTCATTTTGCCTCCTTGTGTTCCTGCCTCTGGCGCATGGCAGTGACACTTGTTTTTGACACTTAGCCCTTGCTTTTTTGCGGCGGATGGTGTATCTTATTGGTAACCGTTGGGGAGATAGCCGCGCCCGGCTTTTCCAACGATGGGCACTGTTGGCGCATCAGGGGTCCGTCGGTAGGGCTAACGCAACCTATCACGTTAAGGGGAGACCGAGAGGTCTCCCCTTAAGGTTTGATATACAAGAGAATCCCGTTGCGGTAATGGTCAAGCGACACCGCATTTGAGTGCCACGAGTAAGTAATCGATTCTTTTTCTGTGACCACATTCAATACCATCCTCCCCGTTTCCTTGTCTAGAATAAGGCGGATATATTTCTCGCGCCCGTTGTCAGGGTCTCGCCAGATTTCAAGCGGGTCTCGCACGGTCGCCTCGGCGCGATTGAGGGATTGAAGACGTAGTTTGAGCTCTTCGGCGTCTCGGCCCTTTTTGTCGATGTGCTTTTCGGCATCCAGGCCGAAGCGGATGTCCCTGCCGAGCGGGTCGGCGACGGTCTCGCCTCGGCGTAGGCGCTCGAGGGCCTCGGCGGGCGAGATTTTGGGTTCGGCCGGTACCGCCTGCAGGTCTTTGCCAGGTGGCAGGCCGAGGGACTTCCAGTCGCCCGTCTTGCCGATGGGCGTCTTCTTCGCCTCTTTGCGGGCACGTTCGGCGGCGGCCTTGGCGGCGGCCTCGGCGCGGCGTTTGGCGGCGGCGGCGGACTCCAGGCCGGCGTTGGTCTTGAGGGGGACGCCGAAGGCGCCGGGCTCGCCGACGCGGTCGGCGAACTCGTCCCACGCGCCCTTGGGGTACTCGGTGGGCGAGAGGTATTCGAGGCGGTGGGTGCAGTTGGGGTGGAAGACGCCGGCCTCGCGGGCGGCGCGGAGGGGGACGGCGCCGTACTTTTTGAACAGGTTCCCGGCAGTGAGGTCGATAAGTCGCCCCTCCCAGGCGGAGCAGACGCCGCACTGGAGGTCGCCGCTGTCGTGGGAGATGCGCGCGAGGGGGTAGCCGCCCTGGAGCATGGAGTCGCAGAAGGCGGCGGTTTGGACGCGCTGGGCTGTGGTGCGTGCGAGCATCTGGACGTAGCGGGCGTTCTCCCAGCGGCGTCCGGCGCGGTCGACGAATCGGAAGGGGTTGGTGTCCTGCGCGCGCCGGGCCCAGTTCTCCTGGAGGAGCTTCATGCGCTCGCGGGTGGTGAGGCCCGTGGCGGCGGCGGCGCGGAAGGTGTCGACGGCGGCGATGCGGAGGGCCTCCTTGGCCGAGGCGCTCATGCTCTGGGTGAAGACGGCGGCGAGGGCGGGGGCGTTCTTGGGGGAGATGCGCGCGAGGTATTCCTGCAGGTACTCCGGCGAGAACCGGGGGATGATCTCGCCCTTGGCCTCGGCCTGGCGGATGGCCTCCTCGTTGCCGGACTGGGCGGACTTAGTGGAGAGTGCGTCGAGGGCCTCCTGGAGCTTGGCCTGGAGCTTCTGGCGGAAGGCGACGTCGATCTGAGCCTCGATGGGGGCGCGGCCGGCGGCGGTGAGGGCGGCCTTGGCCTTGAGTCCGGCGTCGATGGCGGCCTTGGCCTCGCGCACGGCCTGGGCGACCAGGCGCCGCATCTGCTCGGCGGTCTTGGCGGCGTTGCGCTTGAGGTTGGCTGTTGCTTTCGTTTCCATTGGGCACAAGGGGCCGCTTCGCGGCAGGACTGCCAGTGTGGGGGGGGGAACCGCCGATTACGCGGATTGGAGCCGATTAGGGGGCCGCTGCCGCGGCCTGGACTGCCAGAATGGGGAAACCTGCGGCGCCTTCGTCGTGGCGTCACTCCTCGGGCGTGAGCGAGGTGAGCTTCTGCGCGGTGGTGGCCTGGGTGGTGCGGCGCAGGAGGATCTTGTAGCTGTTGGCGTCGGTGGAGCGCGTGAAGGAGCGCGTGACGGTGGAGCGGGCGGAGACGTATCGGAAGTAGAGGACGACGACGGGGCCGCCGTCGCCGAGGTTGATGGTGGAGACGGTGGAGGTGGTGGTGGCCGGGCGGGCGACGAAGGCCTGGGCTGCGGCGAGGTCGAAGCCGTCGAGCTCCCACTCGTCCTCGATCTCCTGGGTGGTGAGGCCGACGCCCCAGGGATAGGAGAGGTCGCCCACGTTGGCGACGCCGCTCTTCTCCTGGTAGGAGGGCTTGACGTCGTGGGCGGTGTGGGTCATGGCGTCCTGCTCGTCGGCCTCGGAGGTGGTCCCGGAGGGGGCCGGCGGCAGGTCGTCGGTGGTGAGCCAGCTCATGGGGCGCGACCTCCCTTCGGGAGTTCGCGGCTGATTGGCTGATTGGCTGATTCGCTGATTGGAGGGCGCCCCTGCGGGCGACGGGCGTGGGTGGCGTGGTTCACTTGGTGGCCTCCCGGGTGTTCTTCCACGCGTCGTAGGCGAGCTGGAGTGCCGTGTCCACGGCGCAATCCCCGAGCTCGCGGCCGGCGCGCTTGAGGGCGGCGGTCAGCTCGTTGCGGGCGCGAACCCACGCCTTGTCGCCCGTCAGGCCTTCGGTGGCGGCGGCCTGGATGGCGTTGAGGCAGAGGTTGACGAGCTCCTCGTCCTGCGCGACCTCCTTGGCGCGGGCGACCACCTTCTCGCAGATGGCGGCGAGGAGGGTTTTGACGCCGCCCTTGATCCAGTCCCAGAGTTTCTTCAGCCAGTCCATGTGCAAGATTCCTTTCCTTAGTGTGCCCGGTCGTTGTGCCTTAGGAAAGAAATCGGGCGTTTTCTTTCGTAAGGGTGCCTGTCGCATGGGGTGGCAGCGTCCCCATCACAGGCTCTCGGCACGTTGCCGCCCGAGCGCTGTCCCTCGGTCTAAGCCGCCTGCCGCAGGGCCCCGAGGGGTCAAGGTCAATCGGCGTCGAGGAGGTCGAGCATCACCGAATCTGGCACGTACCAGCCGGTGGCGCCCTCCTCGGTCTCGATGTAGGTCTTCTTGCCGTCCAGTGTGCCGTTTTGGCACACTGGCACGACCTCCCGGTCGGCGGCCACCACGGTGTAGGTGCGGCAACCGGAGCCCAGAAGGGCAAGGGCCACCATGACCGTCATGGCGACGGCCGCGAGCCAGAAGCCGCACCCTAGGGCGAGGGCCTCGGCGGTACCGTCTTCTTCGGTTTCAGTCACGGCGGTTCATCCTTTCCATGATAAGTGTGTTTAAGGCCTCGCGGTCGTGCTCGGCAACGGCCTTCCGCACCGCGTTCCGCTCGCGGTCACGCTTGGTCGCCTTCCTCCAGTCAAGGAACCGGAGCACCAACTCTAAAGCTTTCTTTAACAGTTCAAGCATCCTTGCCTTCCCTTCGTGGTTCTTCGTGACAGCCGCGCAGCGCCTACCTAAACAGCACCAGCAGCTCGCGGATCGTCTCCGCCAGATTGGTGGTCTTGATGGCCAGGAGGCAAATGATGATCCACTGGTAATTACAGCGGAGCCAGCCGAAGAAGTCCTCACGGAGCTTTGGCGAGCCGTGCAGGCGGTCCATCTTCTCGCCGAGGGCTTGGAGGCCTTCGGCGAGGTCCTTCTCCAGCGTACTCAGGTGCATCCGGGTGCTCACGTTGCAGAGGCCGGTGGCCTCGAGCTGGTCGGCCACGGCGTCCAGCTTGGCGGGCAGGTCCTGCGCCTCGCCGTAACGCGCCCGATAGGCGATGATGTCCTCGGCCTTCACGGTGCCTCCTCACAGCGTTCTGTTCGCGATGCCGTTAAAGTTGACGTACCACACCGGGCAACCGACGAAGGCGTGTCCCCTGTCGTCGACGTTGGCGTTGTTTACGACGTTGAAGTTGAATCGCGGCCAGAATGGCAGGAGGCCGTCGGTTGTCACATTACGGGCTGTCGTTTGGTTCGTCTTGACGCGGAGCGCGAGGTTCTGCGAGAAGCCGTGCTCGTCTCCGAACTGTGCGGACGAGGCGAACATCGCGATGCCGTAGTTGGTGCCCCAGGTGTTGCCGCCGACGCCGGCCATGAAGACGGGGACGACGGAGGTGGGCGTGGCGTTGGTGAGGCAGTCCTGGATACCCTTGAGAGGGGCCTTCGTGTAGTTCGGCAGGCTGTTGACGCCGCCTCCCGCGATGTGGTATTGGTCGCACCGAACGGCGCGCTCCTCTTCGAGGCCCTTGGTGAGGCTGTCGACCTGCTTGCGGAGCTGGGCGACCTCGGTGGCGCCTTTGTCCTTGTCGCCGGCGGCGATGGCGAGTTTTGCACGCAGGTCGGACAGTTCAGCCTCGTAGGCCTTGGTGTCTGGCGCCTTGTAGGCCTTGAGCGCGGTGCGCTCCTCGTCGGTGAGCGTCTGGCCGTCGGCGGCTTTCGCGATAATGGTCATGATGTCCATGGCTGTTCCTTTCGTTGGTGGTTAAAGCTGGGGTTCACCGGTGTCGTCCGTGAGCGCGTCGATCTCGGCGTCAATGGCCCGGCGGTCTTCCTGGGAAATGGGCGCGACGGCGTCGAGCACGCTCGTGGCGGCCCGAAGGAGCACCTTGCGCTGGGTGAGCGTGAGGTTCGGCAGGTTGCCCACCTGCAGCAGGGCGTTGGCGTCGCCCGTCGCGTCGGGCACGTCAAAGTCCTTGTTCCACACGGGCTCGTAGGCCCGGAACGCGGGGTCGGCGGCCTGCAGGAGCGCGACCGCTTTGCGCTCGGCGTCCTCGAGCAGGTTGGCGCGCTGGCGGAGCGTCGCGGCCGTGTCGAGGTGGTCGAAGGCTTTGCTCTCCGCTGTCTGGATCTGCCGCTGCTCGCGATTGAAGAGGGCGAGGCCGACGCTCTCGAAGAGGGCGGAGCGCCCGTCCTTGATGGCGTCGGGGATGGCTTTGAGGTCGCTCGCGTTCGGCTGGATGTAGCGGGTGATGCCGCTCTCCTCGGCGCTCTCCACAATCGGAGCGTCCACGGAGCGCGTCAGCTCCTTGACCAGCTCGACCACCTTCCGCCCGGAGTCCGCCGTCTCTTGCTCGACCAGGTGGCTCTCCAGGTTGTCAAAGGTTCCGGCGGAGATGATGAGCTGCGGGTAAACCGTCCGCGCGAGGTTCTCCATGTGCAGCGAGTCCAGGTTCATCAGCTGCGCCTGGACGCTCTCGGCCTCGTCAAACCACCACGGGTCGAGGGAAGGCTTGCCGATGCACAGCAAAGGCACAGGCGCGCCTGCGGAGAGCTCGCCAGCCCGCACCTGCACGCCGTCCCGGAAGACCGCGAAGGATACCGCCGCGCCCGGCTCGGCGCGCCACAGCGTCCGCAGGCGGAGGTCCTCGGCGTCCCGCAGCGGGTCGGCGTCCTCGCGCACAAAGGCCTCCGTGATGGCCCAGTGCAGCGTCCCGTCTGCCCTAAAGCGCCAATCCGGCACCTCCCAAGGCCACAGCACGCACAGGCGCGGACGAAGCCCAAGCCCGCGCGCCTGCGCCAAGCTGATGCCCTCCGGCGTCTGCGGGGCCACGACTGCCAGCCAGCACCACCCGCACGCCGTCACCGCCGTGCTCACCTCCTGCCAAATCTCGGCCAGCGTCTCCCCGTGCACGCCCGCGTCCACCACGAACTCCGGGTCCGCCCCGTCCCTCGCCGGAGGCTTCGCAAAAAGGTACTGATTGATTTTGTCCGCGATGCGCCCGGCCTCCCGATGGCACACCGCCCGGTCCCGGCGCCCCGTGTCCCACGCCCCGTAAGCCGGCAGGACCGTCCTGCCCTCCCACGATAGGCGCGACTCGTTCGGCGCGCGCCAAAGACGCGCCCGCACGTAAGCCTCACCGCCCAGGACGGCCAGCTTGTTCAGGCGCAGCTTCTGCCCCCGCGCCGCCAAAATCGGATGCACCCTGCTGTCGATGATGCTCATGCTCGACCCTTGCCAAAACCTTGCCATTGCAGGACCCGCCCGCGACCTTCTCCGGCCCGCGCGCCGTCCCTCTTCGCCTACAATCGCAACGCGCTGACAGCTTTTCTTCGTTGGCTTTTCGTTGGCTAAAATCGTGCAATTTGTGGCAATTTCCCACCAAATCTGGTCACTTTCCGCTCCTCCCCTCACATCCTGCAAAAACAAATAAAGCCCGCAAACATCGCTGTTTGCGGGCTTTTAAGATGGAGCCAACTGACGGAATCGGACCGACGACCTGCGCATTACGAATGCGCTGCTCTACCTAGCTGAGCTAAGTTGGCAAAACGTGGCGAATTGTAGCAAAACGCCGATTGGAATGCAAGCGTTACCGTTTCCAGACGCAGGAATCGGTGGTTTTGCCGTCTGGGGTGCGGAGGGTGACGGCGTTGTCGCCGGGGCGGAGGGGGACGTCGCGCCAGGTGAGGACGCGGTGGGCGTCGGGCTGGGCGATGCCGCAGGATTGGCCGTTGACGAGGAGTTCGGCGGGACCGACGTTGGAGAAGGCGCGGACGAAGATCTTGCCGGCCTTGCGCTGGGTGAAGCGCTTTTCGCAGAGGTGGAGGACGGGGACGTCGTCGCGCCAGTTGGCCTTATAGAAGTAGTAGGCGTCCTTGAAGGTTTGGCGGTCGTGGGTGACGAGGCCTTTGTCGTTGATGCCGTCGCGGTCGCCTTCGGTGCGGTGGCTGGCGGCGAAGTCGAAGAGGTTCCAGATGAAGGTGCCCCAGAGGTAGGGACGCTTGTCGAGCTCGGTCCAGTTGAGGATGTGGTATTCGGTCTGCCAGGCCTCGGGGTGGAACTTGCCGGGGGCGTTGGGCTTGCGGATTTGCTCTTCGTGGTGGTCGATGGAGGCGCCGGCGCCGTATTCGCTGATGGCGATGCAGAGCTTGGGATGCTTCTTGTGGGTCTGGTCGAGGAAGTTGCCGAGGTTCTTGGGCATGCCGCCGTACCAGCCGTCGTAGCGGTTCCAGGCGATGAGGTCGGTGACGAAGGTGAGGCCGGCATCGTTGCCCAGGTTGCTGGCGCCGACGGTGGGGCGGGTGGGGTCTTCGGCCTTGGCGAGGGCGTTGAGTTCCTTGAGGAAGGGGACGGGGTTGGGGGCCATGCGGAGTTCGTTGAAGAGGCCCCAGACGATGATGGAGGGGTGGTTCTGGTGCTGGCGGATCATCTCGACGAGCTGCTGGCGGGCGTTCTCGTGGAGGCGGTCGGAGGGGATGTAGCCCTCGTCGTCGTAGCCGCCGGGGCCGACGAAGGGGATCTCGGCCCAGACGAGGAGGCCCGCGCGGTCGCAGGCGTCGTACATTTCCTCGGCCTGGGGATAGTGTGCCAGGCGGACGGCGTTGGCGCCCATGTCGCGCATGATTTCGACGTCGCGCAGGTGGTCGGCCTCGGTGAGGGCGGAGAGCTTGCCTTCCCACTCTTGGTGGCGGCAGACGCCGCGGAGCTGCAGGTGCTTGCCGTTGAGGAAGAGGCCTTGGTTGGGGTCGACGCGGATGTCGCGCACGCCGAAGGTCTCGGTGACGCTGTCTTCACCCACGCGGACGGTGAGGGTGTAGAGGAAGGGGTCGGCGATGCCGTTCCAGCGGTGGGGGTTGGCGATGGTGACGGGGACGCGCGCGGCGTCGGTGCCCTGGGCGGTGAAGGTCTGCCCGGCGACCTCGACGGTCACGGTCTGCGGCTGGCCGGTGGGGTTGGCGAGGGCGACGTCGATGGTCAGCTTGGCCTCGGCGTCGGTGAGGCTCTCTTGGCGGATGCGCACGCCGGAGGAACCGTTGTCCAGCGGGCTCACGCACACGGGGTCGGCCACGATGAGCTCCACGCCGCGATAGAGGCCGCCGAAGATGTTGAAGTCGCCGGTCAGCGGGATGATGTCGGAGGTCTCGGCGTTGGAGACGCGGATGCGGAGCTCGGCGGCTTTGCCCGTGGGCGGGAGGTGCGGCGTGAGCTCATAGCAGAAGGCGGTGTAGGCGCCGCGGTGCTGGCCCAGCCAGACGTTGTTGAACTGCACGTCGGCGATGACCCCTGCGCCCTTGAGGCGGAGGAAGACGCGCTTGCCCTTCCACTCCGGCCGCGTCTTGAGGTTCATCTTGTAGATACCCAGCGTGCGCGTGTAAGGGTGGGCGCTCTCGGCGTCGGCGGTGTTCCAGGTGTGCGGCAGGGTGACGGACTTCCAGTTGTCCTTCTCGAAGGCGTGACCGTAGCGGAACTTCCATCCCTCGTTCAGGGGGATGACGTCTCTGGCCTGGACGGCGGCGCAGAGGCAGAGGGCAAGCAGGGCGAGGAGTCTTTTCATAGGGCTAGGGTCTTTTAGTCGAGGATAAAGCGTTGGCCGCAGAGGGGGCAGGAGACATGTTTGCCGAGGTTTTCCCTCCGGACGGCGACCTTCGCGCCGCACGCCGGGCAGGAGACGGTGACGTCATCGCTCGGCGGAGTCGGGGGCGGGGTCAGCGGGGTGTTGGTTGTCTTAGGGATGGGGTGGGGGGCGGGCTTGGGCGCGGCGGCCCCTTGGGCGGCGAGCACGCGGAGCTCGTCCCGGATTTGCCGCAGGCTTTCGGCGTTTTCCCGCGCATAGTGCCACGTCATGAGCGGCGCGATGCAGAGGCGTATCGCGATGAGGTAGACAAGCGACGAGATGGCGATGAAGGCAAGCGCCCCCAACACCATGAACACGTCTCCTTCCGCAATCGCGAAGAGGAGTGCGGCGCCCTCCAGAAGCAGGACCAGCGCGAAGACGATGTGCCCGCAGATGAGCAGGGCCTGTGCGGAACGGGTCGGTTCGATGGCTTCGAGCGGGGAATACTCGCGACCGCGGAGTCGGGCGGCGCGGCGTGCCTCAAGTTTGGCCAGCGTTCGTTTGTCTACCTTCATGGCGTTAATCGAAGTGGAAGCGGAGGAGCGGGATGGGCCAACTGTTGGGACCGTCCCAGTTGAGCAGGCCGATTTGGACAACGGCGGCGGACGTATCGGCGAGTGCGGGGGACTCGATGACGTTGAAGAGGCCCAGCTGAAGCCCACGCGGCGCATAGACGGCGCGGTTCTTGAGGCCGATTTGGACGCCATCGTAGGTGGTGGCGACGTTGATGGCGGCGACCTGCGCGCCGTGGATGCCGGGCCCACCGCTGGCGATGTTCATCAGCACCGAGGCTTGTAATCCGGCGAGCGCGTCATAACCTGTAGCGTAGTTGCCCGCCAAGGCGACCTGCGCGCCGCAGAGATCATAACGACTCAGGTTCATGGCGCCGAGCTGTACCCCTGTGAAGGTGTCGGCCTGGTTGGTGAAACCGAACTGCACGCCGTGGCTGCGCGTGCGCCCGGCGTCGGTATTGAGCGCGGTGAGCAATCCCATCTGCACGCCCTGGAGGTCCTCCTTGAGCGAGGAGAGGAAGAGCCCGCCCATCTGCACGCCGGCGGCCGCACGTTTCTCGGCAAAGAGCGGACAGACCGAGATGCCATATGAGGTGACGTCCGAAAGCTCCGTGAGCGGAACATCAAGGCCATAGACCGTGGCCTCGCCACACTTACGCGCGAAGGCGACGTTGACGGGGGATTGTTCGATGGGCGCCAAGCATCCGCAGAGGGAGAAGCCAAGCGCAAAAAGGGCCAGTAGCCGGGTGAACGGTTTCATCATGCCCTTAGTATAAGGAAAAGCGCCGCGTGGCGCAAGCCTGTAGTTTTCCACGAAGACGCGAAGGAACGCAAGAGCCTGGGCACAAGGGGCGGCTTGCGCCGCCCGGAGAACAGAGAACGGAGAACGGAGAACGGAGAACAGAACGCCCCTGCGGGGCGACCGGCGAAACCACCATCCATTCATTCAATTTATGGCACATCGCAGACGTGCCGGGGGTGCAGAGGAGAACGAAGGGGCGTGGCCCTGCCACCCCTGCCGGGGCGTGGGGCAGCGCCCCACACCCCTCTAATCAGCGAATCAGCTAAAATTCCCTTCGTGTATCTTTGTGGTTCTTCGTGTTCTTCGTGTTTTCCTCAAAACACTCCACCTCTGTCCATTGCTCCGCCCGTCGCGCGCTTGTCGCGCGTTCCGTTCTCCGTTCTCCGTTCTCCGTTCTCCGGGGCGACTCAGTCGCCCTCTATCAGCCCGATGGTTCGGAGGTGCGCGAGGACGCCGTTCTGCGTGTTAGGCGGGGCGATGGCGGCGGCGCGTTCGCGGAGCTCGGGCAGGGCGTTGGCCATGGCCACGGAGTGAGGGACCAGTGCGAGCATTCCCGCGTCGTTGAGATAGTCGCCGAAGACAATGGCCTGGTCGGGACGCAGCCCCTGCCGGCGCAACAGGGCCGCAAGGGCGTTGGCCTTGTCAATGCGGACGTGCTGCACATCCACCCACTCCGGCCCGGAGAGAATCACGCGCCGCTCCGCCGTTGCCAACGGGGCCAGACGCGGATAGAGCGCCTCGGCCGCGTGCGGGTGATAGATGGCGACCTTGCACACGCGCAACCCAAGCGCCTCGGACAGATCATGCCAAGGCGCGTGCACGGCGAAGTATTGCGTGATTTCCGCCAAATCCTCGGGATAACGGTCATGGACAAAGGCCTGCTCGGCCCCGCAGAGCACCGCGCTGGCACCGGGCGTCGCGAGCGCCTCGCGCAGGACGGGCTCAAAGAAGTCGGTCGGCGTCAAGTCCTCGAAGAAGGGGCGCGCCTCCCCCGCGGCCCAGGCGAGGGCGCCGTTCTCCGCGATGATGTCCACGTCCACGTTCAACGGCTTAAACCGCGCCTGCAGGTTCGCCAACTGGCGCCCGCTGGCGATGGCCCACCGAATGCCCCGCGCCGCGAGCGCCCGCACCGTCTCGGAGAAACGCTCCGGCAACCGCCGCTCCCCATCCAGCAGCGTCCCATCCATGTCCGTCACAATCAACCGAATCTCTGCGTTCATAGGCCCCGAATTGTACCACACCCCCTCCGCCCCTGCATTTAGCTGATTGGCTGATTGGAAAGCAAGGCAATAGGACCTATAGGACGACTAGGATGGCGTACGTTAGTGCGCCCTGCACAATGCTTTCGCTTGTCGCCCCGCAGGGGCGTTCCGTTCTCCGTTTTCCGTTCTCCGGGGGCGGCAACGCCGCCCCATCCCCATGCGCGAGGTTTTGCGCCGGCAGGGTGGGGCAGTCTATTAAGCGGCTACGAGGGTGCTAACACCCCTTTTTGAGCAAAAACCGACCCTTTCGCGAAAAGCGCTTGCCAAAGCGTCGGATGTGGTGTTATTTTCCCTCTTGTCTGATTGGTCTGAATAGAGAGGAACCCCATGAAACGAGACATCGATTGGCCCACCGTCGCGGCCGACCTCCACGAGGCGCTCTGGTCCCTGCGTGAGCTCACTGAGGCAGTTGACGAAACGATCCGCGGCGAACGCGAGAAGCCCTTCACCGAAGGCGCCCTCGCCGTCGACCTTGAGCACATCTTCGGTCACCTTTGCTGGGCCTGGAACGGCCGCCGTCTGCCGCCCCCGCACCAATCTTTCGCCCTGATGGACGCCACCCGTCAATGGCCCCGCGAAGAGACCTTCCACCGCCTCTGGCCCAAATCCGCTTGGCGCCTCATGAAAGGCCGCCTGAAGGGCCGCCGCACCCCACCGTCTGTGAAAAAAGGAGAGTGACATGACAACCCCCGCCTCTTCCCCTCTGCAAGAACTCGAGTCCCTCATCCGCGCCGGCGCCGCCCGCCGCTGGCCCTCCCCCTTGCCCGAGGCCGTCCGCACCCGACTCGACGAGGAGCTCGCCTGGCTCCGCGCCAAACCCGAGGCCTGGCACCAAGCCTTTCTCCTTGCGTGCAACCGCTTCGCCTCCGCCCGTGAGCTCAAGGCCGTCATAGCCCCCTGCCGCGGTGCCGCCACCGGCTGCGCCATCGCCTACGCACTCGGCCTCACCGACCTCGACCCCCTTGCCCACGGACTCCGCCCCGAGCCCTTCTTCTTCCGCGCCGCCCCCACCTTCCCCCTCGAGACCGACGCCAAGGTCGCCATCGACGTTCGCCAATGGGCCCGCATCCCTTACGCCACCGACCTCGACACCGCCCAACTCCTCGGCATCGACGACGAAAACGCCCCCGAGCACAGCGCCGTCCAAGACGCTCTCGATGAACTCCGCCGCCGCCTCGACGTCTTCCGCAAAGTCGGCCACCCGATTGACCTCGCCGCCATCCCCCTCGACGACCCCCTCACCTTCAAGGCCTTCGCCACCGGCAACACCGATGGTATCCCCGCCTTCCAATCTTTCCCCATGCTCGCCGCCCTCCGCGGCATACGCCCCCGCACCCTCAACGACCTCGCCCTCGTCTACATCCTCACCCTCCCCGGCCCCTGCCTCTTCTATAACGACTTCCTCCGCCGCCGCAACACCCCCGCCAAGACGCCTTCTGCTCGTGCGGAGTGCGTCCCCCATTCCTCCGTCGATGCCCAGTGCGACAATCTTCCAGCCGCTGGCGAATCATTCAACAGGGGGATGGAGGCCGGTTCACGTCCCGCCTGGCTCGCCGCCCTCGCCGAGACCCACGGCATCCTCCTCTGGCAGGAACAAGTGCTCACCCTCCTTCGCGACCTCGCCGGATTCGATATCGCTACCGCTTGGGTGACCCTCCGCGCCCTTCTTAAAGACAAGTACACCACTCTCCGCCGCGTCCGCCCCCGCTTCATCAAAGGCGCCCTCGCCAATCCCTCCTTCGGCCCCGCGCTGCCCGCGCTCCGCACCCTCCTCCCCGGTTTCACCGACGAACCCTCCACCCCCGATTCCATCCCCACCGCCCCCAAAGCCCTCGTCAGACGCCTCTGGGACGACCTCCTCTTCTTTGCCTCCACCCTCTACCCCAAATCCCACGCCCTCGCTCGCTCCCTCCTCGCCTATCGTCTCCTCTACCTCCGCCTCCACAACACCTACAAATCCACTCCCTGACCCCCTCTTCTGAGACCCTATAGTGGTCCGCCCCCGACCACTATAGTGGTTGACCCTCGACCACTATAGGGTCTCACCTCGTACCCTTAAGGGTTTCTCCAACACCCCTTCCCGCCCCCCTCTCCTGCACCTTAATCTTGACCCCACTGCCCCTGTATGCTAACATACCCGTAACTTCTGTGAAAGGATTTGTCATGAGCAACACTTCTGGCGAAAACAACCGCTCGGTTTACAAGAAAACCATTGGCGAACTGTCTGCGGACGCCAAGTCCTTTTCTATTCCGTATTATTCGCGAGGTTCTCACAATTCGCAGAACTCCGTGATTCGACAAACAACGACCTTCGTTCCCTCTCGGCGGCAACGAGGTCATGCTTGGCCCCGGCGATTTGTGAAGAAGTCCTTCTTCATTCCTTCCTACCAGCGCGGCTACCGCTGGGGTGAAAGGGAAGTGGAGCAACTCTTTGACGACCTCTGGGAGGCAATGGATAAAAAGAAAGCCTATTGTCTTCAACCGTTGGTCGTCATGAAGAAAGGCCACCAATGGCGTGTCATCGATGGCCAGCAACGCCTGACCACGCTCTACATCCTCCTCAAAGTCTTAGGCCAGGAGCCCGGGTTCTCGCTGGAATATGAGACCCGCCCTAAGAGTGAGGAGTTTCTCGCGAATATTGTAAAGAAGAACGAAGAGAATGCCACCAATCCAGACTATTGGTATATGTGGAAGGCGAAAGAAAAGCTGGAAGAAAAGAAAAAGAAAACAGACGAAAAACCGGATGCCGTGAATCAAGAGGACTTTGCCTCTTGGATAAAGGCAAAAACCTTCTTCCTGTGGTATGAACCGGAGGGGGACGAGCATGAAATCTTCGCGCGCCTAAACTCCGGCAAAATCCCCCTCTCCAACGCCGAACTCATCAAGGCCGAACTTCTTTCCAAGAAGAAGGGCAATGACCAGGTCCTTGCGGCAGACGATTGGGATCGCATTGAGCAACGCTTGCAGGATGACGATTTCTGGTGTTTTGTCAATCCAGCCCCAGCCGCTTTTCGCTTCCAAGCAGCCCACATTGACTTTCTCTTTGAGTTGTGGGACCGACAGGGTGGGGACAATGGCAAAGTGGAAGACGCTTGGGAGTATGTCAAAAAGATTTTCAGTAAGATGGAAGAGTGGTATGACAATCTCCGGCTTTATCACCTTATTGGCTTTTTGATGGTCAATCGCGCCACAAATGAGAAGGCTCGGTTCGAAACGTTGTTGGAATTGTTGGCATTGGCTACGAATGAAAAGACGGCGATAAGGAGGAGTGAGTTTGAGGCAAAAGTCGGGAGCCTTTGTCGAGAAGCGCTCTTTGGGGATGCAACGGTGGGTTCTTGCTTGGAAGACTGGAAATATGAATCGAACAATGATGAAATCCAATCCGCGCTTTTGCTCTTCAACCTTGCCTTGACCGACCATGACGGTTTGGAGCGGACGCGTTTTCCCTTTGGCGTTTTTAAGAAAACAACGTGGAGCATTGAGCATATTCATCCTCGAGATGCAGGAGGACTGAACGACTTCGGCAACTTGGCGCTTTTGCCTAAGGACATCAACTCCGAGTTTAAGGAAGGTGATTTTCATAAAAAGCGGGGATGGATAAGGACGTGGCTGGGTGTTTCCAATGGCAAGGAGGAAGCACCGCGCGACAGAATTAAAGGATTTATTCCATTGGGCACACGTCTTGCTTTCGCCAGGTTTTTGGGGCGAGAACAAGGTGATGAATGGGATGAGACAGATGAAGGTGATGGTGAGCTTTATCGAAGCTTTGTCGCCACAATGATTGATGCGTATCTGAAGAACAACAAGTGAGGAGATCTGCCATGACTACGTTGAAGTTGATGACTTTTTTAGACGCGCTTAAGGAGCGTAAGATTGTTGTCCCCGTGATTCAGCGAGACTATGCACAGGGGCGTGACAATGTCCAGGCGGAGAATATTCGCAAGGCGTTTGTTCGTCGCTTAACCGAAGCAGCCTGGGGTAATGCGTTGAACCTTGATTTGGTGTACATGGCGGCCCAGGAGAACGGCGCAGAGCAACAGTGGATTCCTGTGGATGGGCAACAGCGGTTGACGACACTCTTCCTCTTCCATCTTTACCACTTGAAGAATGTCGACGGACTCAAACAATTCTCATATAAGGTAAGACGGACGTCTGCGGAGTTCTGCGAGAAAATTGTGACTCAGCGCTCGGATTGGCGTAAGCAAGGCAAACCGCCATCGGAGTTGATTCGTGATCAAGCGTGGTTCTTGGCCGCTTGGGAACGGGACCCCACCATCATGGGGATGCTCCGGACATTGGATGCTATCCATGAGGAGAGGAAGCCAGAAGATTTCCCCTCTGACGATTGGAGCAAGAACATCACCTTTTGGGTTTATGAGACAAAAGAAGACGCTGACGACGAATATCACAAATTGAACGACCGCGGCAAGCTACTTACGCCTTTTGAGAACCTCAAGGCCGCCATTGATGAAAGGGCTCCTGATGATAGTACCTGGAAAAGTGCTGTCGATGGGACGTGGCTCAACAAGGTGTGGGAGATTGTGGGCAATAAGGGATGCGATCGGGCGATGTTCCGATTGACGTTGACCTTGCTCTTACTCCATTATATCGAGCGCGATGATGAGGCGGCGACAGAAAAAGCCTCTGTCATTGATAATGTCCGAGAGACCATAAAGGATTCAGACGTGGCGCTTCCCGCAGAAGATTGGGAGCGACTCATGAAAGGAAAGCCTATTCAATTTCTGAAAGAAGGTTTTTCGTGGCTTGTTTGTGTGCCTTCTGAACAAGAGGATGGAAAAGCGAGAAAATCGTGGTATCCAGAGGACATTAATACTTGGTGGTATCCGATATGGGAGTCGGAACGTCAAGACCCAAGTGAGAATGTGTTGCTTACGGCCTTAGCAAATGAATCGACCGGAAGCGACCCGCTTTCGTACGAAGGAGAATGCTTGGCGTATGCGTATATCTTGGCAAAATCTGAGCCTGCCAAATTAAAATCGAAGATTGAGCCGAGAGATTGGTGGCGAATCATCCATAATATCCTTGAAAACACCGCCATCTCGTCAGCAAATCTGGATAGCGTGATAAAGTTGATTCATTCACTGGCCGAGGCAGAGGATCTTGTAACTGCCTTGGAGAATACCTCGGTGGCGAAAGAACAGTGCAAGGAAGAGGCAGAAAAACTGAAACTTCTCAAGGACGAAAACTGGCGCAATCCCATTGAGAAGGCTGAGGCCTTGTCATGGCAAAAGGGGCGAATTAATTTCCTGTTGTGCCAGTGTAACGAAGGAAGAGAAGACAATCCAGACGATAAATTGGGTAAGTTTGAAGACGTTTTGATGTATTTCGCAGGAAATCCAGAAAAGCCAGGGAAGTTTGAGAATGAAGAGCTCCGTCGGAAGTGGCTTAGGGAAGATCTCGTTCCGAGGATTGCTGCGGCATATGAGCCAAAGTCGCACGAATTGGAAATGTCCATTCCATGTGAGTTAATTTGTATGGATGCGGCTGGCAATGCTACGCTTAACACATTGCTGTATCCGACAGAACAACGATACGAATGGCAAGTCGAACATTGCAAGATGGGGAAAGGCGATGAGCCACGTCGCATGGAGTGGCTTGAACGATTGGATAGATGTTATCCTGGATGGGACAATGATAAGTTAAAAGTAGCAGGAAGAGATAGAAAAAGTTACAAGATTCGAACTTGGAGTAAATGCGCTTGGTGTACAGATGTTTATTTGTATACGCGAGCTAATCTTAACAATGGGACCGCTTATCGCATAGACTCCTTGGTAAAATGGTGGTATGAGTTTTATGATGAGCATCAGAATTGGGAGTGGGAATGGCCTACTGACGCGAGTGGCACTTGGATTACGACCTCTGGGAATATTGGAGGAGGCAAGCATACGTTTGCGCTCATCCAAAGTGGGGAAGAGTCGTATATCCAAATAGTTGATGAAGGGCACACTTCAGAAAAGAAACCTCTCAAGTCCATTTCTCCAAAAGTGGTCTTCAAGGCCATGGAAGAACTCGTGGCGGAGGTATTTCCCAAGGAAGGGAAGACTAAAGCATGAGGATTAGGAGGGTGACAGTGTTTTCGTTGCGTGGTTTGCAGTGTTCTTGGGCACGTCGCAGACGTGCCTGCGGGTGCAGGGGGTGTTTCCCCCTGCCGGGGCGTGGGGTAACGCCCCACACTTTTCCACTCAGCTAATCAGCTAAAATCCCCTTTGCGGTCCGTTGGGGGCCTTTGCGCCTTTGTGGGTGCCGCGCAACGTTACCAAACTTCCAAACCTCCAAGCTTCCAAACTTCCAATCGTGCGTCCTGCCGGCGGGAGCCGGCCCCAAATCTGCCCAAATCTGCGAAATCAGCGTTTTCATCACTTAGTGTTTCTATCATTCAATCGTATCTGTAGGAGTTAGTCATGCAACAGTGGTTTTATGACCAACCCAATACCGAGCCCGAGACGTGGGTCGACCCCGTCACCGGGATTCAGTGGGCGTATTTCAGTGCTTCAGACGGAGTCACAATCAGCGGCGTTTCCAACGCGTCCGAGCATCTCACGCTCCCTTCGGCCATCAATGGCCGCCGCGTGACGGCAATCGGGGCCCATGCGTTTTTGGGGTGTGTCGGCCTGACCTCGGTAACGATTCCGGACAGTGTGAGGAGAATCGGGTGCAGTGCGTTTACGGATTGCTCCAGCCTAAAATCAGTGGCAATCCCAGAAGGTGTGACGGAAGTCGAGGCCGGCGTTTTCATTGGGTGCACGAGCTTGACCTCGGTGACACTCCCGGCGAGTGTGACTGCGATTTGGAACGGTGCGTTTTATGGGTGCAGCGGTCTGACCGCGGTGACAATCCCAGAGGGCATGACGATAATTGGGGAACGTGCTTTTGAGGGATGCAGCAGGTTGACTTCGATAACCATCCCGGATAGTGTGACGATAATCGCATCCAACGCATTTAGCGGGTGCAGGAGTCTGGTCTCGGCAAGACTCCCAAACCGTGTGACGGCGCTCGGGAGCTGTGTGTTTGAGGGGTGTAGCAGTCTGAGCGCGGTGACCCTTCCGGCCAGCGTGAAGAGCATCGGTTTGGGCGTGTTTACAGGATGTGGCGCGGTGTTTGTCGAAGAGGGAAATCCTGCTTACAGGTCCACTCCGGAAGGTGTATTGATGTCCGCAGATGGAGGTGAATTGCTTCATGTTCCCATCTCGACTGTCGCCTATACAATCCCGGAGGGCGTGGCGACGATTGGCGCGTTCGCGTTTGCCGGTTGCGCCGGATTGACCGCTGTGACGATTCCAGACAGCGTGAAGCGTATCGGCCCCGGTGTGTTTGAGGGTTGCGCGCGTCTGACCTCGGTGAATATCCCTGCCGGCGTGACGGAAATCACGGGTGGTGTGTTTAGCGGATGTGTCAACCTGACATCGGTGGCGATCCCGGACGGGGTGACGGCAATTTACAATGGCGCGTTTGAAGGTTGCGCAAAGCTGACCTCGGTGAGAATCCCGGAAGGTGTGACGATAATCGGAGAGTGTGCGTTTAGCGGGTGTGCCAGATTGGCCTCGGGGAGGCTCCCGGACAACTTGACGGAACTTGGGGACAAGGCGTTTGAGTGTTGCTCCGGCTTGACCTCGGTGAGAATCCCTCCCGGCGTGACGGAAATCGGCTACCGCGCGTTTGGTGACTGTGGCAAGTTACAGCACGCCTATATTCTCAACCAAGCGTGCGAGATTCATCCGGAGGCCTTTGAGGATAGTCCCACCGAGATTGTCTTTGGCCCCTCGCCTGAAGAAGCAGCCTCGGCTGAAGCTTCTTTTGGAGCCTCCAAGTGACACAATAGGACGCATAGGACCTATAGGACTACGAGGACGCGAGCCCATTCCTAACAACATACTGGCAGTCCTGCCGGCGGTAGCCGGCCCCAAATCTGCTTTAATCTGCGGGATCTGCGGTTCCTCATTCTGGCAGCCTTCTCTGTGAACCTCTGTGAAGGCCTCTGTGGACCTTTGTGATCTCCCTTTTTCGGGTTTTTGGGAGGTGCGAGATTGTGGGGCGGGGGGATTGTAAGGAGAGTGTAAGGCTTCTGGATGTTGAAATATCAATGGTTTATCGAGGTCTGAAAATTTCTTGAAAAAAGTGCTTGCGTTTTTGGCGGGATTGTGAGACTATATGCCCTGTTTTCGCGACGCCATCTGCGCTTGCCGCTAACGAAACGGAAACATCTGATCTTTGAGAATTGAATATCGCTCTATGCGTCCCGGATGGGTTCTTGAC
>CALXOF010000012.1 GCA_944389945.1 uncultured Kiritimatiellota bacterium | reverse complement strand
CTCTGAAAGGAAAGACCGCAAATGAAGCTTTTTCAGCTGCTGCCTAAAAAATTGTACGATTTCGCTTGCAATCTACCATACTATCCAGGGGAACGATTGCCGCGAAAAGCGAGAGCCGCGGCAGGGTTAGATTACAGAGGCTCACAAGGGATGTATAGCGGTTCACGGAGAAGGATTGCCAGAGTACTTTTAATCACGAATGGCACACTGGCGGATACCGTGGGATAAAGTTTACAAATTCGCTCAATTTATATTACAATAGCGTCACGTGAATACAAAACGTTAAAGGTGGCGTCATGCAGCACCTTTGTAAGCCATGCAACACAAGGGAACAGAGAGATTTTGAGAGAGTCCAAACCGCAAGAGCCTACATGAACACTCCCATTGTTTCCGTTGTCATTCCCGTCTATAATGTCGGCGAACGCTTGGCACCAACGGTGCGTTCTGTCTTGGGGCAGACGTTCCGTGACTTTGAATTGATCTTGGTGGATGACGGAAGCTCGGACGGTGCAGTAGACAATGTTCTGGAGGAGTTTCGTGGTGAGTTGCGGTTGCGAGTCATAAGACAACCGAACAAAGGGGGTTCCAGTGTGCGTAACGCAGGGATGGACGCCATGCGGGGGCGTTATCTGTTCTTCATGGATGCCGATGACTTTATTCACGCGGAGTTGTTGGCGCGGACGGTGCCTCTGTTGGAGCGTTCGCCCGAGAGCGATTTTGTCCTGTTTGATTTCGTGGAGGCCTTGCCTGGGCACGAACCTAGTCTGACTGCGCCATTGGGGGAGGTCGTGCCTGAGCCAATGCGGAGTCCGGCTTTGGACTTCTTCCGGGACGATTTGCGGTGGCAAGCTCCATCTGTGTGGCGTTTTCTTTATCGTGTTTCTGCGCTCCATGGATTACGTTTTAACCCCACGTTTAGGGCGATTGAGGATTCGGATTTCACGTATCGGTTGTTGCACCAATCCAAATGTGGACTTTGGTTGCCGCAACCCCTCTATGTCTATATGACCATCGCGGGGTCTCTTTCACGTAAATATCTGGCCCGTCCTAACTTTGAGGAGTTCGAACGCGACTTGCGCAATTTGGCGTCGATTGCAAGTGATTCCCCTGAGTTGGCGTACTTGATGCGCCGCAAGTTATTTCCTGAGATCGTGAAGGCTTTCGTCAAGCCTTATCGCAGGCAACGGTTGTCCGCTGATGTAAAGCGCGAGTTTCGGAGGGTCTTCGCACGGCTTCTTGCTACGCGTGTGTTGACATTTGTAGGGTTCAAGCTGAGCTGGAAGTTGCGCTTCTTCCCTTTGTGGGTGGCCGGATGTTTGGGTTATGGGAAGGAAGAGGTGTCCGCAGATGAGTAAATGGTTGGTTTCCATTGTTGTGCCGGTGTACAACGCGGGCGATCACCTAATGGTGTGTCTGCGTTCGCTGTTTGCGCAGACGTGGCGGGATTTCGAAGTCATTGTGGTGGACGATGGAAGCACGGACGGGGCGGTGGAGCGGGCGCGGGAGGCCTTTCGCGCCGAACCCCGACTAACGGTTGTCACGCAGGCCAATGGAGGGGTCTCCCATGCGCGGAACGCCGGGATGGACGTGGCAACGGGGCGCTTCTTGGCGTTCGTGGACGCGGATGATTTTGTGCATCCGGAATGGTTGGCTCGTACAGTCGAGGCGTTGTCTGGTGCTCCGGATTGTGACTTTGCGCTCTTTGGGTTTGAACGGGTCGGAGGCAACGCGACGCCGGAGACGGCGGTGCGTGCGTTGCCGAATGCGTTGATTCGGTGGCTGGAGAATCCGGCGCCGGATTTCTTTGGTGAGGGGACGCAGTGGGAGACGCCTGGGGTGTGTCGCTTCCTCTATCGGCGCGAGGCCCTGGGCGGGATGCGGTTTGTGCCGGAATTGCGGGAGGGGGAGGAAGTCAACTTCAATTTTCGTTTCCTGCATCAGGCCAAGCGCGGCGTGTGGATTCCCTTGCCGCTCTACTTTTATATGAATACGGATGAGGCGATCGCCCAAAAGCAGTTTGGGGTGGAGCGGGTGGAAGCCTTCGAGCGGACACTCCGTGACATGGCGTTTATCTTCAGTGACCGTCCGGAGGTGTTGCGGCGGATGTGTCAAACGCTCTTCCCAAAGATGATCAAGCAGTTGATCAAGACGTTGGGTAGAGAGGGGCGAGGCGATTCCGCGTTGCAGAAGGCGGCGGATGCGATGTTGGCACGCCTTTTTGCATGCGGGTTCCTGCGGTTGAAAGATTTCCCATTGCGGTGGCGCTGGGGACTCTTGCCTTGGAGGTGGAAAGGCCGTTTTGGTAAGTGCCATCTGGAGCAACGTCCACGCCATGTCTTTTTGACCTTCGCGGATCGGAGGTTGGAGAAGAGTCTGCGGCGCATTGGCCGCGAGGCCCGAGCAATGCGGGCGTTCAATGCGGTGCACGTCTACGATGAGCGTGATCTCTCTCCCGCGTTTCGGGAACGTTTTGGGCAGTGGTTACGTCCCGGAGTGCGCGGGTTCGGCTATTGGGTGTGGAAGCCGGAGGTGATTCTGCGGACGCTCGAGGGAATGGACGAGGGGGACTATCTGCTTTATGTGGATGGAGGGTGCAGGCTCCTTCGCTCCGGGCGGGTGCGGCTGGAGGCCTATTTTGAGATGGCGCGGCAGTCGCCGACGGGCATCGTGGGCACGAGGCTGGAGGGCTATTGCGACCGGAACTGGACGAAGGGCGACTTGCTCGACCGTCTGGGCGTGCGCGACCGCTCGGATATTTTGGATTCCGCCACCATCCAGTCGGGGACGCTCATCGTACGCAAGTGCCCGGAAGCAATCGCTTTTCTCAAGCGATGGGCGGCGCTGTGGGAAGAGGACTTCGCGTTGATGGACGACACTCCTTCGCGTGCTCCCAACGACCCCACCTTCCGTGAGCATCGGCACGACCAAGCGGCCTTTTCCATCCTTGCCAAGCTGGACGGCGGGGTGGGGGCCTTCTCGGCCTACGAGTGTTTCCCGCGCGTCAATCTCCCAAGCGGTTCGGCGGATTGGTCCACGATGGACCCCACCAAACCGATTTGGCATCGCCGCGACAAAGCTTTCCACTATCCGCTGCGGTGGCACCTGTTACGCTTGGCATCCCGAATCGCGCCGCAGAAGAAGACGCGGCGCCGGTTGCGTGAGACCTATCGTGCCATTCCTCCGAAAACCCTACGCTGAGCAAGGATTTCCCCCATGTCGCAGAGACCGCTCAAAGTCGCCCTCAACACCACACACGTCGTGCTTCCCCACGAGCAGGACTGGGTGAAGCAATTGCCGGTTTGGTTCCCTTGGGTGTCGCTCACGGACAACTTGGCTGAGGCGGACGTCATCCTTCACACCTTTTTTGACGAGGAGTGGCGGGACTACCCGGACGCCATCGCGGTGGAGTATGTGTGGGAAAACGTGGCGCCGGACTTCAATCACGCGGACTATGCGATTTCCTTCTCGCGCCTCACCTATGGCGACCGTCATCTGCGTTATCCGCTCTTTTGTTTCTTGCCGGAGTTCCATGCGCTCTTCGCGGAGGACGGCACGGTGATTCCCTTCGATGCCCACGCCGAGGCCGGAAGCAAGACCTGTTTCTGCACGGCGGTCGTCTCCAATCCCAACCGCGATGGCGCGTGCACACAGCTCTTTGATCTGCTTTCCGCTTACAAGCCCATCGCCTCCGGCGGGAAATGGCGTAATTCCTTCGGCGGCAAACGCGTGGAGGACAAAATCGCCTTCTTGCGCACGGGTAAGTTTACCTTGGCGTGCGAGAACTCCGCCGTCCCGGACTACGTCACCGAGAAGATTGTCGATGCTTTTGTGGCTCGCACCGTGCCGATTTATTGGGGCGCACCGAACGTCGCCGAGGACTTCAATCCCGCGGCCTTCATCGATTGTTCCAAGTTCCCCTCGTTGGAGGCCGTCGTGGAGGAGGTCAAGCGTCTGGACGCGGACGATGCGGCCTACGAGGCCATGCTCGCCGCGCCCCTCTTCAAGGACGGCCGTTGCCCGGAGGCCTTTCGTGAGGCGCGGTTGCAAGAGTTCTTCGCCAACATCTTTTCTCAGACCAAAGAAGCCGCCAAACGCCGCAGCCGTCAAGCCCGAGCCGAAATCATCTGGTCACGCTCCCGTTTGGCGACGCCTCTGGTGGCACATCGTTGGGCGGCGTTGGGCCATGCCGCCAAACTCTTCCTTTCCAAGCGGTATCGTTCTTACTGCCGCCGGATTGGCATTTGACCGGAGGTGCACATGGAAAAGTCTGATACCATGGGAGTGCCCCCTCGGATTTCCATCATCCTGCCGCTTTATCGCGTGAAGGACTTTCTTCCGGAGACGGTGGCTTCCATCAAGGCCCAGACCTTCACGGACTGGGAATGCCTTTGCCTGGACGATGGGAGCGGCAATGGGATGGCCGACTTCGCGCGCACGCTCACCCAGGACGATCCGCGTTTCATCGTGCGCGAGTATCCCAACGCCGGGGTTGCCGCCACGCGAAATCGAGGACTTGAGCTGGCTCGTGGGGAGTTTATCGCCTTTATTGACCAAGACGATGTTTATCATCCACAGTTTCTGGAGGTGCTTCTGGATGCCATCGTCTCCACGGGAGCGGATTGCGCCATGGTGCGGTTTCAGTCGGAAGGTCCGGCTTGGGAGCCCACGCCAGGGCGTGCCTGCTTGATTGCGGATCCTTGCGCTTGGTTGCTTTCGCAAAGCCAGCTTATGGTCTCGATTTGGACCAAACTCTGGCGTCGCACTTCTCTCGGAGCGTTGCATTTTGACCCCGTGCTGTTTGGGTCTGACGATGCGCTTTTTACCTTCTCAGCCTTCGCTCGGTTCCGAAAAGGATTGGCATTGCTTCCGGGGGCTTACTACTTTTATCGTCGGCATGACGGAGCCGTCTCCGTGCAGGCGCCGCCCCGCTATCTCTTTGCCCAACTTCGCTTCCTGCGCAAGTTGCCGGCGGTCATCCCTGCGTGTTACCGCCGACGTCTTCGTAAATTTCTGCTCAAGGCGTTCTCGGATCTTGTCAAAGCGCTTGGCGATTATCGTTATGACGTGGCCACGCGCCGCGCCGTGGTTCGCCGAATCGCAGCGCTCATGCGCAGGAATCGGCTTTCTTACTTTGCCTGGACACCAAAGAAATTTTTGCGGTGGCGGCGGTGTCTCAGGAATTGCGGATTGGGCAATCGGTGAGTGTGGGCAAAAGAAGCCATTGCGTATAGAAAGAAAGCGGAATGATTGCGAAGCATGGGATTGATGCGCATGTGTTGCGGCCCTCGCCGTTCGAGGAGAGGGACCGCTTCTTGATTGTCTGTCCGCATCCCGACGATGAGGTGCTCGGATGCGGCGCCTTTATGTTGTCCCATCCGGGGCAATGTGATGTGCTCTGCCTCAGCAGCGCCGGTTTCGCCGAGTTCGGGCGTACACCGGAGGAAGACGCGGACATCCGCATCGCGGAGTTTCACGCCGTGATGGCCAAGGCTTTGCGTAATCCGGACGGCACGCCCGGCGGTCATGCCTCCATCTCGCGCATCTTCGGCAAGCCGCCGATGTACCGTCAGATTCATGCGCACGTTCCGGACTACCTGGAGGCTCTTCGCGACATTCGCAAGTATGCCTGTGTCTTTCTGCCGCACCCGCGCGACGGCCACCGCGAGCACCGCTACATCACCAACAGACTCTTCAAACGCCTCCTCCTGCGCCTGGGCATTGTCTTCGGCGGCCCCCGCATCGCCTTCTACGAGGTTTGGATGCCGATGGGCGGGCCTTGGACGCCCAACGCACTCCTGCGTATGGACAAAGACCTGCTGGCGCGCAAAATCGACCTGCTGCAGGGCTACCCCTCACAGCTGAATGGCAACCCCGTGCCTTATGCCGACAAAATCTCCGCCCTCAACATCTACCGCGGCATCCACTGCTTCGCCGCCCATGCCGCCGAGGCCTTCCACGTCACCACCATCCCCCGTTATCTCACGTCAGGCCTCTTCTGCCACAACAATCCCTATCGCGGCGGCTTCCTCGACCTGTGAGGCGCGGCGGCGTCAGGGGGTGTCGGTGGGGGGATTGCGCCAGAGGGCGAGGAGCTTGGCCTCTTTCATGAAGGCGTAGTTGGCGGCGAGCTGGGAGCGGATGAAGCCGGCCCAGCCATCGCGCCAGTTGCCTTTGCCGAAGTATTGCGCCAGGAAGGTGAAGGGGCGGATGAAGAGGAGTTTGAGGGGTTTGGCGCGCTTGCCTTTGCGGAACTTCTCTTGGGCGCGGAGGGTGGAGTATTGGTTCTGCTTGGCGACGGCGGTGGCGGCATCGGGGATGCCGTAGTGGAGGACCGCGGCGTGGGTCTTGGCGGTGGCCTTGCCGGTGAAGAGGATGCCTTCGTGGACGTCGTTGGTGAGGTCGTAACGCCCGCAGGATTTGCGGAAGCAGTGGAGGCGCCCGCTGACTTTCCAAAGGCGGCAGGGGCGGCCCATAAAGACGTCGCTGATGACGAAGTAGAGACCATCGACCTTGTTTTCCTGCACCACGCGGCCAATCTCTTGCGCGAGCTCGGGTTGAACGTGCTCATCGGCATCAACGTTGACCACCCACTCATGGGTACATTGGTCAAGGGCCCACTGCTTCTGCTTGGCGAAGCCCTCCCAATCGTGATGGAAGAAGCGGACGTTTGGAAAGCTCTTGGCGATTTCGGGCGTGCGATCGGTGCTCCCGCAGTCCACCACCACCACCTCCGCGAAGTCCTTTAGGCAGGCCAATGTCGCTTCGAGGTAACGCTCCTCGTTCTTCGTGATCATGTAGACAGAGGCTTCAATCATGGTTGTCCCCCCTAGATAACGCGTTCCCCTGGCCCATGCACATGGGCCAAAAATGGGTTGAGTCTATCGCGACAACTACATACATACTATTAGCATAGCAAAGCATGGAGGAGGCCGCAAATCATTTTGCCAACTGATTCTTTGGTGAGTGCTTGAGGTTGCAGGGTTGGTGGGGGGAGTTTTCCACGAAAACACCAAAGCAACGCAAGGGCCTGGGCACTTCACCGTTCGGCCCTCTGGGCCTCACTACCGTGCCCATCCCTTGCGTTCCTGCCGTTTTCTTGAACTCGCACAGAGACGGTACGGTAAGATTTGTAGTGCGGAGACAGCGTCGGCTACCTCCCGTCTCTTCTAGCCCTTTTGGGACGTTCGTAAAGGGGCTTTCTGAGACCCTATAGTGGTCCGAGGTCAACCACTATAGTGGTCGAGGGTGAGACCCTATAGTGGTCGGGGTCGAAACCCTTAAGGGTCCAGAAAGGGCCCTTATGGGGTGGTCAGAGAGTGAGTGGGGGTGGGCGGTCAGAGAGGGTGGCGAGGATGGCGGCGGCGATGCGGGGGGTGGCGCCGCGGCGGCGCTCGACGGCTTCGGTGGCGCGTTGGCCTAGGGCGGTGAGGGCGGCGGGGTCCGCGAAGAGGCCGAGTAGTTTGGCTTCGGTGTCGGGGACGTCGGAGCCTTGGAGGAGGGCGCCTTGGGCGAGGAGGTCGCTCATCACGGGACGGAAGTTCTCGGTGTGGGGGCCGACGACGGTGGCGCAGCCGCAGAGGCAGGGCTCAATCATGTTTTGGCCGCCCTTTTCGTAGAGGCTCTTACCGACGAAGGCGACGGTGGAGAGGCCGTAGAAGCCCATGAGCTCGCCGGTGGTGTCGGCCAGGAGGACGGTGTCTTTGGGCTGGCGGTCGGGGGTGGCGGGGGCGCGGGATTTGCGCAGGCAGGGGAAACCCGCGGTGCGGATGGCGATTTCGACGTCGCCGGCCTTCTCGAAGTGGCGGGGGACGATGACGAGGCGGAGGTCGGGGCATTTGGCGAGGGCCTTGCGGTAGACGCCGAGGATGAAGGTGTCTTCGCCGGGCCAGGTGGAGCCGCCGAGGAGGATGGGCGCGGCGGGGTCGAAGCCGGCGGCGTCGAGGTAGGCACGGAGGGTGGCCTCCTTTTCGGGGACGCGGTGGGCGACGTCGAACTTCATGGTGCCGGTGACGGTGATGCGGGCGGGGTCGCAGCCGGCGTCGGTCAGGCGGCGGGCATCGAGGTCGCTTTGGGCGTAGATGTGGGTGAGGCGGTTGAGGACGGGGCCAAACCAACAGCGGAGGCGGCGGTAGCCAGGCGCGCTGTGGTCGGAGATGCGGGCGTTGACGAGGAAGGCGGGGATGCCGAGGTCGGTGACGCGGCGGATGACGTTCGGCCAGAGCTCGGTCTCGGTGATGACGTAGGCCAAGGGGCGGAAGGTGCGCAGGGCGCGGCGCACGCAGCCGGGATAGTCGAGGGGATTGTAGATGAGGACGTCATTGGGGCCGACGCACTTCTCGGCCTGGGCCCAGCCCGTGCTGCTGGTGACAGAGAGGACGAAGGCCAGGCCGGGGCGTTGGCGGCGGAGTTCGTCCATCAGCTGGCCGGCCACGGCGACCTCGCCCACGGAGACGGCGTGCACCCAGACGCGCGGCGTGCCGTCGGCCAGGCGGTCGCGGATCTCCTTGGGGTAGCGCCCGAAGCGGTCGGCGAAGCGGTTGGCGTAGCCGCCGCGCTTGGCCATGCGCAGGAGGAACTTGGGCATCATCAACACGTAGGCGATGGCGAAGAGGAAGTTGTAGAGGAACCATTTCATGGCGGTCAGCGATCGATGAGGCGGATGGTGAGGCGGCCCAGCGTGGGGGTGAGCGCGGCGCGGAGTTTGGGCACGATGAAGCGATTGTAGGTGAAGCGGTCTTCGCGGCGGGCCAGGGAGAGGACGAGCAAACCGTTGGCAAAGGATTCCACGGCCAGGCGGTGCCGCTCGGCGGGCGGCAGAAGGGTGTCCAGCGCGGCGTTCACGATGTCCATCGGGTCCTCGCCGCGCAGGTGCTCGGCTAACGCCTCAAGTCCCTTCGGCACGCTGTTGGCGAGAGGCGGGATCTCATAGGCGCCGATGGGGCCGGCCATCCCGCGGTCGCGCGGCAGGTCGGCGGGGTTGAGCGCGGAGGGATGGGGCACACGCGGCACCGACACGGGCGGCTCCCATTCCGGAAGCGCCCGCGCGGCGGGTACCCCGCGCGTGACATATGCCTGAGACTTCTTCATTGTGTGCGTCGGCTTGTCTTGCCTTCGTCCAACTCCTTTCGTATTCATTGTAGCAAAGCTTCTGCCGACGTGCAGAGGGGCGGCGTACGCCGCCCCGGAGAACGGAAAACGGAAAACGGAGAACGGGGCGCGCGGCAAGCGCGCAACGGGTGAGGCGTTGGGAGGGTGTGGAAGGTTTGCCCTGCGGGGCGAGGGGCGCTGGCGCGCCCCCCCGGAGAACAGAGAACGGAGCGTGCAGGCGCGAAGCGCCAAACCTTCCACTGCTACGGAGAACGGAACGCGCGGCAAGCGCGCGACAAACACGGCGCTGTGCCAATACTGTCCGGGGAAATGCACACTGCCGATTTCACCGGACAGTATTGGGGCACTGCCTCAGGCGAGGGCGGCGTCCATTTCGGCGCGGATGGCGCGGGCGGCGGCCACGGGGTCCGGCGCCTCGAGGATGGGACGGCCGACGACCAAGTGGGTGGAGCCGTCACGGACGGCGCCGGCGGGGGTGGCGACGCGCTTTTGGTCGCCCACCGCGGCGCCGGCGGGGCGCACGCCGGGGGTGATGAAGCAGACGGGGCGGCCCTGCGCGGCGGGGATGAGGACGCGGTTCATGGCCGCGACTTCTTTAGGCGAGCAGACGATGCCGTCGGCGCCGTTTGTGATGGCCAAGAGGCCGAGGGCCTCGACCTGCGCGGGCATGGCGCGGGAGACGCCCAGGTCGTCCAGGTCACCCTGGTCCAGAGAGGTGAGGCAGGTGACGGCGAGGATTTTGGGCGCGTTGGCACCGAACTCCGCGGCGGCGTCCGCGGCGGCGCGGATCATGGCCTTGCCACCGGAGGCATGGATGGTGGCGAGCTCCGCGCCCAGGCCGCCGATGGAACGCACGGCGCGCTCGACGGTGCGGGGAATGTCGTGAAGCTTGAGGTCCAGGAAGACACGCTTGCCGGCGTCACGCACCAGGCGCACGATGTCCGGGCCTTCGGCGGTGAAGAGCTCCAGGCCGATTTTGTAGAAGTCCACGGCGTCGCCGAGGGTGGCGAGGGTTTTGGCCACGGCGGCCTTGTTGGGCACGTCCAGCGCGACAATCAATTCTGCCATTGTTCGGTTCCTTTCTTGGGGTATTGTAGCACAGGCTCACTTGGCGCGCAGGGCCTCGACCTCGGCGAGCGTGTGGCCGTGCAGGAGCGGCCGGCGCAGGTGGCGGAGGTAGTTGGCGCAGGCCGTGCAGAGGGCGTTGACCGTGGCGTGCGGGATGGAGACCTCCAGGTAGGCCGCGGAGTGGAGGATTTCTTGACGGACGATGTCTTGATCCTCGTCGGGGGAGAGATGCTCAATGTTCCAAGAGAGGTCGATGATAAAGTCTTTCCATCCGTCCTCATCGATGTCCAGCTTTCGGAGAATATCCTTGACGGCACGCTCCGCATCGTAGTTCGCGCACCAAGGAAGATAGTTATCCTCGGAGGGACGCGAGGCGCATTCCAGCAACTCTTCGGGAGTCAGAATCAAGGAAGGCAGGTCTTTGGCGCAACGATCAAGAAAGGTTTGGACACCTTTGGAGCTCGGCGTTGAGTAGCGAAAAACGTCTTTGTCGACGAGATAAAGCGTACCATTGCACTCATAGGCGGCAAAGGACGTGTCTCTGAAAGGCGCCAAGGTTTGGACAAAGCGCGTGAGCGATTCCTCAGTGAAAAGCCCGGGGAAGGCGGACTCAATGGTTTTCCAGGCCTCCTGCATGGGGATGGCGCCGTAAATCTGTGCCAGCGTCCTGCAACATCTGAACGTCGGCTTGTCTTCCAGGTCGTCGTCAGAGAGGAGTGCATCCCTCTCCTCGTCCTGTTTCAGGTCTTGCTCCAGTTTGTCCACCGCCTCTTGCACCTCGTCTCGTTTGTGTCCTTTGAGGGCGGGACGGCGGATGGCGTCGAGGAAGGCCTGAATGGCCTCGAAGAGGACCTTCTTGTTCTCTTCTTCGTTTTCCTCGAAAGAGAAGTCCTCGCAGTAGAGGTCGTTCTTGAACGTATCCTCGGTGAAGATGACGTAGCGGCGGAGATACACCAAAATTTCCGGGACAACCTCTTCTCGCTCATTCTTGCTGGACATGGGCATCATATCCAGCTTGTCGTCCTTCAAGAGCGCCGTCAGGCGTTCGCCCTCCGGTGTCGGCTCCACGTAGCGTGGGTCGGCATATTTCAGGAACACCTCTTTCGGCAGACGCGCGAAATCGAGGTCCAAGTCCCTCTGACAGGCCATGGCAACGACGAATGTATCATCATCCGGGTTCCCATAATCCCCATTCACGATGTAACGGTCGCGGAGGGTGGAGACTTGGCGCGCACCCAGGAATTCTTCCGGGCCGAGGATATAGAAGATGGGCGCGCCGTCATATTCTTCGCGCATGTCGTGTCGCGCCACCTTGGTGAAGGCGTAGAACAGGTTCTCGGTGACCACGTCCGGGAACATCTCTTTGAAGAGCGGCCAGAAGTCCTTCAGCGAGATGACGCCGTAGAGTTGAGCCGCGGCTCGGAAGGCGCGCAGAAGCAGGTCTTCCGTCGCCGCGTCCACGGGAATCTTCCTGTAGAGTTTCGCCAGACGTTTCTCCGAGTAACACTCCGGCTCGATGAACTCCGGTCTTATGTACTTCCAGCCGTCATCATCGTCCTCCCAGATGCCTTCATCATCAGAAGGGGAATGATCCTTGAGCAAATAGTCAGGGCAGTCTTCTTGGTCGTCGTCTTTCATGCGTCAATCCGATTCGATAGGGGAGTCCTCGCCATCCACGTGGCATTGCCCGTTATTATAGCAAAGTGCCCCTATGTGTCTTGAGGCCCAACGCAGGGCAAGCGTGTCGGGGAAGGTTCCACGAAGACACGAAGGAACGCAAGGGCCTGGGCACTTCACCGTTCGGCCCTCCGGGCCTCACTACCGTGCCCATCCCTTGCGTTTCTGCCGATTTCTTGGAAGCCTCCATGCCGTGTAGGGAAACGCAGATTTCGCAGATTCAGGCAGATTTTGGCGTGCTGGCGCACGCTGGACAAGGGGCGCTGACGCGCCCCAGAGAATAGAGGAAGGAGAACGGAACGCCCTTGCGGGGCGACGGGAGAGACTTCGAGAAAACGACCAGGCGCGAAACGGAGGGCGGCGGGCGCGGTCAGCGGCGAAGCCGCAGAGCGCCCGATGGAGCCCGAAGCGGTTCACGCTCCCCTTGCGTCTTTGCGGAAAAACTCTCCGGGGCGGCGTAACCCAAACTTGACAAGGGGGGCGGGGCGCGGTATCTTTGGGGCATGACCAAGGAACGGAAGAGAGATTTTGCGTTGCTGTTGGCGGCGACGTTCTTTTATTTCACGGGGCCGATGTCGGTGGCGCCGTTGGTGGCGGGCTATGCGGGGTCGCTGGGGGCGGGAGAGGCGCTGATGGGGCTGGCCGGTGGGCTGATGAACGGGGTCTCGCTCTTGAGCCGTCCGGTGGTGGGGAACCTGGCCGACACGATGGGGAAGCGGATGCTGACGATTGGGGGCGCGGCACTGATGGTGGCGGCGGGGATTGGCTATCTGTTGGCGGGGGCGCCGTGGGCGGTCTTGGTGGTGCGGGTGCTGCATGGACTGGGCTTTGCCTGTTGCTCGGTGAGTCTGTCGACGTGGATTTCGGAGCTGTTGCCGCGGGAGCGGGTGGCGTGGGGGATGGGACTCTATGGGATGATGACGGCAATCGGGATGGCGGTGGGGCCGGCGGCCGGGGTCTTCATCTATCAGCACGTGGGCTATGGGTGCGCCTTCGTGACCTCGACCGTGCTCTCGGCGATGTTGGTGTTTCTGGCGTGGTGCGTGCGCGACCGCGGGGTGGCCTTGCCGGCGGCGCGGACGCAGGAACGGCCCCATCGGTTGCGGCTTGTCGAGTGGCGGGTGGTGCCGGTGGCGGTGATTATCCTGCTCTTCGCGATGCCTTACATGGCCACGCAGGCCTTCTTGGTGCCGTTGGCGGAGGCGGAGGGGTTGACCTTCTCGGTGGGGTGGTTCTTCCCGCTTTACGCGGGCGTCTTGGTGGTGTTGCGGTTGGGACTCGGGCGGGTGTTCGACCGCGTGCCCTTTTGGGTCTTCTTGTTGATTTCGGTGGGGTGCGCGGGGGGAGCGCTTGCGGCGCTTACGGCCATGCGGGGTTTTTGGATGATGGCGCTGGCGGCGGCGTTGATGGCCGGCGGCTACGGCATCATGTGCACGGTGTGCCAGTCCACGGCCATCCTACTGGCGCGTCCTGGGGAACGGGGACTCGCGAACGGCACTTATTATATCGGCATCGACTTGGGCATGGCCCTGGGGCCCATCTGCGGAGGGTTGCTCTTCGGCCATGCGCCGCTGGCGTGGTTCTACCCGGCCTTCTTGCTTACCCTGCCGCTTATTCTGGCAGTCCACGCCCTCTGGTGGTGGCGGATGCATGCTTCGGGGCGCTGACGCGCCCCGAAGCATAGAGAACAGAGAACGGAGAACAGAGAACAGAACGCGCGGCAAGCGCGCGACGGGCGAAGTAGTGGGAAAGTGTGGAAAGCTTGCCTTGCGGAACTGACATGAGGAAGCACGAAGAACCACGAAGGAATACGCAGGATGCGTAATTGGAAGTTTGGTTCCGGCTTCGCCCGTCGCCCCGTAGGGGCGTTTCTGTTCTCCGTTCTCTGTTTTCTGTTCTCTGGGGCGGCAACGCCGCCCCTCAGATGGGGAGAGAGGGGTCGACGTCTTGGGAGAGGGCGTCAGGGGCGGGGTGGGTGAGGCCGGCGGAGGCGATGCCGGCAATCATGGCGGCATTGTCGCCGCAGTACTTGGGCTGGGCGAGGAGGAGGGTGAGGCCGCGTTTTTGTGCAAGGTCGGCGAGGGCCTCGCGGAGGCGGCTGTTGAGGGAGACGCCGCCGCCGACGGCGATGGAGCGGTAGGCACCGGCGTTGAGGGCGTGGGTGAGGCGGCGGACGAGGGCGTCGACGACGGCTTCTTGGTAGCTGGCGCAGATGGTGGCGACGTCAGTCTCGGTCTGCGGGGGGTGCTTCCGGACGTAGGTGAGGAGGGCGGTCTTGAGGCCGCTGAAGGAGACGCAGAGTTCGGGGCTCCAGCCGGGCGGGAGGGGGTGGTCGGCGGAGACGCGGCCTTCCGGGAAGCGGATGGCGCGGCGGGCCTCGGGGGGGACGGTCCGGGCGAGGCGGTCGACGACGGGGCCGCCGGGATAGCCGAGGCCGAGGAGCTTGGCGGCTTTGTCGAGGGCTTCGCCGGCGGCATCGTCGATGGTCTGGCCGAGGAGGCGGAAGGCGCCCGGAGCGGGGGAATCGACAAAGGCGGAGTGGCCGCCGCTGACGGCAAGGCCGAGTTGGGGCCATAGGTCGGCGCCGCGGAGCTCCGGCCGTCCCAGGCGGACGGACCAGAGGTGGGCGTGCATGTGGTTGACGGGGATGAGGGGCTTGCCGAGGGCGAGGGCCAGGCCTTTGGCGAAGGTCCAGCCGACGAGGAGGGCCGCGGCGAGGCCGGGGCCGCGTGTGGCGGCGATGGCGTCGACCTTGGCCCAGGGATCCGGGTCTTCGGGGAAGGCCTGGGCAAGGGCTTCCTCGGCGACGGCGCGAATCTTCTGGACGTGCGCGCGGCTGGCGACCTCGGGGACGACGCCGCCATAGGGTTGGTGGAGGGGGACCTGGGAGTAGACGACGGAGGAGAGAACCTCGTCGCCGTCACGAACGACGGCGACGGCGGTCTCGTCGCAGGAGCTTTCGATACCGAGTACGGTCATTTATTCGGGGAGGCGGATGATGAGGGTGCGCATGGTGGGGGCGGAGAGGCGGCGGTCCAGCTCGATGAGGGCAGGGAACTGCCAAGCATCGAGGATGGTGGCCCGGATGTTGCACTCGGCGACGTAGGTGACGCGGCCCCAGTCCTTCGCGGTGGCGGGGGTGACGGTGCAGGTGAGGGTGTAGGTGCCGCCGCCGGGGATGGCGTAGACGAAGGGCTCGGGCTTGGAGATAATCTCGCTACCCGGGGGAAGCCACAGGTCGACCTTGTTGCGAGCATTGTCGACGCGGCCCTGCCAGATGGGGTTCTCGCGGGAGACGCCGCGCAGGCCGTAGACCTGACCGACGAGGGCGGGAACGGGGATGCTGAGGAGGCGGTCGCGGCGCTGGGCATAGGCCTTGGCCTCGGCGGAGAGGGCCTGGCGGGTGGGATAGGCGTCGACATCCACGAGGTATTGGCTGGAGGGTGTGGCGCCGGAGGCGAAGCTCTCGGCAATGGCGGCGATGGCGCGGCGGCGGAGCTCGGGGGTGAGGTCGCGGTCGGTCTTGCGGACCTGGCCGGCGGCGAGGCCCCAGCTGTAGTCGTCGCGCGAGAAGGAGGCGTCGCCGTTGGGCTGGACGATCACGCGGATGGAGGATTCGACGCGGGAGCGGAGCGCCTCGTTCTGGACGTAGGGGACGGTGCCCTGGGCGGTGAGGAGCGGGCGAGACGAGATGGCGGCGGCGCCGGGCTCGTCAAACTCACCTTCATCGCCGATAACGCGGCCATCGGGCAGGAGGATGTAGGGGGAGACCCAGTTGGGCCAGCGGGGGATTTCCGTGAAGGCGAGGGCCTCGCCGAAGTCGGCGACGGATTCATCGTCCTCCCAGCAGGCGAAGGCGAGGGTGGCCTCGACGTCCATCTCTTGGAGGAGGGCCAGGCGCAGAAGGGTGCGGTCGAGGCGGTTGCCGTAACCTTCGGCGAGGGTGACGCCGGGCGGGGTCATGGTGCCCCAACGGAGGGAGGACCAGGCGGGACCGACGGCGCGGACGTTGCGGGCGAGATAGGTCTGCACGGCGCGGAGGCGGCCATCAAGGTCTTCGTCGTCAAGGTCCTCGGAGAGGGTCTCGGCGAGTGCCTCGACGCTCTCAGGCAGGTCGTCCAGCAGGGCCTCGGCCTTTGCGAAGAGGGGCGCGAGGGCAGTGCCAGGGGCGGCGGCGTCCAGGGCGAAGTAGAGGGTGGGGCGGGTGAAGACCGCGGCGGGGGTGTCGGGCTCGGGGCGGATGGCGGGAAGGTCGCGGACGACCCACGTGCGGGTGACCATGCCGCCCTCGGAGGTGACGGTGCGGGTGACGTTGACGCCGTCGAAGTTGCGCTCGGCGATGCGGAGCGAACCATCGAGGGCCGCGGGGACGGTGATGGTGTAGCGCTCCTCGCGGGTGGGATAGGCGCCCGCGCCGAAGACGGTGGTGCCGCAGAAGGGCGCACTCGCGTCGGCGGCGGTCACGGTGGAGGTGTCGAGGTGGATGGTAGCGCCGACATCGACGGCGGGGAGGGAGAGGATCGTCTGGCGGAAGGCCGGGTAGCGGGGAGACAGCGCAGCGCCATCGACGTCCAGCTCCGAAATCTCCTTTTCGTTCAAGGGGACGCGGTCGCCGGAGGCGGTGGTGACGACGATGTCGTTGAGGGTGAGCGTCTGGATGTCAGGGTTGTAGGTGAAGGCGGCCTCGCCGAGGTCGCGCTTGCCCTGGAAGGTGAGGACGCGGGTGTCGGAGGCCTGGCGCTGGGTGACGGTGCCGTCGGGGGCGAGGGTCACGCTGTTGTCGGCCAGGAGAACCTCGGCGTCAACGTCTTGGACGGCGGGCTTGATGAAGAGCGGGCGGAGGGCCTCAATGCGGTCCATGCGCTCGGCGAAGCGGCGGAGGGCGCGGTAGTCTTCGGGGGAGTAGATCTTGCGGGAGAGGACGAGCTCGCGGGTGAGGGTGAGGTCGCCGTTCTCGGCGCGGCGGCAGACGATGTCGTAGGAGGCGCCGTTGGATTTCAGGATGGGGTCGTCGGGGAGGAGCTCGGGCTGACCGAGCGTGCCAATGCCGCGGAGGGAGAGGGTCTCACGGACGCCGCAGGGCGACTCGATGACCCAATCGTAGGTGCGGGTGGGCTGCTCGAGGCCGTCGAAGAGGAAGTTGACCATGCCGGCGACGCGGCTGACGAAGGGCAGACGGACGAGGGTGTGGCCCTGGGCGTCGGGCACGCCGAACTTCGGCACGCGGGCGCGCACGGTGACGGTGAGCGGCTGGGAGATGTCCGAGGCGTCCTTCGGGGAGACTTCGATGGAGGTGAGCTCGGCGCCGGCGGCCACGCGCTTCATGAGGCCGTCGAAGACGTCGCGCACGCGGTCGGGCTGGGAGCGGACGAAGAGGGGGCGATAGACGTTGTCGTTCACGCCGCCGATGTGGAGGGTGGAGGTGAGCTGGAGCGTGCCGGCGGCGTCAAGCTCGCCGACGGTCTCGATTTCCACCATGTTCTTTTCGGGGGAGGGGACGGGGGTCTCCAGCAGGGTCTCGCCGTCCGGGCGCGCCACGAGGTAAGAGCAAACGGAGAGATAGGCCGGGAGCTCGGCGCGGGCGGTGTCGTCGGTCGGGTCCAACAGGCGATAGGAGCGGTTGCCCTCGTCAATGGCCACGATGGCGTGGTTGAAGAAGGGCATCGGCACCTCCTTGTCGCGGGGGCTACCGGCGTGGATGATGACGGGATAGGCGTCGAAGCCGGCCTTGCGGAGCATGGCGACCAGGAGCACGCCCTTGTCGCGGCAGACGCCGTAGCGGTTGTCGAAGGTCAGGGAGACATCGTGGGGTTCGAAGCCGGGGGCCTCTTCCTCGGCGATGATGCCCATGTAGCGGACCTCCTGGGCGACGAAGGCGAAGAGCGCCTCAATCTGCGCGTCGCGGTCCTTACCCTGGGTCAGCTCGCGCACCTTGGCGTCGATGGCGGGGGTGGTCGCCATGTGGCGGTTGCAGAGGCCCCAGTACCACTTGGAGACCTCTTCCCAGGTGGCGAAGGTGGAGAGGCCGACGCGTTGGAGGAGGATCTCGGGCGAGGGCATCTTCTCTTCGGGGAAGCTCTGCGGCACATTGCGCGCCACCCAGCGGTGGAGCGTGCGGCCATCGGCGAGGGTTTCGCTGCTGCTCGTGACCGTGCCGGGCACCTCGTCCAGCAGGGCCTTGCTGCGCAGGGGCAACTCCTTGGGCGCCACCACGGTGAGCGTGGAGTAGGGGACGGGGCCGTCGAAGCTCTCAAAGACGCTTCGCGTGTAATAGGTGTCTGGGATGCGCGGGCGCACCGTGCGGAAGGCCGCAATCACGTGCAACGTGTCGCCCACGGCGACTTTCGGCACCGTCAGCACCACGCGCTTGGCCTTGGGGTCATAGATGTTCGCGTCGGTGCTGTCGTTGCTCGTGGCGATGGCCACGTTCGCCGCGAGGTCAATGGGCTCGATCGTGCCATCCGCGCGGACAACCTCCGCCTGGATGAACTCGGCCTCGGAGTAGCCCTCCTTGAACCACAGGGGCATCACGCGCAACTCCTGCGCGCCCTGGTCGGTCAGCGCCTTCACCCAGAAATCGATCCACGAGATGTCCGTGCCGTCGGCCTGGTATTCCGCCCACTCGGTCTCCGCCAATGTGAGCGTGTTTGCGTTCGGCGCGATGGCCCGCGTGGCCGTCGCCGCCTGTTTCAAGGCTTCTTCGCGGGTGTTCGCCATTTCGGCCTGCGTGCGCTCCGGCATCGGCGGCATGGCCGCGCCCACCCAACCGGCGGCAACCAACGCCGCCACAAGGGCCAACATCCGAACGGCCCCAAAAACGTTTCGCTTCATATGCGTCCCTTTCATCTTTCCCTGCATTATAGCACATCCCTTCCTTTGTCAAATACGGCGGATCGTCGCTGTGCACTGGAGACTCCAAGAGGATACAGGATGACACACCACTGCTATTCGGGGAGGTCTTTCGCGAAGATAGTCTTGTGCGGTCCGTGGCGAAGCCCCCCGTGAGACATCCCTAAAGGGGTCTTCCTGGACCACTATAGTGGTTGACCTCGGACCACTATAGGGTCTCGACCCGAAACCCTTAAGGGGCCAGAAAGAGTCCCTTAGAGTCCCTCAACGAACCCTTCCTTACGTCCGTTGTGCCATGCTGTGATTTCAATCTGCCGGACAGTATTGACGAAAAAGCCCCGGGCCGGAGGGCTCGGGGCTTTTTATAACGCGGGGCAGACTCACTTGCCGGCGATTTGTCCGGAGAGGGCGAGCATGCGGGCCTCGACGGACTGGATCTCGGCGAAGCCTTGGGAGGAGACGGGGTTGACGCCGTCGGAGGCCTCCATGGAGGAGTCGGCTTCGTTGTAGATGGTGTGGGGGCAGTCGGTGAGGGCGTCGAAGAGGATGTTGCCCTTGTAGAGGCTCAGCTTGACGGTGCCGTCGGCGTACTGCGCGAGGGTGTCGACCGCGTTGCGGGCGGCGACGGTGGTGGGGTCGTAGTAGCGGCCGTCGTAGATCTGGTCGGAGATGAGCTTGGAGAGCTGCATGAAGAAGAGGGTGGCGCGGCGGTCCATCGTGGCCTGGTAGACGTAGCGGATGGCGGAGCCGAGGAGCTCCATGCCGGGGGCCTCGTAAACGCCGCGGCTCTTGGTGCCGATGATGCGGTTTTCGAGGGCGTGCTTCATGCCGATGCCGTTGCGGCCGCCGATTTCGTTGGCGAGCATCATGGCTTCGAGGGGGGTGACGTCCTTGCCGTTGATCTGGACGGGGCGGCCCTTGGAGAAGCGGATGGTGATCTGCTCGGGCTTGTCGGGGGCCTGCCAGGGCCAGACGCCCATGGTGGGCTCGACGATGGTCATGGAGGTCTCCATGCTCTCGAGGTCCTCGGCTTCGTGGGAGAGGCCGGCCATGTTGGCGTCGGTGGAGTATTTCTTCTTGCCGCCGGCGAAGGCGACGATGCCGAACTGGGCGAGGTAGTCGACCATCTGGGTGCGGCCGGGGAACTTCTTGAGGAGGCCGGCGTCGCGCCAGGGGGAGTAGACCTTCATCTCGGGGGCGAAGACGTTGGTGTAGCGCTCGATGCGCATCTGGTCGTTGCCGCGGCCGGTGGCGCCGTGGACGAGGACCTGGACGCCGCGCTTCTTCATCTCGGGGATGAGGCCCTTGATGGTGACGGCGCGGCCGATGCCGGTGGAGTTCCAGTAGCCGCCGTCGTACATCGCCTGGCACTTGATGGCCTCGAGGCACGCGTCGGCCATTTCGTTGCGCAGGTCGACGATGACGGTCTCGATGCCGGTGGGCGCCATGCGCTTGGCCACGTCGTTGATGTCCTTTTCATCGGGCTGGCCGATGCCGCCGGTGAAGCCGATCACCTTCACGCCGGCTTCCATCATCACCTTCGCGATGGTGCGCGAGTCGAGGCCGCCGGAAACGCACGTGCCGGCAACCATGCCTTTGAGGTCATCCAAAACCATTGCCATTGTCAATCACTCCATTCAGGGTTGAAATCGCCGCACAGTATACCACATTTGCTATACTATGCGCGTTCAGCGAAGAAAGGACCGCCATGACACAGTTGCAAGCCGCCCGTCAAGGAATCATCACCGAGGCCATGCGCGCCGTCGCCGCCGAAGAGCGCGTGACGCCCGAGGCCGTGCGCGAGGCCGTCGCCGCGGGCCATGCCGTCATTCCGCTCAATCCCGCCCACAAGGGCGTCAAGCCCACCGGCGTCGGCCGACTCTTTTCCACCAAGATCAACGCGAACCTGGGCCGCTCCCCCACGCGTTCGGGCAAGGGCGATGAACTCGTCAAGCTCCAGGTGGCCCTCGACGCGGGCGCCCAGTTCGTTATGGACCTCTCTGTTGGTACGGGCAAGGGCGCTGAGGAAATCCGCGCCGAGCTCCGCGACATCCGCCAGGGCATGCTCGACCATTCCCCCGCGCCCCTCGGCACCGTGCCGATTTACGAGACCATCTCCCGCCTCGACGGCGACATCCCCGTGATGGACCCGGCTTACCTTCTCGAGGTCATCCGCGAACAGGCCGAGCAGGGTGTCGACTTCATGACGCTCCACGCCGGTCTTCTGCGCAAGCACCTGCCGCTCACCGATGGCCGCAAGATGGGCATTGTCTCCCGCGGCGGCGCCATCATGGCCGAGTGGATGCGCAACCACGACGCCGAGAACCCCCTCTACACCCACTGGGACGAGGTGATGGACATCCTCGCCGAGCATGACGTCACCGTCTCCCTCGGCGACGGCCTCCGCCCTGGTTGCCTGGCCGATGCCAGCGACGCCGCGCAGTTCGCCGAACTCTCCGTCCTGGGCGAACTCGTCCGCCGTTGCCGCGAGCGCGGCGTGCAGGCCATGGTCGAAGGCCCCGGCCACATCCCCTTCAACGAGGTCCAGATGAACATGGAGCGCGAGCAGGAACTCTGCGACGGCGCGCCCTTCTATGTCCTCGGCCCCGTCGTCACCGACATTGCCCCGGCCTATGACCACATCGTCTCGGCCATCGGCGCCACCGCCGCCGCCACCTACGGCGCCAGCCTCCTGTGTTATGTCACGCCCGCCGAGCACCTCGGCCTCCCCGACGCCAACGAGGTGCACCAGGGGTGCGTGGCCTACCTCATCGCCGCCCATGCCGGCGACGTCGCCCGCGGTCTCCCCGGTGCGCGTGAGCGCGACGACAAGATGGCCCAGGCCCGCTACGACTTCGACTGGAACGCCCAGTTCGACCTCGCCATCGACCCCTGCGCCGCCCGCGAACGTTGGCTCCGCACGCGCGCCGAGAACGGCGCCGACGCCAAGGACGACCACTGCTCGATGTGCGGCAAGGCCTTCTGCGCCGTCCGCACCACCAAGCGTATGCGTCAGGGCCTGTGAGCGGTCTGACCTCCTATCATCTGGCGTTGTAAAATAAGGCGCCCTTCGGGGCGCCGACCTTTTAGAAGCACACCCTTTCGTCAGCCATGCCCCTCGCGCCAAGCACCATCGAAGCCATCCAAGCCCTCATGAAGCGTGCGGGAGTGGCCGAGGCCGACTTGCGCGAGCAGTTTGTCTTGGGCTCCGGTTCGGGCGGACAGAAAATCAACAAAACCTCCTCCGCCGTTCGCCTGACGCATGTGCCCTCCGGGCTTTGCGTCAAGGTGCAGGCCTCGCGGTCTCGGGAGGACAACCGCTGGTTGGCCCGTCGCGCCCTCGCCGAACGCATCCTGGAAGTCCGCGACGGCGAGCGTTCCGCCCGTCAGCAGGAACGCGAGAAGGTTCGCCGACAGAAGCGCCGCCGTTCCCGCCGTCAAAAGGCCCGTATGCTCGACGACAAATCCAAGCACGCCGCCAAGAAGGCCGCCCGCCGCGCCGTCCCCATGGAATGACGCCGGTGGTTACGCGCCGCGGCGCAGGGTGAGCAGGGTGATTTCGGAGGGATAGAGACGGTAGGGGAAGCCCAGCCAGACGCCGGTGCCGGGTGCGACAAAGAGGCGCATGCCATGGGGCAGGTCATACCATCCATGGACGAAACCATGGTTGTAGTGGGCGATGAGGCTTGCCACGCCGGGCAACTGTCCGCCGTGTGTGTGGCCGGAGAGTTGCAGTTTCACGCCCAGTTCATCGGCCTCCGTCGCAATTCCGGGCTTATGCACCAAGAGCACGGGGAAGGCCCCTTCGGGCGCTTGCGCCATCAATTCGCGCAGTTGCCGCTCGGCCACCTCGGCTCGGGTGAGGGAGCGCCCATCCGGCAGACCCACTAACCACAGGCCGGCGACCTCTTGCGCGCGCCCCTCTAGGATGGTGATGCCCAGTCGCTCGTATTCCTTCAGATAGGCCTCGGTATCGAAGTAATGCTCGTGGTTACCGGAGATGAGGAACTTGCCGAGCGGCGCCTCCAACTTCGTCAGTGGGGCAATGTCTTCACGGCGCAGGGCCAGCGGCCCGTCCGCTTGGTCACCCGTGAAGAGGATGAGGTCCGGTTTGGCCGCGTTCACGCGCGCCACCAACCGCTCGCACCACTCACGTCCGCGCCAGGCATCGATGTGCACGTCGGCCAAGACGGCTACGCGTAAGCCCTCGGCCTCCGCCGGCAAATCGGGTAGGACGGCCTCGCGTTCCTTCACCGGCGGCAGACGTTCCCCCAGATAGAGGAAGGTGAAGGCCAGCGCCGTGCCAATCGCGAGCGGCACCCAGCCGGGGATCGCCAAGTGGCACCACTGCGCCACCCACCAAAGGATTGTCAGCGCCCCGGTTGCAAGTAGAAATGCCGTGCCCCACAGAAGCACTGCTTCCAACCAAATGGGCATTCCATCCGGAGACATCACCGAGGCCCGGAAAATCCGATGGACGATGACCTGCTGGGCCAACGCCACCAAGGCCAGTCCCACGAGCGCCACCGCCCAGCGCGGCAGTCCCAACTTGGCCACCGGCCCCAGCGTCACCAGAATCGCCAGCAACGAACAAAAAAGATTGATTGGCATCATAACGGCGCGTTATTCTATCACACCTTGCCGTCAAGCAACGCACCTTCCCGTAATCTGACACTTGGGAAAACGGAGGCTCGCGGAAACGAGAAGGGGACGGGCCGGAGCCTGTCCCCTTTTGTGGAGAAGCGGAGGGTCGCTTAGGCCCAGAGCTTGGCGGGATACTCGCCGGCGGCGACGAGCTTCTTGATGGCCTCGACCACGATGGGCTTGTCATCGCGGTAGGTCACGCCGAACCACGTGCTATCGGTGGGGAGGACGTCCACGGTGGCCTGGCCTTCCTTGACGAGCTCATCGACGTAGAAGGGGATGTACCACTCGGCCTTGAGCTGGCCTTCGTGGGCGTGGAACCACTCGGCGAAACGCTCCTCCATGCCGTCGAAGAGGGCGGGGGTGAAGCCCCAGAGGTTGAGCGAGACGCGGCTGTCGCCCTTGAGCGGGACGGGGTTGGCGGGGTCTTCCTCGTTCTGGATGGCGCCGTCGGGCTTCTTGGCGATTTTGGTCATCTCGGTGACGCCCAGGAGCTTGCCGTCGGGGGCGACGTCGCAGATGCCGCGGGCCACGGAGCCGTTGTCGGAGAGAGTCTGGTCCAGACGGTAGCCGACCATCGCGAAGCGCTTGGGGCGGGACTCGGTGTCGACGTTGGAGAGGAATTCCGCCAGGCGCTTGAAGGCGTCCGCGCCATAGAAGTCGTCGGCGTTGATGGCGGCGAAGGGCGCGTCAATCACCTTGCGGGCGGAACGGATGGCGTGGGCGGTGCCCCAGGGCTTTTCACGGCCTTCGGGGAAGGTGCAGCCGGCGGGCAGGTCGAGCGGGTCCTGGAAGGCGAGCTCGATCTTAATCTTGCCTTCGTACTTCGCGACAATCTTCTCGCGGAAGGCTTCCTCGAAGTCGTGGCGAATGATGAAGACGATTTTGTCGAAGCCCGCGCGGATGGCGTCATAGATGGAGTAATCCATGATGGTCTCGCCGGAAGGGCCCACGGAATCGATTTGCTTGAGCCCGCCATAACGGCTGCCCATGCCAGCGGCCAGAATCAAAAGCGTCGGTTTCTTGTTCATGCTTGTTCCTTCGTGTGAGTTGAAACGACTGCTTTAGTATACCGCACCTCCCACCCATCCCGCAACCCCCCGCGAATGTGGTACAATGATGGGCAACCAAAAGGAGAGAACGATGTTTCCGATTGTCGCAAAGGAACAGCTGTCCGCCGAGGTCTACTCGATGTGGATTCACGCGCCCCTCATCGCCGAGGAGCGTAAGGCCGGCCAATTCATCATTCTGCAGATTGACGAGCAGTTCGGCGAGCGCATCCCGCTGACCATCGCCGACGCCGACCCCGTGAAGGGCGACGTGCGCATCATCTTCCAGGCCGTCGGCTTCTCCACCAAGAAGCTCGCCATGATGGAAGTGGGCGACTCCCTGCCCGTCTTCCTCGGCCCCCTGGGTCGTCCCACGCACATTGAGAAGCGTGGCACCGTCGTCTGCGTCGGCGGCGGCATCGGCGTCGCCCCCATGCACCCCATCGCCCAGGCCATGAAGGCCGCTGGCAACAAGGTCATCGTCATCATGGGCGCGCGCAACAAAGACCTCCTCATCATGGAAGAGGACATGCGCAAGATCGCCGACGAGCTCATCATCTGCACCGATGACGGCTCCTACGGCCGCAAGGCCCTCGTCACCGAGCCCCTCAAGGAAGTGTGCGAGCGCGAGAAGGTCGATGAGTGCGTCACCATCGGCCCGCCCATCATGATGAAGTTCTGCGCCGAGACCACCCGTCCCTTCGGCGTGCCCACCATCGCCTCGCTCAACTCCATCATGATCGACGGCACCGGCATGTGCGGCGGTTGCCGCGTCCTCGTCGGCGGCAAGATCAAGTTCGTCTGCGTCGACGGCCCCGAGTTTGATGCCCACCAGGTCGACTTCGACAACCTGATGAAGCGCAACCGCACCTTCGTCCCCCGCGAGCGCGAGGAAAACTGCAACCTCCTCCGCATGGCCGAAGAAAAGACTAAGTGAGGCAGCACCATGAGCTTTGTTTCCAAGGAAGAGATTGAGGCCCGGGCGGAAGAGACCTGGGCGGCCATCAAGGACAAGACGCTCTCGCCGAAGGAGCGCACGGCCCTCCCGCAGCAGGAGATGCCGGTGCAGGAGCCTTCGGTGCGCCGCCGCAACATGAACGAGGTGGCGCTGGGCTATTCCGAGACCCAGGCGCGCGTCGAGGCGAGCCGTTGTCTGCAGTGCAAGAACGCCCCCTGCATGAAGGGTTGCCCCGTGGCCATTGATATCCCGGGCTTCATCCATCAGATCGCGCAGGGCGACTACGCCGGGGCGCTGGCCGTTATCCGCCGCACGAGCATCCTGCCGGCCATCTGCGGCCGCGTCTGCCCGCAGGAAAACCAGTGCCAGAAGTTCTGCACCGTTGGCGCCATCCACAAGGACGTCAACCAGAGCGTCGCCATCGGCCGCCTGGAGCGCTACGTGGCCGATTGGCAGCGCGCCCACGAGGCCGAGGCCCCCATCGACAACTCCGTCAAGCCTGAGACCGGCAAGAAGGTCGCCGTCATCGGCTCCGGCCCCTCGGGCATCACCGTGGCGGCCGACGTGCGCCGCGAGGGCCACGCCGTGACCCTCTTCGAAGCCTTCCAGAAGCCGGGCGGCGTGCTCGTCTATGGCATCCCCGAGTTCCGTCTGCCCAAGGCCATCGTGGACAAGGAAATCCAGGGCCTCAAGGCGATGGGCGTGGACGTGGAGCCCAACTTCGTGGTCGGGCGCACCCGCAAGCTCCATGACCTCATGGCCAAGGACGGCTACGACGCCATCTACGTGGGCACGGGCGCGGGCCTGCCGCGCTTCATGGGCATCCCCGGCGAGGAACTCGTGGGCGTCTTCTCCGCCAATGAGTATCTCACCCGCGCGAACCTCATGAAGGCCTACGACAAGGCCGACGCCGCCACGCCTTACTATCCCGCCAAGCGCGTTGCCGTTCTCGGCGGCGGCAACGTGGCGATGGATGCCGCGCGCATGGCTTTCCGCCTCGGCGCCGAGGAGGTCTACCTCATCTACCGCCGTAGCCGCACCGAGATGCCCGCCCGCGCCGAGGAAGTCGGTCACGCCGAGGAAGAAGGCGTGAACTTCCAGTTCCTCTGTAACATCGAGCGCATCCTGGGCGACGAGAACGGCGTGGTCAACGCCATTGAGTGCTTGCGCTACGAGCTCGGCGAGCCCGACGCCTCTGGCCGCCGCAGCCCCGTGCCGATCAAGGGCTCCGAGTTCACCCTGCCCATGGATGCGGTGATCATCGCCATCGGCAACGCCTCGAACCCCCTCATCCCCCAGACCACCGACGGCCTGGAGATTGACCGCAAGGGCCACATCGTGGTGGACGCTAACCAAGCGACCTCCATCCCCGGCGTCTACGCCGGTGGTGACATCGTCCTGGGCGCGGCCACGGTCATCCTCGCGATGGGCGAAGGCCGCCGCGCCGCCAAGGCCATCAACGCCTACCTCGCCTCTAAGTAAGGCACCGGCCACCAACACGGCGGCGGGCCGCATTGCCCGCCGCCGATTTCTTTTCCTGACATCCCGGTACGACTATGGACGCTACAGCGAAACCCGATCTCCATCTCGTCTATACCTCGGACGCGAATTACCTCTTCTTGACGGCAGTCGCAGTGTGTAGCGCCTTCGCGCAGACGAGTGACTCCACACGCCTAGCTATTCATGTTTTGGACTGTGGTATTGCCGATGATGCTTGGGAGACTTGGCGTGCGGACATGGTGCGCCGCACGGGGTCGGAACGCTTTTATCGCCATACCATCGATGTTTCACGTTTCGAAGGCCTCCCACTTTGGAAAGGCTCCATCGCCACTTACGCTCGCCTCTGCCCTCCGGAGATTCTTACCGACTTGGATTGGTGTGTCTACGCCGACGGCGATACACTCTTTGTCGATGATCCCCTCAGCCTCACGGACTTCTTCGACCCCTCCGTTGGCCTTTGGGGATATGGGTGGGATGTACAAGAACAGATTTCAAATCAAGGAGTATCAGGCGTCTCGCGGTGCCTGCGTTGGTGTGCGGAGAATGGCTTGGACGAAGACTTCCCCGTCTATGTCTGCGCTGGTTTCCTGGTTTACAATCTGCGGTGGATGAGGGAGTTTGATTTTACGGCGAGGTGTCTGAACTTCTTACGTAGTTACGAGTGTGTGCCTTATATTGACGAGATGTCCATCAACTATATTTGCCGGGGACATATCTCCCTATTGCCGCATGAGTGGGGTTTGTTTAGTATGCATGCGTGCGAAGTTCTGAAACCCAAATGTATTCACTATATTGCCGAACCTTTACGAGCCCTACGCTTTTCTCCGAAGGTCGGGTATCGTGACGTCATTGCCGTTTGGGTTACTGCAGCCAAAGCATTGCTGGGATGTGGAACTCGTGAAGCCTGTGGTGTACCAGAGTGGAAATGGATACTTGGGCGTTTGTATACACGGAGTCTGACTGGTATTGCTGTAGTGTTGCAGTTGATGCCCGGGGGGGGCAAATAAGAGCAGTCAAGGTTCTGAATTGGCATCGTTTGCGAGGGCGGACTAGGTGGTTGCTCTCGCGAAGAAAGTGGCAGAGATGCGTGCATTGCTAGACCCTAGTTGTGATGTAACGAGGATTCGAAACGAAAGGTCTATGACCGAGAACGTTTCTCAATCCGACTTCTATCCCATCCCATCGATACTTTAGGCGCGAACGCTCTCTTCCTTCGTTGGCAATCCTCTTGTTCTCAATGGTTTTTTCAATCCATCCGTTAGTCCACGGAATTGGGACTTCGATAAACTTTCGCCCGTTCGTAAGGTTATTTTCGATTGGTTCGAGGCCAATGGCTTGGAGGCAGACCGCCAGAACCACATTTGCTCCGGCTTCATGGCTCTCAACTTGAAGTGGATGCGCGCCAATGACGTGACGCAACGTTGCTTCGACTTCTTGCGCGCCTACAAAGACCCCGCCTACATTGACGAAACCGCGCTTAACGTGGTCTGCGCCGGGCATATCCGCCTCTTTCCCAAGCACTGGGGTGTCTATGCCTTACAGGCCTGCACCGTCGATCGCCCGGCACTCATTCACTATATCGGCGAACCGCTCCTACATCTGCGTTTTACTCCGAAAATTGGTTACCGCGATACCATGCGTGTGTGGTATGGTTTCGTCCGTCACGAATTCGGCCTTACTATCCGGCAAGCCTGTGATATTTCGTCATTCAATTGGTGGTTGGGCCGCGTCTATAATCGTGTGCTTACTTTTGCCGCAACTATCTGTGCGCATCTGCCGCTTTTGTGCCGTCTTGGTCCTGTCAAGACTATTCGTAGCCACGTCCTTCGCCCGCAAAACCGTTATCTCCTCTCCACTCGTCTTTGGACTGAACGTTGGCATGGAGAGGCTTAATCTCACAGGGGGACCTGTAATTCCTTCGGACACTACTCATGTACCATCAATACTGTTCGGGGAACGTTTGCGACAAAGACGCAAACAACTCGAGGACTAGGTGCTAAACGCGAAGGCTCTGCCATTTACCGTGCCTATCCTCTCCCCTTGAGATTCGATTCCGACTGGCTCGTTCTTCGTTATTCAGTACTTGTATTGATGAGTTTTCTCACTACCCATGTTGTGCAGGTTTCAGTGTTTTCTGTGAGCTGAAAATCCTTAGTAGTCTTGCGTGCGGTAACACGCCCTTAAGTTACCCAAATCTACGGCTCCCAATACGGACAGTCCTTCTCTGGGGTTCTCTGTTGTTCTCCGTGTGCGCTGTGTCGCCAACTATTCCGGACTGTACGCTTGTTTGACATGGGGGAAGAGGTGTGCTAGGGTATCAGCATCCTGCCGAATGGAGCGGGTAGAGAAAGGATGTTGGTATGTTTTGCACAAGTTGTGGCGCAGAGGTGCCAGATGGAAGCAAGTTTTGCACGCAGTGTGGCGCGCCTGCGCCCACGCAGATGACGGGGGCCGCAACGCCGCCTTCGCCGCCCCCGCCGCCAGCCCCGATTTCCGGTGCGGTGCCTCACTCGACCGCACGTGGAGCGTCCTATGCCTCACGTTTCGTTAATGGGCCTCGCCCGGTCCCGCGTCGGCCTTCGCCGACTCCGCCCCCGCCCCCGCCTCCGCCCCAGTCCAGGCCGATGTATGCCGCGCCGCGGCCAAGCGTTTATCCGCTTCCTCCTGCCGAGGGTAATCTGACGCGCCGCCTGGTTTTGGCCAGCATTACGTTGGTGCTATTGTTGATGCAGTTGGCAGGTGCCCTTTTCACAAAGAGTGTTAGCTTCTCTGGGGGCATGCTAGGGGGCGACTTTTCCCTGCTCAATGTTGCCGATCTGCTTACAACGGTGTTGGTGCCGTTCCTGCTGATGTGCATGATGTTGCAGGTTTGTATGCGGACGGTTGCCCCTAAGCCTGGCGAAACTGATGTCGGGCCGAAGGTAGTCAACGTATTCTCCATCATCCTCTGCGTCCTCTGGGTGGGGCTTGTCGCTGTCGCCTTTATGGGGATGGATGAGGAACTGTTTGACGACATTCCTCGTGAATGGGAAGTGGTGATTCCGCTTTGCATCTGGTGTATCGCCCTTCTGCCGCCATTCACGTTTTTGTTTGGCACGCAGATGATTGCGCAAAAGAATACCGCGCCCTGGCGTTGCGACACGAAATCTTCACTGGCTCCGTTGATGCTCTTCACCATCTTTGCCGCCATTTGGATTTTCACGCTTTTGGGCCTCTCGACATTCCTGTACTCGCAAATGGGCGAGCGCAAAGAGTATTTGGAAGAGCGTGTTGAAGACCTCGAGGATGACCTGGAGGAAATTCGTGAACGCGACGATGACCGTGGTTATTATGGGTATTATGGCCCAAGTGAATCGTACATCGAGAAGGAGTTGGACGAAGCGCGAAAGGATTTGCGTGAGTTTGGCGTCATCCAATGGAATGTGAGTCGATTCCCCACGACCATTGTGACCGTTACCTTCTTGCTTGGCATTTTGCTGACCTGGAGGCTTCCCAAGCCGAGTATTATCGGCGCGGTCGTCTGCACACTGGGCGTCTTGATTTATTGGATCTCCGCCATCAGTCTCCTGTCGTTGGATTCTGTCAACTTCGATCACTTCTTCGAGGATAATCCGTTCCGAATCCTTGTGTTCACGGATTGCCTTTATATGATTCCGTTGATTTGGCTGATGTATGCGGTGCGGCGTGAGCCGTGGCCGCAGGCGCCAGCCGCGTGAGGCTTGGGCCTCTGATTATTGCCCCCGTCATGCAAAAAAGTCTTTGCGTGGCGGGGGCAATGTGATAGAATACCGACCCGGTTTGCGAATAAAAGACAACCGAAAGGCAGACAGATGAATCAGTACGTCGCACGGGTGCTCGAGGAGACCATTGCCAAGAACGCCCACGAAAAAGAGTTCCTTCAGGCCGTGACCGAAGTCTTCGGTTCGCTGGAGACGGTGATCGCCGCGGAACCCAAGTACGAAAAGAACGCCATCCTGGAGCGTATCGTCGAGCCCGAGCGCGTGATTCAGTTCCGCGTGCCGTGGGTGGACGACCAGGGCAACTACCGCGTGAACCGCGGCTTCCGTGTGCAGTTCAATTCGGCCATCGGCCCCTACAAAGGCGGCCTGCGCCTGCACCCCTCCGTGAACCTGGGCATCCTCAAGTTCCTGGGCTTCGAGCAGATCTTCAAGAACTCCCTGACCACGCTCCCCATGGGCGGCGGCAAGGGCGGTTGCGACTTCGACCCCAAGGGCAAGAGCGACAACGAAGTGATGCGCTTCTGCCAGAGCTTCATGAGCGAGCTCTTCCGCCACATCGGCCCCGACACGGACGTCCCCGCCGGCGACATCGGCACGGGTGCCCGCGAAATCGGCTACATGTTCGGGCAGTACAAGCGCCTGGCCAACGAGTTCACCGGCGTCCTCACCGGCAAGGGCCTCACCTGGGGCGGCTCGCTGATTCGCCCCGAGGCCACCGGCTACGGCCTCATCTACTTCGCCGACGCGATGCTCAAGACCGCCGGCGACACCTTCGCGGGCAAGACCTGCGTGGTCTCCGGCTCCGGCAACGTCGCCCAGTTCGCGGTGCAGAAGCTCCAGCAGCTCGGCGCCAAGGTCGTCACCCTCTCCGACTCCAACGGCTACGTCTACGACCCCGACGGCATCGACGAGGAGAAGCTCGCCTACGTCATGGAGCTCAAGAACGTCAAGCGCGGCCGCATCAGCGAGTACGCCACGAAGTATCCCACCGCCAAGTACGTGCCCAACGCGAAGCCCTGGGGCGAGAAGTGCGACTGCGCCTTCCCCTGCGCCACCCAGAACGAGCTGGACGAAGAGGCCGCCAAGACCCTCGTGGCCAACGGCTGCCGCCTGGTGGCCGAGGGCGCCAACATGCCCTGCACCATCAAGGCCATCGAGACCTTCCAGAACGCCGGCATCCTCTACGCCCCCGGCAAGGCCTCCAACGCCGGCGGCGTCGCCACCAGCGGCCTGGAAATGTGCCAGAACTCCGCCCGCCTCTCTTGGACGGCCGAGGAAGTCGATGCCCGCCTCAAAGGCATCATGAACGCCATCCACGACAACGCCTACGCCACCGCCGAGCGCTATGGCAAGAAGGGTGACTACCTCTTCGGCGCGAACGTGGCCGGCTTCGTCAAGGTCGCCGACGCCATGATCGCCCAGGGCCATTGCTAAGAGGCGCGTTGCGCCTTTTGGAGAACGGAGCGTGTAGGCCCGAAGGGGCAAACCTTCCACGGAAAACGGAGCGCCCGCAAACGGGCGACAACGTGACCGAAAGCCAACTGCTCCGGCTCTGACCCTAATAAAAGCCCCCGACCACCAGGCCGGGGGATTTTATTGGAGTTTTAGAAGTTTGGAGGCTTGGAAGCTTAGAGGAGCCCAGGAGGTTGGAGCCCGACACCTTGTTTCCTTCGTTACCCCGCAGGGATGTTTCTGCATCTCCTGTGCATCCCAGTCGCTTGAGCGCTCTTCCAAGAAAACGACACTTGTGTTTCCTTGGAAATTTCCTCGGGCACATTTAGCCTCATCCCTACCTTATATATAAAGGTATCTTCAGCATCAATAGTGTCCGGGGAAAATTGGGACCGCAAAGACGCGAGGGGAGGCGCGAACCGCTTCGGGCTCCATCGGTCGCTCTGCGGCTTCGCTGCTGACCGCGACCGCCGCCCTCCGTTTCGCGCCGTGAGATAAGAAGTCGAGGTGTGGGGTAGTGCCCCACCAACAAAACCAAACTTCCAAGCCTCCAAGCTTCTAAACTTCCCAATCCTCCTTTGAGCGCCCCTTCAGGGGCGCGATAGCGTGGAAATCCCAAGGGCGGCGCGATCAACGGGAGCGATGGAGCCCGCAGGGTTTCCACGCAAGATCGTCTTTGCGGAAAAACTTTCCCCGGGCAGTATTGCTCCAGCATCTCCTGGAGGGGGCTGAAGGGGGGCTTGGAGAAACCCTTAAGGGTTCGAGGTGAGACCCTATAGTGGTCTGACCCCGACCACTATAGTGGTTGACCTCGGACCACTATAGGGTCTCGCGAGCGGGGTAAAAGGGGGGTGTTTTAATTCGCCTGTGGCGGATTGGCGGAGACGGTGAAGACGAGGTTCCCGGTCTTTGAGAGGGTGGAGTAGGGGATGAGGAACCAACGGACGGCTTTGCCGGTGGGCGCGGAGAGCTTACGCTTGGCGATTTCTTCTGGGGTAAGCGGCTGGGATGGAAGCGATTTGCCATTAACGGCAAGGATGGGGGCCACAAGGAAGTCGGGTGCATCGCTTGCGGTTGAGGAAAGCGAGACTTCAACAAGGATGTTCTTGCCGCCATCGACAAAGGTCAGGCGGGAAATGCCGAAGTCGTAGCCCACATGGAGGTCTGTCACGGTCGTTGGATTTTCTGGATTGGCAACGAACGCATAGATTCCGGAGAAAGATTGTAGGGCCTCTGTCGCCTCATTTATGGGTTTGCCCGTGACTTTGCCGGCGGTCATTCCTTCTTGGATTTCGGCCATCAGTTTTTGGTTCAGTGCTTCCGGCAAACCTGCGAAGCCGATTACTGTTGGCGTCCAGGTCAGGATGTTTGTTTCTGTGCCGTAGTCAACCTGACACGGGATTTCTTCTCCGTCCGCGCTCAGAAGGGTAAAGCACTCGAGTTCTTCCGGGAAGGCCGGCACCGTCGCCGAGCCTTGGAAAGAGCCTGACTCGATAAGCGTAAAAGTAATCTGATCGAGTTTCTTTGTCGGCCATAGGAATTTCATGTTGTCATATTGATCAAGGCGTATCTTGATTTTGATGACGGCGTCATCGAGGATGCCAGAAGGGATATAAGGCTTGAAGATATAGTCAAAGGTGTTTTCTTTGATTTGGGTGAAATCGATGTCAGTGAATAGAGTGACAGCCGTTGATGTAAATGTTCCAGAGAACTTCCCCTGGCGTAGGGCTGCATCTAGCTCTGCCCATCCATAATAACCGCTGTCTGTGTTGACAGATGCGAGAAGAAGCGTGCCACTTCCCGTAATCTTTTGCACGTCTTTAATACAATTCCCTGTAACAGAGAGTTCGTCTCCTGAATCGACATAGATGGTATTTATGGTGGTATAAATGGGATCAATGAACTCTGTTTCGTAGTCAATATCTACAAGCCCAAATCCTGTCAGACAATCAAGTGCGTCTAGTTGATTGAGTTTTCCTCCATTTTTTATGGTCACGGTTGAAAAGTGCGCGTGGTTTGCTTGTAGTGCGCCGCCATCTTTTATGATGAAGGATGGTTTGCTTCCGTTGAACTTTGGAGCCGTCAAAAAATTTAATTGTGCGTCCTTCCCTTCTACAATGAAGGATGGCGAGTTTCCGTTAAATACTGAAGACTTCACGAAAGCTAATTGTGCATCAGAGCCTTTAACAATGAAAGAGGGGAGGTCAGCATCGAATTGCGTGGGGGCAGAGAAGACCACGCGTGCACCATTGCTTTCCAATGTTGGGGAATCTGTAAAAGTGAGTTGAGGAGAGATGGTTGTGTCGCGCTCGAAGATAAAACGGTTTGGTGAGGAGGTAAGGAGCTTGCGATACTTTTCTGGCAACTCGAGACTCTCATCTGACGCTGTTACATTATCACCTAAGGCGAAGACGAGGGTGGAGGTCTCATCAGCGAAGGCGATTTCGGGGAGTTGATTTGGGTTTTCGGAATAGGCCTCAAGGCGGAAGGTGCATCCGGAGGGGATGGTGAAGGTTTCGTCAACATTGGCATCACCATTTCCAGCGACTGGCAAGGGGGAGCGGAAGGTAAGGTTACAGTCTACTTTGACGGAGGCAGGTTTCCACATCGGCACCGAGTTGTCATTGTTCTCGTCCGCTTTCTTCTGTTTCCATGTTGAAGAATAGAGGGCAAGCGTACCATCCGGGGTGTTATCAGCATGTTTGAAGATAATGGGGGTAAATAGGTTGTATCCACTAATAAAATGCACCTCTGCAGGGTGGTCTGGGTCTGCGGCGGTTTCAATACAAACTGTTGCGTGTCGACAACCACCTGGCAGATCAAGCTTTAATATTGCGTTATCTTCTAGACGGAACCAAAAGAAGGAATCCTCAACGTCATAATCTTGAGGTTTCTTTATATACTCCGTGAAGTTCTTTTTCTCTCCTGCCGGCACCACATGAGGCTCCGTATTGACGTAAACAGTCTTCTCCTCTGGCGCGGCGGAGAGGGGGAGGGTGAGGGAGAGGGCTAGGGTGGCGAGGAGGGGGCGGAGGAGGTGCATGGTGGGAATCCGGGGAGGGAAAATAAAAAAGCCCCCGTGTGGGGGCGGGGGCTTGTTGGGGTCAGAAGTCGAGGTTTTTAACGTTTAGGGCGTTGTCTTCGATGAATTTGCGGCGGGGCTCGACGTCTTCGCCCATGAGGAGGCGGAAGGTTTCGTCGGCGGCGACGGCATCCTCGATTTTGACCTGGAGCATACGCCGGGTGGCGGGGTTCATGGTGGTCTCGAAGAGTTGGTCGGCGTCCATTTCGCCGAGACCTTTGTAGCGCTGAATCTCAACGCCGCGGCGGCTGCGGGTGCGGACTTCGTCGATGAGCTGTTCGAGGCTGACGATGGTGACGGGGGGGCGGTTGCCGTCGCGGAGTTCGCCGAGGGGGGTGCCGTCGCCGATGTAGGAGGCGGGGCCGAAGCCGAGGTTGAGCTCGGCGAGCTGGCGGAATTGGTCGCGCAGGCGCTGGGAGCGGAAGACTTCCATCCACTGGAAGGCGTGGAGGCGTTTGGGGGTGTATTCCGAGACGCGGTAGAGGGAGAGGTCGACGGTCTCGCCGAGGGCCTGTTCGGCTTCGGCGCGGGCGGCCTCGAGCTGGGCGTCGTCGCGGGGGAAGAGGAAGCGGGTGTCGTCGCCGGAGCCGATGGCGGCCATGTAGCGGGCGAAGGTGCCGTCGGCGGGGTCGTAGGTCTTGAGGTAGGCGGCGGTGTCGACGCCGCGGGTGCGGATGGCGCGGAGGGTGGCCTCGATCTCGAGGGCGATGTCGAGGAAGCGCATGAACTGCTCGACGAAGATGACGGAGCCATCGGGCTTGGCGAAGGAGAGGGAGTCGCAGGTGAGGAGGAGGCGACGCTCGAGGGCTTCGTCGTTGGCGACGTATTCGACCTTTTTGCCGCGCTTGATCTGGTAAAGCGGGGGCTGGGCGAGATAGACGAAGCCGTGCTCGATGAGCTTGGGCATCTGGCGGAAGAAGAAGGTGAGGAGGAGGGTGCGGATGTGGGCGCCGTCGACGTCCGCATCGGTCATGATGATGATTTTGTGGTAGCGGACTTTGGAGAGGTCGAACTCCTCGGTGCCGAAGCCGCCGCCGATGGCGGTGATGAGGGAGCGAATCTCGTTGTTGTCGAGCATCTTGTCGATGCGGGCTTTCTCGACGTTGAGGACCTTGCCGCGGAGGGGGAGGATGGCCTGGACGCGGCGGTTACGGCCGTCCTTGGCGGTGCCGCCTGCGGAGTCACCCTCCACGAGGAAGAGTTCGCTTTCGGCGGGGTCGCGGCTGGAGCAGGCGGCGAGCTTGCCGGGCATGCCGAAGCCTTCGAGGGCGCCTTTCTTGCGGGTGGTCTCGCGGGCCTTGCGGGCGGCTTCGCGGGCCTGGCTGGCGAGGACGGCCTTTTCGATGATGGCGCGGGCGACGGAGGGATTTTCCGCGAAGAAGTCGGCGAGCTTGCCGGAGACGATGCTCTGGACGAGGCCGGCGACGTCGGAGCCGAGCTTGGTTTTGGTCTGGCCCTCGAACTGGGGCTGGGGAATCTTGACCGAGATGACGGCGGTGAGGCCTTCGCGGATGTCGTCGCCGGTGAGGACGGTGTCGGCCTTTTTGCCGAGCTTGTTGTCGGCGATGTACTTATTGACGGTGGAGGTGAGTGCGGAGCGGAAGCCGGCGAGGTGGGTACCGCCTTCGATGGTGTTGATGTTGTTGCAGTAGGTGCACTCGATGGTGGAGTAGACGTCGGTGTACTGCAGGGCGACCTCGACGGCGATGGGGCCGTATTTGTTCTCGCCTTGGCCGGTGATGTAGATGACGTCGTGGAGCGGGGTCTTGCTCTTGTTGATGTAGGCGACGAATTCGCGGATGCCGCCCTCGTAGTGGAAGGATTCCTGGTGGCGCTGCTCGCTCTGGTTGTCGGTGAGGGTGATGCGGACACCGCCGTTGAGGAAGGCGAGCTCGCGCAGGCGGTGGGCCAGGGTCTCCCATTTGAAGCCGTCGCGGTACTGGAAGATTTGGGGGTCGGGCATGAAGGTGACGGAGGTGCCGGTGGTCTCGGTGTCGCCGACCTGGGTGACGGGGCCGCGGGGGCGGCCGCGCTCGTAGCGCTGGCGGTAGATGTGGCCATCGCGCTTGACCTGCACTTCCATCCACTCGGAGAGGGCGTTGACGCAGCTCACGCCGACGCCGTGGAGGCCGCCGGAGACCTTGTAGCCGCTACCGCCGAACTTGCCGCCGGCGTGGAGGACGGTCATCACCACCTCGAGGGTGGATTTGTGCATCTTGGGGTGCTCGGCCACGGGGATGCCGCGGCCGTTGTCCTCGACGGTCAGGGAGCCGTCGGCATTGATGGTCACCTCGATGTGGGTGCAGAAACCGGCCAACGCCTCGTCGATGGAGTTGTCCACCACTTCATAGACCAAGTGATGGTAGCCGCGCTCGGCCGTGTCGCCGATATACATCGCCGGGCGCACGCGCACCGCTTCAAGCCCCTCCAACACCTCGATGGAATCGGCGTCATAGTGCTGCCCCTGGGCGTTCTGCCCCTCGATTTCTTCGTCTGCCATGGATGACCTTTCGTGGGCCGTTCGACCCTCTCACAAATAACTCTAAAAGTATACCAAAACCCGCGACATCCTGCAGAGACTTTCCACGAAGGGGCGGCTTGCGCCGCCCCAGAGAACAGAGAACGGAGAACAGAGAACAGAACGCGCGGCAAGCGCGCGATGGGTGAAGCTCTGTATAGGGCGTCGTTAGTTGTTGGGGAGTAGTGTAACGTCACTCAATGACCAACCTTCCATCTCTCCTTTGAGAGCTCTTCAGGAACACAATAGCGGGGAAATCCCAAGGGCGGCGTGACCAACGGGAGCGATGGAGCCCGCTGGGTTTCCACGCCAAACCGTCTTCGCGGAAAAACTTCCCCGGACAAGTACAATAATGTCCGGGAAAAAAGGTGGGCCGCAAAGACGCAACGTGAGGCGCGAAACGCCTCGGGCTCCATTGGGCACTCTGCGGCTCCACCGCTGACCGCACCCGCCGCCCTTCGTTTCGCGCCTTGCAAATATTTGATTCCAAATGACAGGTCTGTAAGATGGTATATCTAGCTTCGTGTGACGGCATTAGTGTTGATTTAGAGGAGTCAAATGACAGGTCTTTGGCAAGGGTGTATGATACATTCACCGGCCTCTAAGCCGCTCAGCTACCATTTGGGTAGATTTCTGGCAAGAGAGCATGGTGCCAATCACCAGGTTTTAACTCGGTGTTAACCCTTTGAGCGCCCTTTCAAGGGCGCGATAGCGTGGAAATCCCAAGGGCGGCGTGACCAACGGGAGCGATGGGGCCCGCAGGGTTTCCACGCCAAACCGTCTTCGCGGAAAAACTTCCCCGGACAAGTACTGGGGGCGCGGTGGAAGTGGGGCGGTGTGGTATAATGCGGGGTATGAAACGGTTCCTTGGATGGTGCGCGCGGCATGCGTGGGTCGTGGCGATGGGTGCGGCGTTCTTCGCGATTTCGGCGATGACGCCGCTGATGGCGGATGATTACCTGAACATCGAGGTTTTTTATCGGGAGGCGCCGTTGGCGCCGGGACAGTTCCCGACGTGGGGGACCTACCTGGGCGTGCCCGACTTCTGGGGCCATCTCCTGCGGACGACGTGGGAGCACTGGGCGGGGCTGAGCACGTGCGTCTCCGACAACACGGGGCGTTTTCTGGCGGCTTTTTTGCTTCGTTTTGTGACACCGATGCCGCATTGGTTCTTCGTGCTGCTGAATGTCACAATGTGGCTACTCTTCACGTGGTTGGCGTGGCGGGTGACGGGGCTGTCACGGCGTTGGTGGCCGGCGGTGGCAGCGGCGCTGGTGGTCTTTTCGTTGTCCACCGAAGCTTGCTTTTGGGTGGCGGGTGTGTGCAACTATGTGTGGCCGGCGACGTTGTTGTTGGCCCTGACGGTGCTCTTTCTGCGGCCAAGGCTGGGGGAGTCGGTCTTTGCGTGGCGCAATGCGTGGATGGCGGTGTTGTTGCCGTTGGGCTTTCTGGCGGCGGGTGGCCATGAGCTCTTCGCCATCCCGATTTGCTTCGGGCTGACGGTCTATTGGTTGCGGGAAATCGTGCGGGGACGTTTCGCAATCAACGGTCGTCTGTTGCTGACGGTTGGTTTCGGGATGGGCGCGCTGGCGGTGGTCTTCTCGCCGGCGATCATGGGGCGGGCGAAAGAGGCTTGGCGATTTTCGACGGGGTTTGATGGGGTGTGGATTTTCCCCTTGCGGTGGGGGATTGCCTTCTGTCGGAGTTGCGGAGAGAATCCGCTGTTAATTGGGGTCGTGGTGTTGGCGGCGGTGGCGCTGCTGACGCGGCGGGTGCGGCTGTCGGCGCGGGCATGGTGGCTGACGATTTTCTGTTTCTTCGCAGCCGTGACGACGGTTGTTTTGACGGATGGGGCGGGCCGTAACGGATGGGTGCTGACGGTGTTTGGAACGCTTGCGGCGGGGGCGATGGCGCCCTCGGTGAGGTGGGGGCGCGTGCGGGCGTGGGTGACACCCGTCTTGGCGGCGTTGGCCGTGATGACCTTCGCGGTGACGACCGTGATGTTGGTGCGGAAGAATCGTGAGGCCGAGGCGATGACGGCGGATTGGCTGGCAAGTCCGGATGGTGTGACGCGGATGTTGACGACCAAGGCCCCGATGGGGCTGGCGTGGTTTGACCGCTCGTGGCCACTGTGGATCCTGCTGGAGTGGGGGAGCGGAGGCACCTACAACAACGATTCCTTGGCGCGATTCCTGGGCGGGGAACGGTGGCAGACGCTGGATGAGCAGGTCTGGGAGAATCTCTATCTTCGTGATTTGGTTTGTCGGCCCGAGAATCGTTTGCCGAACTGCGCGGGAGAGTGGTACGCGCACCCGACGCTGGATTTCCTGGTCTCGCCGATGCCGCGGGAAGGCGCCGTGGCCTGTTGGCGGTTGCGCGCCAAGCCGACGTATCGGGACGTGCCGCCCTTCACGCTGTGGGACCGCCTGTACACGAAGTTCATCGATCGCAGCGAGCGGGTGTCCTTTTCGGAGGTCGCGCCGGGCCATGAGATGGTGATGAACCGTGACCTTTTTGGGTGCGTGCTGGAGACCCCGCATGGGCGCTACGTGGTGATTCGGCACAACCATCATATCCCGCGCGAGAAGCTGGTCTCTATCGAGGTGATTGCCGATGAGTAAGCGGTGGGTATGGGCGGTGGTCGTTTGGGTGGCGGTTTTCACGCTGACGGCGATGACGCCGTTGTTAGCCGACGATTTCCCGAATCTGCGCGGGTTCTATCGGCTTAGCCCGTTGGCACCGGGGCAGTTCCCGACGTGGGAGACCTTTGTTGGAGTACCGGACTTCTGGGAGAATCTCTTTCGTCTAACGTGGGAACATTGGAGTGGGGCGGGGGCGAGCCTGGTGGACAACACGGGGCGCTTTGCGGCGGCTTTCCTGTTGCGCTTCTTGGTGGGGATGCCGCACTGGCTCTTCGCGGTGCTGAACGCGACGGTGTGGGTGTGGCTGACGTGGTGCGTGTGGCGGTTGGGCGGTCGGTCGCGGCGGTGGTTGGGCGCGACGGCGGCGGCGATGCTCGTCTTCGCGTTGAACTGGGACGCGTGCTTGTGGGTTTCCGGCGCGTGCAACTATCTGTGGCCAATGGCGTGGACGTTGGCGTTGGCGTTGCTCTTTCTGCGGCCGAGGCTGGGGGAGTCGGTCTTCGCGTGGCGCAATGCGTGGATGGCGGTGTTGTTGCCGCTGGGCTTCTTGGCGGCGGGTGGGCATGAGTTGATCGACCTGCCAATCTGCCTGACGTTGACGGTCTATTGGTTGCGGGAGATGGTGCGGGGGCGCTTTACAATCAATGGGCGGCTGTTGCTGACGGTCGGCTTCGGGCTGGGCGCGCTGGCGGTGGTCTTCGCGCCCGCGGCGTTGGGGCGTGCCGGGAACCTGCGCAATTTCTTCCCGGAGGGAGAAGTGTTGGTGCCGGCGGCACGGGCGATGATGGCCACGGCACGGTGTGCGGTGGCGAACCCGCTCCTGGTCGCGATGGCGGGGGTGACGGTTGTTGCGCTGGTGTGGCGCAGGCGCCTGGCGCTCAGCGAACGGGCGTGGTGGACGCTGTTGGCGGGGTGGTTGACCGTGGCGTTGACGGGGCTGTTGAGCGATGGCCGTGCGCGTGCCGCGTGGCCGGCCGCCGTGGCGGGGTTGCTGATGGTGCAGACGGCGTTGCCGGCGGTGCGGCGTGTGCCGTGGGGACGTTGGCGCGGGCGGTTGACCGCGACCTTGGTGGCGTTGGCGATGCTGACCGTGGCAACGACCGGTGTTATGACGGCATTGCGGGCGGTAGAGCTCCGGCGTGTTATCGTCGAGTGGCGGGCGAATCCGGACTGCGTCATGCGGGAACCAACGGTACGTGTCTGGCGGCCGTTGGCGTGGTTCGACCGCACGTGGGAACCGAAGCGCTTCTTGGTGTGGGGCGGCGGTGAGGAGAGTTGCAATACGCCCGCCGTCGCGTGCTTCTACGGGAAGCCGTTTTGCCTGTTGCTGGACGCGGACACGTGGGCATTGCTTTACGAGCGGGACACCTTCACCGAGCCGAGGAATCGCCTGGCGTGCCCGGGGGAGTGGTACGCACGGGCGGACGCGGACCTGCTGGTCGCGCCGTTGCCGAAAGGGACGAGTCTGCGGCCCGGGACGACGTTGCTCGTGATTCCCACGTATCGGGATGCGCCGGCGCCCCTCTCGCCGCTCGAGGTGATCCGGTTACGGATTTTGCGGCGCGGTTGGGCGGAATTCTCTGAGATCTCACCGGAGCAGGAGTTGGCCTCGGGTTATCGACTGTGGGGGTTTGTGCTGGGGACGCCGCACGGGGATTACGTGGTGGCACGGCACAACCGCGCCATCTCACGCGAGAAGATTGCCGAGCTTCGGATAGAGGTCCAGCCTCCGCGTCAGTGAGCGGGTGTGGACGCCGCGTGGGCGGCGAGGATTTTGCGCGCGGCGGTGGTGAGGGGCAGGGCCGCGGGGTCTTTGGCCCAGCAGAAGCCCTCGGGCAGGGCGGGGCTGTCGGACAAGGGTTTGGCGGCGCGGATCTCGAGGGTCAGGCGGAAGTGGGTGAAGGTCTGGCGGTAGAGGCCCAGACGGCGGGTGCGCTTGGGTTTGGGGAAGGGGAGCGCGTCGGGGTCGGGGAGTTCCCAGAAGCCTGCGAGGAGACGGTTGCCCGGGTGCTTGGCGAGGAGCAGACGGCCCCGGGCATCGCGGAGGAGGAGGGCGGCGCCGGTGCGTTCGGGCAGAGCCTTGGCAGGGGGCGGCGCGGGGAAGTCGGCCTGGCGGCCCTGTTCGGCGGCTTGGCAGGTGGGGCGCAGGGGGCAATCGTCACAACGGGGATTACGCGGGGTGCAGACCTGCGCGCCGAGGTCCATCATGGCTTGGTTGAAGGCGGCGGGGTCGCCGCTCGCGGCGATGTGCGGGGTGAGCCAAGCGGCGAGGGCGCGGCGGGGGGCGGGCTTGTGGAAGTCGCCGTCGAGGAGGTTGCGGCGGGCGAAGACACGGGCCACGTTGCCGTCGACCACGGGCACGGGCAGACCGAAGCAGATACTGGCGATGGCGGCGGCGGTGTAGTCACCCACGCCGGGGAGGGCGCGGAGGCCTTCGACGGTGCGGGGGAGGGCGCCGCCGTGCTCGGCCATGAGGCGTTGCGCGGCCTTGCGGAGGTTGCGGACGCGGGTGTAGTAGCCCAGACCTTCCCAAGCCTTGAGGAGCGGCTCATCCGCGGCGGCGGCGAGGGCGGGGATGTCCGGGAAGGCGGCAAGGAATCGGGTGAAGTAGGGGCGGACCGTCTCGACCTGCGTCTGCTGGAGCATGATTTCGCTGACCCAGACGGCGTAGGGGTCTGGATGGCCGCGCCATGGCATGGGTCGCTCGCGCGAGCGATACCACGCGAGGAGGTCGGAGACCCAGGGTTCCATCGTCAGAGGTAACGCACCTTGTCCGCGTCGAAGCGGGTGCGCGGCTCGGGGTGTTCGGCGGGGTAGCCCGCGGCGACGGCGGAGACGGGGATGAGCGTAGGCGGCAGGCTGAAGCGGGAGGAAACGGCCGCGATGCGCTCGGCGTTGGGGTGGATGCCCAGCCAGACGCCGCCGAGGCCCTGCGCGTGGAGGCCCAGGAGCAGGTTCTCGATGGAGGCGGAGACGTCTTGCAGGAGGTAGGAGAGCTGGCCGCGGTTGGCCGCCGTCAGGTCGCCGCAGGCGATGAAGCCGAGCGGGGCGTGGCGGAGCATCTGGCCGTAGGGCAGGCAGTCGGCGAGGGCATCGAGGTCGGTGCGCTTGGTGAGGACGATCCAGCGCCAGGGGTCGCAGTGCATGGCGCTGGGGGCGGCCATGGCGGCCTGAAGGGCGGCGTCCACGACGGTGCGGGGCACAGGGGCGTCGGCGTACTTACGGACGCTGCGGCGGGCAAGGAGGTCTTGGAGGGTCATGGCGGTTCCTTTAGCGCATCTGGGAGAGGAAGCGGACATCGTTCTCGTAGAGGTAACGGATGTCGGGGATGCCGTACTTGATCATGGCGATGCGCTCGATGCCCATGCCGAAGGCGTAGCCGTAGACCTGGTCGGGGTCGTAGCCCACGTGCTCGTAGACGCGGGGGTCGACCATGCCGGCACCGGCAATCTCAATCCAACCGGAGTTTTTACAGACGCGGCAGCCCTTGCCCTTGCAGACGTGGCAGGTGAAGTCGACCTCCACGCTGGGCTCGGTGAAGGGGAAGAAGTGCGGACGGAAGCGGACGCCGATGCCGGGGCCCATCATCTCGCGGGCGAAGTAGGCCAGGATGCTCTTGAGGTCGGCCAGCGAGACGGGCTTGGTGTCGACGTAGAGTCCCTCAATCTGGTGGAAGTTGGCCGAGTGGGTGGCGTCCATGGTGTCGCGACGGTAGCAACGGCCGGGGCAGACGATGCGGACGGGGGGCGGGTTGGCCAGCATGGTGCGGGTCTGAACGGCGCTGGTCTGGGTGCGCAGGAGCAACTCGGGGTCGAACCAGAAGGTGTCGCTGGGGTCCATCGAGGGATGGTGCGGGGCGGTGTTGAGCGCCGTGAAGTTGTTGAACTTCGTCTCGATGTCCGGGCCGTCGGCGACGGTGAAGCCCAAGCGATGGAAGATGTCCGAGGCCTCTTCGATGACTCTGCTGACGGGGTGGATAACACCCTCTGCGCGCCAGCGACCGGGGAGCGTGACGTCAAAGGCCGCGGTGGGTTCGGCGGCGGCCTGCGCGGCGGTCGTCTTCTCGGCGAGGGCCTGCTCGAAGGCGGTGCGCCAGGCACCGAGCTCCTTGCCGAAGGCGGGGCGGTCGGCCGGCGGCACGTCCTTCATCTGCTTGACAAGGCCGGGGATGAGGCCGTTGCGGCCGAGATATTTCACGCGCAGGGCGTCGAGCGCGGCGGTTTCGGTGGCGGCGGCGACGGCTGCGAGGGAGGCCGCGTGTTCCTGTTGCAATTCCTGAAGGGTCATGATGGCGTGTTCCTTGAAAAAGTCTGCGATATTCTATCACATCCGCGCTCAACGGCGGCGCACCCGATAGTGCTTTTCCATGCCGTAGGGGAAGTTGTGGGGGAGGTAGTTACGTACGCGTTCGTTGACGAGGGAGAAGTCTTTGGCATAGTGCAGGAGCACCCAGGGGCAATCCTCCAGCACGATGTCCTGCACGCCTTCCCAACAACGCGAGACGACGGCGGGGTCGTGCGAGGAGACGGCGAGGTCGTAGAGGCGGTCGACCTCGGCATTGACGTAGTTGGAGCGGTTGGGGCCGGGGGACTGGTTGCGCGAGATGAAGAGCTGCATGAAGGTCTCGAGGTCAGGGTAGTCGCCGACCCATCCCATGAGGAAGAGCTGGGCTTTGCGCAGACGGATTTTTTCCAACAGGGCCTGCCAGGTGTTCACGGAGAGCTCGAGCTTGATGCCGATGCGGGCGTAGAAAGAGGCCAGGAGCTCCATCGACTCGGTGGTGTCCTGCGTGGCGTTGCCGACCTCCACGGTGATGGTGAGAGGCTTGCCCGTCTTGGGGTCGATGCCGCCGGGATAACCGGCCTCGGCGAGGAGACGGCGAGCCTTCTCCAAATCGTAAGAATAGGGGAAGGGTGTCTGGAGGGCATCTGGCAGGTGGCGCGGCGCGACGGTGTTCAGCGCCTCGACACGGCCGCGGTAGTAGCGCTCCCACGCCTCGGTGTCGAAGGCCGCGTTGAGGGCTTGACGGAGCTTCCGGTTGCCGCCCAGCACGGGGTCGTCCATGTTGACGCCGAGATAGTAGACCTTCAGCGTGGGGGAGGTGAAGAGGCGGATGCCGCGCGCCTGGAGCTCCGGCGAAAGCCCCATGTCGGGGTCGATGGCGATATCCATGTTGTTGCGGTCAATCTGTTCCAGGAAGTCCAGTTGACCCGTGAGCAACATCAGCCACTGTGTCGAGGCATCCTTCACGATGAGGTAACGGATCGTCTCGAAGGGGACCTCGGCGGCGTTGAAGTCCACGCCCTGCCAGCCGTACCATTCCGGGTTGCGGTCGAAGACCATCTCGTAGTTGCGCCGCCACTCGCGCAGTTTGTAGGGGCCGGCCCCCACGGGGTGGTCTGTGAGGCCGCGCTGACCATAATGCGCCACGGCCTCGGGCGGCACGGGCGCCATGTAGCACATTGTCAGGAACCAGAGGAACTGATTGCTGGGGGTCTTGAGCTCCACGCGCAGGGTGCGGTCGTCCAACGCCCGCAGACCCGCCACCTCGATGGAATAATCGGTGGTGTCCGTGCCGGAGGAGGCCTCGGCGAACTCGGTCATGCCCTTGATGTTCTTGACGAGCCACTCGCCGGAGCCGCCAACGTTGCGGTCGGCCAGGCGCTTCCAACCGTAGACGAAGTCCTGCGCCTTGACTTGGCGCCGCGCCCCGCCGAAGCAGGGGTCGTCCACGTAGTAGGCCTCGCGCAGGTGGAAGGTGTAGACCAGGCCGTCCTCGCTGATGTCCCAGCGCTCCGCGGCACCGTCCTTCAGCTTGTAAGGACGCGCCGTGTAGTCATACTCCACGAGCGGCTGGAAGATGAGCGACATCGCGCTGTTCACGCTCGTGTCCGAGCCGTGCGCGGGGTCGAGGGTGTTGATGGAGGGTTGCGCCCGGCGAAAGGTCAGGTCGACCTCGTTACCGTTCGTTGCATTGCCGCCGCACCCGGCACCGAAGAACGCCAGGGCCGCCGCGCATGCCGCACCCAACCACCGCCGCCGGGTCATTGCACGCCCTTACTGCGGAGATAGGCCTCGAGCCCCGCCGCACGGAGCTTGCAGGCCGGGCACTTGCCGCACCCATCGCCGGGGATGCCTTCGTAACACGTCAGCGTCCGCGTCCGTACGAAATCGAGCCGCCCAAGCTTGTCGGCCAGCGCCCACTCCTGCTCCTTGGTGAGGTGTTGAAGCGGGGCGAGGATGCGGAAAGGCCAATCCATCGCCAGCCGGAGCGTCTGCTCCATGGACTTGACAAAGGCTTCGCGGCAGTCCGGGTAGCCGCTGTAGTCGGCTTCGGAGACGCCGATGGTGAGGTCATGGATACCCAGGCCCTTTGCGTAGATGGCGGCGGTGAGAAGGAAGAGGGCGTTGCGCCCGTCCACGAAGGTGTTGGGGCAGGTCGCGCCCGCCTCTTTGCCGATGGGCGTGGTCGTGTCCATCAACGCGTTGTGCGTGATGTCCTTGTACCAGTCGACCGTGATGGTCTTGTGCGAGGCCACGCCCAATTCCTTGGCCAGCCCTTCGGCGAGCTCCACCTCAAGCTTGTGGCGTTGGCCGTAGGCGAAGGTGACGGTGTGGACGTTGACCGCGCCACGCTCGGCGATGGCCTGGAGCAGGCAGGTGGTGCTGTCCTGCCCGCCGGAGAAAACAACGAGGGTCGGTTCCATCAGCGGTTATCCACGCGCTCGGGGTTCAGGTCGTGCATCAGGAGGCGCTGGCGCGCGAACTCCTCCCAACGGGTCGTGGGCTTGCCGTAATTCGCGTAGGGGTCGATGGAGAGCCCGCCGCGCGGCAGGAACTTGCCCCAGACCTCGATATAGCGGGGGGCGAGCAACTTCACCAGGTCCTTCAGGATGGTGTTCACGCAATCCTCATGGAAGGCGCCGTGATTGCGGAAGCTGAAGAGGTAGAGCTTCAGGCTCTTGCTCTCCACCATCTTGCGGTCAGGGATGTAGCTGATGTAAATCGTGGCGAAGTCGGGCTGGCCCGTGATGGGGCAGAGGGAGGTGAACTCCGGGCAGTTGAACTTCACGAAGAAGTCGTTTTCCAGGTGGCGGTTGTCGAAGGCCTCCAGGAGCGCCGGGGTGTATTGGTCCGTGTAGACGGTGGTCTTCGCGCCGAGCAGGGTCAGGCCGCGCGTGGGCGGGCCCATCTCGGGCTGGGGCGGACGGGGCGCGTCGCGCCGGTCATCACGGCGGTCGTCCCGACGGTCCTCGCGGCGATTGTCACGGAAGTCCCGACGGTCGTTGCGGTCGCGCCGGTCGCGGTTGCGGCGATTATCCCAACGGTCGTCACGGCGGGGTTGCTCTTGGCCGCGCGGAGGCTCCTGGCGCGGTTGCGCACTTTCGGGCTGGGACATCTCCTCAGGCTGGACCGGCACCTCCGGCTGCGGCTCTTCGCGGGGAAGTTCCGCCTCAACCTGCGGCTGGGGCGGCACCTCGGAAGGTTCTGCCGACGTGGGCACTTCCGGGACCGGCTCGGCGGGCGGAGGCTCGGCATACACCATCTCAGGCTGTGGCGCCGGCATCGGCTCCTGCGCAATCGGCGCGGGTGTTGCCTCAACGGGTTGCATCTCGGGCAGGACCTCAGGCGGGGTGGGGGAAGGCAAAGGTTGCGGTTCGGGCGGGGTGGGCTTACGCGCTTGGCCTCTGCGCGGCATTTTGTTGCGCGGTTTTGCGACCTTCCGTCCGGGTGGTTGTGCGCTCATCTAAAATGGGTTCCTTAAAGTGTTCACGTAGATCTTAAATGCCGCCATTCTACCAAAAAAACGGCCTTGTCGTTTGAACTTCCACGGGTCTCAGTCGTGTCCGGGACGGTTTTCTACGCAAGACTGTCTTGCGGGGAATCCTGCGGGCTCCATTGCTTCCATTGGTCGCGCCGCCCTGGGATTTCCATGCTATCGTGCCACAGAAGGAGAATCAGAGGAATGTGGACGTTTCGAGGCATGGTGGCTTTGGTCTTTACAGTCCTCATCTCCGCCAGACGCCATTGCCAAAGATGTCCCACAAAAGGGTACTTCGCGGACCCCTAAGGGTTTCGGGTCGGACCACTATAGGGTCTCGCCCTCGACCACTATAGTGGTTGACCTCGGACCACTATAGGGTCTCAGAAAGACCCCTCTTGGGTGGGATTCCTCAACGTGCCTGGTCAAGCCTCCAAGACTTTACGCAAGCCTGTTTTCGAGGTGAACCTTTTCCTCGACACGATTGAAAGATGCTTTGTGAAGTTTTAATGTCAGCGGGGGTCGTCGGCGAGGGCGCGGGCGATGGCAGGCCAGGCGAAACGGTTGCGGGCGGCGGTGAAGAGCGGGGCGAAGCGGGCTTCGCGGTCCGCAGGGGCCATCGCGGCGAAACGGCGCAGGGCATCGGCGAGGGCTTCGGCGGAGATGTCGACCCAATAATCGCCGAGTTCGGGCCAGGGCGCGCCCTTTGTGCTGATGACGGGCGTGCGGCACCAGAGAGCCTCGGCCACGACGATGGCGAAGTTTTCACTGCGCGTGGGGAGCACCAAGCAGGCGGAGGATTTGAGGGCACGTGCCTTGTCCGCACCATACAGGGGGCCAATCACTTCGATGCCCGGGCCGTTCGGCGGTTCCGCGCCGTCGGCCGGGCCGGCGATAAGGAGGCGCCAGTCCGGCCCCAGGTCGGCGAGCCGCCACGCCTCGGCTAGCAGGTCGAGTCCCTTGAGTGGGTGGAGGCGGCCCAGATAGAGGAAGGTCTGCGTGCGGGGCTGTTCGGGGATGGCATCGAAGAGGTCGCCGTCCACGCCGTTGGGGATGACGCGGATGGGCGGACAGTCGGGCCCCAATGCATCGCGCATCCACCTGGCCTCGGTCTCGGCGGTGGCGTGGAGCCAGGCGGCGCTCCGCAGGGCACGACGGTCAAAGCAGTGCCAGGCGAGGGCTTTGCGCAGGCGGCCATAGGCGCGGCGCACGGGGTCCAAGCATCCTTGCGGCGCGATGGCGTAGGGCACGGCATAAAATCTGGCGAGGATTGCCGTCCACCAGACGGGGAAGGTCCAGAGCGAATAAATCCGCACGGTTGAGGCCCAGCGCATCAAGCGCGGCAGGGTACGGAGCAACGCCCAGGAGAAATAGAGGCAGTGGGGCCGAGAACGTGGAAAGACCCACACCGTCGCGCCCGCACGGCGGCACTCGCGCACCAATGGATGCTCGGGTTGTCCGCCGAGAAAGGCCAACGTCACACGGAAGCCGGCTTGGGCCTGCGCTAAGACCGTGGCGGCGACAAGCTCGGAGAGTCCGCCACCATCGGCCCAGCACCCCGCAACGACGTGGAGGATTCTGCGCGGCGGTTCATAGGGCATGGGGTAGGCCAGATGGTCGAGGAACTTACGGGCGCAGAAGGCGGGCGCGGTTGCGGACAAGGGGACGGGGTCGGACCGGAGGCCGGGGGCATCGACCATTGCTTGGGCGAGGGCCGCGACATCCTTGGGCGGGACGATGAAGCCGTTGCGGCCGGGGCGGATGAGTGGCTCGGCGGCGCCACAGGTCTGCGTGGCGATGAGGGTGAGGCCGGCGCGGGCGTACTCGGCGATGACCATCCCCCAACCGTCGAAACGGCTCGGCAGGATGCCGCAGTCGCAGTCAGCCAGTGCCTCAGGGATGCGTTCGGGTGGGCAAACGCCGAAACGTTCCACGCGTGGCAAGCCGTCGAAGGTTGCCTCCAACGGACCTGCGCCGATGACGCGCAAGGTAGCGTCCGGCAGATGCGGGGCGGCTTCTGCCCAGGCCCGCGCCAAGACATCTACGGCCTTGCGGTGGGAGAAGGCCCCCGCGAAGACAAAGCGGAAACCCGTGTGCGGACGCGGCGTGGTAGGGGTTCCCGCACCGGGGGTGGTGTAGGCTAGCTCGGCCACTTTGTCACGCCGTACGCCCCAGCCGCGCACCAAATCGTCCACCGCGCCGGGACCCAACCCGAAGGCCGCAACGGCGGAGCGGTTGACATGGCGTGCAAAGAGTCGGCGTAGGGGCCAGGAGCGTACGCGGCCCTGGCTTTTCTCCGCGATGAGGCACCACGGCACATTGTGCGCCTCGCAGAAGCGCACGTTGTCCCAGTAGACCTTTTCGGCGTAACCAGTGAGGATAATCAGACGTTCGGCGTAGTCCGGGATGGCGGCGAGGGCCTCGCGCAAGGTGGCAATGCGCCGCTCCTGCGGGGGCAAGGCCTCCGGCTCCTGCCATCCCAACGCCGCGCGATAGGCGTCGTAACGGCCGAAGTAGCAGACCTCTATATCGCATCCCGCCGCGCGGAGCGCGTCAATCCACGCCCGCTGATGGAGGTTCGGAAAGATGGTCCAGTAGACTAGCTTCACGCCTATACGATAACAAAAAAGCGACCCTTGCGGGTCGCTGGAAAATGGAGGCGCGAATCGGAGTCGAACCGGTCTAAAAGGATTTGCAGTCCTCTGCCTAGCCGCTTGGCTATCGCGCCGTAAAATCACGCATAAGATAGCACAATCTGTTTCCTCTTCGCAAGCCTTTTTTACGAAAAAGTTGCGTAACCGCGAGATTGGGACCTTTTGGTATGGAATCAGGCGGAGAAGCGGCGGAAGGCTTCGTAGGCGGCGATGGCGACGGAGTTGGCGAGGTTGATGGAGCGCGCGTGGGGGCCGGGCATGGGGATGCGGGCGAGGCGGTCGGCGTAGCGCGTGTAGTAGTCCGGGGGGAGACCGGAGGATTCGCAACCGAAGACCAGCGCGCCGGCGGGGGAGAGGGGGGCCTCGTAGAGAGAGCGTTGGGCCTTGGTGCTGAGGAAGCAGAGGGAATCGGGGTGGCGGTCGGCGAGGTAGTCGTCGAAGCTGTCGTAGAGGGAGAGATCGAGGTGGGGCCAGTAGTCGAGGCCGGCGCGGCGGATGTGGCGCTCGTCGAGGGCGAAGCCGAGGGGGCGGATGAGGATGAGGGGCCAGCCGAGGCCGACGCAGAGGCGGCCGATGGCGCCGGTGTTGTGGGGAATCTCAGGATGGAGGAGCACGATGTCCACGGTCACTCCTTTTCGTCCGGGGCGCGGTCGAAGAAACGGCCAATGAAGGTGACGATGACCCATTCGGGGGCGGCGATGGGACCGGAGACGTGGACACGCCAGAGGAAGCGGTTGACGGGGACGGTGGCCCACCGGGTGAGGCGGCCCATGAAGGAGTCTTCCTTGAAGTTGCCGGCGGTGACTTCGGCGTCAAGGTTGTCGTTGGGGAGGTCGTAGGTTGCGGGGCCCTCGATGGAGAGGAGGTCGCCGTCTAGCTTGAAGTCGGGGATGTTGAAGATGCCGCCATCGGTGGTGCCGACAAGGCGTGCGGAGGAGGAATCGGTGACGGAGGCGATGCCGGGGACGTGGTCGGCAAGGAGGTCGGTGAGGCCGGCGAAGAGGGGGAGGCGCTGAATCAGGCCGCCATCGACGGCGAGGTCGTATTCCGCCTGGAGGGACTTGGGGAAGGTGTCGTCCAGGCGGCCGCGGAGGTCAACGAAGCCGGTGACGACACATTTGGAGAGCGCGTCCTGGCCATAGGGGCCGAGGAGGTCGGCGAGGGAGGCGTCTTCGAGGTGGATGGCGGCGGAGAGGGTGGAAGGTGTGTCGTCGTCGGGGATGGTGAAGGAGAGGGCACCATTGGCGGTGCCGCCTCTGGGAAGGGTGACATCAAGTCCATTGAAGGAGAGGACACCGTTGCGCATGGAGAGGGTCGCGGAGGCCGAGGCGACGTTGAGCTTGTCGATACGTCCGCCTTGGGGGGCTGCGATGCGGCCTTGGAGGAAGATGGTGCTGGGGGTGGTGTCGTCGTAGTAGGGGAAGTGGCCAGAGAGGTCGACGGAGGGAGGGACCTCTGCTTCGATGGACGGGATGGTCGCGGACTCCGGGAGCTCCAAGAAGGTGATGAACTCTTCGGGGGAGAGGCCGTTGCTCTGGACGGAGAAGGCGAGTTTGTTGGCGGGGGCATCGATCCGGAAGTCGCAGGTTGCGACGGCGCGGCCGTCCCGCCGCAGGATGATGGGGCCGATTTCGGCCTTGGTGTACCAGATGCTATGGCAAGCGATGGCGCCGCTGGCCTCGTCGAAGGGAACGCCGAGGTAGGTGCCGCCCTGGGGGGCAATGAGGTTGGCGCGCAGGTCGAAGATGTCGTCGTAGACGTTGAAGCCGATGGTAAAGGCGCAGTCGCCCCAGGCGGGGCCGTTGAGCGTGGCGTTGGAGGTGTAGTCCTCGATGATGGGGAGGTCGATGGCGCGCCAGAGGCCGTTGAGGTTGTCGTGGTAGATGAAACCGCGGATGGAGGCTTTGGCCAGGGCGTTGGGGAGGTCTAGGAGGACATCTGCCTCGGCGAGCTGGCGGCCAGTGCCGTCGACGTCGGCGCGGATGCCATTGAGTCGGACGAGCCCTTCGCCGGAGGTGAGGAAACCCTCGATGACACGTGCGCGCATCTCCAGGATGTCTGGGTCGACGAGGCGAATCGGGAGGTTCTTGAGGTCCGGGAGAGGGATTTTGGAGAGGTCCGGGAAGGGCGGGCGGAGCTCGGGGGGCGGGAGCTCGCGCTCGATGACGCGATTGGGGTCGTAGCGGATTTGCGCCACGTAGAGTGCGTCGATGGAGAGACTCTCCAAGAGGTCCGGGAGGTGGGCGAGGGAGCCTTCATGGAGTTTGGCGAAGGCTTGGTCGAAGCGGGCGAGGACGTAGCCATCGTCGGCGCAGACAGTGAGGGCTTTGGCCGTTAGGCCTTCGCCGGAATCGGCGGTGAGGTGCTCGAGGGTGACGGTGCCGAACTCGGGGGCGAGATAGAGCGTGTCTAAGGAGAGCCCCTCAATGCGGTCGGTGAGCCCGGCGAAGGAGAAGAAGCGCAGGTCCACCGCGCAACGCTCGGCACTGGCGAGGACGTGGCCGTCCGGCTCGCAGAGTAGGGGGCGCTCCAGGATGAAGCCTTCGCTGAGACGATAGGAGATGCGCTCGATGGTGAGGCGGCCGGTCTCCGCCGGCACGGCGTTGTCGATGAAAGTCTGCACCCAGGCACCGGGAATGCCGTAGGCCGCTAGGCAAAGCAGGAGGAAGAGGGCGGCAAAGACGTAACCCGCCACCCATAGGATGGTGTGGGCGTGTTTTAGGAGTTTGGCGCGCCAGTCCATGGTGGGTTACTTCTCGGCGGGAGCCGCGGGTTCCGGGGGCAGGGAGCCGGCCCCAACGCGGAAGGAGGCGGAGATCTCGTCAATTCCCTTGGCGGTCTTGGTCTCGGTGAGGGTCCAACGGGGCTTCTCGCCCTCCACGCGGACGAGCTTGGCCTTCGCGCTCTCGGCGATGATGAACCAGTCGCCGGCGTTGGCCACGAGGGCGGGGCGGCCGCCCCACACCTTGGCCGTGCAGGGGGGCAGGGCGGCCTCCTTGAGCAGGTTGAAGGTGACGGTGGTCTCGGGGATAATGCCGGAGGGGATGGCCGTGACGGTGAGGGTCTGGATGGGGGCGGGGTTGGCCGCGGTCTGGGGCGCCTGGGAGAGGGTGATGCGCGTGCGCACCCAGTCGTTCGGATGGGCGGCGCCGTCCTGCGAGAAGGTGTGGCGCTCCTCGCCCTCCTGCACGGTGATGGCCTTGCCCCAGGCCTCGGGCGTAAGGGCCTGCCAAGAGAGACCGGAGGCCTGCTCGGTGAGATTGGGGGAGAGGCAGGCGAAGATGACTTCGTTGGGCAGGGTGGGCACCTGTGAAGCATCCGGCGCGGCGGCGTGCGCGGCGGCGGTCAAGGTCAGGCAAAGCAAACAGGCAAAGGGACGCATATCAACCCTCCTTATAGAAGATACGAGAACCGGGCGGGACGGAGTGGGCGAGCCAGACGTTGCCCCCGATGATGGAGCCCTTCCCGATGACGGTGTCGCCGCCCAAGATGGTGGCGTTGGCGTAGATGATGACGTCGTCCTCGACGTTCGGGTGGCGCTTGATGCCCTTGACCAGGTGTCCCTCGCTGTCCTTCTGGAAGGAGCGCGCGCCGAGGGTGACGCCTTGATAGAGCTTGACGTTGCGGCCGATGACGCAGGTCTCGCCGATGACCACGCCGGTGCCGTGGTCGATGAAGAAGCCGCGGCCGATGGTCGCGCCGGGGTGGATGTCGATGCCCGTGCGGCTGTGGGCGTATTCGCTCATCACGCGCGGGAGCAGGTGGACATCTTCCTCGTAGAGCACGTGCGCGATGCGGTGGGTGGCCACGGCCATGAGGCCGGGGTAGGCCATCACAATCTCCATGTTCGAGTGGGCGGCGGGGTCGCCTTCGTAGGCGGCCAACACGTCGTCTTGCAGGAGCGAGCGAATCTCGGGCAACTTCCCGAAGAGCGTCCGCACGACCTCGCGTGCGCGGCCCTCGCAGTCGAAGTCCGCCGGGCGGGAGTGCTCCAGTACGCGATAGGCCTCGATACGGGCGATTTGGTCGGTCAGCCCCTCGGCGATGGCGCGCAGACGGGTGCGCATGCCCTCCATGTCCTCGTGGTCGATGGGCTCATAGGAGAGGCACCCCGGGAAGAGGGCGGAGAGGAGCGCGCGCAGGGTCGCCACCATGGCGCGGCGGCCGGGCAGATTAACGCCACGGCGCGTGTTCATCGCCGGGCAGTTGCGGCAGACCAGCCGCCCCGCCAGGGCGTCCACCAAGGCTTCGGTCTCAGCGTCCACCGTTCGCCTCCTTGTCTTTCGTCGCGTCGGTCAGGCGCAGGATTACGCCGCCCGCGCCCAGGTTCTTCATCCCCAGACGCGTCAGCAACTTGCCGAGCCACGAGGCCGAATGACAAGAGAGGAGCGTCGCCTTGAGGTCATATTTCCGGCTGAAGTCGTAGAAGTCCTTCAGTGTGCAGTTGTGGATGTTGGGCGTGTCGTACCAGTCGAAGGGGAACTCCTTGGTGCGCGGCATACGGCCCAGGAAGAAGAGTTGCGAACGCATCCCGATATAGCCGAAGTTCGGGAAGGCAATGAGCGCCCAATCGGCCACGCGCAGGAGTTGCTTCATCATCAAGTCTGGCCGGCGCAACACTTGGATGGTGTGCGAGATGACGGCGACGTCGAAGAGGTGGTCGGGCATGTCGCGCAGGTGCGTGTCGATATTGGTCATCACCACGTTCACGCCCTTGTGGAGGGCTTGGACAATCTTGTCCAGGTCGCGCTCCAGGCCCACGCCCCAAGCGCGTTGGTGGGTGGCCAGGTGCTTGAGGAGCGTCCCGTCGCCGCAGCCGATGTCCAGCACACGTGCGCCTTCGGGGATCTGCCGGGCGAAGTCTTTGTAGAATTTCGCCTGGTCGGGGTCGAGGGTCGAAGGGTCGCGCGTCTCGGTGGCCGTGAGGAAGGCCTGGATGACCGTCTTCAGCTCGTCGATCTGCGTGAGGAAGGCGTCGTGGCCCATCTTGCCGTCCAGCCGACAATAGGAGATGTCGCGGTGTTCCTTCAGGCACGCCCGCACGAAATGCTCCGCCTGCTCCTTCGAGAAGAGCCAGTCCCCGCGCAGACTGATCATCAACACCTTGGCCTTGATACGGCGGATGGCTGCCTCCAGCGAGCCGAAGGTCTCCTCGGGGTCATAGGCATCTAGCGCGCGCGTGATTTGCAGATAGCTGTTCGCATCGAACCGGCGCACGAACTTCTGCCCCTGATATTCAAGGTAAGACTCGATCTGGAAATAGGTACGGAAGTCCTGGCGCATGCGGGAATGGAAGTCTTGCCCCTGCTTGAGCCACTCCTCCCGCTTCTCGCGACCGAACTTCTCGTCCATCCCCGCTTGCGAGAGATAGGTGATGTGGGCCAGACGGCGCGCGCTCGCCAGACCGGCCACGGGGCGCGCGCCACCGTAATATTCGCCGTGGCGCCAGTTCGGGTCCTGGATGATAGCCTGGCGCGCCACGATGTCAAAGGCCAAAGCCTGCGTGTTCAGCGAGGCCGCCGTCGCCACCAAGACGCAGCGCCCCATGTCGTCTGGGTGGCGGATGGCCCACTCCAGCGCCAACATGCCGCCGAAGCTGCCGCCCACCACCGCCGCCAGGCGCGTGAAGCCCAGCTGACGCGTCAGCGCACGGAAGACATCCACGATGTCGCCCATCGTGATTTCAGGGAAGGTGGAGCCATAAGGCTCACCCGTCTCCGGGTTGATTGAGCTCGGGCCCGTCGTGCCGGCGCACCCGCCCAAGATATTGGCGCAGAGCACGCAGAAGCGGTCCGTGTCGATGCCCCGCCCCGGGCCGACCATGCCGTCCCACCAGCCGCTGGGCTTGTCCTTCTCCGGGTTTTCCTCCGGGCGCCAACCCGCCACGTGCGCATCACCCGTCAGTGCATGGCAGATAAAGACCACATTTGCGCCGTCCGGCGCTGGCGTCCCCACCATCTCATAGCGCACATCGATGGCCGGGAGCGTTCCCCCACGCTCCAACTTCCACCCGCCCTCAGGCGGATTTAGCCTGATGTCCTGCGGTTCAACTCTTCCAATTGTACTCAATGTCTACCTATCCTTTCGATTTCTGTTAGTCTACCACAATCCCGCCCCCCACGTCTCCATTCAATCCTATCAGGGGAAAATGCGCATTTCGTCATAATAAAGTCCCGTTTTTGCAGTGAAAGAAGCGCTTCGATGGGGTAGGATTTCCATTGTTTCGTCATTTGTATGTGCCGTTTTTCATAGAAAAAGGATAACACTATGAAACCACAAGAAATTAGTGTCAATATATCAGAACTCGCGGTGATCTATCGTACGAAAAAGACGAACAAGGAAAGGCGTGAGATCCGGGACTTCCTGGTGACATTGACTGGTTTCTCGAAGGATTACGCGGCGAAGTTGTTACGTGGGAACCGTGTCAGAACCGGCAAAAAACCGGGCGCGGGCCAACCTATTCGGTGGAGGTCCGCAATATGCTCATCGAACTCTGGGAACGGGCCGGATGTCCCAATACCAAAGCGCTTCAGGCGCGCATTGACCGCTTTGTAGAGGAGTTTGGGGAGGTGCGCCATCTTCGCCCAGAGGTCGCTGACAGGTTGCGGCGGATGAGCGCCTCGACCATGGATCGCATCCTACGGGGAAGGCCCAGAAAGAAGCCTGGATTCACCGTCAGGCGTAGAACCCCGCGCGCGCCTTCAGCCGCGCAGGCGCTGGCCCAGGAAATCAGTGGTGAGGCGATTCCGGCCTATCTGTGCAAGCCTGGAGAGGTGCAGGTCGATACCGTCGCGTTGTGCGGGGGCGACATGAGCGGGAACTTCCACTGGATTCTCACCGTGACGGATCGCGTCACGCTCTGGACTGAGATCCGGTGCGTCTGGAACAAAGGAGCCGCGGGCGTTTTTGCCGCACTGGAGGACGCTCTCGCGTCCTTCCCCTACAAAGTGCGTATCCTCCACTTTGACAACGGGAACGAATTCATGAACGCCCACCTGCTCGCCTTTGTCCGGCGACACCCAGAGTACGCCTACCAACGCTCCCGCCCTCGCCAGAAGAACGACAATGCCCATGTCGAGCAACGAAACTACAGCCTTGTCCGTACCAACTTCGGCTATGGTCGTTACGACAACCGTGCGCAGACCGAAGCGCTCAATCGCCAATGCGCCAAGATTTCCTGCCATCACAACTACTGCCTTCCCACCATGACCTTGCGTTCCAAGACACCCCACCTCTCCGGAAAAGGGTCTTCCCGTCACTACTCCCCACCCATCACACCCGCTCAACGCCTGCTTGAACACCCCGGTCTACGCCTGCGACACCGCGCTGCTTTGAAGCGTCGCCTTGCCACGCTCAACGCGCTCGTTCTGATGGAACAAATCACGTACGCCTTGGCCCGACTTCGTCGCGATGCCACCCTACAAGGATGATTACCTTCGACTCTTCCCCCCCCTGCCGTGGCGTCTGTCGGGTCGCTCGGCGCTTCGCGCCGCCCCTGCGGGGACGCTCCCCGACAGACGCCACGGCAGGTCCGCAATCCTCCCACCCCAAATTGCTCTTGCCGCCACTCCCTCCCTTGTAGCAAAAAAAGGGACAAATCATTTGACGAAACGCGCGTAAAGATATCATTGAGGGCGCGCAACGCTCGGGTGCCATTGGGTACGCTACGGCTTCGCCGTTGACCGTACCCGCCGCCTTCCATTCCACACCGGTCGATTTAAGAGCGACGTAAGGGCATGAGGCGAAAGCTCTCCCAGAATGCCAATCAGCCAATCTACTAATCAGCTGGGCACACCATCGGAGCACGCATGTCTTCGCGGGAAGCCGTGGTGCTTAGGGCAAAAACACCAGCCTTCGCCGGTGACACTGGTGCGAAAAGCCCTTGGCCATCGCACCTCCCCCTTACTTACTAATAATATGAGAGAGGGTCCTCATCCAAACCGGGTGTCTCCGGCCAATCGCAGTGAATCACACCACGCACCCTTGCCAAAGACCTGTCATTTGTCTTTTCTAAATCAAAGACAATTCCATTGCTTGTAGTAAGATACGTCATCTTTAAGGCCTGTCATTTGGAGAACTACTCACCGTTTGGGAATGCGCTAGTATATCCTCAATTACAAGTACTGCACAGTATCCTAAACTTTCTCCGGACACTATTGTGTCTCCATTCAATCCTGTTTGGGGAAAATGAGAGAGAACCGCAAAGACGGTCTGGTGTGGAAACGCTGCGAGCTCCATTGCTCACGGTGGTCGCGCCGCGCTTAGAATTCCCACGTTATCGTGCCCCTGAAGGGGCGTTCAAAAGTGGAAACTAGCGTAGAAGGCGGCGTATAGGCGCCGGCTTTGCGAGAAAGTTCCCCGGACACTAGAGGAGGACTTGCAGACGATATGCGTCATCCTCTTTCGGTGAGAGATCAATCAGAAGTTGGTCCCAGGTTGTCAGGTGATATTCTTCAACCAACAAATCTGCCACCACGGCAAGACGGCGTTGGCGTAAAGGAGCTTCGCCACTCGGGCCGCCTGACAAAACGACTTTTGCCCTCGGCGGTACACTGTCCCAGAACGCGGCTTTCTGAACGAGAAAGTCTGCGTTTGACATTGGCAGCGTAAACTGAAGTTCTGGATTTGGCGAAGTGGTCGGCGAAGGCAAGGTGGTCTGCGGAGTCTCTGTGGGGATTGTTGGTTGGTTGTTTGCCGACTTCCAGTCCCGTCCAACGAGCACGCCGGCGAGTAGGAAAACCACTGCGACACCCACCAAAAGGGAAAGAAAGGTCCAACGAAATCGCCAGCAAGCTTCATCGACCACCTCACGCGGTTTGCCGATGCAAGCCAGCGCGGCTTTGGCCCCGGCATGGTCGGGGTTTTCCTCGAGGACCTCTTCCCAGAGACGTTTTGCGGCGGCTTCATCGCCGGAGTCGAAACGAATGCGCGCCAACAAATCTTTGGCCGCTGTGGTTTTCACGCTACCGAGCAAGCGTTCGGCCTCTTCGGTCTTGCCTTGCGTGGCCAATCCATAGGCCCGTAAAATTGCGGATTCCTCTGTCATAGCATGGTGATTCCGGAATTGTGGCCGCGTTGGGCGTTTTCTCGTGCTTCAGGCGGAAGCAGGTCCAACAAACGGATAACGGTTTTGCGCATGGCCTCGATGTCGTCGCGCTCGGTTGCACGAGCCCCTTGCGCGAAGAGCAGGTCGGCTTCGCGTTGGTCTGACATCTGTTCACGCTTCCCATACAGGTGGCCAAGGAATCCCTTCCAATATTCCGGCAACTCGGAGTAGATATCGAAGAGTAACGCCCCCACCTCTTCGTTGAGTGCCTCAATGGCGGCGGGGTCACGCTTGGATTTCTGCTCCTCATAGCGGCGACGCAATTCGTCAGCGGCGGTCATCTGCCCGGCGGTCATGTGGCCGGTCTGCTTGTCGATGGCATCCAGGCGAATCTCGATGAGATGCAGTTTCGCCGGGATTTCCACGGTATCCTCCACCTCATCGATTATGATGCGCAATTCGATGATGCGTTGCTGAATCTTCTGAGCCTCGGCGGGGTCTTCAATGCCGCGCCACAAGCCATCGAGTTCCTGCGGCAACGTTTCCAGTTTCTGCCGGGTTTCCGCGTCAACGAGGTCTCCGGCCTTTTCCAATACCTTTGGGATACGCGCCTTTTCGCGTTCTGCCTCCTTCCATAGCTCTTCTTCGCTGATGGATTCACGGTCATAGCGGAGCGTCACGGAGAAGGTCTCGTCCAAGAGCTCGACGTATGCCGTGGCGTTGATGGAACCCGGTTCTTTGGCTGTGAGGGTCAATTCCAAATCACTGCCCAACGGTAGATCGCGGCGAATGTCTTCGGACTTGATGACCAAATCGCCCAACTTGATGTTGTGGTCGCCTTTGGTGCCGGCGTTTCCATTGATGGCTTCCAGAATAGGAATCGTGACTTGCCCAGGCTCGCCACGTTTGAGGGCGACGTTGGTGATCACGCCACGGACGGACTTTTTGAAGGGATAGGCGGTACCTTTGGGGACTGCCAGTTTGACCGCGTTTCCGCTCAGTTCCACGGAGATGTCGTTGCACGTAATCTGCGCCTTGATGGTCGCGCCGACGGTGTAGGCGATTTCCTTGACGTCCGTGGGCAACGCATTGCCGATGGAATCACGCAATGTGATGTCAAAGATGTTTTGCTCCCCCGGCACGGCGCGCAGACGGAGGCGGAACTTACCCTCCGCATTGAGCGGGATTTCCCCGCTCGACCATCGCGTGTTCCGGTTGACAAAGGCGATGCGAAGCCCCTCCGTAGGCACGCCACCGGTGGGCATGGCGACCTCGCCGGTCACGGCGGGGTCATCGTCCGGGCCGATGGGCGAATAGTTTAACGTTACCTTGTAGGCTCCCATGGGAGCCGCGGTCGCACTTGCGCGAAGGCCACGCTCAATCCGTTGTGTCCCGGCAAAGATGGCCGCGCCCTGGGCCACCACCGTCAGCGGGTCCACGCTATGGTCCAATGGGATTCCCAACGCTTCTCCCAACGTCTCACGGAAGTAAGGCGCAAGGGTCGGGCCGCCCACCAACAACACACGTTCAATGGCCGATGGCGACAGGTGTTTCTCTGCCAAGACGGCCCGGCATTTGTCCGCCGCACGCAGGATGAGCGGCTCGGCCACGCGTTTCACCTGTGCTTGTGTCAGCTCAAACCCTTCCAGGTCGACCTCTTCACCGTCCTCATCTTCAAAGACGCACCCGTCCAGGGCGGCGGACGGTGCCCGGGAGAGGTCAATCTTAGCCATTTCCACGGCACGTTTGAGTTTAGCGAGGGCCGCGCGCCAACGCAGGTTCCCGCGCCGGAAGTCCGGCAGGTTATAGGAATCCTGCAACTGCGGAATGATGTACGTCTCGATGATGGCCCAATCGATGTCCGCGCCACCCAGGAAGTTGTCGCCACCGTGGTTCACCACTTGGATGTCGCCGTCCTCGGCCTTCATAACGGCCGCGTCGAACGTGCCGCCGCCGAAGTCAAAGACCATCCAAAACGAGCGCTTGGCCGTATCCGCTTGGAAACCATAGGCCAGTGAGGCGGCGACCGGCTCTTGCAAGAGCGGGCACTGCGTGAATCCCGCTAGTTCCGCTGCGCGTTTCGTCGCCACGCATTGCCGTTGCGCGAAGGCTGCCGGGATGGTAATCACCGCTGCGGAGATGTCCTCGTCCAAACGCTGCAAGACGTTCCCGCGCAAACTCTTCAGAATCTCGGCCGAGAGTTCTTCAGGAGTCTTGCGCAGACCGGATGTTCGGAAAAGATAGTCCGCGTCCGTCCCCATCCGCCGCTTGAACTCGATGTACGCGTCCTCCGCCGAGCGTTCTTCCTCCAGCTTATTCTTGGCCCTCGCCCCCACTGTGACGTTTCCGGCCTTGTTCAGATACACCGCCGAGGGCGTGATATCAGCGTCCAAGTTGTTCTTGATGACCTCAGGGCGGACACCCTTCAGCACCGCAATGGCGCTGTTCGTCGTCCCCAAGTCGATGCCAAAATCAATCGTGCTCCGTGCCATTGTCCTGCTCCTTCTGCTCATCCTCTTTCTGCGGGGCTTGTCCGACGACAACCTCCGCCATCTGCAACAACGTCATCTTCCCTTCTGCGTTCGTCCACTGGACGGTCGGCAACAAGGTTTCCACATACTCATCGCGCTTCAAGTCCGCGCGTGACTCAAAGGTGATCACTTTCACCGCGTCACCCTCGTCATAAGGGCGCCCATCGTAATCAACGGTTTTCACGTGGGCATCTTCCAACGCACCCTCCATCGAGGTCACGTAGCGTGCCACCCGCTCAAAACCTTCTTTCGGTTCGCCCGTTTCCGCGTCCAGAATCTGTCGCTTCAGTCGCCACACATTCGTGGCGAACGTCGCGTAAAGCTTCGTCAGTTGGCGCTCCTCCGGTGTCAATTTCGGCATCTCCGGTCGCGCCTTCGGTACTTGCCTCACGTCAAACGCCAGCACCGACCGTGAATCTACCAGTTTTCGTGTCGACTCCCGCCCGTGTTTCCGTCTCATCTTTCTGCTCCAATTCATTTGCATTCCTTCCCGTCTTACGCCAACGCGGTGCAACCTGCAATCAAACCAACCAACAACATCAGCATCAACGGCAATAGACACCCTGCGGAAGCATTACTGCGTACTTCCGCGTCTGTGGGGCGTTCTCCGATACGCCACCCTTGTGCGAGCAATCGTTTGACTTCTGGATAGGCTCGTTTTTCCCATGGCCATACGATCCAACAATCTCGACAAAGTGGGATTTTAACGACACATTTGGAATAGGTCACGCTTGGCTCAAAGAAATTCGACAAGGGACTTGGCTGAATATTCCCATACATACGCACTTCACAAGTATGTAGAGGCCCGACCTCCGAGATTTTTCGTTTGCACTTCCAACACGTGTTCTGTTCTTCATCCGCTTGCACATTGCTATGCAAAATTGCAGAGTTCTTGACGTATAACTCCTGCAATTGCTTCGTGCATGCAAAAGGTTTCAGGCGTTCATTTAACGTTGCACACTCCGCCCACGTCTTAGATCTGTTGCCATAGGCAATCAGGCATCGGTTACAAGCCTTGAAGATGGTGGACAAAAGGCGAAGTCGAATAGAATTGTCATCCTCGAGGAGACCATTGGCGAGGTCGGTGAAACCGTCTGCTTGGTTCACTAAGTCCAAGAAGCATTGTTTTCCGTTGAGCGGGTCTTCTTGTACTTTCTCATCGTATTGGTCAACCAACAAATTCAGACGCTTTTCGATGGGAGCGAAAAGCGCGGAGAAGTTCTGCTCCACATCGTCAAGCCCACTCATCGTGCGGCGCATATAATCTACATGACGACGAGCCTCAGAGAGTTTCCCGGCCTTGACGTAGCGGACTGCCAATGCCAAGTTGATGTTGTCGAACGCAACGGGGAACTCTTGGCGCAGACGGCGGATAAAGCCTCCGGTCAAACGCGGGTCGTCAAACTCCCGCATCCGGGCCTCAAAGAGCTCCCAAAAGTCATCATTGTCCGCCAATTCTTCCCAATAGAGGAACGCCTTCTCCCAATATTCACGCATTGTTCGCGCGAAGTCTTCTGGGATTGTCCCCTCATAGTCAATCGCTTGTGTTTCCGCGTCAATTGCGTACATCTGATAGGCCACGGCGAGGTTGTGCTGCGCGATGGGACGCGACCGTCCGAATCCCAGCGCCGCTCGTTCCCAAGCATCGAACGCCGCGCCACTGTGACGTTCCTGTAATGCTTTCAGCGCCGGGTCTTCCTCACCCAGCGGCCACATCCAGAAGAACTCCGCCAACAAGCGCGACTCTGGGTCCTCCAACTTCGCGAAGGCCTCCTCCACATCCTCTTCGTTCGGTGTCGGACGATTACCCAAGAGGTGGTGAAACGCTTCTTCCCAAGCGGACTGCCCCAGCTCTCGTGCACCCTCCAAATCCTCTCTGCGCCGGCGAATCTGCCGCGGCGTTGCCGTTGTCGGCAATCCCAGCAAATGAAACGGATTGTCCGCGTACACGGTCTCCGTGCACATCCGCATTAACGCGTCTTGTTCGGGTCTCGCTCCCATGTCACTGCTCCAACGTTACATGTCAATCATACCACAATCCCCCAACCTTTACACACGCCTTCACCACATTATTGATTCGTTCGAGATAAGATCTTCCTGTGGTGAAGTCTCAAATTTTTCTAATACCGACTCGCATCCACGCATCAACAAAAGTGACACGAAGAGGACAGCAAAGAAAACGAGTATATTCAGAATCACCTGAGACAAGATACTTCCATCTTGCCGCGTCTCCTTTGGCGGTGTTGGCTTCCCATCTTGTGGGGGCGTAGGCGATTGGATTGGTGTGTCATCGGTCGGTATCTCTTCTAGGAGCCAGCCGTCGCGCAACAACGCCGCGATTGGCGGGAAATCCTTCAGACGCCGCCGCATCGCCTTGCCGGAACATTCCTCCGCCGGTCCGGAAGGCCATACACGGAAGAGCCCCGGTTCTTTGTCACGTTCCCCTGCTTTCAATGCCAATGGAAGCCGATTGTAGCATACCTTGCAACATGGGAACGATACTTCGCGCACCTCACCTTTTATCTGGCCGGTCGGCAACCTCCGAGCGTTTTTATGCAAAAGAACCGTCGCGCCCCAGAAGTACTTACCACACCTGGCATGATGGCGGCCACACAATAGGCAGACCTCTGTCGACGCCTCGAGCTCTGCGTTCCTCTGCAAAATTGCCTCGTCTTCTTCCCAACGTGCCCGTGTCTCCTGGGTACAGGCCAATCCCTCCAAGAGTCGGTTTAACCCCGTGCAATCCTGCCAAATGCCTGTCGCGTTTCCATAGGCGACCAGATAGCGTTCGCATGCCCAATACAACGACGAATCAATCCGAACGCGGAGCTCCCCGCGTCCTCCATCAAGCAAAATCACCGCTTGCCGAATTGCTTCGCAGTCCGCTAAGAGTTGCAGGAGGCACGTTTTACCGTTCGCTTTATCTTCGTTAAGTCGGGCATCCTGCCGTGCGATAAAGACCTCCACTTGCCGCTCTCGCTTCGCAAATGCTTGGGCCAATGCCACAGACATCTCCACTTCAAGCCCATGACGGCGCGGCTCTTCGGCCACGCGAAGCGCATATTCCTGCAACCCCTCGTCCATATAGCGCAAAGCGACCTGCATGGTGACTCCCAAGAGCCATGCCCGAAATTGCTCTTGTAACAAGTCGATGATTCGTTCATTCTCATATCCCAGCGCCTCTGCGCGTTGGCGCAGATAGGTCCAACTCCATGTATCATTCTCCACCTGCGCCCAATAGTGGAATGCCGCATGCCAAAAGATTTTTAGCTTCCGAAGGTGGTCCTCCAACAGGCCCGACCTGGCGACCAACATCAACCATCCCACATTCTCAAGCGCCAATGCCGCAGAATGGTGAAGAATGGCCAGATTGTGCCACGCGATGGCCCGTCGAATACCCTCACCTTCCGCCACAGACTTCCAAATAATCCGTACGTATCGGGTGTCCCCACACGCAAAAGCTTCCTGGGCCTTGTCTTGTCCCGGCAAGGGCCACACCCAGAAAAACTCCGACAGCAAACGCGAAGCGGGATCTGAAAGCCGTTCACAAGCTTCTCGTACCGCCTCAATCGAGGGTACTTCGCCACCCCACAAATGTCCGCGGAATTCCTGGGTCCATGCGGCACCTCCAAGTGCATGGGCACTCTCCAAGTCCTCCATACGCCGGCGAATCTGACGTGGCGTCGCCGTCGCAGGCACCCCCAATAGATGAAAAGGGTTGTCCACGTACACACGGGCGGTGCATACGTGTTTCAAGCTATTGTCATCCATGCCATCTCTCATCGCTTATCCAAGTAGCTTACAGCGATGAGCTGTATGGAAGAGAACTTGTCTGAGTAGCATGATAGGCCATAGTACACACCTTTCTCCTTATGGGTCGTGGTGCCAGCAATACACGCCGCATCGGCGACAAGGAGAGTATAGCACATCTCGCCCCTTTACCCAGACATAACGCAACCGTGGTCAGCGGAGGAAGGCGAGGGTGTGGACGAGGGGACGGAGGCGGGTGGAAAGGGCGTGGAAGGCGGACTGAAAGTCGGCAAAGTCTGTTGGGAGGTAGGTCTGGGCCAGGGGTTTGAGTTGGTGCCAACCGGCATCCCAGCGGCGGATCTGGAGTTCAGGGCGGAGGATGTCCATCTCGGTACGGTGGGCATAGGAGGCTTTAGCGATGCGGCGGGCCAGACGGAGAACGTCGCGGGCCTCGGGACTCATGCGGGGCTCCCACTCAGGCAGGTGGGCGCCTAAGGGGGCTTTCTGAGACCCTATAGTGGTCCGAGGTCAACCACTATAGTGGTCGGGGGCGAGACCCTATAGTGGTCCGGGTCGA
>CALXOF010000011.1 GCA_944389945.1 uncultured Kiritimatiellota bacterium | reverse complement strand
AAAGTCCGACAATAGTTCTTTCAATGAACTTGGGCTCCCCGATTACCCTCCTGCCTAAAAAATGTCCGATTCCCAGGTTCTCCAGCGGGGCGGCGACGCCAATCCCTGCTTTATGATATTATTTTGGGTCAGAACAAAGGAGTTCTTATGCGTATTTTGACCGGCGTGCAGCCTTCGGGCCATTTGCATTGGGGCAACTATTTCGGGGCGATGAAGCCCATCATCGACAGCCAGGACAAGGGCGAGACCTTTGTCTTTGTGGCGCAGTATCACGCGCTGACGACGGTGCATGACGCGGAGAAGTTGCGCACGGCGACGCGCGATGTGGCGCTGGACTTCTTGGCGTGCGGGCTGGACCCGGCGAAGGCGTGCCTCTTCCGTCAGGGCGACGTGCCGGAGGTGCATGAGCTGGCGTGGTTGCTCTCGATCGTGACGCCGATGGGGTTGCTGGAGCGTTGCCACTCTTATAAGGATAAGTTGGCGCGCGGCATCCCGGCGAGCCATGGCCTCTTTGCCTATCCGGTGCTGATGGCGGCGGACATCCTGCTCTACCAGAGCGATTGCGTGCCGGTGGGGCGCGACCAGAAGCAGCATGTGGAGGTGACGCGCGACATCGCGGCGAAGTTCAACCAGACCTTCGGCGAGGTGTTCCGTCTGCCCGAGCCGCTCATCGCGGAGAAGGTGGCGGTGATCCCGGGCCTCGACGGCCAGAAGATGTCCAAGAGCTACAACAATACCATCGGCCTCTTCGATGACCCCAAGGAGGTCAAGACCAAGATCATGCGCATCGCCACGGACTCCACGCCGCTTGAGGCGCCGAAGGACCCGGACAACTGCCGTGTCTTCGCGCTGTATCGTCTCTTCGCGGACGAGGCGGAGACCGAGGAAATGCGCCAGAATTACCTGCGCGGCGGCTATGGCTACGGCCACGCGAAGAAGGCGCTTTTCGAGATCTATCAGCGCAAGATGGCGCCGTTCCGCGAGCGTCGTGCCTATCTGGAGGCTCACCCTGAAGAGGTGGAAGCCATCCTCCAAGCGGGTGCGGCCAAGGCCCGCGAGACCGCGCGCACGACCCTTCAGGCCGCGCGCAAGGCCGTCGGCCTGGAGTAAGGCCGTCGTCCGCCGCGCATGGACGCCACGCTGTCGCTGTTCGATGATTACCGGGTGAGCCTCGACGCGTTCGAGGGCCCGTTGGACCTGTTATTGCACTTGATTCGCAAGGAGGAGGTGTCCATCACGGACATCCCCATCGAGCGGATTACGGCGCAGTATCTGGCCTATCTGGACCGTTGGCGCGCGCTGGACGTGAACCTGGCGGGGGAGTTCGTGGTCATGGCGGCCACGTTGATGCTCATCAAGAGCCAGACGCTCCTGCCGCAGGAGACGCAGGAGGGGGACGAGGAGGAAGACGCCCCCGACCCGAGGTTGGACCTGGTGCGTCAGCTGATTGAATATAAGCGGTGCAAGGATGCCGCGGCGGCCTTGTCGGTGCGTGAGGCCTTGCGCGGGGAGACCTTCGCGCGCGGTACGCCGGCGGAGGCCGGGACGCTGGCTGAGGAGGCGCCGGTGCGTCTGGGGGATGTGGGGGCGGATACGCTCCTGGCGGCCTTCCAGGAGGTCTTGGCGCGGGCGAGCGAGACGGTGTCGTTCGGTCACCTGAAGATGCAGCGGTGGTCGGTGCCGGAGAAGATGCAGGGGATTCTGGCCCGGGTGGCAGAGGAGCAGCATTGTGCCTTTGGCACGCTCTTCCGTGAGGGGGCTCCGAAGGGGGAAATCATTGTGACCTTCGTGGCGCTCTTGGAGCTGTTGCGTCTGCGCCATGTGACGGTGACGCAGCCCACGCTCTTCGGCGAACTCTGGGTGGACGCCATCCCCGAGGGCACGCCGGATGCCCATCTGCCCCTGCCGGCCTTCGATGAGTTAGAAAGATATGGCTGATTAGCTGATTGGAATGCGGCGTAAAGAAACCGCAGATTGCGCAGGTTAGGGCAGATTTGGAGCCGGCTACCGCCGGCAGGACTGCCAGTGTGTTTCACCACAAAGAGCACAAAGAATCACAAAGGCCACAAAGAGAATTGGCTGATTAGCTGATTAGAATGTGTGGGGCGCTGCCTCACACCCCGGCAGGGAGAAGTTCTCCCTGCACTCCCGGCACGTCTGCGACATGCCACAAGACACGCGGTAGGACACATAGGACCTATAGGACGACTAGGACGGGGCGGCTACGCCGCTTTGCTCAGCGGTTTCTCCGTTCTCCGGGGCGGCCATCGGCCGCCCCATTTGCCGTGAGGCAAGGTAAATTGGTATACTTACAGTACTATGAGAAAGTTGCTCTTTTGGCTGATGGCGTTGGTGGCGTTGCCGGTGGCGGCGCTCACCGCGGAGACGAAGGCGGAGGCGCAGGCGGCGTTGGACCGCGGCTTCGCGTGGTTGCGCGGGGCGCAGCAGGCGGACGGCAGTTGGTCGGACCGCCGTTTCCCGGGTATGAGCGCCCTGGCCCTCTGGGCGATGGCCAACGCGGACAGCGACGCCAACAAGGACGCCATAGCGAAGGCCGAGGCCTACATCGTCTCCTGCGCGCAGCCCGACGGCGGCATCTACGTCCCCATCCCGGGGCGGCGCGGCAGCGGCCTGGGCAACTACAACACCTGCCTCTGCCTGACCGCGCTCCATGCCGCCGGTGGCAAGGAACGTCACCCGCAGACCCTGCTGAACGCGCGTGCCTACGTCGCCAGCACGCAGATTGAGACCGCGGGCCTGCACGAGGGCGGCTTCGGCTACGACAAGTCGTCCCCCCGCGCCTACACCGACCTGAACAACACCTTCTATGCCGTTGAGGCCATGCGTCTGACCGCCGACGTGGAGGAGGTCCGCCCCGGCGGCAAGCGCGTCGACATCGATTGGGACAAGGCCAAGCGCTACATCCTCTCCATGCAGCAGGCCGAGGGCGAGGACGCCGGCGGCTTCCTCTACAATCGCGAGACCCCGCGCGAGGGCGAGACGCTCCGTTCCTACGGCTCGATGACCTACGCCGGGCTCCTGGCCATGCTCCACTGTCAGCTCTCCCGCGACGACCCGCGCGTGCGTTCGGCCCTCCAGTGGCTGGGTAAGCATTGGTCCACCGACGAGAACGCCGGCCAGGGCAACCAGGGCCTCTACTTCTATTATGACGTACTGGCGCGCGCCCTCGACGCCGCGCAGGTGGACAAACTCCCGCTCGCGGACGGCGGCGAGGTCGATTGGCGCGAGGAGCTCGTCCGCGCCATCCTCAAGCGCCAGAAGCCCGACGGCTCGTGGGTTAACACCAGCAATCGCTACTGGGAGGGCGACCCCGCCCTCTCCACCAGCTACGCGCTCCTCGCGCTCACGGTGGTGCTCGAAGATGAGTGAGGAAGGCGTCTCGCTTCCGAACCTGCGTCTGGAGGCCGAGATCGGCCGCGGCGGCACCGCCATCGTCTACCGCGCGCGCCAGCTCTCCACGGGCCGCGAGGTCGCCGTCAAGGTCCTCGACGCCGACTTCGTGCGCACCTCCGAAGACATCGACCGCTTCGTGAACGAGGCCAAGGCCGCCGCCCGCTTCCGCCACCGCAACATCGTCCGCGTCTACGACGTCGGCCAGGAGCAAGGCATTTACTACTTCGTCATGGAGCTTGTCGAGGGCTACACCTTCGCCAGCTACCTCCGCCGCAAGGGCCAGGTGGCCGTCGGCGACGTCCTCATCATCCTCGAGGCCGTCTGCGCCGCGCTCGAATACGCCTGGCAGAAGTTCCGCGTCGTCCACTGCGACCTCAAGCCCGACAACCTGATGGTCGACGCCGACGGCACCGTCAAGCTCATGGACCTGGGCATCTCGCGCTCCCTCCTCACCGCCGCGCGCGGCTCCGGCGCCGACGCCGCTGGCGAGATCATGGGCACCCCCGCCTACATCAGCCCAGACCAGATCTACGACCTCCCCGACCTCGACTGCCGCGCAGACATCTACTCCCTCGGCGCCACCGCCTACCACCTCCTCACCGGCACCTCCCTCTTCCCCGGCAAGACCGACCAGCAGGTCGTCGACGCCCACATCGGCCCCAACTTCGCCCGCGACCCCCGCACACTCGTACCCTCCGTCCCCCGCGCACTCGCGCTCATGCTCAATCGCATGCTTGCCAAAGACCGCACTTTGCGCTATCCTAATTGGGAAACGTTGGAAGCGGACATCGCGCGACTCTACGCGAACGAACCCCTCCTCGCCACCCCTCTCCAGCCGGGCGAAAGCTCGGTCGCCTTTAACGCTGAATGGTAACACGAAAGGAACGCACCATGCACATCCTCGTCACCGGCGGCGCCGGATATATCGGCACCCACACCGTCATCGAGCTCCTCCAGGCGGGCTACGACGTCACCATCGTCGACAACCTCTACAACTCCCAGGAAGAGGCCGTCCGCCGCGGCGCCGAGCTCGCCGGCCGCGCACCCATCTTCCACAAAGTCGACCTCCTCGACTACGACGCCCTCGAAGCCGTCTTCAAGGCCGCCCACTACGACGCCGTCATCCACTTCGCCGGCCTCAAGGCCGTCGGTGAATCCGTCGCCAAGCCCCTCTTCTACTATCACAACAATATGACCGGCACCTTCAACCTGCTCAAGCTCATGAAGCAGTACGGCTGCCGCAACATCGTCTTCTCCTCCTCCGCCACCGTCTACGGCATGCCCGAGAAGGTCCCCCTCGACGAACACTGCTCCACCGGCGCCCTCAACCCCTACGGCGCCACCAAGCTCTTCCTCGAGCGCGTCCTCTCCGACGTCCACGTCGCCGAGCCCGACCTCGGCGTCATGCTCCTGCGCTACTTCAACCCCGTCGGCGCCCACCCCAGCGGCCGCATCGGCGAAAACCCCAACGGCATCCCCAACAACCTCATGCCCTACATCGCCCAGGTCGCCGTCGGCCGCCTCCCCAAGGTCCGCGTCTTCGGCAACGACTACCCCACCAAGGACGGCACCGGCGTGCGCGACTACATCCACGTCGTCGACCTCGCCCGCGGCCACCTCGCCGCCCTCAAGAAGCTCGAGCAGGAGCCCGGCGCCATCTACACCGTCAACCTCGGCACCGGCACCGGCTACTCCGTCCTCGACATGATCCACGCCTTCTCCCGCGCCTGCGGCAAGGAAATCCCCTACGAGATCGTCGACCGCCGCCCCGGCGACGCCCCCGAGTGCTACGCCGACCCCACCTACGCCAAGGAACTCCTCGGCTGGCAAGCCACCCACACCCTCGACGACATGTGCGCTTCCTCCTGGAAGTGGCAGTCCATGAACCCCAACGGCTACGACGCGTAAGGGCGCCCCGCGCCCTTACGCGGGAAGCTTGGAAGCTTCGAGGCTTGGATGCTTGGTTCCGCCCCTCCGGGGCGACCGGCAAACCGCCTCTGGCTTCCGATTTTTCGTCGCCCCGCAGGGGCGCTCCGTTCTCCGTAGCCGTGGAAGGTTTGTCCCTTCGGGCCTGCACGCTCTGTTCTCCGGGCGCGTAGCGCCCTCTGGCAGTCCTGCCGGCGGCAGCCGGCCCCTAATCGGCTCCAATCGGCGGAATCGGCGGTTCCCCATCCTGGCAGTCCTTTGTGCCCTTTGCGGGTGCCGCGCAACGTTCGGTCTCATCGCCGCCAACGGCGGCGGCTCGGGCTTCAACCTCCGGGGCTCCTCCAAACTTCCAAGCCTCCAAACTTCCAAACTTCCACGCTATGTCCTACGAAAACGCCAACATCGAGACCATCGCCCGCGGCGTCTGCATCCGCGATGGTCACATCCTCCTCTGCAAACCCGCCAAAGGCGGCCGCGCCTACCTCCCCGGCGGACACATCGAGTTCAACGAGACCGGCCGACAGGCCCTCGTCCGTGAAGTCAAGGAAGAACTCGGCCTGGACTCCACCGCCGGCGACTTCCTCGCCGTCACCGAAAACGCCTTCGTCCAAGGCGGCGAACGCCACTGCGAGATCAACCTCATCTTCCGCCTCGACGTCTCCACCCTGCCCCCGCCCCCCGCGGCCCTCCCCGCCGCCGAGCCCTGGATTGCCTTCGCCTGGGTCCCCTTCGACGCCCCCTCCCTCAAAGCCGCCAACCTCCTCCCCGCCCACCTCATTGACGACCTCCCCACCTACCTCGCCACCCCCGGACAGCACACAGCGGAGCGCTAAAAGCGCCCCGCTGTGGGAAGCTTGGAAGTTTAGAGGCTTGGAGGCTTGGCCCGCCCCTCCGGGGCGACGAAGAGGCCGCTGTACATACAGGGCGGCATTAGCCACCCCGTCCTATATGTCCTACCGCGACGCCTTCCAATCAGCTAATCAGCCAATCAGCCAATTTCCTTTGTGGCCCTTGTGGTTCTTTGTGGCCTTTGTGATAAAACTATTCTGGCAGTCCTGCGTGCGCCAGCACGCCCTCAATCTGCCCTAATCTGCGAAATCTGCGGTTTCCCATCTTGGCAGTCCTGCGCCTGCATACGGCAGAGCCGTCCCATGAAGGAATCTGCCGCGCGTGCCCCGGCCGCGCGCATGGATATGTTAAACTCGTGCCATGAAAACGATTGCGATGACGGTGTTGGCGGCGGCGATGGCCGCGTCGGCGCAGGGTGCGGCGGCCTTCCGGGCCGCGGATTACGGCATTGTGCCCGGGAACGCCTTCTCGGCGGGGCAGGTGGCTCGCCTGGTGGAGGATTTGCGCCGGACGGAAGGCGACAAGACCCTCCTCCTCGAGCCCGGCCGCTACGACGTGGGCGCGGCGCAATGCCAGACGCGGACGTGGTTCATTTCCAACCACGACCAAACGAACCCCCGGCGCGTCTTCCTGCCGCTGGAAGGCATCCGCGACCTGACGGTGCGCGCGGAGGGCGCCTTCATCAACCTGCGGGGTCGTATCATCGCCCTGGGCGTCTGGGACAGCGCGAACGTGACGGTGCAGGGCCTGACCATCGACTGCGAAACGCAGCCGATGACGCAGATCAACCTGACGGCGGTGGACGCCGCGGCCCAAACCGTCACCTTCACCCTCCTGCCGGAGGCCAACCCCACGCTCGAGGGCACACGCCTCTTCTTTACCGGTCCGGATTTCCGCGTCAGCCCCGGCGGCGGCATCCTCTTCGAGGCCGACGGCCGCATCGCCTACCGCACGTCGGACCTGGGCTTCAGCCTCGCCCGCGTCTCGCGGAACGCCGATGGCTCCTTCACGGCGGCCGGCTGCGCCCATCGCGCCTTCCGCCCGGGCCAACGCATGGCCCTGCGCACCGGCGAACGCCCCGCGCCGGGAATCGTCCTCTCGGATTCGCGCGACGTGACCCTCCGCGACGTGACCCTCCACGCCGCCGATGGCATGGGCGTGCTGGGGCAAAACACCGAGACCATCACCCTCGAACGCATCCGCGTGGTGCCCAACCGCGCCAAAGGGCGCGCCTTCTCCACCCAGGCCGACGCCCTGCACTTCTCCGGATGTTCCGGCCACATCCGCTGCACGGCGGGCGAATTCGTGGGCATGATGGACGACGCCATCAACGTGCACGGCACCTATCTGCGCCTGATCCGCCGCGTGGACGACCGCACCCTGGAATGCGCCTACATGCACGGCCAATCCTATGGCATGGAATGGGGCGCCCCCGGCGAGGCCGTCACCTTCATCCGCTCGCGTACCATGGAGCATGCGCCGGGCGCGGACAACATTCTGCAAACCGTCACGGCGCTGGACAAACCCACCGTCCGCGACGGCGCCAAACGCCTCCGCCTCACCTTCCGCGACCCCCTCCCGCCGGAGATCGACCCCGCCCAAGAGGCCTGGGGCATCGAGAACCTCACCCGCACCCCAAGCGTCGACTTCATCGGCAACCGCATCGCCGACAACCGCGCCCGCGGCGCCCTCTTCTCCACGCCCAAGCCGGTGCGCTGCCTGAACAACCTCTTCGACCACACCAGCGGCAGCGCCATCCTCATCTGCGGCGACTGCAACGGATGGTACGAAACCGGCGCCGCCAAAGATGTCCTCATCCAAGGCAACCTCTTCGTCAATGCGCTCACCTCCCCCTTCCAATTCACCGAGGCCGTCATCAGCATCTGCCCCGAAATCCCCGACCTCGCCGCCCAGAAGCGCCGCCTCCACGGCGACATCCGCATCACCGGCAACACCTTCGTCGCCTTCGACGCCCCCCTCGTCTTCGCCAAAAGCGTCGACGGACTGACCGTCACGGGCAACCGCCTGGTGCGCAACACCGACTATGCCCCCTACCACTGGAACCGCCAATGGCTCACCCTCCGCGCCTGCGACAATGTGACCGCCGAGCCTCCCGCCGAACACCATCCCTGACCCTCCGCCCCGACACCCCCGGTGCCACTAGATGTAGCAGGTCGCCCCCTTTTGGGGAGGCGACCTTTTGGGGCTCAATCTCCGCGCCAAAGGGTGCGTTTTGTAACCTCCTAGGTTTCACCTCGAAACCGTTACGGTTTGGACCCGAAACCTAGGAGGTTTCACCTCAAAACCCTAACGGTTTCTCCGCGAGACTTTTCAGGTTTTCGACAAGGCCCTCTTTTGTTGCTATAAAATCAATGGGTTGTGCAATATCTGGCAAAGGTGCCCCGGAAGGGCGCCCAAAACGCCTCCGAAACCGACCTTTTCAGGGGGCAAAAAAGACCCTTTTGGGAGCACGTCTCAAAAGGGTCGACCTACTAGATATAGTATGTCCGCTTTCTGTCGGACACCTTCCGGTGCGCCGCCAATCCGCACGGCGATCGGCCGGCGTCAGGGGGAGGGGTGTTTGCGCTTGTAGAGGTGCCAGAGGATGATGGTCTTGCCGTCGGTGATGGTGCCGTCATCGATGGCGGCGTCGATCTCGGCGGCGGTGAGGGGGATGGGGGCGAGGTTCTCATCGGTGTCGAGGGGCTGGCCGGCGGGTTCGGCGGCGAGGGTGGCGAAGAAGTGGTGGTGGACTTCGTCGCAGTAGCCGGGGGCGGGGAGCGCCGCCACCGGCAACGCCACCAACGCCATCAACCAAAGGAGTAGCCGTCTCATAGTAAGTTAAGTATACCAATTTCCCTTGCCTGGCGGCAAATGGGGCGCTAACGCGCCCCAGAGAACAGAGAACAGAGAACAGAGCGCGCGGCAAGCGCGCGACGGGCGGGGTTGAAGGGGTGTGGGGCGAAGCCCCGCCCAATCAAGCCAAGCCTCCAAACCTCTAAACTTTCAAACTTCCGACGGCGAAGCCGCCCGTCCTAGCCGTCCTACCGCGTCGCCTATTGGCACGTCGCAGACGTGCCGGGGGTGCAGGGAGAACTTCTCCCTGCCGGGGCGTGGGGCGGCGCCCCACACCTTTCCAATCAACCAATCAGTTGATTCCCTTTGTGGCCCTTGTGGTTCTTTGTGGCCTTTGTGATAAAACTATTCTGGCAGTCCTGCGTGCGGTAGCACGCCAAAAATCTGCAACAAATCTGCGCAATCTGCGGTTCTCATCTCTGGCATTATAGGAGGGGGGCGGTGGGGTGTTGTTCGTGGAGGCGGCGGAGTTCGCTGTCGGAGAAGAGGCAGAAGCCGGCGGGGTTTTCTTTGAGGATGGCCTGGATAAGGGCGCGGAGGGCGTCGGGACGGGTGTAGAAATCGGGGATGTGGAGGCCGGGGAGGATGGGGAAGGCGCCGTCGATGGCGCTTTGGGCCTCGCGGAGGCGGTCGAGAACCCACGGGTCGCCTTCGCTGTAGAAGGAGGCGTAGTCCATGGGGAGGGCGAAGTCGAGGCGGAAACGGGCCCAGTCTTGGTAGACCATTTTGGCGGCGAGGCGCGGGGTGGGGAAGACGGCGGCGCCGCAGGGTTTGCCGGCGGCGCGGACGGCGTCGGCGACGGTGTTGGCGACAACGGCGACCTGCGTGAGGCGGAAGTCGGCCCAGGCGGGGTCGTTGGGGTCGGGCTCCTTGCCGAAGGCGGCCTTGCAACGGGGGCAGTAGCAGAAGTCGTAGGGCGGGAGGAGGGTGGACATGTCGAGGCCGTAGGTGGGCCAGAGGGCCTTGGGGAGGACGACATCGGGCAGACGGATGTAGTCGAGCTGGACGGCGTCGACGCAGGGGAGCGCGGCGAGGGCGCGGGCCTTGTCGGCGAGGTAGGCGCGGACCTCGGGGTGGGTGGGGCAGAGGAACTGGTAGTAGGCCACGAAGGGACGGTCCTCCGGGCGGAAGGTGGACTTGCCTTCGAGGCTGACGGCGTGCCAGTCGGGGTGGGCGAGGGCGACGGGGTCGTCGGGGCGGTTGAGGGCCCAGAGCCAGGCGACGGCGCGGAGGCCCTCGGTGTGGGCCCATTGGGCGAGCTTGGCGATGTTGGCGTCGGTGCCGCCGAGGATGAGGGTGGTGATGCCGGCGGCTTTCCAGGCGCGGACATCGGCGGGGGAGAGGTCGGGATTATCGGCGTGGACCCAGAGGCCGACGGTGGGCGGGAAGGCCTCCGGGGTGCCGACGGGGTTGGGCGAGAGGCGGACGCGGCCCCAGTGCTCGGGGGCGTGGATGGTGGCCTGGCGGGTGGGGGCCCAGACGGTGTTGCGTTCGTCGCCGGGGGCGGGGTGGTCGACGCGCGAGAAGTTCATGCGCATCTCGGTGCCGGGGGGCGGGGGTGTGCCGGTGCGGGGGTGGTTGGAGTGGCCGGTGATGGAGGCCCAGGGCCAGGCGATTTCGACGCACCAGCCTTGGTCATCGGTGTCGTCGTTGAGGGTGCCTTGGAGGGTGACGGCGGTCTTCAGGCCCTTGATGTCCCAATCGTGCAGGGCCAGGCACTCGGGGTCGCGGTAGGGCGCGGTGAGGAAGAGGTCCCACACGGTGCCCAATTGGTTGATTTCCAGCTCCAGATAGTCGCGGCCGCGGGCGAAGGGGTCGATGAAGACCTCGAAGTCGTCGTCGCGGTAGATGACGCTGTCGCGCTCGGTGAGGGTGGCGCGGAGGCGCGTGGCGGGGAGGCGTGCGGCGACGTAGAGGCAGGTGTCGTCGTAGGCCATGCGGATGTCGGCGGCGTAGTCGCTCGGGCCGCCGGAGAGGTCGCGCAGGGGGCTGGTGGGCGCGGCCTTGGCCCAGGTGGACTCGTCGAGCACGCCGTCCACCGTGATGGGGCCGTCGGTCCGTTGCAGGAGGTAGGTCGGCGCGGCGGAGGCCGCCCCGGCGACGAGCGTCAGTGCGGCCACGGCGGCCAGGCGTGCGAAGACGTGCATGGGCTTATTCGTAGTCGATACGTTCGATTTTGACGATGACGGGGCGGGTGCCGTCGTTACAGCAGGTGATCATGGTGTTTTCCTGGGTCATCCAGCCCTCCATGATGGAGCCGCCCTGCAGACCGGTGTAGATATAGCGGGAGATGGCGTCCCAGAGTTCGGAGCAGAAGGGCATCTTGGGCCCGCCGGCGACGGTGTCGGGATTGCCGGTTGTCTTGACGAGGGTGTTGAGGCCCAGGTGCCAATAGTCATCGCGCCCTTCATCACGCATAAAGATGAACTCATCGCCGATGTTGTAGCAGGGGCAGGGACCGGCGTTGGGGTCTTTGCAATACTGTCGCTGGAGCTCAGGATAGCATTTCTTGTCAAGGATGGTGACTTTGACGTTGTGCTTCATGGCTAGGCGTTGCGGAGTTGCTCGCGAGTCCAATTCAAGTCGGCGAGGAGGGATTCGGAGAGGGTGCGGGTGCGGAGGTAGTCGGGATAGACGAAGTAGGCGTAGGACTCGATCTCGACGGGCCAACCGCCGGCGCGGACGTAGCGCCAGAAGGCGGGGGTGAGGGCGTGGCGGGTGGTGCCCAGGCGGCCGGTGCCGTTCCACGTGAGGGGGATGTGATAGTGGATGCGGCCGCGGTGGCCGATGAGCTCGGGAAGGATGTCGCGCGTGAGATCCGGGAAGCAGGTGATGGAGGCATCGTCCTCGCGGCGGACGGTCTGATGGAGGTAGACGGAGTCGAGGAAGGGCTCCAGGTCGTTCGCGGTGGCGTATTGGGTGAATTCGAGGGCGGCGGAGACCTGAATGCGGGAGATGGGGACGTTAGACGAGACGAGGAGGCGGAGGGCGTTGAGGGGGTCTTCGTAGCCAACGGCGAAGTGGCAGGTGTCGAAGCAGAGGCCGATGAGGTCGCGATAGGCGGGGTTCCAATCCGGATGTTGCCAGAGGCGCTCGAAGAAGTCGATGGTGGTGCGGGTGTCCTGCAACAGGCAATCGGGTTCGGGCTCCAGGGCCAGGCACATACGCAGACCGGTGAAGCCCTCCAGCTTACGCAGGAAGAGGGCCATCGCGCAGATGTTCCGGAGCATGGCCTCGGTGACGCCCTGCCCGCGGTCATAGGCCAGCGGCACGGTGGTGACGGAGAGGCGGTGGTCGTTGGAGAGACGCGCCCCCGGCAGACGCGTGAGCGCGTAGAAGAGGTCGCGCGTGTAAGAGACGCGGTGCTCGTTCTCCCAATCCGGCTCGTAGACCTGGGTTTTGACGGTCTGCCCATGGAAGGTCCCATAAGGGAAGCCATTGATGCCGATGACCGTCAAGTGGTTGCGCTGCATGAAGCCAACGAGCGAACGCATCGTCTCGGGCACGCGCAGGGCCTTGGCCGCCTGACTGCCAAACCGTAACCCCAGCGGGAAGACTTCCTCTTCGCCAAGTGCGTCGCGCAACGGCAAGGTCACCGTCTCCAACGCCTTCATCACAGCGCCCAAGTCCTCTCCCGGGTGGACATTCATGCAATACGTAATCGGATTCATAACGTTATTGTAGCATAAGGCCGGCACGAAAGTGCCGGCCCGGAGAACGGGAGGGGCGTCAGCCCCCCCTTGTGTCCAGGCCCTTGTGTTCCTTTGGTGTCTTTGCGGGAAACCCTCACACGCCGAACTTTCCGCAGAAGGCCTCCAAGATACGGGCGAGCGGCTTGTCCAGGTGCGCCAGCACCCGCGGCAGGAGCGCCTCGTCCGGACCATAATACGCCTCCGCAACGGCGCACGAGATACACGCTTGCGTATCTGCGTCGCACCCCAAGGCGATGGTCTGGCGGAGACAGTCCGTGAAGTCCTCCGTGTTCAAAAAGACACCGATGGCCGGCGGCACGGACTTCCACGTCTCATCGAAACCGTCGCGGAGCGCCTGTTCGCGGATTTCCGGCAACGTCAGGGAAAGGTCCCACCCGAAGCGTTCTTCCAGCGCGTCGCGGATTTCCTCCTTGTCCTGCCCCTTGCGCGCCAGAAAGACGGCCAAGGCCGTGGCCTGGGCGATTTCGATGCCCTTGGGATGGTCGTGCGAACAGGCCGCCGAAGCCTCCGCCTGTGCCAACACGTCCGCCACCGTATCAAAGGCCCAACCCACCGGCGCCACGCGCATGGCCGCGCCATTGCCAAAGCTGCCGTAAGGCCGCGGGTCTCGCCCCACCACCCACAGACTGCGGAAACGTCCGCCCCATCCTGCATCCGGATAACGCATGGCTAGTTCAAAGATGGTCTCCGCGTAAGGCCGGCCCTCCACGATGGCCTTCGCCACCGCCAACGTCAAAATGGAATCGTCCGAAAAGGTCTGCCGCGGATGCGCCAAATCCAACCGCGCCGGGTCACGTTCCGGGTTGAATTCATAAGGCACGCCGCAGATATCGCCCCAAAGAGGCCCCAAAAGACACAGGTTCATCGTTCACATCCTTTCTGCCGTTATTCTAGCACACCCACTGCCCTCCGGGGAAAGTTTTACCGTTCGCAGGGGGCCTCTAAAGGGCCCTTTCTGGACCCCTAAGGGTTTCGACCCCGACCACTATAGGGTCTCACCTCCGACCACTATAGTGGTTGACCTCGGACCACTATAGGGTCTCAGAAAGGACCCTTTTGGGATGTGCTAAAGGAGGTCATACAGCGGCATCTCCGTCGCGCGCTTGCCGCACGCTCTGTTCTCCGTTTTCCGGTCTCCGTTCTCCAGGGCGGCGGCAACGCCGCCGCCCCTAGTGGCCGAATCGGGCGCCGCCGCCGGAACCGTCGCCGTCTGGGGTGGGACGGCGGCAGGTGTGGCCGTTTTGGGCGAGCCAGGCGATGACTTGGGTACGCCAGGCGCGGTTGTCGAACTTGCGCAGGGCCTCGCAGTAACGGCAGTTATCGAAGGTCAGGCCCGTGGAGGCGTAGCTCTGGATATGGCGGCGGAGGTGGCGAATCCACGTCGGGTTGAAGGCGGTGATGCCCACGTCGCCCGCGTCCACCGGGATAAGGCGCACGTCGTCAAAGCCGCCCAACACCAGACCCGCCGCGGTCGGGTTGCCGCCGCCCACGTCGCCGAAGGCCTTGGCCACGGCCAGCCACTCATAGCCCTCCTCCGCGACCGAGATGGCCGCCGAGGCGCCGAAGTAGTCGTATTCCTCTTTCAGCGTGCCATCGATTGGCAATTCGCCCGCGTGCATGGCCTCCCACGGGCCCCAAGAGCCGGAGTCATAGGCGCTCCACCGCACCACCTGCGTCCGCTCGAGGGCCGCCGCCGTGCCGTTGTCCGCGGGCGGCTGAAGGGTGGGGTGGCCCAACTCGACCAACTGTGCGTTGATGGGAGCGCCGGCGCCAATGAGGTCGTTCAGCGAGGTTTCCAACGTCGTCAAGCGGAGGCCGAGGAAGGGCTCCGTGGCCAGGGGCGGCACGGGCCCGAAGTGGGTGTGGCCGCCGTAGTGTTGCAGGAAGGAATAGGCGTTGAACCAGAACCAACACCAATCGTCGCCCAACACGGCTTCGTAGAAATCCTGATTCACCAAGAGGTTGCCGCCGTCCGGACCCATTCCCGGACTGGCCGGGGCCGCATGGAGGGGACGTAGGGTGGCCGCCTGGGCCATCGCGCGGAAGTCCGCCTCCGCGCCGGGATAGAAGTCTTGGAAGAGGGCCTCGTCGGCGATTTCGCGCACCACCTCCGCCGCTTCCGGAATCTCCGGCAGGTCGTTGGCCGCGGCCGTCTCGCTGGCCGAGACGAGCGCCAGGAAGGGGGTCGCCAACTGGACACGCTGGCGCAGTTCGTGGAGGGCCTCCGCGGCCGCGGCGTTGTCCGCGTTGTCTGCCAACATATAGGCCTGGATGAGGTTCAGCTCGCCCACCAGATTCAGCCCCGCCGCCTGCCAACGCGCCGCCGCGAGCGCCGCCGCGTCCCCGCCGTCGCGGAGGCGCAGACGCCGCAGGGTGAGGCTGTTCGAGACGGCAATCCAGACCACGATGGCCGCGAGCGCCACCAAGAGCGCCAGCAGCAAGACCACCGCTTGGCCGGCCTTAGCGCGAGAGATAGAGCGACGCATGGTCCTCCACCGCCCAATCCGCGCGGATTTCCCGCGTGTCGTCCCACGGCGCATAGCCGAAGATTGCGCCCAAGCGCCACGGCATCCCCATCGGCATCTCGAAGGTCGCCTCCACGCGCGAGAGGCCCCCATCCTGCCGCGCCGTGTGGGTCAGCCCCTCCCAGCGCTCATAGTTGAGCACGCCGTTCGCCTCCGACCAGTTCTGAGTCTGCAAATAGGTACGCACCAGGGCCAATTCCCCGCCCGCGCCGTTCACCTGGCGCCCGCCGTCGGGCACCAAGCGGCGGCCCGAGACGGGAATCATTCCCACCCGCAGACTCTTGGCCTGTTGGAAATCGTTGAAGCCTACGGCATCTGCCCGCGCCGCGCTGGCCGCGCCGTTCTCCAGGAGCGTGCGCGCCACTGCCGCGTAGGCGAAGTCGTAGAGGAAGTAGAACGCCGCCAACAAAAAGACCAAGACGATCAGGCTCTCAATCATCGCCTGACCGCGCCGTTGGCCGTTGTCGCGTCGCGCGCTCACATATTGCCGCTTTCGTCCAAGCGCCGCAGACCCTCGCCGCCTTCCATCTCCTGGTAGGCGTCCTGGGCCTCGGAGCCCTTCTCCTCGTCGATGGCCGAGGTGGCGCCGGAGACCTTCTTCGCGATGGCGTCGCCGAAGAGCGTCCACAGCGCGATGCCGGCGATTGCGATCAACACCACGATGATGATGTATTCCACCATCGCCTGACCTTGCTTGCTCTTACGCATCCGCATCGTTCGGTCCTTTCCTTTAAGGGTAACCCGACCCGAGCAACGTCTCCGTCCGCGCCTCCTGCGCGTCCACGGCCCTGACCAAGAAACCCGCCGCCAGCGCCGCCCCCAAGAGCGCCACCAGCACCAGGATATACTCGACCATCGTCTGCCCGGATCTCATGCCGTCATTATAACATAATAGGGGGCGGCCGATGGCCATCCCCGGAGAACGGAAAACGGAGCGTGCAGGCCCGAAGGGACAAACCTTCCACGGCCACGGAGAACGGAACGCGCGGCAAGCGCGCGACGGAGGGGGCGTTGTGCAGAGCGGCGTCAGCCGCCACCAATCAGCCAATCAGCTAATCTCCGGGGGGCGCTAGCGCCCCTTGTGCCAGTCCCTTGCGTTCCTTTGTGTCTTCGTGAAAAGCTCTCCCCGATATTATTGGTTGTCGCGGGGATTATGCTACAATGGCGTTGCGTGATATGCTTGGCGGGAAGTCTGCCCGGTGTCTACCGCACGAAAGACAATCCAGAAGGAAGGTTGAATCATGGACAATGTAGACGAAAACCCCGAACTCGCCTATGCGGCGATTTTTGTGGAAGAGGGACTTTTCTTGCCGAAGTGCCGAGGTGGCTTCCTCGTTGGGTGGCAGGACATCCAGGGGGTTTGCTTCGATGAGAAGGACAAGGATGTGCTTCACATCGGGTTTGTCGGTGACCTCGACATCGCAATCAAGGACGAGGATTGGGGTGTCATCCGGGATAGCCGTGGCCTCCCCGGACGCGCCGAATCCATCTCCGATCTCTACGACCGCCTCGTCGTCCAACCGGAAGACGAGGACGACGATGGCGACAGTGAGGTCTCAGAAGAGGAAGATGCGGAGGAAGAGGAGACGGGAGATGAGCCCCTCGACGACCTCTCTGCCGAGGAATTGGACGAGATTGTGAAGGAATATGGGCGCGCCAACTTCGTCAACGCCGCGACAGACGATCTTCACACCGCCTCTTTCCTTATCTCCATCTTGAAAGAGGATCCCCGGATTACCATTGACCCCTCCGGGACCATCGAGGGCTTTCGGTTTGTCCTCATGATTGCCGATCCTTCCACGACCCTTCATTTCGCCAACATCCTCGCCAACGAAATCGCAGACCCCGAGCACCGACATCAACTCTTGCGTTCGATCACGAGCGACACCCATGCCTATATCGGCCGTATCAAGCACCTCACGGAGGACCTCGGCGAATTGATCACCCCGGAAAACCTTCCCAAGAAGGCCGACCGGACAGACGTCAACCACCTGATCAAGAAGGTCAATGACGCGGTGGAGGAATTCTTTGCCCTCGTCAAGCCGTTGGACGACGAGGAAGACGAAGACGGCGAGGAGGACTGAGCCTGTCGGCGAAAGCCGCGACAACAGCATCGGCTGAATGGCCAATCGAAAGTGACGGGGCATGTCCCCGTCACTTTTATTTCCCATCACTGTTGTATCACAAAACTGTTGTATCACAAAACTCCAGAAACGCAAGGGATGGGGATAGTGAGTGAGGCGCATATGCGCCGAACGGTGAAGTGCCCAGGCCCTTGCGTTCCTTTTGTGTCTTCGTGGAAACTGGCACCGTTCTCCGGGGCGCATCAGCGCCCCTTTCGCCCCTACCTTATTATATAATTATATAGCAGATGTAGAGGCCATCCGGCCCCCTTTCCCCAGGGGGCTGGAGGGCTCTTGGAGAAACCCTTAAGGGTCCGAGGTGAGACCCTATAGTGGTCCGAGGCGAAACCCTTAAGGGTCCGCGAAAGCCCCTTTAAGGGGCACCGGCGGGGGGCTCTTTGCCCCAATCCTGTCCGGGGAAAATGGAGACCGCAAAGACGCAACTGTGGGCGCGAACCGCTTCGGACTCCATCGGCCGCTCTGCGGCTTCGCCGCTGACCGCGCCCGCCGCCCTCCGTTTCGCGCCTCGTGATCTTTTCTACAGGAAAAAGGTCTGGCAGTGTGGCAGAACACTTTACCCCTCTTCGAGGCGCGGAAAACAATATACATGGACAAAACCTTCCCCGAACACTATTGAGAGTTGACAGTTGCTCGGGTTATGAGCTATTCTTATGGCACATAGCTCCAGAGGGCTCCCCCTTTGGAGCGCTTTGGATGCGTTTTCGCATACAGTCGCCAAACAGAAACGACCAATTTCTACGCAAAAGGCGAAGGTACCGCGGAGGCGCGTCAGGGTTATCCCCTGGCGTGCTTTTGTTTGTACGTTTTCTTTTGCGGGCTTTGGTCGGCCTCTGTTTGGGAACGTGCAAACGGAGTGCGCCTTTTATGTTGTCTGTCGCAATCAGAATCTGTCGTGTAAACCATCCGGCATGGTGTACCATGCCCGGTCCTCGTGTTGTCCATTGGCATCAATAAGGAGAATATCATGGGAAATGTAACCTTTTTGGGTGTCGAAGGTTCCGGTAAGACGGTGTTGACAATGGCGCTCGTCAATGCCTTCAAGGCGCACGAGGCTGAAGGGTGGTATCTGCGCCCTGAAACCCGCGGTGCCTTCCGTTTTCTCTCGCAGGTGCCGGAGAATGTCTCCGGGAACAGCCTGCCGCACCAGACCACATCGTTGCGACAGTTGCAATGGAGTGTGGTATACCAAGACGAGGTTCAACGGACGTTGGACATCCTCGATTATCCGGGTGAAGTCTACCGTTTGGCCTTCCTTGATGCAAAGGACGACCCAGACCCAGACGGCTTTCGCGAACGTGTTGCCGCAAACCAAGAGGAGATTTCCGCACTCCTTGGGCATTTGATTGACTCTGATCAGGTTTTCGTCCTTTTTAATCTTGCCGATGCGGAGGATGTGGCCGGCAATGGCGCCAATCTTGATGCCGTCTGGGTCACCAACGCCTGCCTGGACTACCTCCACCGCCTCCCCTCTCACCCCCAAATCACCCTCCTCCTCACCCAAATCGACCGTTACGTCGACCTTGGCATGGGGGAGTTTGACCCACAAGCATATGTTGCCCATTACCTTCCCCTTCTCGCCAAAAACTTCCCATCGCTAGACGTCCTTGCCGTTTCCGCCATTGGTGAGGCCCATGAGACATTTGGACTTGATGGCCTATTTGCGCGTTGTTTTGTTGACGCACCCTGTGTTCAAAACCCCTTTGAGGCATTGCAAAATGCGCTTAGGGCTTTTTCGCATGCCTGGAAGGACTTTTGCGAAACACTGTCCGAACGGGATGCGCACTCCCTTATCCACGATTGGAATGCCTATCTCTCCGCACGTAAAGCTTCCGTAGCATTGTGGTTTTTCTCAGAACGTGGACTCGTTGAGAACGGCATCATCTTTTCCTCTGATGAACAAAAGGATATCCGGGCATTGCTTGATTGTGTCCGGCATGGATCACAAGGCCTTGCCGAAAGGCTTTGCGATTGTGACCCGAAAACCGAACTCGGCGCTCGGTGGAAAAACGCGCTCTTGGCAGGGATTTCTCGTTATCTGCAGGCCACTGCCGACTCTCGTGAAAAACGATTTGCAGCCATCGCCATCACAATTTTACTTGGTGTGCTGATACTCATCGCTTGGTGGTTTGTCATCGCGACCGCATAAAGGAGGGCGCTATGCAAAAAATTACCCCCATCATTGTCATAGAAGTCATTCTTCTGTTGTCAGCTTTCATCGCTCGTCCGCTCATTCGGTCCTATCGTGCGGATGCTTACTGTGAACGTGGCGACACGCTCCTACAATCAGGTGACGCCAGCGCATATAATTGTTATCGAGAAGCCGCCAACAGAGCCAACGAAACGGCACAATGTCGCCTTGCCCTTTGCGCGAACTTTGGATTTGAGGACAGAGAGTCCACCACGCTTCAGATATGCCCTCTACATAACAACGACTTTGAGACCTGCTTGAGTGATGCCCATGTGACGCTGGACAACCTTCTTTCTGCCGCAGGTGATGATGCTGTCGTGCACGCCTCTGCGGAGGTTTGTTTTTATGTGGCCCGCCATTATGGGTACGAAACAGACACTGGAAGATTGAAAGACAACTCGCTTCCCAAAGACGGCAACGCGATGGTCACCTGGCTGACAAACGCGGCAAACAAGGACTATCTAGAGGCAATGGTCGCGCTTGGGGAGGTATATTGTAAAGGGATACTTGTCCCGCAAGACTACGGAAAAGCATTTCCCTGGATACTAAAAGCCGCCAATATGGATAATCCATTTGCCCAATGGATTCTCGCCGTCCTGTATGAAGAAGGACTTGGCGTTGAGAAATCTCCCGAAAAGGCATTTATCGTATGGCACTCTTTGGCGGGAAAAGGAGACGAAGAAGCCCAACTCATTGTCGCATACGCCTACGCGCTTGGCAAGGGGGTTGAACAGTCAAATATGCGCGCAGCGGAATGGTTTCGTAAATCTGCAGAACAAGGCAATGCGGAGGCGCAAATGCGTCTTGGAGAATGCTATCAGAATGGGGATGGCGTAGACCAATCTGAAACAGAAGCCCAAAAGTGGTTTAAACGGTCCGCAGAGCAAGACAATGTCATCGCCATGCGTTTATTGGGCGAGTTGTATTTGTTTTCAAAAGGAAGTCTCCAATCCGACCGAAATGGTCTTCGTTGGCTTCGTAAAGCCGCGAACGCCGGCGACCTTGTTGCTCACACGGACCTTGGATGGGCCTATTCAAATGGGAGGGGTGTGAGACAATCCATGTCTCAAGCCGCAGATTGGTATGAGAAAGCTGCGGAAGGAGGAGAGCCCGTTGCACAAAATTTGCTTGGCCTCCTGTATGAATATGGTAATGGCGTGGAGCAGTCGTACGCGATGGCCTTTCATTGGTATCAACAAGCAGCAGAACAAGGTCATCTGTATGCGCAGACCAACTTGGGCAACCTTTATGAAAAGGGTTTAGGAGTTGAACAATCATGGGACAAGGCCGTTGAGTGGTACCTAAAAGCAGCGGAAGAAGACCTCCCAGAGGCTCAATATAAACTCGCCGAAGCCTATTTTCTGGGAACCGGAGGCCAACGCTCCTATCAAGAAGCCTTAAAATGGTTGTGGAAGGCCGCCGACCAAAATTATGGGAAGGCCTACAATCTGTTAGGCGTGATGTACGACAATGGATATGGGGTTAATGCATCGACCACTGTTGCCATAGATTATTATACGAAAGCGGCAATCCAGGGCGTGCCTGCCGCGCAATATAACTTGGCAGTGCATTACGCAAATGGGACAGGCGTTCCCCAGTCTTATCCCAAAGCTGCGGGATGGTATCAAAGGGCCGCAGATCAAGGCTATGTTGATGCACAATATGAATTGGCCTGTCTCTATTATAATGGGCAAGGGGTTATCCAATCTTACCAAGAGGCCGCCAGATTATTCCTTCAACCCGCAGAGCAAGGAAATGCAGCGGCGCAACGCGTGTTAGGAATCATGTATTGCCAAGGCTGGGGTGTGTCCGTCTCTTATTCGGAAGCGCTTCGTTGGCTTCAAATGGCTATGAACAACGGAGACGATTATGCGCAATTTTACTTGGGCATGATGTATTTGACCGGAACCGGTGTCCAAAAGAACTGCACAACAGCCGTCAATTATATTTTACCACGCGCCAAGCGCGGGGACGCCTCTGCGCAATACTATCTTGGCGTCGCCTATGAAGAATTGAATAAACTTAAGGAAGCTGAGAAATGGTATAAGGAAGCCGCTAAGCAAAATTACAACGTGGGGGAGGAAAACGCAAAAAAGGCACTTGAACGCGTACGCGCTCGTATGCGCTATGGCTTCTGAATCAGGTCTTGACGCAAAGGTTCTGCCACGATGAATCAAAAAGACAACTTTTTGGCACGCCGCTTCTCCGGAGAACAAGGCCACAAGGCGACGTATCACTCTGTGGTTCGGCCTAGACCAGAAGAGCATTCCTCTAAGTCACAGCAGCGGACAGAATGGAGAGAGACGGAAGAGAATACACGGGAAGACGAATGGGACTATATTTTCTCTCAACAAGATGAAGAGCAAGAGAGAAACAATTGGGACTCTCCATGGCCTGAAACAAAACATATGCCGGTGGAATGTCCGGTCGATGCTTGGTTTCGCCTGTTGGGGCGTCCATGGAGTTGGCGGTGGAGGTGGGTGCTGGGTGCTGGGGTGGCCACGTGCATCGTATTGTGGATGTTGATGGCAGTGGAACCAGGCTTTCACTGGTTGTATACCTGTGTGATGGCGGCCTGTATCCCTGTGACTGCCATCACGCTCTTTTGCGAGATGGATGTGACACGGCGTGTCACCTGGTGGGTTGCCGCATTAGTGACAATACTAGGAGGGTTTCTATCACTATTTTTGTCACTCTTTTTATGGGAATTATTGGAAATCCCTCCTGCTGCTGAACTCGCAGGGCTGATAGAAGAACCCGCCAAAGGATTGGTTCTTTTGATTCTGGCGATGTTCAGCAAGCAATTCCCCGGGATTTTCTCTGGATTGGCCCTTGGAGTCTGCGTAGGCTCTGGCTTCGCCATCTTCGAAACCATAGGTTATGCCTATGGATATGGTGAAGGTGGCGCCCCCTCCACATTGGTTCTTTTGGTAAGAGGCCTACTCTCACCATTGATGCATTTGGCTTGGACCGGTGCGCTTGGCGGGGCAATGTGGGCAACCCGCGGTCCGAATCGTATCGGATGGCTGGCTCTCGGAGGGTGGCTTCCTTGGGCGGTTTTGATTGGCATGGCGGTCATTCATTGCATTTGGAATATGATTGTGCCGGTACACGGACCAGCGCAAGGTCCAGTGCGATGGGGTTGTTTGGCACTGTGGATTCTGATCTTTTACCTTGCAAAACGAGGTGCAACTCAAGTTGCGGCTTGGGGAATGGCACCGAAAGGAGTGTGACGATGGGACTATATCCTCTGGCCATTTATACGGCGGAACATGGGTTGAACTGGAAGTATCCGCGCTCAGAGATTGACTTTGCCTCCCTTGATGGTTGCCGGAAAGCTTTTGGCGGATTGCCGGACTTCGATGCAGGTGAGGCCGGGTTCGAGGGGATTTGGATTACCCCCGACCGTGTCTTCGCGATGCGGTGTCAGAGTGTGCCGGGATGGGACTTCCGTGGACGGGACGCGACCTATCTGGCAGTTACCTGGGTGACACGGGAAGATGCCGCTTCAACGGATTTCGAGGCACTTCTTGCCGATTCGGCACTTGCCGAACCGACTCATGCCCCACAAGCATTCTTCGAAGCCGAGGCCGATGGGCAAACGCAGTCGCCTTTATCCGCAATTCCCACAAAGATGTCTGATTTTGTTTCGGTTGGCGCGCTTGTCGCAGCATTGCCAGCGACAGCCTCGGCGACCCTACGTAGATCCGCGCCGGGAGAATCCGTGCAAGTCAAAACTTCATTCCCACATGTATCACACGATGTTGGGAAAATCCCGACTCTGAAACGACCTTCTCAGACCAATTCAATCAGGGTAGCATCTACTCACAGCGTACCAAAGTCGTCTAAAACGCCTTCTATTGGTGTGACCATTACAATTGCTTGTGCGATTACGACGCTCTTGGCCCTCGCTGCGTTGGGATGGACCATTTGGCAATGGCAAAGCACCAAACGCACGCTAGAAACTCTTACGGAAGAGTATGCGACAGTACAGAAAGAGCGAGACGCCCTCGTAATCGAGTTGGAGCAAACTCGGAATGCGTTGCAAGAAATGAATGCAGAACAAAACGGGGCAACAAAAGCGAAGCCATCAGTAGCGCCAGATAAAGATGTCGAAACACCCAAAAACCAACCAAAGGGAATAGATAAGGTTGTCCCCGACAGAAAAGAGACAAATTCTGCGAATAACGCGCAATCAAAGCATTTAGACTCCCCCTTCAGCCAACGTCAAGGAAGGGATCTCGTGATGGAGCGCTTGTCATTACCACAGATGCAGAATAATCGTATGCAACGAACTCCTATCCCTACTGCCCGAAAAGATAAGGAGGGCGACCATGAGTGAAGCGGAACGATTCTTGAAAGAGCATATTGGGCAAAAGCACGCCAAGCAACAAAGACGGACACGGCCAACAAGTGACCGTAAGGCGAATTCACCGCGCACGCCACCTCCTAGGGAAAATCAACAATACGTACCAAGAGAAGAGGAAGTCCCGGCAGGTCCACAACGGATTGCCTCATTCGATGAGGCGTGGATGGGGTATTGGACTCATTGGTCATTGAATGGGCGTGCTTCTCGCGCAGAATACTGGTGGATGAGGATTCTCTTCGCTCTACCGGACGCGCTTGTCTTAATTCTCTATGATCACGAAAACTCAAGCTATTTCATTGGTACGCCCATAGGAATCGTAATCTCTCTCTATGTTCTTGTTACATGCATCCCAAGCATCTCGCTGACGGTCAGAAGGTTGCATGACGCGAACTTCTCTGGTGGATGGTGGTATCTGCATTTCCTCCCGATTATAGGTTGGATTACACTTTTTATTATGTTGTTATATCCCAGTGACCCGAGATCCAATCGTTATGGCCCCGTGCCCTACACGCGGCCTCGTGACTAGTGAGATGTAACAAGAGAAGTATTATGCTAATTATCATCTCTAAGGTGGGCAGAAGGGAACGCCCTCTGCCAGTGACAGATTTTGGAGATGGCGAATAGGTATGGGAATGAAGAAGTTGTGGGGATTTAGAGGGAGGGCGAATGACAGGCCTTTGGTAAGGAGGCGTGGTACTAAGCATTACACCGCGATTGATCTTTAACAATTGAATGTAGGAGTGTATATCGGACTTCTTTGAGCGCCCCTTCAGGGGCGCGATCAATCCTGTCCGGGGAAAATGGAGACCGCAAAGACGCAAATCTTGCAGGAAAGGTGGGGCGCTAACGCCGGGCGCACAGTCGTGCGCCCTCCCACACCCCTCTTTCCTGCGCAAAAGGGCTTCTTAAGACGGCCCAAGCGCGAAGACGATGGGTGGGGGGGAGCGATCAGCGGGCGTTTAGCCGCAAAGCGACCGGCGTTAGCCCATCTGGCTTCGCGGGCCTCCTCGAGCTTGTTGGCGCGGGCCAAGGTGAGGGCGTAGGTGGCGCGGAGGATGTAGTTCTCGGGGCGAGATGGAGGGAGGCGGTCCGCCTTACGCCAACGGTTCGACCACGGCGTCGTCGAGGGAGTGGGTCGCGGATTTGAAGTTGAGGCCGATGAGGTGGATGGGCTTACCCAGGGCTTTGTAAGGCTCGGCATAGCCGCGTTCTTTGATTTGCGCGAGGGCCTCGGCGGCGGTTTTGTCGACCTTGAGCTCAAAGACGTAGATGTTACGTTGGCTCTCGACCACGAGGTCGGCACGTCCCTTGGCCTGCGTATCCTCGGCAATCACGCGGAGGGCGGGGTGCGAGGCCAACAGAGCATAGAGCGGACGCAGGTAACTGGATTCGTGTACGTGTATCTCAGTGGAACCGTAGGTCAGGTGTGCATAGAGCGCCTTGAGCTTGGCGAAAAAGCCTTGGAAGTCGCATTTGCTGAGAAGCGTGCAGAGCGAACCATGATAGTCGACCGCAAAACCCTTGGTGGCATACTGAGCCAAGAGCAAGGCGAGACCACGGCGGACCTCTTCGTTAGGGACGCCAAGGGTAAAGCCCCATTCGGAATAGTCCTTGATGGTGAGGTAACCGCTTTGATAGAGGATGGAGACCGGCAAGATGGCCTCCAAGCGGCAGATGTCGAGGTCATCTTCGGAGATGTTCTCCACGTTGTCGTAATCCATCTCCGTCAGTTCGTGGTCGGACAGATAGTTAATCAGTACGGAAGGGGTTCCGGTCTTCGACCACGTGGGCGCAAAGGTCGGCTCTTTCGGGCCGAGGGTCTTGGCGATGGCGACGGGATTGTAGACCCGCACGGGGTTGTTCTTGGCGAAACGGTAGCCGTTATACCACCGGCGGAGTTCGGCTCGGTAGTCCTCATAGGAAAGGTCCATGATTTCAGCGTGCTCGCGCAGGTCCTCATCAAAGTTGGCGTCCAACTCCTCCTCGGTGTAACCCAACAGCGTGGCGTAACGCGCATCCATCGTCAGGTCGTTGAGATTGTTCAGTGCGGAGAAGACGGAGAGTTGGGCAAAGCGCGTGACGCCCGTCATCATCATAAAGCGGACGTCTGAGGCACATTCCTTGATTTGGATATAGAAATCAGAGAGGTCCTGCCTAATGTCCGAGGCAAGTTTGGCGTCAGCCAAGGCATGGCCCACCGGCGCGTCGTACTCGTCAATGAGAATCACCACGGGCTTGCCCTTCTTTTTGGCAAGCTCTGTGATGGCTTGATTGAAGTTCGCATCGGGGGACGCCTCTTCATTCCAGGAACATTCTGCCTCGGTCAACACTTTCTTGACACGGAGGCAGAAATTTCTTTCAAAGGCTTCCAACGTTTTGACCTTGATGCCGGCGAAGGAGAAGTGCAACACGGGATACTCCGCCCAGTCGTAGTCCATCTTGTCGATGGCAAGGCCCTTGAAGAGGTCGCGCTTGCCCTGGAAGATGTACTTCAGCGTGGAGAGCATGAGCGACTTGCCGAAACGCCGCGGACGGGAGATGAAATAGTAGGCATCGCGCCCGCCGGTGACCAAGTCGCCCAGCAACGCCGTCTTGTCCACATAGACGTAGCCATCCTCCCGCATGATGCGGAAGTCATAGACACCCTGTGCGATTTTCTGTCCCATGTCGCGCTCCTTTGCCGTCAGTATAGCAAAAGCACACACGTGAGATAACGTCCCAGTAATGAGCCCCAGCAGTGTCCGGGGAAGTTTTACCGCGAAGACGGTCTTGCGAGGAAACCCTATGGGCTTCCTCGCTCCCGTTGATTGCGCCGCCCTTGGGATTTCCACGCTATCGCACCCCTGAAGGGGCGCTCAAAGAGTTAACACCGGTTTAAAACCTGGTGATTGGCACCATGCTCTCTTGCCAGAAATCTACCCAAATGGCAGTTGAGCGGCTTAGAGGCCGGTGAATGTATCATACACCCTTGCTAAAGACCTGTCATTTGCCTTCTCTAAATCAACATCAACATCACTGCCTTTCGCAAGATATGCCATCTTCGACACCTGTCATTGGGTAGCCCCCAGCGCCGGCTATCTTCGCAGTAGAGTCTGGGAAAAGGAGGCTTGCCGATTTCTTGGCTCCACCCGTCGCCCCGCGGGGGCGTTCTGTTTTCTGTTCTCCGTTCTCTGTTCTCTATTCTCTGCCCTTCGTTCTCCGGGGCGGGCGGCAACGCCGTTCGCCCCTTATGGTATACTTACAGATATTTCCATCGGAGGAGTCTTTATGTTTAGGTCGTTACTGGAATATCTGTGTTCGCGTCCTTATCCGGAGGCGCCGCGGTGGCCTACCCGGTTGCGGGCGGTGTTGTGGGCGCTGGGCTTTGGTCTGCTGGCGTTTGTGGTGGGCGCGGTGCTGGGGGGTGACTTCGCGGTGCCGGGCGAGAACACGACGGCACTGGCGGCGCTCTCGGGCTCGCCGGTGGTGATGGAGTTTGTGGGGCCGCAGAATGTGTTGTGGGCGAGCCACCCGCTGTTGTGGACGTTGGCGGGGGCCTTTGGGGAGGTGCCTTCGATGGGGGCGCTGAACCTGTTGGGCGCGGCGGTGATGGGGCTGACGGTGATGCTGACGTGGCTGCTGGTGCGCTTTTGGTGTCTGGACGGCATGGGGGAGGAGTCTGGGCGTCTGGCCAAGATGCGGTGGTCGTGGGTGGCCGCGGGGGCGGTGTGCTTGGTGCTGACCTTCACGATGCCGGGCCTTTATGGCGTAACGGCGCTGACCTTCAACGCCTGGGGCTTCATGTTGCTCCTGCTCTGCGTGGTGCTGCAAAATGTCTACGCGATGAACGGCGGTCAGCGGCGCTGGATGGCGGTGGCGTCGATTGTGCTGGGTGTGTGCGCGGTGGAGACGCCGTGGGTGCTTCTCTTCCTGCCGGTGCTCTTCCTGCGGGCGGTGATGACGGAGTGGCGTCTGTGGGACCACAGCGCGAAGAATCTGCCGATTTGGTTCCTGGGTCTGGCTCTGGGCGCGGGGGTGACGCTGGCCTTCAACACGTGGCGCGTGACGGGCGGACTTTCGCCGACGGCGCTATGGGGGGTGGAGCGCGAGGTCTTGGCACAGGTGGCCTTGCCGACCATCACGGGATGGTTCGTGGGCCCGTGGCTCATCAATTTGGGCGGGGCCGTGGTGTTGCCGCTGGTGGCCTGGGGGGTGGCGCGGCGGCTGATGGACAATGTGCGCTCGGTGGGCCTGATGGTGGCCGGTCTGGTGGTCACGGCGGGCGCGGTGGCCTTGCAGTGGGGCCTGGAGGCGTTGTCGCCCTGGGCGAATTGGCTGGGGCTCGGGGCGCAACCGTTGGCCGTGGGGTGGACCGGCGCATTGGCCTGCGGCATGTTGGTGGCTGGCTGGGGCGTGCAGCTCTTTGCAAAGGCCCTGGCCTATCTTGACCCGGACACGCATCTTGAGCCGGGGGCGGTGAAGGCGGGGCGCGCCGTCTCGGGCGTGGTCTTCGCGGCGGCGATTGCGGCGCTCGGAGTGGCGGACTGGGTGCAGACGGCGCGCTTCTTGGCGATGGACCGGGGCATGGCGACGCGTTTCGCCGCCGAGACGGTGGAGGCGTTGCGGCAGGAAAACCGCACCTATCTGCTGGGCTCCCGGCTGGGGACGATTGACCCGCACCTGGCGCTGGTGGCGCGGGAGCGCGGATTCCCTTTGACCATCTTTGTGCTGAGGCTGGCGGATCGCTTGGGGATGGCCGAAACGGAGCCGGATTCCGAGGCCGAGAAGGCGTTGGACGCCGCCCTGCGGCGCAACACCTATGCCGCGCGGCTGCGCCGGCGGCTGGAGGAGGACCCCGCGCTTGGGGTGGGGGACCGTCTGCGCCTGACGCACCTGCTGGACTACAATTTCTATGTCTTCGTGGAGGATTTCTTCAAGGCGCAGCCGAACGTGCGTGAAATCGCGGCGACCTATGACCGGGCCGACGTCTGGTTCGCCCTTGACGCGCATCGCGTCACGGAGGACGTTGGGGCCGGCGCGCAGCGGGCCCTGCCCAAGGGCACCTTCTATCTGCCCACGCCCGCTCAACACCTGGCCTCCGAGACGGAGGTGGAGGCCCTGCTCGCGGCGCAACGCGACTTGCAGACCCGTTGGGCGCCCGTGGTGGAGGGCGAGCCCCTCCCGTGGTGGGACCTGAACCGTAGCACGCAGGGCGCCGTCCGCCGGCACCTCGCCTTCATGGCCAACAACCAGGGTGTGTGGCTCAACGACCAGGGCGCACTGGCCGAGGCCAACGCCCTCGAGGCCGCACACCAGGGCCGCACCGATGAGGCGCAGACCCTGGCGGCCACCGCACAGAAGCGTCTGGCCCAGGCCGCCGATTGCTACTACTACGCCTTCAAGACCAACCCGGAGAACCTCTCGGCCAAGCTCAACGCCTTCTACCTCTGCGTCGAGCGGGGCTTCCTGCCCGAGCACCGCGAGGAAATTCGGACCGACTTCGAGGCCTTCGCCAAATCGTTGCAGGAGACCGGCCGCCGCTACGACTTCGGCTCGGTGGGCTACATCCACGGCTACATCCGCAACTACGCCTTCTTTGTGCAACGCGGGTGGGGCTGGGCCGCCACCGCCGCGCCAGAGGCCGTCCTCTCCTACCTGGGCGGCCGCCGCGCCGCGCTGGGCGACGCCTCCCTCGCCAACGTCAACGTCGCCACCGCCGCCGTCTACGAGCTCCACGGCCAGCTGGAGAGCTCCGAGGCGCTCTATCGCGGCGTGCTGAAGTACGATCCCGACAACTTCGAGGCCCTGCGCGGCCTGGCCCGTCTGTCGCTCCAGCGGGGCAACCTACAGGAGGCCGGCCAATACCTGGCCCGCGCCGGGGCCGTCGTCGATGTCTATATGCGCGACTTCGATGCCCGCAAGTCGGTCTTCGCCGAGGCCCTCTCCCGTGCCGACGCCTGCCTCATCGTCAAGGACTCCGCCGGCGCCATCGAGGCCCTCAAGGGCCCGACCGACCTCCCCAAGGAGAACTACGAGCAACTCTTGAAGGAGGCGGAAGGCCAGGGCAACGCCCTCTTCCGCGCCGAGGCCCTGCGCGGCCTGACTCGCATCGCCCTGCGCGACGGCGACCCCTCCGAGGCCGCGCGCTTCTTGGTCCGTGCCCGGCAGGCCCTCGATGAGGCCAGACCGCCGCTCACGCCCCTGATCTTCGACCAAGCGGCCTACCTCATGGCCATGGGCGACCTGGACGGCGCCGCGAAGGAAATCGCCGCCTACCTCAAGGCCAATCCCGAGGCCCTCGACGGCTGGGCCATGCTCGCCATGATCGAAATCGAGCGCGGCGACAAGGCCCGCGCCGCCAACAACGAGACCCGCGCCGAGGAACACTACCGCGTTGCCGATGGCTACATCGCCCACCTCACCCAGGCCACCGGGCAGGACGCCTACTTCGCGGCCATCATCCGCGGCCGTCTGGCCCAGTCCCAAGCGCTCAAGGCCGAGGCCGGGGCCGTCTCCTCCGCCACCCTGCCTCCCGCCGCCCGCGCGCGTTGGAAAGAGGCCCGCGACCACTACCGCCGCGCCTACTCCCTCCGCCCCCGTATCCGCAGCCGCCTCCTCGAAAGCATCCTCCACATCGACCGCCGCTTGGGCGACAAGACCGCCGCCGAGACCGATGCCTTCGCCATCCTCCGCGACGAGCCCTCCAACCCCTTCGCCAACTTCGTCATCGGCACCCAGCGCATGGAGGCCGCCAACTTCAACGAGGCCCGCCGCTACTTCGGCCAGGCCTACGACGCCCTCGGCCAAGCCTCCGGCCTCGAGCTCCTCAACAACTACGCCGAGACCCTCGCGCGCTCCGACGACCCCGCCGACCGCGACAAAGCCATCCGCATCGCCGAGGACGCCTCCCTTCGCCTCGCCCCCGCGAACTACGTCCTCCGCGCCACCTATGCCCTCACCCTGGCCCGCGCCGGCAAACTCGAGGAAGCCCGCGAAGCCCTCCAACAGGCCCACGACATTGCCGAGAAACTCCACCTCACCGTCGACCCCCGCATCGCCTTTGTCGATGCCTGGATCGCCCTCGGCGAAGGCAAGAAAGACGAGGCCCGCCGCATTGCCGACACCCTCCGCGTCTCCCTCGGCGCCACCCTCACCCCCCGCGACCGCGCCGACCTCGAAGCCCTCCGCACCGCAAGCGTCAAATGACCCCTAAACACCCCTTTCTGAGACCCTATAGTGGTCCGAGGTCAACCACTATAGTGGTCGGGGGCGAGACCCTATAGTGGTCTGACCCGAAACCCTTAAGGGTCCAGAAAAGACCCTTTTGGGCCTCCCCATCCCCCGCGCTGTGTTGCCTCTATTAGAGCCCCCTTTTCCCCGCGCCAATCCCCTTATCTTCGAAAAAGTCATCACTTTTGCAACTTTTTCCATGTAAAAAGTTGCACTTCATACAACTTTTCCGAAGATAAGGAAGAGAATGTGGTATACTGTCGGGCAAAAGGAGGCAGCAGATGAAGCGGAAAATGATGGACAAATTGGTGGCGTGGGCGACTTCTCCCACACGCAAACCGCTTATCCTGCTGGGTGCACGCCAGATTGGTAAGACCTATCTGTTGCAGGAGCTGGGTCGCACACACTTCGAAGGCCTGGCCTATGTCAACTTTGAGCAAAATGCCCGCGCCAGAGAACTCTTCGAAGGGAGCCTCTTTCCGGAAACGCTCTTGCAGATGCTTTCGGCAGAGCTCAATAGGCCCATCACCCCGCGGACGCTCCTCTTCTTCGACGAAATCCAAAGCTGCAAACGTGCGCTGACTTCTCTGAAGTACTTTTACGAACAGAAGCCGGAGATTCCTATTGCCGCGGCGGGGAGTCTTTTGGGCGTGAGTGTGCGTCCGGGGGATGCGGGCTTTCCCGTGGGCAAGGTGACGATCGAGACGTTACATCCCATGGATTTCGAGGAGTTCTTGTGGGCCTGTGGGCGCGACCTCCAGACCGCCTTGTTGCGGGACTTCCTGAAAACCGGCAACTTCCCCAACTTTCTTCACGAGGAGCTCATCCGCCTTTACCGCCACTATTTGATTGTCGGTGGCATGCCCGAGGCGGTGCTGACCTATCTGGAGCATCCCGCCGCGCCGGACTGGATGGCGGTCCGAACCGTGCAGGCCAACCTTCAGCAAGGTGCACTCGCGGACATGACGCGCTATGCCTCCGCCACGGAGAGCCGTCGTATTCAGGCCTGTTATCGTTCCCTTCCCGAGCAGTTGGCGAAGCAGAACCAAAAGTTCCAGTACAGCGTGTTGCAGCGCGGCGCGACGGCCAGCCGTTTTGAGACCGCGCTTGACTGGTTGGTGCAGGCCGGCCTGGTCACACTCTGCCATCGCGTTCCGGTGGTGGAATCCCCATTGGCTCCCCATGTCGAGTCCGCGGTCTTCAAGGCCTATCACATGGACGTGGGCCTCTTTGCCGCGATGGCGGGCTTTCGGCCGGACGACATTGTCGCCGCCATCCCCGGCCAAGCCTTTGGAGGCCTCACGGAAACCTATGTCGCCCAAGCGCTCACCGCGAACGGACTGACTCCCTATTATTGGGAAAGCAAAGGTACCGCCGAGGTCGATTTCATTTATGATGGCCGGAGCGAACCTGTCGCAATCGAGGTTAAACGCGGCCAACATGTTCGCTCCAAGAGCCTTGGTGTATTACGCGAACGCACGCCCGGTCTCCGCGCCGTCCGGCTTTCCGAGCGACCTTTCGGGCGCACTCCGGACCTCCTCTCCCTCCCGCTCTACGCGACCTTCCTGCTTGCCTGACCCGCCGCCCTCCACTTCACGCCTCACGGAGTTCTTGGCATCCTTTGTAATTTTCAAAACACGCTGGCAGTCCTGCGTGCGGTAGCACGCCCTTAATCTGCTCAAAATCTGCGGAATCTGCGGTTTTTCTTGCGTCGCTCAGGCCTCAGAGCCTTCCCCTTACCTTGGACACATTGGGTCTTGGTTGGTGCGTGCGTGGGGGGTGGCGGGATGTGCTATACTTATAGGCGACTTTCAGAAAGGAACCCAATCATGTCCAAACGTCCTGTTTGCTTGATCATCCGCGACGGCTGGGGGATGAATCCCCGTTTCGCCGGCAACTCCGTCTTCAATGCCAAGACCCCCGTCATCGACCGTCTGCGCGCGCGTTATCCGTGGTGCCGCATTGAGTGCTCGGGCGAGGAAGTGGGCCTGCCCGATGGCTACCAGGGCTCTTCCGAGGTGGGCCACCTGAACATGGGCGCGGGCCGCATTGTGGAGCAGGAGCTCAAGCGCATTGACGACGGCCTGAAGAGCGGCGAGCTCTTCAAGAGCCCGAAGTGGGAGGCGCTCATCGCCAACTGGAAGGCCAACAACTCCCAGCTCCACCTCATGGGCCTGCTGCAGGACGAGGGCGTCCACGCCCACCAGGAGCACCTCTTCAAGATCATGCGCCGCGCCCGCCAGGAGTTCCCCGAGGGCCGCATCGTGGTCCATCCTTTCCTGGACGGCCGCGACACGCCCCCGCGCTCCACGCTGGAATACCTCGCCAAGCTCCAGGGCGTGATGGCCGAGGTCGGCGGCTGCGTTATCGGCACGGCGATGGGCCGCTACTACGCGATGGACCGCTCCAAGAACTGGGTGCTGACCTCCGAGGCCTTCGAGTGCCTGGTCGACGCCAAGGGCAAGCGCTTCGCCACCGTCGAGGAGGCCGTCAAGACCGCCTACGACACCGAGAAGACCCCCGACGGCGACCCGATGACCGATGAGTACATCCCCTGCTCCGTCATCGGCGACTACGCCGGCATCCAGGACGGCGACAGCGTGATGCACACCAACTATCGCCAGGACCGCGCCATCCAGCTGACCCAGGCCTTCGTGTGCGACGACTACGCCGGTGCGCGCCCCCGCCGCCCCAAGGTCGTCTACCTCGGCTTCACCCGTTACTGGGACGAGTTCAACGACTACCTCCTCGGCGCGATGGGCGGCGACGGCGCCATGGACATGCTCCTGGGCGAGGTCGTCTCCAAGGCCGGCATCCGCCAGCTCCGCCTGGCCGAGACTCAGAAGTTCCGCCACGTCACCAGCTTCTTCAACGGCAAGAGCACCAAGCCCTATGAGGGTGAGGACCAGGTGGAAGTGCCCAGCCGCTTCGACCCCGCCACCTTCGCCTCGCACCCCGAGATGGAGGCCTACAACGTCACCGACGAACTCCTCAAGCGCCTGGAGAACAACCCCTACGGCTTCATCGTGGTGAACTATGCCAACTGCGACATGGTCGGCCACACCGGCAACCTCGAGGCCGCCACCCGCGCCGTCGAGATCGTCGATGAGTGCATCGGCAAGGTGCTCCCCCGCCTGATGGAGCTCGACGCCCACGTCCTCATCACCGCCGACCACGGCAACGCCGAGCAGATGGTCGACTACGCCACCGGCATGCCCAAGACCTCCCACACTCTCAACAAGGTCGAGTGCATCTATGTGGCCAAGGACGCCGACCTGCGCACCATGCGCCCCGATGGCAAGCTCTCCGACATCGCCGTCACCTGCCTGGACCTCCTCGGCCTCGAGAAGCCCGTCCAGATGACCGCCGACGACCTCTTCGTCAAGTAACAAACAAGAGAACAGAAAACGGAGGACGCTTCGCGTCCGGAAGTTTGGAAGTTTGGAGGCTTGGCCTTCTTGATGGGGTTCCGCCCCACACCCCTTCGATTCTTCCGTCGCCCGTTAGGGCGCCTCTGTTTTCTGTTCTCCGTTCTCTGTTTTCTAGGGCGCGTTAGCGCCCTTCCCCTAATCACAGGTTTTCCTTATGGATGCCGAACATCTTTCCCGCATTGGGCGGCTGCAGGCCGCCATGGCCGCGGCGGATATTGACGCGGCCTTCATTTACTCCTCCGTCAACCGCCGTTACTTCACGGGTCTGCAAACCTCCAACGGCCTGTTGCTCGTGGAGCGCCAGGGGACGCCCATCTTCTACACCGACTTCCGCTACCTCGAGGTCGCCCACCGCGTCCTCACCGGTGTGGAGATCCGCAAGTTCAAGCTCGACAAAGAGCAGCTCGCCGACTATGCCGCGATGGGTGCGAACTGGAAGCAGGTGGGCTACGAATCCGACCTCTCCGTGGCGCAGTTCCTGCCTTTGCAGGAGACCTTCGCGAAGGCCAAGATGGTGAGCGTCACCAAGCACATCGGCGACATCCGCGCCGTCAAGTGTGCCGCCGAGATCGACGCCATCCGCCGCTCCGCCGCCGCCAACGACGCGCTCCTGGCCGACCTGCTCACGCGCTTCCGCCCCGGCATGAGCGAGCTGGAGATGCTCCGCCAATTCCGCATCGCCGAGGCCGAGCGCGGCCTGGTGGAGTCCTTCGACCCCATCCTCTGCGCCGGCGTCAACGCCGTGGAGTGCCACCACCAGCCCGACGGCTCCATCCTTCAGCCCCAGTCCGAGCTCCTCATCGACATGGGCGTCAAGGTCGATGACTACTGCTCCGACATGACGCGCACCGTCTTCTTTGGCGACCCCACGCCCCGCTTCAAGGAGATTTTCAACATCGTCCTCGAGGCCAACGCCGCCGTCCGCGCCGCCATCAAGCCCGGCATGCGCTGCTGCGACGCCGACAAGATCGCCCGCGACATCATCGCCAAGGCCGGCTACGGTGACTACTTCGGCCACTCCCTCGGCCACAGCGTGGGTCTGGAAATCCACGAGCAGCCCAACCTCTCCTTCCGCTGCGAGACCGTCCTCCAGCCCGGCATGGTCGTCACCGACGAGCCCGGCATCTACATCCCCGGCGACGTCGGCGTCCGCATCGAAGACCTCCTCGTCATCACCGAGACCGGTTGCGAGGTCCTCTCCCACACGCCCCACGAAATCATCCTCCCATGCTGAACCGCGAACCCGACCAGACCAAGATTGCCGCCCTCGTCCGCCAGCTCCTCATCGAGCTCGGCGAGGATCCCGATCGTGAAGGCCTCCTGAAGACCCCCGAGCGCGTCGCCAAGGCGATGACCTACCTCACCCAAGGCTACCGCCAGACACCCCAAGAGGTCCTCAACGGCGCCGTCTTCGAGTCCGCCGCCAACAATATGGTCATCGTCCGCGACATCGAGATCTACTCCCTCTGCGAGCACCATCTCCTGCCCTTCTACGGACGCTGCCACGTCGGCTACATCGCCAACGGCCACGTCGTCGGCCTCAGCAAGGTCGCCCGCATCGTCGATTGCTTCGCCCGCCGCCTCCAGATTCAGGAGCGCCTCACCGAAGAGATTGCCCATGCCATCGAGGACATCACCGGTGCCGAGGGCGTCGGCGTCGTCATGAGCTGCGCCCACCTCTGCATGATGATGCGCGGCGTCGAGAAACAGAACGCCGTCACCGTCACCTCCTCTGTCCTCGGCTCCTTCCGCACCGATGCCGGCGTCCGCGCCGAGTTCATGTCCCTCGTCAAGTGACCGTCCTCGCCGGGGACGGCAATCCAAACAAGGCCTCCACCTTCGCGTGGGGGCCTTTTTTTGTTTGCCGAACGCCTTGGCCTCCGTTCTCTGGGCGGCATAAGCTTCTGCCCTTTTGCTATACTGTGGGCAAGGAGCAGAGCCATGGAACAGAAGATTGCACAGAGTGTCTTTGACTTCCGTAAATTGCGGGAGGATGGCTATATCTATGTCGACAAGACGGCGGTGTTGTATCCCTTGCTGACGCGAGGGAGCGATTCTTTCTTCTTCATCTCCCGTCCGCGGCGTTTTGGCAAGTCCCTCATGCTCTCGACGCTGAAGTACATCTTCCAAGGCAAGCGCGAGCTCTTCAAGGGGCTCGCCATCGACAAGATGGACTACGATTGGGCAGAGTATCCCATCCTGCATTTCAACTTCGCCACGATGGATGTGGAGACGCTTGAAGGGTTCAAGGCCGGCTTTGTGGCGCGTGTGCAAGAAGTGTTTGATGCGGCCAACGTTGACTATAACCCGGCACTCGCGCCAAACGACAATTTCTCGCGTGCCATTAAGGCGCTTGCCCGGCATCGCGGTAAGCCCGTAGTTGTCCTTGTCGACGAGTACGATGCGCCGGTCGGCGCCGCGCTCAGTGATCCCGCGAAGGCCACGGCCATCCGTGCGACGCTTTCCGCTTTTTACGGTGAGATTAAGAACAATGCCTCCGACATCCGCTTCATGATGATGACGGGGGTCACGCGCTTCACTCAGCTCTCCGTCTTCTCTGCGCTCAACAACCTCAACGACCTGACGATGGAGTCGCGCTATGCCACGCTCCTGGGTTACACGGAAGAGGAATTGGAAGCCAACTTCAGCCCCTCCCTGCACGCGCACGCCGATATCATGGGGCTTCCTTACGAGGACTACCGCGCGGAGCTCCGCCGGTGGTACAATGGCTACCGTTTCTCTCCGGATTGCGAGACGCGCGTCTACAATCCCGTCGCCATTGCCAAGACACTCGGTGCGAAACGGAAGATCTTTGCGCCCACGTGGTCAAAGACCGGAACCCCTTCCGTGCTAATCAACTATCTGTCTGATCACGAACTGACGGAGATGGATTACGACAACGTGGAGAACATCTCCGAGGAGGCCCTCGACATCTGCCGTCTGGAGGCCATCTTGCCGGTCTCCATCCTTTATCAAAGCGGTTACCTCACCATCAAGGATTACTCCGAATGGGGCTTCACCCTCGGCGTCCCCAACGAGGAAGTCCGCCGTGGCCTCGCCTCGCTTTTGGCTCAATATGCCACCAAGGACTTCGCGGTCGACTACCACGGTTCCCTCTGTACGCTCCTTGGCAAAGGCGACTTTCCGTGCTTCTTCGCCAAGCTCAAGGCGCTCTACGCGCACCTGACTTACGGCTCCACCGAGGCGCGTGTGCATGAATCCGGTTACCTGCGCCCGCTCTATGCCCTGCTGGCCTCGCACCCTGCACTTCGCGTGATTGCCGAGGACACGCAGGCCCAAGGTCGTGCCGATTTGGTGGTCGAGAGCCAACGTAACGTCTACGTCTTCGAGCTCAAGGTCGACAAGTCCGCCGCCGAGGCTCTCGCCCAAATCAAGGCCAACGGCTATGCCGAGCCCTATCGCGCCCTGGACAAGCCCATCCACCTCATCGGCCTCAACTTCAAGTCCGAGAACCATTCGCTTGACGACGCCGTGGTCGAAACGCTAGCGGCACCACCCCTAGACCCCCGCGTCTAAGCCCCAAAAGGGCCTTTCTGAGACCCTATAGTGGTCCGAGGTCAACCACTATAGTGGTCGGAGGTGAGACCCTATAGTGGTCGGGGTCGAAACCCTTAAGGGTCCGCGAAGAGCCTTTTGAGGGGGTGTTTTCGAAGGCGCGGGAGGCGCAATGCTACCTTATTATATAAAGAGGGTCGCCGCGCGGTTGCCGCGCGCGCAGGCCTCTGCCTTCCTTTTTCTGTTCTCCGGGGTGGCGCAACCACCCCTTCTGTTCTCTGTTTTCCGTTCTCCGTTCTCTCTTTTTTTGCGGTAAAGCGGCCAAAGGCGCGCTTGCCGCAAAAAAATCCTTCCATCTTGCCGCCGTTTCCTCTATACTATTCTCAACGTACGAGGTTTCGCAGATGACAAATGTTGCGCGTAAGCTAGGCTTCACGTTGATCGAACTGCTTGTGGTCATCGTGATTGTGGGCATTCTGGCCGCCGTTTTGGTGCCGGTGATCGGGGGTGCGCTCGGTTTCGGTGATGCCGCGGTGGCCACGAACAATTTGCGTAATCTGGGGCAGGCGGCCTTGGCGTATAAGAGCGAGCACGGCGCGTGGCCGGCCGCCGGCGGCGTCTTCACGGAATTTTCCAGTTACGATGGCTCTCGCCGCGAAGAGCGTTTCGGCCGCTCCCGCGGGTGGGTCTATTTTGAGCATGATTGCCCCCGCTCCGAGGACCCCAACGGCGACAAGGTGGGCGACGGCAACCATAAGCAGGGGGGCGACCTCGCCGGCATCGGCATGGTCGACGCGAACGGCAACCTCCAGGGCGACGAGGTCAACGAGGCCGGCGTCTGCATTTGCTTTGACTCCCGCAGCGAAGAGGGCGGCCTCAACGCCGTCCCCGCCGCCTGGGCCGACAAGAAGGACGAGGGCAAGTTCTCCAACGGCCAGGTCGCCATCATGAACGGCGCCCTCTATGAATACCTCAACAAGAACCTCGAGGCCTACACCAATCCCGCCTTCAACACGCGCGCCGTGGAGTTGGGCCGTGTCGCCACCGAGGACGAGGTCGTCCGCGCCTATGCCATGAATGTCATCGCCGGCGCTGACCGAGACCTCTACGAAGACGACTATTACCAAGACGCCGGTTACGAGCAAATCTTCTGCTGCGGCGGCAAGACCCAGCACAAGGCCATCCGCTTGGGCGCCACCTCCCTCCGCCCCCGCACCGGTCAGGGCAACAATGAGCGACAGGAGGCCTCCCCCTCCAACACCGTTCTCTTCGTGGAGCTCGACCTCGACGACGAACAGATTTCCAACCAGAATGGTTTGGCCGGCGACCAGGTGTGGGACTGGGACGAGCACGATGAGTGCATCGGCTTCAACCATGATGACGGCGGCGTTTGGATTGCCTACGTCTGCTTCGGCGATGGTCGCGTGGAGACCATCCGTGATCCCTCTTCAGACCCCGACAGCCCAGACACGAGCGCACGCAAGAAGGTCTCTAAGTATTATGGCTCCGGTGGGTTGAACCGAAATGGCTCGCCAGATGGGAAATAACGCATGATGAAACGCTTCCAATTTTGGGCGCTGATGACGGTGGCGGTGGGACTCTTCGGAGGGCCCGCCGCTTGGGCGCAACAGGACACCGGCATCGTCCAGTCCGACAGGGTGCTCTACGCCGTCTCTCTGCTCGACGCCACGACCAATGAAAACGTGACCACCGCCGATGGCCAGCCCGCCACCGGCGACAGTGATCGCGTCCGCGTCAAGGTCACCCTCTCCATCCCGCGCACGGGCACGACCTACGGCATGCCGACCTACGCCAGGCCCTCGCGCCTGATGTTCCGCCCCCACAAGGGCCCCGAGACCGCCTTCGATGGCTCCATCCTCCTGGTGCGCGATGCACCCTATGCCGCGGGCGACACCACCCCCGCCAGCGGCTTCTATCCCATGCCGCAGACCGGCGCCACGAACTACGACGTCGTCACCTCCGGCGACGCTACCCCGGACTACGTCGCCTCTGCCGAACAGACCTCCTCGGTCAACCCCGCCCGCTGGGAGTGCACCTACCTCAGCCGCGAGACTTATGGCACCGACGATCCCTTCATCGCCTCGTTGCTGAACGGCGAGAGCACCTACGAATGGTACGTCGCGGGCACCTACGGTATCGGCTCCTTCACTCGTGTCTCCGACATCCAGGATGCCGGCCGCAAGCAGACCTTCACCGACCCCCGCGTCTGGGTCTCCCACGAAGGCGCCTACGATGACGGCTCGGGTGCCACGGTCGACTGGGCCGACGGCCTCCTGACCGACACCCTTGACCGCTGGGGCTCCGTCTATCACTGGACCCTGGGCGTCATGCCCGGCGACACCACTTGGGAAATCCATGGCGGCGTCATCGGCGACACCTTTGACGGCGTGGGCGGCGTTCAGCTCCTCAGCACGGAAGGCTCCGGCACCCTCAAGCCCAGCCTGGTCTCCCCCACCTATCCCGATGGCATTGCCTCCGTCTCCTTCCAGGCCGCCCTCGCCTCCGCAATGGAGGAGCAGTACCTCCGCGTCGAGGTCTGGAACGGCTCCGCCTGGACGCTCGTGGGCGAAGGGGACGAAAACCCCGCCGGCATCATCATGCCCACCATCAATCTCGAAACCTATACCGTCGCCATCCCCGAAGACCTCGGCACCGCCGGTTGCCGTTTCCGCATCGTGCGCGACGGCACCTACTCGGGCGGCGAGCAGTATCTGTATGCCATCACCATCCGCGACCTGATTGTGCGTTCCGCCGCGCCCTCCGCCTCTTTCGATGCGGCCCCCATCGTCAACCCCGACCCCCTCTTTGCCGCCGCCAATGGCCGCTGGACCCTCACCCTGAAGGCCACCGGCGCCGCCGACAATCTCCCCCGCGGCTACACGGCCGACATCCAGCTCCGCCGCCGCGCCAATGACGACACGACCGCCCAATGGTATTCCGCCGCAAACGTTACGGTCTCCAACTCCAACGCCGCCAACGTGAGCGACCTCACCGCCACCTTCTCCCCCGTCACCCTGACCACCAATCCCAACGGTTCCGTCAACGTCACCGAGAACGCCTTCGCCCTCAATAGCGCCAACCGGGTCACCGGCGCCCTCCCCGGCGTCTATGACGTCAAGCTGAATTACGGCATCCTCGGCTCCTTCCTCGCCGGACGTGAGGTCATCGACCAGCGCGAGTCCGTTCTCGGCGAAATCTCCGTCTATACCACGCCGAACCCTGACTACGACGCCACCGCCCCCGCGGAGGAGCAGCTCCCCGAGTTTATTTATCACCCCATGGTCGCCGACCTCCGTGAGCAGGAGACCTCCAATGAGGGCGTCACCCTCCGCGTCTTCTACCGTAGCGGCGACGAGAGCACCAGCTACACCTTCCTCACGCTCGACGTGCCCATGCTTCCCGACGCCCTCAACCCGAAACTGTGGCGCGCCGACATCCCCCGCGTCCTCCGCGAGGCCACCCATAGCGACGGCTCCCGCGATGACTCTGCCGTCTACGTCTGGGCCCCTGACGCCTACTTCACGCTCCCCGATGGCGCGACCGGCCGCAGCGAGACCGGCACCGAGGGCTACCTTGCCTTCCGCGTCTTTGCCACCGCTCCCGATGGCTCGCTTTCTTGGTTCGGCTCCGCCGCCTCCGGCAATGCCTCCACCATGCCCGCCACGCTCGCCGCCGTCCCCGCCACCTCCTCCACCTTGGTCGCCGTTGGCGATGAGGAAACTACCACGCCCGTGGTCGTCCCCCTCTCCATCCCCAACTCCCACATCTCCGTCGCCATCGACTTCTCCACCAACGCACAAGGGCCCGACATCTCCCTTGTCGGCTCCTACTGCCAGGACTTCAACACCTGGGATGCCATCGGTTCCGACGAGAACGACGGCTTCACCAACACCGACTTCCGCGAGGACGTCTCCACCCATACGGCCGACTTCGATATCCGTGAGTTCGGCACGAGTAGCGTCACCGGCGAGCGCACCATTGTCGAAGGCTGGATTCCCGATGAGGGCCCCCTCTCCGAGACCTCCTCCTTCACCGATTCCTTCGGTGTCGCCCGCACCACGACGCAGTTGGCGTCTAGCGCCTATCCCTTCTACTATCCCAACAACGAACGTGCCAGCACGTATAACTTCCGCCAGTGGGGCGCCGCCTCCGGTTCCGCCAACCCCGGCCTCCTGTCCCAGACGCCGAGTGAGATGTCCGGCATCTCCCCATGGTCGCAGTATTTCGAACTGAGTTCGGGCACCGAATTGGTCTTGCGCCGCAACACCTCCCGCCTGGGCGACGGCACCTGGATGCCCAACGCCATGGTGCGACTCGGCCCCAACGATAGCTTGACGCCTAACGAAGATGCGAACCTGAAGGGCATCGGTACCGTCTCGCTCTCTTACACTCTCTCCATGCCGTATGAGATGAACTATCGTGCCAGGCTGATCGGCAACGATGGTGCGCTCACCGGCTATGGCCTCTCCGCAGGCATCGACACCACGAACTTCACCACCTCCTGCGCGCCCTCCGGTATCTCCATCTCTTACTACCTCGAAAATGCGTCTGCGTCCGTCACCTACGAGCTCCGCCTCTCCCAAATCCTGAACTTCACCACGGCCACGGACAGCGAGCCGCGCGAATGCATCATTGCCGAGATGTACAGTTGGGCTAGCGGGAGTGTGACCCCCATCCCCTTGGCCTCGAGCAACGCTGGAACCGTCTATTCCGTCGTGGTGCCGGACATCACCACCCTCGCCGGAAGCGCCTTCGCCTTCTGGCTTGATGAGAATAGTCGTCTCCGTGCCGCTCGCACTTCGAATGCCAACAACACCGACGATTACTCCACCACCATCGCCCGTTCACACGAGAGCTACCGCGTCACCGTCCCGCAGGATGGCTTCTACCTCGCCGTCGGCTCGGCGGAATGCGCCCCCTCCTTCCGCTACCTGCGGTCTGGGAATGCGCCGGTGAACACCTTCAGCGGCCATGGCGTTGGTGCCGAGACCACCTTCGAACAGCCCTCCTTGCCCAATGCGCCTTCTTGGGGCGCTTGCTGGACCGCTCAGCGCGAGACGAGCGGCGGCACGATTCGCCTCTCCCGCAATAGGCCTTCCTCCGCCCAGTCCGGCCAGTTGCGCCTCGTCCTCTCCAGCCGAGGACAGCCGGTCGTAACCAAAACGTTGCAGGCTAAGTTCGGCACGATGTCCACCACCACCGTCACCCTTGGCCGCTCCAACGCAGACCTTTCCATCTCCTGCTCCGCCGCTAACTCGAGCGATGTGACCGGCATCTTCGTCGATGATATCACCGTCACCTCCTGGTGCGGCGATGACGAAAACCGCAATGGCGAGACGCGCGTCCCCACCAACACCAACGAGGGCTTCTCCGGCGACACCACCGGGGCCGGCTTCTCCGCCGTCGGCGTCTGGGTGCGCCCGCGCGACGATGCCGAAATCAACGTCAATCAGTGGAGCTACTCCGGCGAACAGGTCCTCCTGATGCAGCGCTCCCGCCGGAACACCAAGTACACCGAGACGACTATCAACGGTACGAGAACCACCGATGCCTCTCTGGCCCTCTACTTCCCCTGGAGCAACGTCGGCTATGGCCCCGTCTCCTTCGATTACTGCATCCCCCCGCGCGAGAGTGGCACCCCCGAGTCCGTCACCCTCATATTGCAGTATAATAGCGGAACCCGTGAGAACACCAACTTCTTGACGGACGAACGCAATGCCACCTCGGGCTGGGTCAGCGCTTCCGACCCCATCGTGCTGAACAATATCTCCGGCGAGTGGTCCTCCGTCTCCGTCACCCCGCGCGTTGATGGCGAGGAGATTGTCAGCGATGACAGGGGTAGGGGCGGCACCCTCCGTCTGGTCATGGTCGTCTCCTCCAACAGCGATTCCACTTACGACCCCTACGTCTACCTCGACAATGTCGTCGTCTCCGACAACCGCGAGGGCGTCCTGGCCTCCTGGGCCGCCGGCAATGCCCGCCTCACCGACACCCCCGTCGACCTCCTCTATTGGAAGGACCGCCAGGCCGCCGACACGCTCCTCACCGAGGACGGCAACACCCTGACCCAGGACACCTTCGCCGAGAAGGCCGCCCTCACCACCGCCTTCCAGTTCAACAACGTTGTCACCGAGCAGCTCACCCACACCTACATCGATTCGCCCCTCCTGGAGGCTGGCACCGGTGTCGGCCGTGTCGCCTTTGCCGCGCGCCTCGCCGCGTCGAACGCTGACCCCGTCCGCCTCTACATCGCCGGCACCACCTCCACGGCAGATTTCAAGGACCTGAAGGCCAGCGACTTCTCCATCCTCACCTCCGTCGACGTCGCCAACACCGTCTACACCGTCTACGAGCCCGACCTCTCCAAGATCACCTTCCCCGAGGGTGTCACCTTCACCTACCGCGACATCCGCCGCCTGCGCCTCTGGGTCGCCCCCACCTCTGCCTACGCGCCTGAAGGCTATGACGGTGGCTATGGCCGCGTCCTTATCGACCGCCTCGCCGTCTGCGACCCCGTCTCCCCCAACCTCCGCATTACGGACGTCGCCTTCTCTAACGTCGCCGGCCCCAACAATCCCGACGCGTTCGTCTCCACCTCGCCGCTCTCCCAGCCCGTCTCCGGCGCGTCCATCCTCCGCGTCTGCGCCACCGTCGGCAACCGTCAGCTCGTGAAGGACGACACCGTCCGCGTCTTCTTCACCTACCAGACCACCGAGGCCTCCACCCTCCGGGTCACCTCCGGTTCCTACACGGATGTCTTCGGCAACTCCTTCAACGGCTCCCCGGAGAGCCCCATCTACCGTTGGACGGCGGCCACCGACACCTGGCCCATCTCCGCTTGGTTCAATAAGCCCACCCCCGCCGAGGTCGGCCAGGATCCCAATTGGACGCGCTCGGACACCGTCGAGCTCAAGCTCGAGCCCGGTGCCGCCGGCAACACCTACTTCTACGGCGACCTCTCCCGCACGGGCATCGCCGGCCTCCCCGAGAACTCCCTCGTCCGCTACGTCGTCTGGGCCGTCTACCAGGGCACCCAGCTGAACGCCGATGGCTCCGAGTCCACCGAGTGGTACATGTCCGTCATCAACGCCGCCGACTACAAGGAGCCCGCGTGGTACTTCCCCCGCAGCCTCAACAAGGAAATCCGCGACGCCCACAACGCCGCCCTCCCCGAAGGTGACTCCGAGGTCGGCAGCGAGTTCTTCTCCCCCTACTTCTGGATGTACTCCTGCGTCCCCGGCGAAGTCTTCCTCAATGAACTGAACTTCACCGACCACAGCTCCGCCACCCCCTCGCTCACCTCCTTCGCGGAGATCTGTGTCCCCGTCGGCGTCAATCTCACCTCTTGGCGTTTCGCCAGCACCACCCCCAGTAGCGGTGATGTCACCGAGATTCCTGCTGCCTACGCCGTCCCGAACACCTATGACGCGGATAATCTGGAGGCCCCGCAGAACGGCGTCGTCCCCGTCAAGCGTCAGGGCAACACCTCCGCCAACCGCACCTTCTACACCATCCACACCAACTATGGTGCTTATTACCGTACGGCAGACGACAGCCCCTTGACCGAAGGCGTGAACCACCGGAATGCCGGCTGGGGTGACCAAATTCAACTCGGTGATGGCATCTTCCAGACTGCCACCGATGGAGCCGTCACCTCTGCCCTGCTTTATCGTCCCACCGGCGGTGCCGAGCACATCGTCATCTTCAGCACCGCCACCGCGAGCTCCGCCTCTGGGTCGACCAACAAGGAAGCCCTGGCCGACCTCCGCGACACCTATTACAGTGCCTATTCCGACAACGGCTTTGCCGTCGACTCCGCCACGGAGGGCGACGACACGGATGACGCGCTCGCCGTCCGCTCCCCCTGGTATCAGACCTTCCTAGACACCTCTTGGGAAGATGAATCCGGCGACGATGGCTTTGCCGACCGCCGCGTCTCCGCGCTTGCCCATGCCCGCCGTCTGGCCGTGGCCGACTCCTTCTATGCCGATGCCAACGGCCGTTACGATAGGTCCGGCAACGCCGCGGCCACCCCGACCTGGGTCTACGAGCGCGCCTCCAACGCCCGCGCCGCCTCCGTCTCCACCGTTGACATGGGCGGCAAGTGGGTCTCCCGCCGCAACGCCGTCGCCGGCGTGGGCGATAATGGCCCCGGCGACCTCACCCACATCCTCACCGGCACGTGGCCCGACGATCTCAACCCCGTCACGAACACCCGCCCCGACGAGCCGGTGGAGGCCGACGATAATTCCATTGAGTTGGACACTGACGCCGTCGCCCCCGTCGTCCAGGTCACCCCGCGCCAGGTCAACCCCGACCAGTACATTCTCCAGTACTCCGGCCTCACCCAGTGCGGCGTCATCTCCGAAATCTCCGGCGCCGGCACCCACACCCTTTACCTCCCCAACAAGACCACCCCCACCGAGACCCGCCGTGGCGGCAATGAGGAAGTCTCTTGGTCGGTCGATGCCGCCGGCGAGCCCACCGCCACCCTCACTTACGACGCATTGCCCTTCCACCACCTCACCGGGCTCCGCGTCCGCATGCTCGATTCCCAGTCCGGCACCTACCTCGCCGAGGGCACGCAGACGGTCGACGGCCGCACGCTCCCGGGCATCGCCGATCGGGTCTCCTTCTCCACTGGTGGCTCCTTCGACTTCGGCACGGTCACCAACAACTGGGTCTCCGTCACCCTGCCCGCCGATTCGACCTCCTTCGATATTGTGGCCATCCTCCACGATCCGGATAACCCCGATGACACGGAGACCCGCTATCTCCTTGAGGCCGAGGCCACCTTCGCCTTCGACTCTGACAACCCCGACGCCCGTGCCCTCATCACCGGCGTCCGCCCCTGCACCGCCCTCCCCGAGGAGACCACGGACGGCTCCGCGCCCACCGTCTCCGCCCAGCGCAACCAGCCTTGGTGGGGCAGCGGCTTCGGCTTCGAGGCCGACTATAATGCCACCCTCCTGGAGCAGAACAACCTCTCCCTCGAGGCCATCCTCGTCTTCTATCCCGACCCCGGCCACCGTGCCGACTGGGGCCTGAACGCCGCTTGGGTTGGCGCCAACTACACCGACCCCAATGCCACGGCTCCCGCGCCCACCCTCTCCCTCGAAGGCCGCACCTTCGCGGATGCCACCGAGCAGATTTCCACCATCCTCACGCCCGACTACGGCACCCGTGTCGCCCAGCTCAACCCCAACGACGGCCGCTTCGCCAGCGCCTCTCTCGTCGGCATCCTCGGCACCTCCTATTCCACGCCGGACGACACCACCAATGGCGGCGGCATCGAGCCTGCCATCCCCTATGTCGCCTGGGGTGTCTACCGCGCCACCTTCCAGACCGACTCCGGCAACGGCTCCGTCGACTTCCTCGTCCGCCAGGCCCTGCCCGGCGAGGCCGCGTCCGCCTCCGTCACGCCCTTCGTCTATCCCTCCTGGTACGCCCCCGTCGAGGACCTCAACGTCGCCGGCGCCGGCACGGCCATGCCCTACTTCTATCTCTACTCCACCCCGCCCGAATCCGCCTGGCTCAACGAGGTGAACATCGCCAACCCCGCCGGCGACTCCACCAACCTCGCCGCCGAGGTCGTCATGCCCGTCCTGCGCGACGGCATCACCGCCGCCGGCGTCCCCCAGACCACCCCCGACGGCTGGCAGGTCTTCACTTATGATTCTACCGGCGCACAGGCCGCCACCCCTGCCACTCTCACGCCAACTGACGATGCCGCAAACGCACCCCAGTCCGGTTCCACCTCCTACGCCTACTACACTGCCACCCTCTCGGCTTCCAACGACCTCCGCGCCTACGTCCTTCATCGTCCTTGCGGTGCGGCTGAGGGCGGCGTCTGGCTCTCCGCCGACGCGACCGGCGGCACCGCCGTCAACGGCCCGGCTTCCCTGACGATGACCCCCTGGCTCACCCCTGGCGGCACCGGCAACGTCTTCAACGGCGTCACCGACTCCACCGGCACGGCCGGCTCCGTCCAGCTCGTCGGCCGGCTCGTCAGCCGCGGCGACAATGAAGCCTATCGCGGCATCTCCTCCCTCGCCGCCGAGCGCGACCAGTGGGCCTTCCGTGCCGCCACCCTCGGCGAGGACAACCTCGATGAGAACGGCAACCCCATCAAGCCTGACCCCGAGCCTGAATGGAACCAGGTCGCCTTCACCATCACCCTCCGCAACGTCACCTACGGCACCGGCCTCTGCGGCTCCTGGAACAAGGGCTACTTCATCGAGAATACCACCGGCCGCACCGAGACCGCCACCGAGACCGCTTCCGGCCGTGATTGGGTCTATAGCGAGCTCAACAACGGCAACGTCTTCTCCTTCAAGCCGCGCACCGGCTACTGCTTCGACTCCATCGCCCTCCCGCCCGAGCTCATCGGCCACGTCATGCTCATCGGCTCGTCCAATGGCGTCCTCTCCGAGGACACCGTCCTGCAGGCGTACAACCAGAATATCCAGGCCCGAGATACGGCCGATAACCCCACCACCATCACCACCGGCGACTGGCTCACCCTCAACGGCCGCGCCACCGTCGAGCGCGACGCCAACGGCAACCCCACCGGCGTCATCTCCTTCGACCGCGAGTTCGATGAGGACGGCGCCGACGGCGACGAGACCTTCGCCGACCAGGACGACTTCGTCATCACCCTCCTCTTCGTTGACGAGCCCGCCTCCGCCAACAACACCATCACCGTCTCCTTCGCCCAGGGCGAGACCGGCGCCGGCGCTTGGCTCGCCACCCAGACCCTCTTCGCCATCGACACCGCCACCGGCGACCCCATCGAAGACAAGGGCGGCGAGACCGTCACCTTCCCCATCTGGGACGATGCGGAGGGTAACGCCCGCGGTGAGCACAAGGACGTCCACGGCTGGCTTTATCAGCCCCTCGTCGGCGACACGCTCGGCATGTCCGTCGTCATCGACCCCTCCCGCGGCCTCATCGGCGGCAAACTCGGCGATGCGCAGACCCTCTGCCAGAACTTCGCCAACAACAACACCCGCCTCTACCTCGCCTGGTCGCTCATCCCTGCCGCGACCGTCAACGCTGCCGACCCCACCGGCGGTTCCGTCACCACTGCCTCCACGGACTTCTTCAACCAGTGGAGCCTCGCCCGCTGGATTGGCTCCAAGCCTTCCATTGGCGATGGCCTCACCACCACCCTCTCCGCCATCCGCCAGAAGCTCGCTTCCAGCTATAACGCCACCACCGGCACCGACTACTGCGCCGCCGCCGGCATCGTCCCGCTCAAGTTCATCGGCTTCCGCGACCCTGACCTCGTCGTCTCCGAGGATGCGCAGGACGGCGGCATCATCCAAGCCCCCGCCGACTACACCGACGAGGAGTTCCTCGCCAATGCCCGCGTCGCCTTCCGCACCATGACCCCCGACGAGTTCGCCGGCGGCGGCTTCGATGAGTCCGGCTTCGCCGATGGCCTCGCGCCCTTCACCCAGTCCATCGACATGACCGATGAGCTCTTCTGGCAGAATGGCGCCGTCCTCCGCTTCGCCATCGTCGTCGCCGACAGTGAAGGCACCGTCTACGACGCCCAGGGCATCGCCAACTTCACCTCCGATGGCTTCGAGGGCTACTGCCCCTGGTACGTCCCCGACGACCAGGCCAACATCAATGCCGTGGCCAAGGAGCGCAAGATCGAGCCCTCCCCCTACGCCTGGATCTACAACATCGCCCCCACCGGCGTCTGGCTCAACGAGTTCCGTCCCACCCGTAAGACCACGGCCGGCGAAGACACCATCTCCTTCGGCATCGAGCTCGCCATGGAGGCCTCGCCCGTCGCCGTCGTCACCGGGGCCGAGGATGAGACGCTCACGTACGTGGACCCCGCCACCCTCACGAATCTCTCGACCGACTACAATAGCTATTACCTCCGTCCCAAGCGCTCCCTCGATGGCTGGAGCATCGCCCTCAAGGTTGCGCCCCTGCCCGCCACGACGGCCCCCCTCGATGTCCCCATCGAGTGGACGGATGTCGAGACCAACATCCCGCTCACGGGCTGGGTCCCCTATCGCCGTCTCCTCCCCCACGCCGGGCAAAACGATGTCTACGATACGGACTACTACGTCATCGGCGACACCCGCATCGGCAACACCTATGAGGATGGCTTTGTCGAGGACCAGGAGGAGGGCAATCTCCACTTCCTCCAGCATCGCTACACGGAAGGCAACGCGAACACCTTCAGCTGGTTCCCCGCCGAAGACCCCCTCGCCAACGTCCCCGCAGATGCCGCCGCCCTCTCCGGCAACTACTCCAACGGCGCCCTCTATGCCCTCCAGCTCGTTCGCGACAACGGGGTCGTCGCCGATGAAATCCTCTTCTGCGACTATCCTGCAAACTGGCTTGTCGGCCCCGCCGCTGAACAACTTCAGCGTGCCGTCGACATTGAGAACGCCTCCCACATCGTTTCCGCCACCGTCCGCTCTGTGACCTCAACCCGCTTGGCGCTGGCCGAGATTCAGAATGGCTCTGGGTCCTATATGCTCGTGGATGAGTTTAGCCACACGAACTTGGGGGCCGCCGACGATGTCGCCACCTTCGAGGGCACCTCCTGGGGCGTTGACCCCTATGCCACCCAGATGAACACCTTCCCCGGCCCCAACGGTTGGTGGGTCGGCAACACCTCCGAGTACACCCAGACCCGCTCCGACTTCCGGATGGAGACCTCCGCCGCTGGCCGTATGCTCGCCCTCTCCGCCCAGATTGTCGGCGGCCGCGACGGCAGCCTCGCCCTCCAGCACAATGGCACCAATGCCCAAACCGGCCGCGCCGTCTCCTTCGTCGGCTCCTTCGGCGATACCTACGCGCTCTCCGTCAATCAGCTGTGGGATGACAAGTGGTTCCGCCTCTCCTCCATCACCAAGAATGGCAAACCCCTCGCGGCTCAGGCCAAGCGCCTCACCACCTTCTCCGTCGCCGACGCCGGCACCCTCAGCGCCGCGCCCTCCATGTCCATCGACAGCGGCCTCCTCGAGGCGGACACCGACTATGTCCTCACCCTCGTCTACTCCCCCGCCGCCGCGCGCCTCGATGACACCGGTGCCCTCAACTCCGAGGACGATGGCTTCCTCGACTGGGTCCTCAAGAACGACCCCGATGCCATCCTCAAGCAGACCCAGGACGACGGCGTCACCGCCTCCGAGAAGTACTGGCTCGGCTTCGATAGCGCCATCGAGGTCGCCGATGTCAACCTGAACTTCACCCGCATCGGCACCTACGAGGAAGACGCCGCAGTGGCTGCCGGTGGCGAGCCCGCCGCGCCCGTCCCCACCGTCTCCATCGCCTTCACCAACAACGGCGAGCCCATCACCGCCATCCGCGGCGACGGCGCCCTCGTTCTCCTCGGCAAGGTCAGCCTCGACGACCCCGAGTGGCGCTACATCCAGCGCCTCTACCCCGAGGACCTCAATGGTGAGCGCGTCCTCATCCTCTCCGGCACCGACTGCAACTTCTTCCGTGCCGTCCTCCTCTCCGTCAAAGACGCCGAGGCAAAGGGTCGGGCCACTGACGTGTCCCGCCCCTAGAGAACAGAGAACGGAGAACAGAACGCCCCTGCGGGGCGACAAGTGAGGCCGCCGAAAGGCGGCCCCGCTTTTTTACGCTGTGCGCCCGCTCTGAAATCGCAGATGTGTTGCAGATTAAAGGCGTGCCAGCACACGTAAGGGGCGCTAACGCGCCCCGCTGATTGGCTGATTAGCTGATTGGATAGCGGCTCGTCCGTCGCCCGAAAGGGCGCTCCTGCATCTCCTGCATCTCCTGCATCTCCTGCATCTCCTGCATCTCCTGAGAGGGGCCAGAGGGGCCCGTAAAGGGCCCTTCTGAGACCCTATAGTGGTCCGAGGTCAACCACTATAGTGGTCGAGGGTGAGACCCTATAGTGGTCCGACCCGAAACCCTTAAGGGTCCAGAAAGGCCCCCTTATCGGGGGAATTTTAGCCACTTGGAGGCTAGGCTTTTTGGGCAACTTCCCCATCGCGCTTATTGTACAACGGCTTCACCCGTCGCGCGCTTGTCGCGCGCTCCGTGGCCGTGGAAGGTTTGGCGCTTCGCGCCTGCACGCTCCGTTCTCCGTTCTCCGTTCTCTGGGGCGGCCAGCGGCCGCCCCTCGCCGCCCCTTTTGATATACTATCGGCATTATGCTTTACCTCTTGAGTGAGTTTTTGGAGCCCTATTGGGGGCCGTTTCGTCTGTTCCGTTACCACACCGTGATGATGGGTGGCGGTGCCTTTTTGGCGGCGTTGCTGGTGTGGTGGTTTCTGCCGCGGCTGAAGGGACTTCTGCCTGTGGACCGCGGTAAGGCCGTGCGGTTGCCCGATGGCTCGGTGAAGGCCATTGGCGCGGAGGGGAAGGCGGGCGGCAAGCCCACGGGCGCGGGCGTGTTGATGGCCGTGCTCACGTTGCCGGCCCTCTTGCTCTTCTTCCCTATCTATGCCTGGGAGTCGCTGTGGGATATCGGCGTGGTGGCGTGCGTCTTCTTCAGCATGCTCTCGGGGTGGCTGGACGATCGCGCGGACCTGCCGTGGGGAGGCCTTAAGAAGGGGCTCTTCGACGCGGCGGTGTCGTTGCTCTGCGCCTTCCTGCTCTGCCGCGGCGAGGCGGTCTCGGTCTGGTGGCCCTTCTTCCAGGCGGAGACGCTTATCCCCGTCTGGGTCTACGTTCCCATCGCGGGGCTGCTCCTCTTCGGCGCCATCAACACCACCAACTGCTCCGACGGCATTGACGGCCTGGCGGGGTTGCTCACGCTCCTCTCGCTCTTTGCGCTCGTCATCCTGCTCTACGTGGTGGTCGGCCACCGCACCGTGGCGGATTATCTCATCATCCCGCACAGTGATTCCGCGGCCAAGTGGGCCGTCCTGGCCTGTACCTTCATCGGCACGATGGGCGCCTATCTGTGGTACAACTGCTATCCTTCGAGCTTGCTGATGGGCGACGCGGGGTCGCGGATGTTCGGTATGGTCATCGGCGTCTCCGCGCTGGCCACGGGCAACCTCTGCGTCATCTTTGTGGTGGCGCCGATGATTGTGCTCAACGGCGGCCTGGGGTTGGTCAAGCTGGCCTGCCTGCGTCTGCTCAAGGTCGCGGGGCACCCCGTGACGCGCCCCAAACCCGGCGAGCCGCGAACCTTCCTGCAACGTCTCTTCTTCTCGGTCACCTTCCCGTTGCATGACCATTGCCGCAACGCCCTGCACTGGTCCGGGCAGCAGGTCGTCGTCCGCTTCCTCCTGCTTCAGGGACTCCTTCAGCCCATCCTCTTCCTCCTCTTCGTCAAGGTTCGCTGACATGCGGAAATACCTCATCGCCTCTGCCGTCGCCCTCGCCGTCCTCGCCCTCGACCAGCTCACCAAACTGTGGGTGGTGGCCGACTTCCAGCCCGGGGAGAGCGTGGACGTCCTCTCGGTCTTTGCCCTCACCTACGTGCGCAACCAAGGCGCCGCGTGGGGGATGTTTCAGGGGGCCCAACTGTGGCTCGCCGGCATTGGCGTCTTGGCCGTCATCCTCTGCTTCGTCTTCTGGCGCAAGATTTTCGGCGACCATGCCTGGGCCGCGCCCGTCGCCGGGCTCCTCCTTGGCGGCATCATCGGCAACCTCATCGACCGCGTCCGCCTGGGCTATGTCATCGACTTCCTCGATTTCCACTGGGGCGCCAGCCACTTCCCCTGCTTCAACATCGCCGATTCAGCGATCTGTATTGGGGTCTTTGCCTTAATGGTGTTGCAGTGGGTCTATGGCGAGGAGAACGGAGAACGGAAAACGGAGAACGGAGCGCCCCTGCGGGGCGACGGGCGAGATTGATGTTTTGAGATTTTCTCTGTGAGCCTCTGTGTATGCCTCTGTGTTCCTCTGTGATCTCCCAATCTGACGCGACCCTGTGTCTTGCCGGTGCGACCGCTTCCGGTAAGACGGCGGTGGCGCAGGTGCTGGCTGAGCGTCTGGGGGTGGCCATTCTCTCTGCCGACGCCATGCTCGTCTATCAAGGGATGGACATCGGTACGGCCAAACCGACGGTTGCCGAGCGGGGACAGGTGCCTTATTATGGGTTGGATTTGGTGACGCCGGGGGAACCCTTCTCCGCCGCCGCGTGGCTGGAAGAGGCCCATCGCGCCCAGGCCGTATCGCCCCGACTCATTGCCGTCGGCGGCACGGGGCTTTACTTCTCCGCTTTGTTGCGTGGGCTTGACCCCACGCCGCCCGCGAATCCCGCGCTTCGGGCGAGCCTGGAGGTGTTGCCGGCGGAGGAACTCCGTGCGCGTCTCGCCGCCCATGGGCAGACCGTCGCCGACACGGAGAATCCCCGACGGTTGGTCCGTGCGCTGGAGATTTTGGAGCAGGGCGGCACCCTCCCGGCGGGGTGGGGGGAACGGGCGCGTCCGCGCCTGGTGGCCCTCACGTGGCCGCGCGAGACGCTCCACCGCCGTATTGCCGAGCGGGTCGATGCCATGTATGCCGCAGGGCTTCTCAATGAGGCGGAGACGCTTCGGCGGCGTTGGCCCGCGTGGTCGCGCACCGCCACCCAGGCCATCGGTTACGCCGAGGCCTTTGCCGTGCTCGATGGGACGCTGACCGAGGCCGCCGCCCGCGAACGCACCGTCGTCCGCACGCGCCAACTGGCCCGTCGGCAGGAGACCTATCTCCGTCACCAATTTGACGTCGACTGGGTGCAGGCCGCGCCCGGCGATGCTGTCGAAACCCTCGCCGGCCGCGTCGCCGAGAAATGGGGAATGCCATGGGCAAAATGACCGACCTGCCGCCCGAGGAGCGTCCGCGCGAACGTCTCCGCCGTCTGGGGCCCGAGGCGTTGACGGACGATGAGTTGCTCGCCATCATCTTCCGCACGGGTGTCAGCGGGTGTAATGTGCGCGAACTGGCGAAGCACTTCGTGGCCGAGCTAGGGACCGAAGGTCTCGCCAAACTGCGGCCCTACAACCACGATGAGTTCGTCGCCTTTGTGGCTCAGCATCGCGACACGCTCAAGGGCATCGGCGATGATAAGATTTCCACCCTGCTGGCCACCATCGAGTTCGGGCGGCGCGTCTTCGCCCCGCGCAAGCAGGGGAAACTCCCCAAACCGTTGCTGTTGGCTAGCGATATGGCGCAACGGTTCTTCGGCGCCTCCACGCGGCACGTGCGCGAGGGCTTCTGGGCGCTCTTCCTGGACCACGGTCGGCGGCCTATCAAGGATGACCCCGACCTCATCACCTCGGGTCTGCGCGACCAGACGCTCATCGACGCCTCCGCCCTCTTCCGCCGCGCGATTCTCCTCAACGCCAGCTCGGTCATCGTGGCGCACAACCATCCTTCCGGCGACGTCACGCCCTCCCCGCGCGACATCGAGGCCACTGATGCTCTCGCCCGCGCGGGCCGCGTCATCGGCATCCCCCTGCGCGACCACATCATCCTCGGCCGCCCCGACATCGATCCGCCCTATCTCTCCCTCCGCGCCACCGGCCGCTGTACGTTTTAGGGGCGCTAACGCGCCCCGGAGAACGGAGAACGGAAAACGGAAAACGGAACGCGCGGCAAGCGCGCGACGGGCCAGTTGTTGGGAGAGTGTGGAAGGTTTGCCCTGCGGGGCTGACACGAAGGTGCACGAAGAACCACGAAGACTGCCAGAAATGGGAACCACAGATTAGCTGATTGGAGGATGTGGGGCGCTGCCCCACGCCCCGGCAGGGAGACGTTCTCCCTGCACCCCCGGCACGTCTGCGACGTGCCAACTGGCGACGCGGTAGGACCAATAGGACCTATAGGACGACTAGGACGAGGCGGCTGATGCCACTTATACAGTAGCTTACCCGTCGCGCGCTTGTCGCGCGCTCTGTTCTCCGTTTTCCGTTCTCCGTTCTCCGGGGCGCGTCAGCGCCCCTTAGTCGAAGTCGTGGACGCGGACTTGGAGGGCGTCTTTGATGGCTTTGGCGAGGGTGGGGGTGATGCCGGGCTGGGCGGCAATGTCTGCCTCGGAGGCGGCGGCGAGGCGGCGGAGGGAGCCGAAGGCGGCGAGGAGCTGGCGTTTGCGGGCGGGACCGATGCCGGGGAGCTCGTCGAGGACGGATTCTTTGAGGGCGCGGAGGCGGAGGGCGCGGTTGAAGGTGATGGCGAAGCGGTGGGCTTCGTCGCGGAGGCGGATGAGAATCTGGAGGGCGGGGGAGTCGCGGGGGAGGATGAGGTTGGGGCGGCCGTCATCGAGGACGATTTCCTCGAAGTGTTCGTTGAGGCCGGCGACGGGGATGGCGTCGAAGAGGCAGAGTTCGCGGAGGACGGCGCGAGTGGCGCGGACCTGGAGTTCGGCGCCGTCGCAGAGGATGAGGTGCGGGAGGGGGAGGCCTTCGTTGAGGACGCGGGTGTAGCGGCGGCGGATGACCTCGGCCATGGCGTGGGGGTCGTCGTTGGAGACGGAGCGGATGCGGAAGCGGCGGTAACGGCGTTTGTCGGGCATGCCGTCGACGGCGACGACCATGGAGGCGACGGTGTGGGTGCCCATGAGGTGCGAGATGTCGAAGCACTCGATGACGCGCGGGGGGCGGTCGAGGCCGAGGAGTTCGGCGAGCTGGGTGAGGCCCTCTTCGGCGGTGGGTTTTTTGAGGGCGGGGATGAGGCGGGCGCGGGCGCGTTCGCGGGTGAGCTCTTTGAGGGCGAGCCAGGTGTCGCGGAGGCGGGCGGCCTTCTCGAAGTCCTCTTTGGCGGAGGCCTCGAGCATCTGTTGGCGGACCTCTTCGATGACGGCGGGGCGCTCGCCGCGGAGGAAGGCGCAGGCCTCGTCGAAACGGGCGCGGTAGTCGGCCTCGGAGATGCGGCCGAGGCAGGGCGCGGTGCAGAAACGGATGACGTCGGCCATGCAGTGGGTGTGGTCGTCGGGGCAGGGGTCGAGGCTGCCGCACTTGCGCAGGCCGTAGCGTTTCTCGGTGAAGTCGAGGGCGGCGCGGACGACGGTGGAAGAGGGGAAGGGGCCGAAGTAACGGGCGCCGTCGTCGCGGACGATGCGGCAGGTGACAATGCGGGGGAAGGGGCGCGAGGGGTCGGCCTTGAGGGAGAGGTAGCGCTTGTCGTCGCGCAGGAGGATGTTGAAGCGGGGGCGGTAGGTCTTGATGAGGTGGCTCTCGGTGAGGAGGGCCTCGGCCTCGGTGCGGACGACGCGAATTTCGAGGTCTTCAACGTGGTGGACCAAACTGCGGAGTTTGGGCGGGGCGTGGCGCATGGTGGAGGCGCGGAAGTAACTCTGCACGCGCCGGCGGAGGTTAACGGCTTTGCCGACGTAGATAATGGTACCGGCGCGGTCGCGATAGAGGTAGCAACCGGGCTTTTCTGGCAGGTGTTTGAGTTTCTCTCGCAGGATGTCGTTCACAGCGCAATTGTAGCATAAGGGCGGCAGAACCGCCCTTATGCTGCTGATTGTCTGATTAGCTGATTGGAGGGGAGGGGCACCTGCGGTGCCCTGGAGAACGGAGCGCGCGGCAAGCGCGCGACGGGCGAGAGCGAAGTACCAAATGACAGGTCTTAATGATGGCATATCTTACTATAGAAAGTGTGGTTGATAGTGATTTAGAGAAGGCGAATGACAGGTCTTTGGCAAAGGTGCGTGGAGCAGTCATGAAGCAACCACGCCTGATCTTTGACAACTGAATAGATGTGTTTGTATCGAATGATTGACCATGGGGAACCGGTCTCACTGTGGCCTTATTTATATAAGGTACAGTTTGGCGCCCTGTTGGTCGACGAGAGGACTTTCCCGGACAGTATTGCTCCATTCCCCGGGGTGGCGGCAACGCCGCCGCCCCTATGCTATACTACTGATGAAAGGAAACAACCATGAACGAACCGAACACCACCCGCCGCGTGACCGTCAAGGGTATGATGTGCGACCATTGCCGGGGCGCCGTGCGGAAATTGCTCGCCGGCTATCCGGGCGTCACGGAGGTGACCCAGGCCGGACTGGACGCCTTTGATGTCGTGGGCACGTTGCCCGACACCCTGGCGGCGGACATCGAAGACCTGGGCTACACGCTCGTTCCATGACCCGTCTGGCCGTCATCGCGAACGGTGCCCCGCCCGAGACACCGGGGGAACGCGCGGCCTTGGCGGCCTGCGACGGTTGCGTTTGCTGCGACCGTCTGCCGCCGCCCGGCGCGCCCCCGCTCCTCCAGGTGGTGGGCGATGGCGACACCCTGCGCGAGGCCGTCCCGCCGGGCCTCCTCTTCCACGAGGACGAACAGGAGACTTGCGACCTGGCCAAGGCCATCCGTTGGTGCCGCCGCAACGCCCCCGCCGCGCGGCTGGACTACTTCGCCGTTTTGGGCCGCCGCATGGATCACGCCCTCGCCAACCTCGCGCACATCTACGAGACCGCGACCGAAGCCACACTCTTCGCGAACGATGGCCGCTTCGACCTCTTCCCCGCCGGCGAACACACGCTGGACGTGTGCCCCGGCGGCGCGGTTTCGCTGATCTCCCTGCGGCCCCAACGCGTCACGGCCCGCGGCCTCGTCTGGCCGGTGGAGGACCTGTTGCTGGCCTCCCTCTGGCGGGCCACCCTCAACCGCGCCGAGGCCCCCACCCTCCGCCTCCGTTGCGAGGCCCCCCTCTTCATTTACCGTCCTTGGGACACCCCTTGATTGGAGCACGCCATGAAACGTCTCGCCTTCCTGCCCCTCCTCGCCCTGCTCGCCTGCGCCGGTTGCTCGCCCTATTGGTACCGCGCGCCCGAGGAATTCACTGTCGAGGAGTCGCGTCTCAACTGGGTGCAGATCTATTACCAGGAGTCCCCCACCGCCCCGCGCGTCCGCTGTGACATGCGCAACGAAGGCCAAATCTCCATCCTCGAAGGCATGTCCGTAACCGTGGGAGACGACTTCAACATCGACTACAAGGACCCCTCCTTCGGCGATGTCCGCAAGTACCACTACCAGATGGACCCGGCGCTCTTCCGCCAGACCCTCCAGCTCCTGGTGGACACCGGCCTCTTCGTCCACGAGGGTGAGCCCGATGACGACACGCCGCTCTACCCCAAAATCCTGGTCCGCGCCAACGTGAACCACAAGAAGATTGAGAAGTTCACCTACGACGAGGCCCTCCAGAACGAGATCCGCACCCAGCTCTTCCAATACAAGATGTCCGGCCGCTTGAACTGACGTGCCTCACCCCACCGAAGACCTGCGTCGCCTGCGCGAAGCCCCCGTGCGGGGGCTCATCCTGCGTCTCGCCATCCCCACCATCGCCAGCATGCTCATCTCCGCCTTCTACAACGTGGCGGACGTTTGGTTCGTGGGGCGGCTCGACACCGCGAGCGTGGCGGCCGTGGGCGTGGCCTTCCCCGTTATGGCCGTTATCCAGGCCACGGGCTTCTTCTTCGGCCACGGCTCGGGCAACACCCTGGCGCGCATGCTCGGCGCGGGGGACCGCCACGGCGCGCGGCGCATGGCCGCCGTGGGGTTGGTCTGCTCCGTGCTGGCCGGATGCATCCTCGCCGCGGTGGGACTGCTCTTCCTGCGACCCCTCACCCTGGCCATCGGCTCGCCCGCCGACCTTCTCCCCGTGGCCGCGCCCTACGTCGCCATCGTCCTGCTCGGCGCGCCGCCCATGTGCGCGGCCCTCACGCTCAACAATCAACTCCGCTTCCAGGGCAAAGCCACCCTTGCGATGGTCGGCATCGTCGCCGGCGCCGTCCTCAACTGCCTGCTCGACCCGCTCTTCATCTTCGTCTTCGGGTGGGGCGTGGCCGGGGCCGCCGCCGCCACTGCGCTCAGCCAGACGGTCAGCTTCCTGCTCCTCTGGCGACTCAACCGCCGTGCCGCGGTGGTACCCGTGCGTCTGCGGGCCTTTGCTCCCACCCGCGCCGCGCTCGGTGAGATTGTGCGCGGCGGTGCGCCCTCGCTCTTCCGCCAAGGCCTCGCTTGCGTGGCGATGGCCGCGCTCAACCACGCCGCCGCGGCCTACGGCGCCGCCGCCCTCGCCGGCATGGGCATCGTCACCCGCCTCACCCAATTCTTCGGCGCGGCCCTCATCGGCCTGGGCCAAGGCTTCCAACCGGTCTGCGCCTTTGCCTACGGCGCCCGGCTCTGGCGACGTGTCTACGAAGGTTTCCACTTCCTGGTCGTCGCGGGCGGCGCCTTCCTCGCGCTCGTCTCCGCAGTCTGCTGGATTTGGGCCCCGGAGGTGGTCAACTGCTTCCAGACGGGCGACCCGCTTGTCACCCAAGTGGGCGCCTCGGCCCTACGCTGGCAGATGGGCACATTGGTTCTCTCGGCCTGGATTGTCCCCTGCAACATGATGATGCAAGCCATCCGCAAACCCATCCGCAAACCCATCCGCGCCTCCTCCCGCCAAGGCCTCTGTTTCCTCCCCGCCATCGCCCTCCTTCCCCTCTGCTTCGGCCTGAACGGCGTCGTCGCCGCGCAATCCCTCGCCGATCTCCTCGCCGCCCTGCTGGCCCTTCCCCTCACCTTGCCGACCCTCCTCCCCCTCCGACGTGGCGAGCAGGCTTAGGCTGTTCGCCGGAGAACGGAAAACGGAAAACGGAGAACGGAGCGCCCCTGCGGGGCGACGGATGGGGACACGAGAACCCGACAAGGCGCGAAACGGAGGGCGGCGGTCGCGGTCAGCGGCGAAGCCGCAGAGCGACCGATGGAGCCCGAAGCGGTTCGCGCCTACCCTTGCGTCTTTGCGATTCCCATTTTCCCCGGACAGTATTGAGCCGGCCCATTTGCGCTGGGGTGGAGGATTATGGTAAGGTATTGTCGTTTCCGCAGAGCAGGGGAGTTCCGATGAACCGGTTGCAGTATTTGATTCGTCGCTTGATGTTGTTGGTGCCGACCTTTTTCGGCATCACGGTGGTTTGCTTCCTGCTGACGCGTCTGTTGCCGGGCGGCCCGGTGGATATGATGTTGGCGCAGATGCAGGGCGCGAGCGGCGGTGGCGGCGAGGCCGGCGGCGGCGCAAACGCGGCCCTGGTCAGCGAAGAGATGCGCGCGACGCTGAACAAACAGTTCGGTTTCGACCGTCCCATCTGGGAACAGTATTACACCTGGGCCGTGGAAAACCACCTCGGCATGTCCATGCATAGCTATATGTATCCGGACTCGACGGCGTGGGAGCGCATCAGCGAGCGTCTGCCGGTCTCGGTGTGGTTCGGCGTAGTCGCCTTTCTGCTGAGCTATCTGGTCTGTATCCCGCTGGGCATCGCGAAGGCCTTGCGCCATGGGGCACCCTTCGACTTCGCGACCAGTGCGCTGGTCTTCACGGCCTATTCGATCCCCGCCTTCGCGGTCGGTATGATTCTGAAGATGTGCCTCAGTGGCACGGTCGATGGCCTGTGGGACATCTTCCCCATCGGTGGCTTCGAGAGTGACGCGGTGGTGCAGGCCGTGGCCGCCGGAGAGGCCGGCTGGTGGACCCAGTTCTGGGACCGCGCCTACCACATGGTCCTGCCCGTGACGGCCTATGTGATGACCTCCTTCGCCCTGCTGACCATCATGATGAAGAACTCGCTGATGGAACAGATGAGCGCGGAATATGTGCGCACGGTGCTGGCCAAAGGCGCCACGCGTCGGCGCGCCATCTGGTGCCACGCCCTGCGCAACGCCTTGATTCCCATCGCGACGGGCTTCGGCAGCATCCTGGGCGCCCTCTTCGCCGGTTCGATGATTATCGAGACCCTCTTCGAAATCCCCGGCATGGGCCAGCTCTCCCTCGAAGCGTTGATGCAGCATGACTACGCCGTCTTCATGGCGATGCTCGTGATGACCGCCTCCATCCAGCTCCTCGGCAACCTCCTCTCCGACTTCTGCTATATGCTGATTGACCCCCGCATCCACTTCGATTAAGGGGCGGCGTTGCCGTCCCGCTGATTGGCTGATTGGCAACACCCCTGCGTTCAGTTCTCCATTCTCTGTTCTCTGTCTTCCTGCATAGGGGCAGCGTTGCCGTCCCTATGCTATAATGCAAAGCAAGAACGAAAGGAATCTGACATGAAGCAGTGTGCGATTGCGTTGTTTGCGATGTTGGGTCTGGCGGCGAGCGCCGTGGCCGAGAACGTGAAGTTGCCTGAACCCCAGAAGACGGGCGGGATGCCCTTGATGGAGGCGTTGGCCAAGCGTTCCACCAGCCGCCGCACGGCCGGCGAGGCCCCCACGCCCCAGCAGCTCTCCAACCTCCTCTGGGCCGCCAACGGCATCACGCGTCCCGACGGCAAGCGCACCGCGCCCTCGGCGATGGACAAGCGCGAGATTGAGATCGCCGTCCTCACCAAGGATGGCCTCTTCACGTGGGATCCCGTGGCCAACGAGCTGATCGAGACCCCCGCTTGCGTGGAGCTGGACGACCAGCTGCGCGGCGCCTCCGCCCTCCTCATCTACCACTATAATAAGGCCATGCAGTCCCGCGACGCCGCGCTGGCCGACTGCGGCTTCGTCGGGCAGAATGTCTACCTCTTCTGCACCTCCGAGGGCTGGAAGACCGTCTTCCTGGGCACCGTCGACCGCGCCAAGTTCGCCGTCGCCCTGGGCCGCGGCGAGGACGAAATTCTCTTCGCCCAGCGCATCGGCGTGAAGTAAGGTGGAGACGCGGTTCGAGAACGAGCGGGTCTCCGGGCCGGCGGGCTTTCGCCTGTCAGCCCCCTTCGCGCCCATGGGCGACCAGCCCGAGGCCATCGACGCGGTCTGCCGCGGCTTCGAGCAGGGTGCCGCGCGCGAGATCCTCCAGGGCGTGACGGGCAGCGGCAAGACCTTCACAATGGCCAACGTCATCGCCCGTCTCCAGAAGCCCACCCTCGTCATCTCGCACAACAAGACCCTCGCGGCCCAGCTCTACGCCGAGCTCAAGGGCTTCTTCCCCGACAACGCCGTCGAGTACTTCATCTCCTACTACGACTACTATCAGCCCGAGGCGTACATCCCCCAGACCGACACCTACATCGAGAAGGACGCCTCCATCAACGAGGACCTCGAGCGCTTCCGCCTGGCCGCCTCGCACGCGCTCCTCGGTCGCCGCGACACCATCATCGTCGCCTCCGTCTCCTGCATCTACGGTCTGCTTTCGCCCGAGGATTACCGCGGCCTGATGATCTCCCTGCGCGAGGGCCAGGAAATCGTCCGCGAGGACCTCATGGCCCAGCTGACGGAGATTCAGTACACGCGCAACGACTACGAGCCCAAGCCCGGCGTCTTCCGCGTCCGCGGCGACGTACTCGACATCTTCCCTTCCTATTCCACCGAGGGCATCCGCGTCTCCTTCTTCGGCGACGAAATCGAGTCCCTCAAGTCCATCAACGCCGTCACCGGGCGCGTCGCCGGCTCGATGCCCTCGTGCCTCCTCTCGCCCGCCAAGCAGTTCGTCATGCCCAAGAGCCAGCTCATGGGCGGCGTCGAGCGCATCAAGGAGGAACTCCGCGAACGCCTGGCCGAACTCGACCGCGACGGCAAGCTCCTCGAGGGGCAGCGCTTGCGCCAACGCACGGAGTACGACCTCGTCATGCTCGCGGAGATGGGTTACTGCACCGGCATCGAGAACTACTCCGCGCCCCTGGCCGACCGCGCCTCCGGCGTGCCCCCGCCCACGCTCATCGACTACTTCGGCGGCGACTTCCTCTGCATCATCGACGAGAGCCACGTCACGCTCCCCCAGATCCGCGCGATGTACAACGGCGACCAGGCCCGCAAGCAGATCCTCGTGGACAACGGCTTCCGTCTCCCCTCGGCCAAGGACAACCGCCCCCTCACCTTCCAAGAGTTCGACGAGCGCGTGGGCCGCATCCTCTACGTCTCCGCCACGCCCGGCCCGCACGAGCGCGCCGTCTCCACCGTCACCGCCCAGCAGGTCATCCGCCCCACCGGCCTCCTCGACCCCGTGGTGGAGGTCCGCCCCCTCGCCGGCCAGATAGACGACCTCATCGAGGAGATTCGCGCCAACGCCGAGCGCGGCGGCCGCACCCTCGTCGCCGCCCTCACCAAGCGCGCCTGCGAAGACCTCTCGCAATACCTCGCCGACATCGGCGTTCGCGCCGAGTGGCTCCACTCCGACATCGACGCCATCGGCCGCGTGGACATCTTGGGCCGCCTCCGCCGCGGAGACTTCGACGCGCTCATTGGCGTCAACCTCCTGCGCGAGGGCCTCGACCTCCCCGAGGTTACCCGCGTCGCCATCCTCGACGCCGACAAAGAGGGCTTCCTGCGCTCCGAGACCTCCCTCATTCAGACCGCCGGCCGCTGCGCCCGCAACGTCGATGGCAAGGTCATCCTCTATGCCGACATCGAGACCCCCGCCATCAAGGCCGTCCTTGATGTCACCCGCGAGCACCGCGCCAAACAGGAGGCCTACAACGCCGCCCACGGCATCGTCCCGCACACCGTTCGCCGCGCCATCAACGAGGACCTCACCGCCGAGGACACCCCCGGCGGCGCCGCCCCGCCCACGCCCGGCCAACCCCGTCACGGCAAGGGCCGTCACGCCCCGCCCAAAAAGCCCGCCCCCACCTCTCTCGTCGCTGAATTCGGCCTCGCCAAGGAAGACCTCCTCGAGGCCCTCTCCCGTCTGGAAGCCGAAATGCGCCAGGCCGCCGAGGCCCTCGAGTTTGAGCGCGCCGCCCTCCTCCGCGACGAACTCCGCGCCCTCCGCAAAGAACACGGCCTGTAAGGTTGGACGCTTGGAGGTTTGGAAGTTTGGAGGTTTGGAGGAGCCCAAGAGGTTTGGGCCCGAGCTGTCGCCTCCGGCGACGCCTAAATTGCACGCGTCCCATAGCCCTTTCTGGACCCTTAAGGGTTTCGACCCCGACCACTATAGGGTCTCACCCTCGACCACTATAGTGGTTGACCTCCGACCACTATAGGGTCGCCAGGCCGCCGAGGCCCTCGAGTTTGAGCGCGCCGCCCTCCTCCGCGACGAACTCCGCGCCCTCCGCAAAGAACACGGCCTGTAAGGTTGGACGCTTGGAGGTTTGGAAGTTTGGAGGTTTGGAGGAGCCCAAGAGGTTTGGGCCCGAGCTGTCGCCTCCGGCGACGCCTAAATTGCACGCGTCCCATAGCCCTTTCTGGACCCTTAAGGGTTTCGACCCCGACCACTATAGGGTCTCACCCTCGACCACTATAGTGGTTGACCTCCGACCACTATAGGGTCTCAGAAAGCCCCCTTACAGGCCCTTTCATTTTCGCCTCCCCGCGTATCATGATTTGTAAGGAAACGCTGGCGAAGGGACATTCCTCTATTTCTTCTATTATATTGCGAGAAAATGATTTTCCTCTTGCTTTAATGGGGGGGGGTGGTACTATAAGTACGTTATCGTTGTACGTCATGGAAAGGACAAGGACATGAAACGGACACTGATTGGCGCCCTTTGCCTGTCGCTCCTCGCAATTGGTTGCAGTGACCAACCCCAACAGCCGGAAGCGGAACCGGAATCCCAACCTACTACCGAGATATCTCAAACCATCTCCGAGGCGGCGGATGCCATTTCGGAGGGTAAGGATGAGATTGCAGATTCGCCAGCGGTAGCGGAGTCCACCTCAGAAGATGATGAGCAAATAGAGGAAGATGTATCAACAGAAGAAGATGGTCCGCGTTTTAGAAGACCAAATCAGGAAGAGATGCAGAAAAATATCGACGCTTCATTTCTCTCTCGGGCCATTGAGAATCATAGTGTAATAGGAATGCGAGAGCTGATAAAAAAAGGTTTGGACTTGGAATATCAAGCACCAGAATCGCTTTTGGGTTCCGGAAATACTTATGCCACAGAGTGTGTGTTGGCGAATTTCCCTGAAGGGCTAAAGGTGCTTAAGGAATTCGATTTTGATTTCGACATGCGGAACAAGCGAAATGGCGCCCCAGCATTGTTATGCGTTGCTGCGAAGGGCGGTGATTTTAATCGTCTGGAAATGGCGCGCATCCTCTTGGAGTGTGGTGCGTCTGTGGATGCAGAGGTGAAGAATCCAGAGGATCCATCGTTGGATGGCCTCACGCCTCTTTATCTCGCATTGCATAGAGCGTTTTTTGAAAACGACAAAGAATCATTGGAAGTCGCACAATTCTTATTGAAACATGGTGCAGATCCGGATAAAACACCGGTATGTAATGAAGGGCAGACAATGTTGCAGACTGCTATTTTTGAGAAGAATTTCCCTGCGGTGGAATTTTTGCTGAAACATGGTGCAAGTGTGACCAAGGCTCGTGACGATGGCGCGACTGCGCTGAAAATAGTTACCCAACGTGGTACACCGGCAAAGATTCGGCAGGCCGTTGCCGCCAATATCAAGGCACCTACTTTTACTATCTTTGGCATTACAGTGGGGCAACCTCTTCCTAAAAGAATCAATGAGGAAGTTTTTTGGGTATTCGATGAACGTGCAACGTGGACTATGCCGCGCCCCTTTCGTCGATTTAAGGATGTAGACCTCGAACGAACAGTGGATAGTCATCGAATTGTTGCTATCATCCTTCGTTGCGATGTGAGCAGTGAATTGCAACGTGAAGAGGAGGTTCAAGCCGTTCAAGAAGCACTGGAGAAAAAGTTCGGGCTTACGTTTCACTCAGCGGTGCAACCTTGGGCTGATATCTACTGGGTGGAAGCCTATAAAGATGGTGCCAAAATTGAAATTCGCTCGGGCCCGGCTAACGACTTTAAGGACTCTGGAACAGTAACATTGATTGTCTCGGTTGAAGATGAGGAGACACTAAAATTAATAGATGGTCTCTCTGCACCATCGATAGAGACGGATTTGGACGTCCTCTGAAGTCAGTTTCTACCCAACGGCCCAAAGCTTGGCCGCTCCAGGGCCCCGCATGATGTGCGGGGCCATCTTTGTGCTCTTTGTGTGGCCCTTTGCGGCCTTTGTGGTAAAGAAACTCTGCAGTTCAGCCGGCGGTAGCCGGCCCCTAATCGGCTTCAATCGGCGGAATCGGCGGTTTTTCCCCTGCGTTGTGCTCTCTGTGTGGCTCTGTGAGGGCCTCTGTGGGGCTCTGCGATCTCCCTTTTTCGGGGCTTTTTGGGGCGCGAGATTGGCGGGGTGGGGGATTGTGAGGGGAATGTGAGGCGCAGAGCGTCCGGAATATCAATGGTTTATCGCGCCCTGAAAATTTCTTGAAAAAAGTGCTTGCGTTTTTGGCGGGATTGTGAGACTATATGTCCTGTTTTCGCGACGCCATCTGCGCTTGACGCTAACGAAACGGAAACATCTGATCTTTGAGAATTGAATATCGCTCTATGCGTCCCGGATGGGTTCTTGACCCGGA
>CALXOF010000010.1 GCA_944389945.1 uncultured Kiritimatiellota bacterium | reverse complement strand
ATACCCAAAAATGAGCCTTTGCAACTATCTCATTGAAAACTCGACTAAATCCTCAAAAACGTGTGAAAGTCCTTTTAAAACAGGTTAAAGCGCAAAGAAGAGGGATGGAGGGGAAGAAACTGCGGCATTTCACTCACAACGTGACCTTCATGTGCACATCTGGCTTCGCGCCCATCTTTGCGTCTTTGCAATCTCCATTTCCCCGGATACGCTTGCTTCGGACCAATACTGTCCGGGGAAGTTTTCTCGTCGACCAACAGGGCATCAAACTATACCTTATATAAATAAGGCTACTGTGAGACCGATTCCCCATGGTCAATCATGCGATACAAACACATCTATTCAGTTGTCAAAGTTCAGGCGTGGTTGCTTCATGACTGTTCCATGTACCTTTGCCAAAGACCTGTCATTCGCCCTCTCTAAATCACTATCAACCATATGTTCTATAGTAAGATAGTCCATCATTAAGACCTGTCATTCGGTACTATTGTCTCCACACTGCGAGCGTGTACCCCAGGGAAACGACAAAGACTCAAGCGATGGAGCCCGCCGGGTTCTCACGCAAGACCGTCTTCGCGAACAAACTTCCCCGAATACGCTTGTTCGGACATCATTACGTGCAAAAGTAGGGGAAGGTTTGCTATTCTATTGGCACGTCGCGGGAGAGCCGCGATACCACTACGCTAAGCGTAACAAGGTTGCTTCGATCGAAACCTGCGAAATTTCAATAAGCAAGCAACGTGTTAGGCGAGGCGTGCCGTCTTTGGCACGCTTCTCTTTCGCGTGTTTGCTTATGGGTCTCGCAGGGCCTCGATTGAAGCACGCAAAGGGAGCGTGCTTTTTAATGCCCAGGTCAGACAGATGGAGAGTGATTTCACCCCGTGCACAAGTACGGGGCGTACAGAGTATTGTGGCGGTGATGTGGCGGTTGTGTCTGTCGCACACAGGGTTATATCTTTTCTTTGGGGTGTGCACAACATTCTTGAATTTGGTGCTGTTCTTGGCATTCTTTCATTTGTGCGGATGGCCAGCGTGGGTGTCGAATACGGTGGCGTGGTGGCCTTCGGTAGTCTTTGCGTGGTGGACGAATCGATTGTGGGTCTTTGATGCACGGCAAGATGTGTCATGGGGCTTTCTTTGGTGGGAGTTGATGGCGTTCACGGGGTCGCGCCTTTCCACAGGTGTGGTGGATGTCCTTTTGATTTGGTTGACGGTGGATGTGGCGTGTTGGAATGAGTTGACGATGAAGATTCTGGTTGGGATTTTCGTGGTAGTGCTCAATTATGCGATCAGTCGTTGGTTGGTTTTTCGTAAGAGGGAGAAGGCAGAATGAAACTTTCTTTGGTCGTTCCGTGTTATAACGAGGCTCCGTGCGTGCGTCTTTTTTGGGAGGCTGTCAAGGGGCTTGCTCTGGAGTGTGAGTCGGAGTTCGTCTTTGTAGACGATGGTTCGACGGATGAGACACTCCCGATTTGCCAAAAGTTGGCGGCGGAGGATAATGCGGTACATTACGTCTCATTTTCGCGCAACTTTGGTAAGGAGGCTGCGCTTCTGGCAGGACTTCGGAAGGCGAGTGGTGATGTGGTGGTGACGTTGGACGTGGATTTGCAACACCCGGTGACGTTACTCCCGGAGATGCTGGAAGCGTTGCAGTCGGGCGACTTCGATTGCGTAGCAGCACGGCGGGTAGATCGGGCTGGCGAGCCATGGCTACGGAGTCAGTGCTCAAAGCTTTTCTATGGAGTGATGAACTGTCTTTCCGAAGTACAGATGCTAGGCGGGGAGACGGACTATCGGATGATGACGCGGCGCGTGGTGGAAGCGGTGCTGTCGTTACATGAGGTGAATCGCTTCACCAAGGGAATCTATGCGTGGGTGGGCTTTCGCACCAAGTGGCTGACCTTCTCGAATGTGGAGCGGAGTGCGGGTAAGACGAAGTGGTCGTTCTGGGGGCTGGTACGTTACAGCATTCAAGGGCTTTCTGCGTTCTCAGTGGCTCCCCTGCACTTAGCATCTGTAACGGGGGTGCTCTCTTGCACGGTCGCTCTGCTTTATTTGCTTTACGTGGTCTTTAAGACAATGATTGTAGGCGAGCCGGTGGTGGGATATCCCACGTTGACGTGCTTGATTCTCTTTTTTGGAGGCTTTCAACTCTTTTGCATCGGTATCTTGGGGACATACCTCGCCAAGACGTACCTCGAGACGAAGCACCGCCCTGTTTACTTGGTAAAGGATGAACAATGAAAGCGTTTCTGATCAAACATTGGGGCTCGCTCCTCCTCATCGCGGTGATGGGTATCTGTGTCCTCCTTATGGAAATTTTTTGCCTACCGGCCAATGATGAGCTCTATTATGGCTCTGGCGGTATCCGACAAGGACTTCTACAAGTAAATGGCGATCCTGGATGGAAAGACTTCTCACATATCAATTCGCTGGCGGGGGTTGTGCGTCAACAGGTGACGGATTATACCACGGATAGCAATGGGCGTGTTTGGATTCATGCGGTGGTGGCTGCGATTTCAGGTGCACGTCTCAATTGGGTCTTTGACTTGGTGAGTGCCGGCTTTTGGCTACTCTTGGCATATTTGTTGATGCGAGAAGGTGGTCTCCGACGTCCAAACGTTCGGACGTATCTATTTATTCTTTCGTTGGCATGGTGGTTCTTGTGGTATGCTGAGCCGTGCATGAAAAATGCGGCCTTTGCTGTGAATTATCTTTGGATGGCAAGTTTTGCCATTGGGATGATGGTACTCTGGAGACGGTTACGGCACTCATGGTGGTTGGTACCTATTGCGTTTTTCTTCGGATGGAGCCAAGAGAGCTTTTCGGCTCCGATGGTTGTGGCATTAGCGAGTGGAATGTTTTTACGTGCAATTAACAGGGAGAAAGACGTTTTCTCACCTCAACGGATTGTGGCGTGGGTGGCGATGATTGTCGGGCTTCTCCTATTGGTGAATGGATGTGGCGGACATGGAGTCGACAAAGGACTCGTGGAGTGGGTTCAGCAAGGGGCACGAGGATTTGTTTGGGTTGCGTTGTCTTCAGCGCTTTCCTTGTGGCCACTCGTCGCAGCATTGGCGTTGTGTTGGATTGTTTGGTATTGGAGGCGACAACTCTGGTCACTGTTCCTGCATGCACCGGAGTGGTGGTGTTACCTGTTTGTAAGTGTGGGGGTCGCATGCTTGGCCATGGGGTTGCGTAAGGACATGGGTGTACGCTTACTCTATGCGACACTTTTGGCCGCAACCATCTTGATTATTCGTGAACGTAATGCCTTCCCTCGATTGAAGGAATGGATGGGGCGTGGTGTGATTGGTATAACGGTTGTATGGATGCTTTGCGTAACGGCTGTACAAGCATGCATTGCGTTCACGGAGAGTTCGATGCTTCGTCTTTACCAGGCATCCCCCGATGGTATCACCAAGGTTGTGGCTATCCCACGAGGCCCTTTTATCACATCCACCTATTCTATTTCAACGTCTGCGCCCGGTGCACAAGCCATTGAAATGGGCAAGCCAGTTTTTCCGCATATTTTGACACCGTGGCTCTATAATACACTCTATAACGGTGGGTGGGAACGCTTCATTGCTGAAGCGCAGGAGATTGTCCCAGGTAGCGGGCTTTATTTGCCACCTGGGCATACACGTTGTGTGGTGAAACGAGGGGAAGGGGTGCTTACGGAGGCACAGTGTGAGCAGGTGCGTGCCTACTTCAAGTCCAAGCAGAAACCTAGCGGTATACCCGGCTTGATTCTCGCACACTTTGCTCCGGCGTTCCCGCCGATGGATGCGGAATTCTACATGCCAACGCCATGTGAGCGATTGGCACTCGCGGATGGGACTGTTGTGACTTTACTAAGTATCCCGACCTTAGCGGAATGGAATCTGCTTCCGCATTGGTGCACATCAGAACAGGCAAAATTACCAGATGGGACAAGTACAACAAGTAAAGCAGTCCTTGGCGAGTGATTAATCGACAGATTTACTCCCACCCCTCCGTCAAGGGGGCACGAACGGTAATCGCCAATGGTGGGAACCTTAGCCTCATCAACGCCATATAGGTGTTGAAACTTGCCTTCACCGGTGACGCGACCACACTCTTGGCTCGCCGGTGGCAGAGTGCCCTGCTTTGTGCACGTGGACAACGCGACACTCAAGAGTCTGCTGAACAACCAAGAGGTCTTCGACGCCGTGATGAAGACCATCGCCGATCGCAATTTGGGCCGCTCCGAGAAGTGATTGAGCAGTTGGAGACAGACCTTTTCGAACGGGTGACGGGGCTGACCCTGAAGGACTTTAAGTTACTCGTTTCCTTGCGCCTCTTCAACGACGCGCTGATGAATATGGCGGTGCTGAACTTCAAGCGCTATGAGGACGCGAGTCTCTCCTACACTGGCATTGACAAGCACGAAGGCGAACGCGTCGGTCTGTGGGATATGGTGGCGGATGCGGACGACATGTCGGTATGCTAAGTTCGCCGTATGCAAAGTGATAGGTGACAAATTGGTCCGGGGCGGTTTCTCGCCCCGGGCCTTTCTCTTGCTGTTCCCCAAAGGGGGCTCGGAGAAACCCTTAAGGATTCGGGGTGAGACCCTATAGTGGTCGGTGGTCAACCACTATAGTGGTCGGAGGCGGACCCCTATAGGGTCTTGCCAGAGGGGGTGGAGAGGGGTTGCTCAGAGGGTGAAGGAGGCGTCGGAGGGCATGCGCCAATCGCCGCGGGGGGAGAGGGCGACGGTGCCGACCTTGGGGCCGTCGGGGATGGCGGAGCGTTTGAATTGCTGGGTGACGAAGCGGCGGCAGAAGCTGTTGAGGGTGCGCTCGATTTCCTCTGCGTCGTAACGGTCGCCGAGGAGGAAGGTGGCGAGATCGCGGAGGTCGTCGCGGTCGCAGCCGTACTTCATGAAGTAATAAAGGAAGCAATCGTGGAGTTCGTAGGAGCCGACGATGGCCTCGGTCTGTTGGTCGCCGGGGAGGAGCTCGGGGGAGACGGGGGTGTCGCAGATGTCGCGGAGGGTGGCGGCGAGGTCGGCGGGGGAGTCCGCGGCGACGGACTCGACGCAGTAGCGGACGAGGGTCTTGGGGACGCCGCAGTTGACGGCGTACATGGACATGTGGTCGCCATTGTAGGTGGACCAGCCGAGGGCGATTTCGGAGAGGTCGCCGGTGCCGACGAGGAGGCCGCCTTCTTGGTTGGCGAGGTCCATGAGGATGTAGGTGCGGGCGCGGGCCTGGGCATTTTCGTAGGTGATGTCGCGGACGGCGGGGTCGTGGCCGATGTCTTTGAAGTGTTGCTCCACACCGGGGCCAATGGGAATCTCGCGAAGCTCGATGTCGAGCTCTTGGGCGAGGGCCTGGACGTTGGAGTGGGTGCGGTGAGAGGTGCCGAAGCCCGGCATTGTCACGGCGAGGATGGTTTCGCGCGGAGGCAGGCCCAGGCGCTTGCAGGTCTCATGGCAGACGAGGAGGGCGAGGGTGGAATCGAGTCCGCCGGAGAGGCCGATGACAAGGCGCTTGGCGTGGGTGTGCGTGAAGCGCTTGGTGAGTCCGGCGAGCTGGATGCGGAGGATTTCGCGGCAACGTTCCTGGCGGCGGGCGTCGTCGGCGGGGACGAAGGGGGTGGGGTCGAGACCGGCCAGGGAGCCATCGCTTTCTGAAGGCTCGAAGCCGGGGATGTAGGCCTGGATGACGCGGCAGGGCGCGAGCGGGAGCTCGGGAAAGGAGGTTTCGCGGCGGCGCACGGCGTCGATCCAGTCGGGGCGGAAGTCCATGAGGCTGATGCCTTCCTCCCAGCGAGATTCGGCGAGGACACGACCATTGTTGGCCAGGATGCGGTGCGCGCCATAGACGACGTCGGTGGTGGATTCGCCGGAACCCGCGGAGGCGTAGGCATAGGCGCAGGAGAGGCGGGCCGACTGCATCCGCACAAGGTCGCGGCGGTAGGCGGCCTTGCCCACGGCTTCGGTGGAGGCGGAGGGATTGAGGATGAGGTGGGCGCGGGCGGCGGCCAGGCGGTTGGAGGGAGCGTCGACGGCCCAGAGGTCCTCGCAGATCTCGATGCCGAAGCGGAAGGCGCCGACATCGAAGAGAAGGTCGGTGCCGATAGGCACGCCGTCGATCTCGGCGTTGGGCGGGAGGGCCGCGCCGGAGACGAAGTGGCGTTTTTCGTAGAACTCGCGGTAGGTGGGGAGGTGGGTCTTGGGGACGTAACCGACGACTGAGCCGCAGTGGATGACGGCGGCGCAGTTGTAGAGACGGTCGTCCACCGCGACGGGCAGGCCGACGACGAGGTCGAAGCGGTTGTCGAGATTAATCTGGAGGAAGTCCAACGCCTCTTTCGTCTGCTTGGCGAGAGAGGCCGAGCCGAAGAGGTCGCCGCAGGTGTAACCGGTGAGCGAAAGCTCCGGGGTGAGGATGAGTTGGGCGCCCCGGTGATAGGCCCGGTAGGCCAGATCGAGGATGGCCTTGGCGTTGGCGAGGGGGTTGGCCACGGAGACCGAAGGGGTGATGGCGGCGATGCGATGGAAGCCTTTCATGGCGCGTCCTTTCGAGAAAGTCAGTTGAGTCCGCCGAAGAGGTCGTCCTGGACATAGGGCGCGGTGGCGGGGGAGGGTGGGGGTGTTTCCGGCTCGGCGGGGGCGGACTCGGGTTGGCCGAGGAGGGCGGCGAACTGGGTTTCGTCGAGCATCGGCGTACCGAGGGTTTGAGCCTTGGTGTACTTGCTGCCGCCGGGGTCTGCACCGATGAGGAGGTAGGAGGTCTTCTTGGAGACGGAGGACTGGACGGTGCCGCCGTTCTCGCGGATGAGGCGCTCAAAGGCCTCGCGCGGCTTGGAGAGAGTGCCGGTGATGACGAAACTCTTGCCGGCGAGCGCGGTACCGACGGGGGCCTCGGCGAGGGGCTTGGGATCGATGCCCAGCTCGGCCAGGCGCGAGGCGAGGCGGCGGGCGTAGTCCGAGCGCAGGAAGCGCGTCATCTCGCGAGCCATCTCGGGTTTGATGGTGAGGAGGAAGCGGTCGCGGAAGGATTTGTCGGGGTCGTCGCGCAAGAGGAGGCCGCGTTCGGCCAGAGCCTGGGCGCGGGTGGCGATTTCGCCGGCCAGGAGGTCGCGGTCTCCGGTCTTGCGCTCGGTGGCCTCATAGAAGGCGAGGACATCATCGAAGAGCGGGTCGGTGAAGAGGGCGGACCAGGAGGTGAAGGGCGCGGCCACAATGCGCGCGGCGGTCACACCAATGCCGGGGATACCGAGTGCAAAGAGCCACCGGTGGAGCGGCAGGTCGCGGGCACGCTCAAGGGCCGCCACGACCTCTTGGGCCTTCTTGCCGAAGCGGCGCTCCGTGCCATCCTCCGCGACCAGACGGAACTCCGCGAGTGCGGCGGGGTCGAGCGACCAGAGGTCAAGCGGTTGGGTGACAAGGCCGGCCTGGACCAGGGCTTCTGCCATACGGCCGCCGATGGCCGCGATGTCCAGAGCATTGCGTGAGACGAAGAGTTCCAGGCGGCCGACGCGTTGGGCGGGGCACTCCGGATTGATACACCGCGTGGCGACTTCGCCCTCCAGGCGCTCCACGTCGCCGCCGCAGACGGGGCATTGTGTGGGCAGCGCGAAGGGGGCGGCCTCGGGTGGGCGGAGTTCCGGCACCACGCGGTCGACCGCGGGGATGACGTCGCCGTGCTTGGAGATCTCCACCATGTCGCCCACGCGGATGTCCTTTTCGCGGAGGTAATCGGCGTTGTGCAGGGTGGCGCGGGCGATGACTGAGCCGGCAAGGGGGACGGGCTCCAGCTCCGCCACGGGGGTGAGGACGCCGGAGCGGCCCACCTGCACCGTGATGGCGCGGAGACGCGTGCGGGCCTGTTCGGGGGCGTACTTGTAGGCACGGGCGGAGCTAGGCGCGTGAGCGGTGGAGCCCAGGATGGGATAGAGCGCGCGTTGGTTGACCTTCAGGACGGCGCCATCAATCTCGAAGGGGAAGGCGTGGCGGAGGCCCTCCAGTTCGTCGATGGCGGCAAAGACTTGGCCCATGTCTAAGCAGAGGCGTTGCCAAGGGGGCGTGCGCAAACCCCAGGAGGCGAAGGCGCGCATCATCTCGGTGTGGGTGGAGAAGGAGATGCCATCAAGGGCGCCGGCGGCATAGAGCACGGCATCGAGCGGGCGCTTCGCGACCTCGCGCGGGTCAAGGAGTTTGAGGGAACCCGCGCAGGCATTGCGGGGGTTGGCAAAGGGTTCGCGGCCGGCCTCCTCCTCGGCGCGGTTGAGGGCCGCAAAGCCTTCGCGCGTCATATAGACCTCGCCGCGGACCTCTAGCAGGGGGATATCACATGGCAGGGTGAGGGGGATGGAGCGGATGGTACGGACGTTTGCCGTGATATCGTCGCCTTCGACGCCATTCCCACGGGTCGCGGCGCGGACAAGTCGGCCATGCTCGTAGCGGAGGGAGAGGGAGACACCGTCAATCTTCGGCTCCACCACGTAGTCCCAGACCGTGCCTTCGGGCAAGCGTTTGTGCAGGAAGGCATCAAACTGCTCGAGGTCGGCCTTGTCATAGGTCTTGTCCAGACTCTGCATCGGCGGGTCGTGGCGCACGCGGTTGAACTTGGTGAGGGGCTCGCCGCTGACGCGTTGGGTAGGGGAGTCGGGCGTCACCAGCTCGGGGTGGGCGCGCTCCAGAGCCGCCAACTCATCCCAGAGCGCGTCATACTCGCGGTCGGAAATGGTCGGACGCGCCTCCACATAGTAGAGACGGTCGTGCTTGCGAATGGTCTCGCGCAGGTCGAGGATACGTTGGGAGTCGTTCATGGAAAGAAGAGCAGTCTGATGGCGATAACGACCACGGCCAAGGCGATGAGGCCAAGGAAAACGGTGGTGGTGACCAGGAACCAAGAGGGGTGGCGGCGCCTGGCGGCATGGTCGCGCCGATAGGCCCGCAGGTCGTTGACGGAAAGGCGAATGGTGCGACCGGCGCGGGCGCGGACCTCGGGATTGGGCGGCGCGATGACGGAATCTTCCGGGTGGCCGGCAGGTAGGTTGAGGCCTTCGCGCACTTGGTGGAAGGCCACGCGCACGGCGTCCCAGTCGTCAAAGCGGTTTGCGGGGTCTCGGCTCGCCAAGCGCGCGAGCAACGCGGCTAAGCCCGTGGGGAAGTTGGGGCTGATATCGCAAGGCGAGGGGACGGTGCGGGTCGCTTTGGCCTCCGCCAACAGTTCCGGCGGCACCGCGCCGAAGGGAACCTGCCCGGTGCCGAGCGCATAGAGCGTCAGGCCCAAGGCGAACATGTCGGCACGGAAATCGGCACTGTCCGGGTCGTCTTGCAGTTCCGGTGCGGCGTAGGGGAGGGCCTCCATGGGGATTTGCCAGTCGGGCGGGTTTTCCTCGCTTCCGGAGGTGAAACGTACGGGCGAGAGATCCGGCAAGACGGGCTCGGAGTCTTCGGAGAAATAGAGGCACGTCGGGCTAAGCCCACCATAAATCAATCCCGCCGAGGTGAGGTCGGCGAAGCCTTCTGCCAGGCGCATGCCCAGGTTGGAGATTTGCCCGGCGTCCAACCTTCTGCCCGCCAGAAGTGCCACGATGCCCCGGGCATGCGGGTCTTCCGTGATGACGCAGGTGCGCGCTTCGGCATGTTGGATGTCGATGATTTCCGGGATGAGCGGCGATTTTGTCTGCGCGAGGACTTGGACGGCGCCCAACTGTGCCCCCGGCCCGAAGACCGTCACCAAGACATCGCGCTCCAAGGCTGTCTGCTCCGCGCGCCACAGTTCGCTTCGGCTCGAAGCCGTGAGCCGTTGACGAAACGTGAAGCCATCGATTTGTGGGATTTCCGCCATAACGGCATTAGTGTACCAAATCCGTGCCGTGCGTGCGGTGATAGCACAACAGCGCTCGGAAAAGAGGCGTGGCGCGCGAAGAGATTAAGGAGGACGGATAACGCCCCAAAAGGGTCTTTCACGGACCCCTAAGGGTTTCGACCCGGACCACTATAGGGTCTCGCCCCCGACCACTATAGTGGTTGACCTCGGACCACTATAGGGTCTCAGAAGTCCCTCATAGTCCCCACGATGAGACTGGGGCTTTAGGCGTGTTATGAACGTGCAGGCAACAGGATGGCGCGCGGTCAACTCTTTGACGGTTCACTGTTTGACATTGGGAAGGGTATTCGGTATCCTTTTTGCATGGTTTATGTACTTTGAATGATTAGTCTAAAGAGTGTTGTTATGCGCGTGTTGGAGCGGAACAGGGATGACTGCCAGGGTCTGCGGAGGAGTCCATCGTGTTCGATGGGATGGCATGAGGCAGCATCGAGGGAGCGTTCATGAGGCAACGCGATGACTTTCTCTCTAGAACACTCGCCGGGGAACGGACCACAACGGCCTATCAACCGGTGGTGCGCGTGATTCCGGGGCCTACGCCGAAAGACGGTCAATCGGAGTCAAAGCGTTCCACGCCGCAGTTAGACAGTCTCGAGCCGGACGCGCAAGTGTCACCAGACGTGATGGCTGTGGAAGGGATACCGCAACAGAGGCTCCAGATACAGGAGGCTGATGCGCGGCCGTACTTTGCGTGGTATCGCTTGTTGGGGAGTCCGTGGAGCTGGGCCTGGCGCTGGGTGTTGGGGGGTGGAATAGTTGCGTGTGCGGTGTTGTGGATGGTGATGCAGTCGGTGCCGGAATTGCATCCGCTCTATGCGTGCTTGATGTCGCTCTGCGTGCCGTGGGCGATGGTCACGCTTTTTTGCGAAATGGATGTTTCGCGGCGAGTCTCATGGTGGGTCGCGAGTCTTGTGATGCTGTTTGGCGGGGCGGCATCGATTGGGGTTTCGTTGGTGTTGTGGATGGCATGGGGGATTGAGCCAACGGTGCCCTTGGCCGGGGTGGTGGAGGAGCCGGCGAAGGGTCTGATTTTGCTTGTTCTGGCGATGTTCACGCGGCAATTCCCGGGGATTTTGTCGGGGTTGGCGTTGGGGGTGTGCGTGGGGAGCGGGTTTGCCGTCATTGAGACCGTGGAATATGCCTATCTGTTTGGCCAGGGCGGGGAACCCTCCACGGAGGTGTTGTTGGTCCGCGGACTCTTTGCGCCCATGATGCACTTGGCGTGGACGGGAGCGCTTGGCGGGGCGATGTGGGCGGCGCGTGGACCTGAGCGTGTGGGGTTTGCCGCGTTGTCTTCGTGGCTGACGTGGGCGGTTTTGGCCGGCATGGTGGTGTTGCATTGCCTCTGGAACACGATTGGACCTGTGCAGTATCTCTCGTTGGCGTTATGGGCGCTGATTTTCCATTTGGCGAAACGTGGCGTGGCCCAAGCGGAGTCTTGGGGCATCGCGCCGAAAGGAGCATGACAGATGAGACAGTATCCGTTGGCCGTTTATACGGCGGAGCATGGCCTGGCGTGGACGTATCCGCGTGAGGAGATTGACTTCGCCTCGTTGGACGGATGTCGAAAGGCCTTTGGTCGGTTGCCGGACTTTGATGCCGGAGAGTCTGGGTTTGAGGGTGTCTGGGTCACTCCGGCCCGGGTCTTTGCGGTGCGGTGCATGAGTGTGCATGGCTGGGATTTCCGTGGCCGTGACGCGACTTATCTGGCGGTGACCTGGGTCTCCCGGGAGGAAGCGAGGACGACAGACTTTGAGGCGCTCTTGGCCTCGCCGGCGCTTTCGGAGCCGACCCACACCCCGCAACCTTTCTTTGCGGCCTATGCGGATAGTCCGGCGGTGGACTCTTTAGGGACGATTCCCTCTGAATTGTCTGACCTGTCGATGGTTGGTGCGCTGGTGGCGGCGTTGCCTCCTGCGGCCTCCGCGATTTTACGCCGGGTCGCTTCTGGATATTCGGTGCAGGTGCGGACCATGCTTCCGAAGGTGCAACAGGCCGCGACACAGACGGTGTATGCGGAGGATGTCCCCTCCTACGAGGCGATGCCGCAGCCTACGCTTTCTATGCCTGCCCGTTCCTCTGGATTGCAGGTGCTTGTTTTCGTCGGTTTCGGGCTCTTCGCATTTTCCCTAATCGGCGTGGTGGGCCTGTTGATGCAGAACAGGGCATTGCACCAAGAGGCCGAGGCGTTGCAACAAGAGCTTAAGGAAGTGCAAAAGGAGGCCCAGAAACAGAAGCAAGCGGAGCAGTTGCTTTGGAAATCGTTGGAATTCCCTGTGCCGAGAACCGTGTTTAAAGGCCCCTTGAGTTGTCCACGGCCACTGCCTAAGAAAGTGAACGCGACCGACAAGAAACCTAAGACATCACAGCAAGGCGCCGAGCCTAAAGAGAAGGCAAGGGAGACAGTGGAGCCGAATCAATCAACTGCTGATGAAACATCGGTACAGGAAACGGACTCTCAGAACGCAGCAAACACTGTCCAACAGCCTTCTCCACAGGTGGCAGAGCCGGTCAAACAGGACGTCGTTGAGGGAAGCACTCCTAATCATCCGTCCGCGCCTTCGCCATCTGCTGGTTCCGCGGAAGAAATGGAAGAAGCCCAAGTGCCAAGCGTGGAGAAGGATGAAAAGGCTTTGCCAGCAGAGTCTCCAGAAGAGCACGTGTCGCCAGCCAGTAGACCTGCCCCTGCGCCATCGCGGCAGAAGGGTGCTGAAATTGAGCCCGCTTCGATTGAAGGGATGAAGTCTAAAATCGATGCAGTAGAGGCTGAGATTAAGGTCGAGTCCGAAAAATGAACGCCTAGTCAAAAAGGCTTTTCAGAACAGAAGGAAGCCAAAGAACAAGAGGCATCCCTTTTTCCTGCTGACGTTTCCTCAGACAGGCGCTAAGCGGCGTCTTTATACATTTGCCTTTTTACCCAAGGCATACGCCTTTAAACAAAAGGGCGTGCATGCTTTGCGGGCTGTAACGCTCTCTTCTGGGGGGCCGCATACTTTGGGTTTGTTGGGCGAAAAATGGCCAAGATTTTACTTACCACAAAGGAAGTGGATGTGCTACTATTAGCGTTATGAAAGTTTCAGAAAAGGCTTTGTTGGGTTTGCTCGCGCTTCTTCCGGGTATGACGTTGGGCGAAGAAACGGTGACGACGAACGAGACGGTTCAAGTGACGGCCGCGCCGTTGCCGAAGTATCGGACGGAGACGACCGATGCCGGGACGCTGGTGGAGTTGCCGCCTGAGCGATCGCCCTTCACGGTCGATTCGCTGACCGAAGACTTCATCCGCGAGCGGAATGCGACCGACCTGGATCAGTTGGTGACGCTTCAGCCTGGTATTTATCAAGGCGGCAAGACCGTAATGGCGCGGCAGGCCGGAACTTACACAATTCGTGGTTATTCGGGGAGTGAAGTGTTGTTGGGCGGGGTGCCGCTGAGTGGCGGCGTGGTGACCTTCCTTGACCCGACGCTCTTGGAACGGGTGGACATCGTGAAAGGGCCGGTCGGCGGCGCGTACGGTGCGCAGATGGGGAGCATGACGGATCTCATGGGGGCAGGTGGAACAGTGATTCTGCAGCCTAAGCGGGCCTCCTTTGAGGAAGACTTCTACGACTTCTTACTGAAGGGTTCCTATTCCAAAGCCTCGGGGACGCGCCTAAAGTTTGCCACGGACGTGAATCAAGTGTTCGTGGATGAGCGGCTTGCGGTGCGTGTGCCGATGGCCTACGAATGGCGCGAGCCGGGGTGGGCCCCCTCGGACGCCGGGCACGGGACGACTTTCTCCGCGGCCCCGAGCCTCTCGTTGCGTGTGGCCGACCGTTTGGAGGCCGGGCTTGACCTCTTCTATCAATACAGTGACCAGCCGGCTTTCCAAGGTGTGCGCACGCTCTATGGAAAACCCTACGGTAGCGGTTGGGACGACACCTACACGCGCCCCGGCGACCGTATGCGCTTCCAGACCTTCGGCGGAACCTTCCGGTTGGACGGCGATGTGACCGATTGGCTGACCCTGCGCACGCGCCTCTCCTTCTTTCAGACTGAGAACCGCTATGACTATCGCGGACCTTACTCGAACACCGGCTTCGACCCCGATCCGGCCAGCAACAAGCGATATGAATGGGGTGCGGGCGACCGCCTTGCTAGGACGTTCTATGCCGGCCAGGACGCTATCTTCAAGTTCGACACCTGGGGCGTGGATCATCAGTTCCTCGTGAGCGTGAACACCACCGTGAAGGAGAGCCAGGGCTGGAGCGGTTTCACCTCCACAGGCCGCGGCGGCACTATCACGGAAGAGAATTATCTCGAGACCATCAAGGCCTCCGGCTATTCCGATACGCGCCAGCAGAAGGTCGGCTTCAACGTGCAAGACCTGTTGGAGTGGCACGGACTCAGCGTCATCGCCGGCGTGCGTGCCGACTGGCACGACAGCGTGAATCACGTGCACGAGTGGACTTTCTCCCCGCGTTTTGGTGTCTCCTACGACATTCTTGAGGCCGGGCGCGCCATTCTCTTTGCCAACGTCTCCCTCACCGAGACCCCGAACTTTAACTACAAGCGTTGGCCCGATAACACTGGCTCTTCGCCTTCGGATTACCTGGACAGCACTTGGCGCGCCGTGCAGAAAGAGGCCGGCATCCGCGTGAATCCCACCGGCAGTCTCTGGCTCACGGGTACGGTTTTCCGCATCGACCAGTCCAACGCGCCCATCGCCATGGACAACGATCTCACCGGTGAGGGTTACTACTCAGACGACGGCAAGACCTACTCCCAGGGCGTGGAACTCTCCGCCTCCGGAGACATCACCGACAATTGGTCCATCTATCTGGCCTACGCCTACATCGATTACTACGACAAGACCAACGGGCTCCGCTTCGACCGCTTCCCGCCGCATGCCGTCTCGCTCTGGACGAGCTATAAGGCTCCGTGGTTCTACGATGCCGTCTTCGGTTTCGGCGCCCGCTGGCGCGATGATTGGATGATGACCTTTCGGGGCCAGCCCGCGGGTGAGGACCAAATCGCCAAGCGCCTCCTCACCTTTGATGCCTCCCTCGATTTCCCCTTCACTGAGAACTTCTCCTTGGGCCTTGCCGTGCGCAATATCTTCGATTCGCGCGGCGTGGAGTCCGCCCGCAACCTGCAGGCCTTCGCCAACGATGGCCGTACCTTTGAGCTCTCCCTTCGTTTCCGCTTCTGAAATGAACGCTCTTCAAGCCACAGATCTGCGCAAATCCTTCCGTGTGGAAGGGCGCGTTGTCGACGTCCTGCGCGGCGTCACCCTCGCCGTCCCGGAAGGGGCCTTTCATGCCGTCATGGGGCCCTCGGGGGCGGGTAAGAGTACGCTTCTGAACCTCCTCGCGGGATTGCTTCCGCCGGACTCTGGCGATGTCTCCGTGAAGGGGCGTTCGTTGGTTGGGCTTCCCGACCGTGAGCTGACCTTGCTTCGCCGCCGTTCGGTTGGCATCGTCTTCCAGGATTGCAACCTCATCCCGACTCTCACGGTCGCGCAGAATATCGCACTGCCTGCTCTTCTTGACGACCGTGATGTCCCCGCAGAACGGATGGAGACGCTCCTGCGCTTGGTGGGTTTGGAGCACCGTCGTGCCCAACCCGCCGACCGACTTTCCGGAGGTGAGGCTCAGCGTACTGCCATCGCCCGTGCCTTCGCGATGAACCCGGACATCATCCTGGCTGACGAACCCACCGGTAACCTGGATTCTCCTGCCGCCGCCGAGTTTTGCGCTACCCTCACGCGGCTCAACCGTGAGCTTGGCGCGGCCATCCTCCTCATCTCGCACGACCCGCAGGTCGCCGCCGCCGCCGATGTCGTCCATATCCTGCGCGACGGTCAAATCCGTGGTGCCTTCGAGACGGGCCATGACCCTGCCGCCGTCTCCGCCAACTATTTGGAGCGCATGGTGTGAGCGCTCTGGGACTCCTGTTTCGAGATGTATTGCGGCGTGACCGCGTACGCCTGATTTGTGCACTCGTTGGCGTGACCGCGGCCGCCGCGCTATTAGCTTGGTCTGTTGGCCTGGCCGTGACCACAACAGCGCAGTGCAAGCCGCTTGCCGAGACGATGGGCAAGCCGTTCGACTGTTGGGTCGCCACGGGGCGTGCTTCTGCCGCCGCGCCGAAAGGCAGCGGCATGCAGTCGCTCACGCACGGTTCGCCCGTCAAGATGATCCCACGTGCCGTGGCGGATGCGGTCAAGGCCTCGCCGGACGTTGAGAGCGTCCTCGCCACTACCGTTTTTCGCTGTCGCCTCGATTGGCGTCCCGAGGTGCGTCCGCTTCAAGGCCCCGGGGTGGGGGGCGGCATCGCGCCTGTCCGTGACTTCCCCGAATGCCCTTATCCGGACGGGCTGGCCGCCGGGCGATGGCCCCGTGCCGATGCGTCCGAGCCGGAGTTTGTCATCTCCCCGCGTGCCTTCGGTGAAGAGGGGTTGCGCGATGCCCCGCCTATTGGCACAAAGGTCCCGGTCATCACGCCGAAGGGGCGCGTTGAGGCAACGATTTGTGGTTATCTTGCTGAATCCATTCGCCCTGTGGGCGGGTTCCCAACGATGTTTGCCAGCGATACGCTTGCCGAGGCCGCCGCTTTGGCCGAGACCAAGGGGCTGTGCAATCTCATGCTCATCCGCTTGAAACCCTTCCGGTCGCCTGATGCCCTGGCCGAGACTGTCCGAACCGTCTCGCCGGACGACGATGCGGCCACGTTGGTTACGCGACAGGGCCTCTTGCGCCAACTTCGCTCTGATGCGACAAACAACCTTCTCTTTCAGCTTCCGCTTCTGGTGGCCCTCGCTTGCGTGGCCACGCTTTGCATGATTGTGAATGCGCTCTGCGTGGGCCTGGAACAAAACCGTGTCCGCTATGCCCGCCTGCGCGCCCTTGGCATGACGTCGCGTCAGCTCATGGCGCTTGTCTCCCGCGAGGCCCTTTTCCTTGCCGGTGTTGGCGGCGTGATTGGATTTGGCATTGGGGTAGGGGCGCTGGCCGTTTTCATTGAGGCGAATCCGTTGACCTTCCCGGATGGGCTTGTGATTGGTTGGGTCACGCCCGTGGCCGTGGCGGCCTTGTTGATGCTGTCCGCCGGGATTGCACTGTGCGTGCCCCTGCGTCGGGCGGCGCGGCTTGGCCCCTGTGATTTGCGCGTGCGCCCCGAGGCTTGGCGCGTGGCCCATCCCGTTTGGCGCGGGGTTTGGGCTTTGCTCTGTTTGGTGCCGATTGTGCTTACGGTCATCCCTTTTACGCCCAATCCTTGGTTGCGGAGCGTGTGGTTTTTGATTGCGTTGCCGTTGGCTGTCTTCGGCTTGATGGCGTTTACGCGCCCCTTGATGGCGGCGTGCGAATGGGCCTTGGCGCGCCCGCTTGGCGCCGTGTTACGTCTGCGCCCGGAGTTGTTGCGCGGCGTCCTCACCCGTGCCGTTGACCGCAACGCCCGCATGGCTCTCACCCTGACAGCCGGCCTTGGTGCCTTCTTTGCCATCCATATCTGGGGGGCCTCGCTCACTGACCCCTTCATCCCCTCGCGCGATTTACCTCCGGCCATCGTCTCCTTTCTCCCCAACGGCATCAGCCAGACCTGCGCGGATACCCTTGTCAAGGAGCTTCCCGTCCGTCCCTTCTTCGCTGAGCAATATCGCCTCTCCGATGCCGACTTCGTAGCCATCGGTGAACGTACCGGTCGACTTCCAAAACAGAACAACATCCTCCTTATCGGCACCGAAGGCGAGACGGGCGTTACCGTCACCGAGATGTTCGCCCGTCAATGCCGCATCGGGGTCGGCGATACCTTCTCCATCCAGCGGCGCGACGCGCAGGGAATCGTTCACACCCTGCCGCTCACCGTCACCGACGTTGCCCGTTGCAATTGGCACCTCGTCACCGCCCGCGCCGGACTTCGTGCCCGCAATGGTGCGCCTTTTGGCACCCTTGGCCCCGTCTTTGTGGGACGAGATGTCACTCAAGCCTGGGACCCCGAACAGGCCGCGCGCGTCCGCTTCCTCTGGCTTGATGAGCTCCCGCCGGCCCAAGATACGGCGGCGCTCTATTCCGTCGGCGATTTGTTGGAACTGCGTTTTCAGCAAGCGGCCGAGTCTGACCCGGAGCCGTGGCGTGGCCGTGGCTTCGGTCCGGGTGCGAAGTCCGCCTTTCCCAATGCCGTCCTCCACCTGCGCGATGAGATTTCCGAGGGAACCTTGGCGCACAGTTCGGAGCTCCTTGGCGAACTGGCTCGTATTCCGCTGTGGTCGCTCCTCATTCTCAGCTTCGGGTTCGTCTCCTTGCTCGCCGCGAATGTTCGCGCTATGGCCGGAGAGTTGCGCACCCTTCACGCCATCGGCATGACGCGCGGACAGCTGGGACGCTTCCTTTTGGCGCAAGCCCTGCTCCTCTGCATCGTGGCCGCCGTGCTCTCCTTGTTGCTCGGCCTTTCGATTGGTTGGGGCTTCACGGGCTGGACGCTTGCCTGGATGCCCTTCGGCGGCCTCCCCACCGTTCTGGTCCTGCCATGGACGCGTTTGGCGGAAGGCCTGGCCGCCCTGCTTATCGCCACGTTGGTGATTACGCCGTTGCCCATCCGTTTCCTGCTCCGCACCCTCCTGCGCCGGTAAATGGATTTGACTGACGCGAGGTAAAACCGTATAATATTGCCCCAACTTGACCCACCCTGGGTCGAGCAGACGAGAGGACATTTTATGGCTTCGTTATTCGAGCGTATTTTCGACGACCCCTCCAAGTTTACTTTCATCACCGAGAATCTTGGTGAGTGCAAGGTTGATTCTCCGGTCAAGAACACGAACTTCGTGGAAGAGGACGATATGTACTCCCTGCTGAGCGTGCGCGCCAGCTACGTCCAGGAGTTCGTCAAGAAGTATGGGGCCGCGCCCAAGCTTGAGAGCGCCGGTCCCCACCGTAAGATTTTCCACGATCCCAGCGCCACCCGCGCCGCCATCGTCACCGCCGGCGGCCTCTGCCCGGGCCTGAACAACGTCATCAAGGGCCTGGTCGAGGTTCTGACCTTCAGCTATGGCATCAAGACGATTTACGGCTTCCGTTATGGCTACGCCGGCCTCATCCCCGAGTTCGGCTACGAGCCCATGATTCTCACGCCGGACAAGGTCGACACCATCCACGAGTGGGGCGGCACGCTCCTCGGTTCCTCCCGCGGCCAGCAGGACACCGCCCGCATGGTCGACACCCTTGAGCGCATGGGCATCAACGTCCTCTTCACGATTGGCGGCGATGGCTCCCTCCGTTGCGCCCGCGACGTCTCCAACGAGTGCCGTCGCCGTGGCCTCAAGATTTCCGTCGTCGGCATCCCGAAGACCATCGACAACGACCTCCACTTCGTCGGCCGCACCTTTGGTTTCGAGACCGCCGTGGCCGCCGCCGTTCCCGCCATCCGCTCCGCCCACTCCGAGGCGCTTGGCGCCCACTATGGTATCGGCCTCGTCAAGCTCATGGGCCGCGACTCTGGCTTCATCGCCGCTTACGCCACCCTCGCCAACCCCGTTGTGAACTTCTGCCTCATCCCCGAGCAGCCCTTCACCGTTGATGGCGAGCACGGTCTCCTCGCGGCCCTCGAGCGCCGCTTCGCCTCCGGCAAGAGCCACGCCGTTATCGTCGTCGCCGAAGGTGCCGGCCAGGAACTCATGGAAGGCGAAGAGCGCCGTGATGCCTCCGGTAACATTCTCAAGAAGGACATCGGCGAGTACCTCAAGAACCGTATCCTCGAGCACTTCAAGGCCCGTAAGGAAGACGTCACGGTCAAGTACATCGATCCCTCCTACACCATTCGTTCCTGCCCCGCCGATGCCTCCGATGCAGTCCTCTGCTACCGCCTCGCCCGCATGGCCGCCCACGCCGCCATGGCCGGCCGCACCAACTGCGTTGTTGGTCGCCTGAACGACGATTACTCCCTCGTTCCGATTCCGCTGGCCACCATCGAGCGCCGCAAGGTGGAGCTCACCTCCAACCTCTGGTCCTCCGTCCTTGTCGCCACCGGCCAGGAATACTACCTCAACCCCTCCGACAACAAGTCCGCCTCCACCCTCTACGTCCCCTGAGGCCCAGGCGACTTCTTCAAAAAGCCCGCCCCGGCGGGCTTTTTTGTTTTAGGGTAAGCGATTATTTTTAGACAATCACACCCTTTTTGAGGAAGCGTTGCATACTTTTCCTTTGTCTCGTACTAGGTCGTTTCTGGGCCCTTAAGGGTTTCGACTTGGACCACTATAGGGCCTCGACCCCGACCACTATAGTGGTTGACCGCGGACCCCTATAGGGTCTCGCGAGGGGGCTTTATGGGGGCATGACAAGGAGAAGAATGGGGACAATCGAGCGGTGCGGGGAAGACTGAAGTGGGTGGCTGTGGTACAATGGAGACATGTTTGAGTTGGATCCGAGGTTGAAGACGTTCGTTGCGGCGGCGGAGACGGGGAGCTTCGCACAGGCCGCGGAGCGGGTCTTTGTCTCGTCCACGGCGGTGATGAAGCAGATCAATCAGTTGGAGGATGCGGTTGGGGTGGCGCTCTTCCGACGGTCGCACCAAGGGTTGACGCTGACGCCGGCGGGGGAGAGTTTTCTGGCGGATGTGCGGCAACTGCAGAAGGATGCGCAGGCCGCGGTGACGCGGGCGCGTGCGGCGGGGGGCGATGCGGGCACTATCCGAATCGGTACGTCTCCAATGACGCCGGCGCGGGTGCTCATCGATTTGTGGCCGAAGGTGCACGCAATCGCGCCGAACCTGCGTTTTTCCTTGGTGCCGTTTGAGAATACGCCGGCCAATGCGCGCGCCAACCTCACCGGCATGGGGCGCGACATGGACATGGTGGCCGGATTTGTGGACGAGGGATTACTCAAAACGCATGGATGCGCCGGATTGGCGCTTTACCGTACGCCGCTCTGCGTGGCGGTGCCGTTGGACCATCCTCTGGCCGGGAAGAAGTCCCTTGTGCCGCGTGACCTTTACGGCGAGACGCTCCTGATCGTCAAGCGCGGTTACTTGCAGGAGATGGATGCCCTGCGCGAAGACTTGGAGGCTCACCATCCGAAGATTCGCCTGGAGGACTTCGCCTTTCACTCGACAGAGGTCTTTAACCAGTGTGAAAATGGCGGCAAACTGTTGGTCGCCATCAAGGAATGGCAGGACGTCCACCCCCTAATGCGGGTGTTGCCGGTGCGCTGGGGACACACGATTCCCTTTGGGCTTCTTCACTCGCCCACGCCCACGCCGCGTGTACAGGCCTGTATCGATGCCATCTGCCAGGCGTATCAACCACAGGTTGACGCCCCCTGACAAATCAAGACTTCCTCCTTGCGCCTGAATGGCGTATTCTGTGGGTGTTCTTTAAGAAAGGAGTCCCCATGGAATACGTCACGTTGAGCAATGGTGTCCAAATGCCGCGCCTGGGCTATGGTGTCTATCAAGTTTCCCCGGATGAGGCCGAGCGCTGCGTGCGCGACGCCATCGCGGTTGGGTATCGCGCCATTGACACGGCGCAGAGTTACTACAACGAAGAGGGCGTGGGTGCGGCTATTGCCGGGTGCGGCGTGCCGCGCGGCGACCTCTTCGTCACCACCAAGATTTGGATTTCCAACGCGGGCGAGGCCAAGACGGCGGCCTCCATCGACGCCTCGTTGCGCAAACTGCGGAGCGACTACATCGACCTGCTTCTCATCCATCAGCCTTTCGGTGACTACTATGGCGCTTGGCGGGCGATGGAGCAGGCGTTGAAGGCCGGCAAGGTGCGCGCCATCGGCGTCTCCAACTTCTATCCCGATCGCCTCATCGACCTCTGCCGCAACGTGGAGGTCGTCCCGATGGTCAACCAGGTGGAGACGCATCTCTTCCACCAACAGCGCGCGGCTCACGCCATCATGGACAAGTATGGCGTGCGGCATGAGTCGTGGGGGCCCTTCGCCGAAGGGCGCAAGGACTTCTTCAAGACGCCCGCGTTGATTGAGATCGGTCAGGCGCATGGCAAGAGCCCGGCGCAGGTTGCGCTCCGCTTCCTCATCCAAAGCGATGTCATCGTCATCCCGAAGTCTACCCACCGCGAGCGCATGGAGCAGAATCTGAACGTCTTTGACTTCACGCTGAGCGAGGTGGAGATGGAGCGGCTCCGTGCACTCGATGAGAAAGAGAGCCTCTTCTTCTCCCACTATGATCCCGCCACCGTGGAGTTCATTCTCGACTACGCCAAGGGCAAGCAGGTCTAAAGGCGGGCGCCATGAAGAAAAGGACATTGGGCAAAGCCTCCCCGCTTGAGGTCTCTGAAATCGGTCTGGGTTGCATGGGCATGAGCCACGGTTACGGCCCCGCCCGTGACCCCGCCGAGATGACCAAGGTGATTCACGCCGCCATCGAGCGCGGCGTCACCTTCTTCGACACCGCCGAATGCTACGGCCCCTACATCAACGAGGAACTCGTGGGTAAGGCGCTCGCTCCGTTCAAGGGGCAGGTTGTCATCGCCACGAAGTTCGGCATCACCATCCAGGGCGGCACGCCGGGCGGCGCGCAGGTCGTGGATGGCCGTCCGGAGGTCATCCGCCGTTCGGTCGAGGGGTCGCTCAAGCGACTGGGCGTCGAGGCCATCGACCTCTATTATCAGCATCGCGTGGATCCGAAGATCCCGCCGGAGGAGGTCGCCGGGGTCATCTCCGAACTGATTGCCGCGGGCAAGGTGCGCCACTGGGGCCTGAGCGAAGCCAGTGTGGAGACCATTCGCCGCGCTCACGCCGTCTGCCCGCTCACCGCCATCCAGAGCGAGTATTCGATGATGTGGCGCGAGCCCGAGAAGGCGCTTATCCCGACGTTGGAGGAACTTGGCATTGGCTTGGTTCCCTTCTCTCCGCTCGGCAAGGGTTTCCTGACCGCCACCATCGGTAAGGAAGCCACCTTCGGTAAGGACGACTTCCGGAGCGTGGTGCCGCGTTTTGCCCCGGAGAACCTGGCCGCGAACCAAAGCCTCGCCGAGTTGGTCTGCCACCTGGCCGCCGAGAAGGGGTGCACGCCCGCGCAGATTGCCTTGGCCTGGGTACTCGCCCAGAAGCCGTGGATTGTCCCCATCCCCGGCACGCGGCGGATCGACCGCTTGGAGGAGAACCTTGGCGCCGCCAATGTGTCTCTCACGTCCGCCGACCTGGACGAAATCCGTGCCGCGCTCGATGCCCAGCCCATCGCCGGTGACCGTTATCCGCCCGCCCTCGCCGCCCGCGTGGGCAAGTAAAGGATGGCGCCATGAAAGCGTGGCTTTTGATGTTGGCATTGTTGGTCGGCGTTGTGCCGGCCTTTGCGAAAGGAACTGCCATGAATAACGACAAGACATTCCCCGTGCGGGACGACGTTGTGTGCCGTTCCGTGCGTTATCCCAACCGGTTTGACATTCAGCTCGCCGGCGATCTCTATCTGCCGCCGGGCTTCGATGCGAACAAGAAGTACGCCGCCGTCATCGTCGGCCACCCCTATGGCGGCGTGAAAGAGCAGTGCGCCGGCCTCTACGCGCAGGAACTCGCCGCGCGTGGGTTCGTGGCCCTGGCCTTCGACCTCTCCTTCGCGGGCGAAAGCGGCGGGACACCGCGTCAGACGGTTTCTCCGGAGGTCTATGCCGAGGACTTCTCCGCCTCGGTGGATTTCCTGGGCCTTCAGCCCTTTGTGGACCGCGCCAAGATCGGCGTGGTCGGCATCTGCGGCAGCGGCGGTTTCTCGCTGAGCGCGGCGGCGGTCGATCCGCGTCTGCGTGCGATGGTCACCGTAAGCATGTATGACATGGGCCGCGCCACCTACAAGGGTGGCGATGACAAACTCACGGAGGCCCAGCGCCGTGCCCAACAGGAGACGTGGGCCAACCTGCGTTGGGAAGAGGCCGCGTGTAATGCCGCCGACCCCGCGTTGCGTTTTGGCACGCCCGAGGTCCTGCCCAAGGACGCGCCGCTTCCCGTGCGTGAGTTCTACGCCTACTACCGTGAGCGCGCCTGGCATCCGAACTACAAGGGCCAGAAGCTCACCTCCATGCCGGCGCTCATGAACTGGGACCCCTTCCTGCATATCGCGGACATCTCGCCGCGTCCCATCCTCTTCGTTGTTGGCGCGAACGCCCACTCGAAGTACTTCAGCGATGATGCCTATGCCCGCGCCAAGGAGCCGAAACGGATGTTGGTCGTCCCGAACGCCACGCACGTGGACCTCTATGATAACCGTGAGAAGATTCCGTTCGGGGAGATTGAGGATTTCCTGCGTACGGCCCTCGGTTTTCCCAAGGAGTGAGTCATGAAAAGCCACCGCTTGATGGCACTTGTCGGCCTTCTGGCCGCGCTTTCCCTCCCTCTGGTCGCCACGGCCGGGGAGGGGGCTTTTGGCGTCGGCCGGGACGACCCCGCGTTGGTCACCATTCTCGACCGTTTCGGCCAAGACCTGGAGGCGCAGACACCGGCCTTGGATGCCCGCACCCGTGACCGTGTGGCCTTGGCCGCGCTCATCGCCGTGAATGCGCCAACGGCCTTCCGTGCGCGTCTGGAACAGGCCCTGGACGGCGGCATGCCGCCCGCCGAGGCGAAGGAAATTCTCTACCACGCTGTGCCCTACGTTGGGGTGGGGCGGGTCGCGGAGTGTTTGCGCGAGGCCAATGCGTTCCTGCGCGAACGCGGTGTGGCCCTCCCGCTCCCGGATGCCGCAACGGTCACCGCCGAGACCCGTTTCGACCGCGGCCTCGCCATTCAGGTGGAGACCTTCGGCGAAGGATTCCGGAAGGCCTTGACCAGTGGCCCGGAAGACCTCCGTCCCGTCCGCCGAAACCTGGCCGCCAACTGTTTCGGTGACTTCTACACCCGCCGCGGACTGGACATGCAGGCACGCGAACTGCTGACTTACTCCATGTTGATTGCCCTGGGCGGATGCGAGGCGCAAGTACGCGGCCATATCAACGGCAATCTCGCCGTGGGCAACGGTCGCGCCACGCTCATCCAAGCCACGCTCTCCCTTATCCCTATTATCGGCTACCCGCGCACTCTCAATGCGCTCGCTGCCATCGATGAATTGACCCGAAAGGAACCTTGATTATGAATCGCAGAGACTTTTTGTTCGCCTCTTTGGCGACGGTGGCCGCCGCCGGTACGCTTCGCGCGGCACCTACTTCTGCGCAACAACGCGTGTTGGTGGCCTACTTCTCCTTGTCCGGCAACACCCGCGCCGTCGCCGGATTTATCCATGGGGCCATTGGCGGCAATCTCTTGGAGATTCGTCCTGCCGAATCCTATCCCGCGGAATATCAGGCTGCCGTCGACCGTTCCCGCGATGAATTGCACGCCGGCGAACGTGTGCCGTTGGCACCATTTGACGTGCCGCCCTTCGATATTCTCTTTATTGGTTCGCCGAACTGGTGGGGCACCATCGCGCCACCCGTGGAGACCTTCCTGCGCACGGTGTCGTTAAAGGGCAAGTTGGTCGTTCCTTTCTTCACCCATGGCGGTGGCGGGATGCAACGTTGCGAGTCCACCGTTCGGGCCATCGGTGAGGCCGCCGGTGCGCGTCTGCTCCCAGCCCGAACCTTCCCCGGCGGTAGCGCCACGGAGGCGGAGATCGCGGATTGGGTCAAGAGTCTTGACCTAGGTGCCGATCCGTTGGCTTTTGCCGATGTACCGCGCGGTACGTTCCCCCTCGGTCAACCCAACGTCGCCAATGCCAAATGGTTCTCGGGTCGCTCCTGGGTCGCGCCGCTCACGGGCATGGCTGCCTTGAACTGCCCCATCGCCAACGTCACCTTTGAGCCGGGCTGCCGTAACAATTGGCACCGTCACAGCGGTGGGCAACTCCTTATCTGCGTCTCCGGTGAGGGGCGTTACCAAGAGCGTGCCTCGTATGCCCGACCTGGACGTGTCCTGCTTCCCGGCGATATCGTCGAGATTGCCCCGGGCGTTGAGCACTGGCATGGCGCGGCTCCCGGCAAGTGGTTCCAACACTTGGCCATCTCGACCAATCCCGAGACAAACAAGACTGACTGGTTGGAGCCCGTCGAAGAGGCCCTTTATTGTTCCATCGGCGCCAAGCGAGAGGTCTGAGATGCGTATCCTTCCTCTATTGGCCGCGCTTGCGCTGGCCGGATGCACCGCCGATGGCTTGCGCATTGCCGAGCAGGGCTCCTTCGCCGTCGGCGGCACGGTGGTGAAGGCGCCGGGCGAGTTTGACTTTGCCCACCCCACGCGGACGGATGGACGCACGCTCCATGGCGACCATGCCGCCGTCTCCTATCAGATTCCCGTGGACGCGAAGGCGATCCCGCTTGTCTTCCTTTCCGGCTTTGGTCAGACCTCGCGGTGTTGGGACACTACGCCTGACGGTCGTGAAGGCTGGCGCACCACTTTCCTGCGGCGGGGGTGGCCGGTCTATTTGGTGGACCAACCCCGTCGCGGGTCCGCCGGCCGCACCACTGTGGCCGCGATGCCCGCCACTGTGCCCGATGACCAACTTTGGTTGGAGAACTTCCGTATCCATGCCGGCGCCTTCCCCGAGGGTGAGGCCGCGATGGACCAATTCCTGCGTTGGATGACGCCCGACACCGGCCCCATCGATGGTACGCTTGTGGCGGACAGTCTGGTCGCGCTCACCCAAAAGATCGGACCTGCCGTCCTCTTCACCCATTCGCAGGGCGGCATCTTCGGTTGGGCCGTCCCGGGACGCGGCGGCAAGGTGGCGGCCATCGTGGCCATCGAGCCCGGCGCCTTCCCCTTCCCCAAGGGCGAGGTTCCCGTGCCGATTCCCAACTCCAGTCCCTTCACGCCTATCAAGCCCGTCCCGCTTGAGGCCAAGGACTTCACCGCGCTCTGCCGCGTGCCCATCCTGGTCCTCTTTGGCGACGGTATCGCCCCTGCGCCTTCCGCGACCGATTGGCCGGGAGACGGTTGGCGGGCGCGCTTGGAGCAGGGGCGGCAGTTTGTTGATTGCGCCAAGCGCCACGGTGGCGATGTCACGCTCGTTCACTTGCCGGAGGTTGGCATCCGCGGCAACACCCACTTCCTTTTCGCTGACACCAACAGCGAAGAGGTCGCCGCTTTCGTCGCCGACTGGCTCCGCACCAAGGGCCTTGACTGATTTGTTACACTGGGTGTGAACCCAAAAGGAGAGAAACCATGAGCACTGTCTTGCTTCTCAATGGCAGCCCGCACCCCAACGGTTGCGTCTTCACCGCGCTTAGCGAAATCGCCCGCACGCTCGAGGCCGAGGGCGTCGGTAGCGAAATCTTCCAAATCGGCAACAAGCCCATCCGCGGGTGCATCGCTTGTGGGGCCTGCCGCCGCATCGGCTCGCCGGCCGGCAAGGACGGCTGCGTCTTCAAGGACGACGTCTGTGGTGCCTTCCAAGAGGCCATGCGCCGGTGCGACGCCCTCATCGTCGGTTCGCCGGTCTACTACGCCGGTCCAGCCGGCACCCTCTGTGCGTTGCTCGACCGTGCCTTTTACAGCGCGACCGACGCCTTCGCCGGCAAGCCCGCCGCCTGCGTGGTGAACTGCCGCCGAGGTGGAGCGAGCGCTACCTTTGACCGCCTCAACAAATACTTCTCCATTGTGCGGATGCCCATCGTCTCTTCGCAGTATTGGAACTCCACCCACGGCTTGACCCCCGACGAGGTTCGTCGCGACAAGGAGGGTCTCCAGACCATGCGTACCCTGGCCCGCGAGATGGCCCATCTGCTGAAGTGTCGTGAGAAGGCCGCACTCCCACCTCCGCCCGTCGAACCTTGGGAGCGTACCAACTTCATCGGCAACGCCTAAGATGGGACGCTCGCGCGGGAGAGACTTCCGGCTCCTGCTCGCCGCCACCTTTTTCTACGGCACCGGCCCGACCGCGGTGGTGCCGTTGAGTGCCGGTTATGCCGGTGAGTTGGGGGCGAGCGGGGTCTTCATGGGCATCGCGGGCGGGCTCATGAACATCGTGTCGTTGGCCAGTCGCCTCTTTGTCGGGAACCTGGCTGACCGCGTTGGGAAACGTCGCCTCACCATCTGCGGGGGAGTCCTGATGGTGTTGGCCGGGGTGGCCTACACGCTTGCCTATCTACCATGGATGGTGCTTGTCGCACGCGTCTTCCATGGCATTGGCTTTGCGTGTTGCTCGGTGAGTCTCTTCACGTGGATTTCCAACCTCCTTCCGCGTGAACGCGTGCCTTCTGACCTTGGACTACGATAGGGTCTCGCGGAGGGCCCTTTGGGGAGGCTTAGATGAGGGGGCTGGGGTGGTGCCGATGAGGCGGCGGGAACGGTTGGCGACGAAGCCGCAGAGCAAACGATGGAGCCGAGGTATTTCGTGCCCACAGTTACGTCTTTGGAAGTCCCTATTTTCCCCGGACAGAATTGGACTTCGCTGATGGGTGGCGCCGAGGGTAGGTGAAAGTGCTATAATAAGGATAAAGGAGTCACGCTATGGACGAGATGAACGCAGGTAAACAGGAAGAGCCTAAGCAGCCGGTGGAAAAGTCGGAGGAGCCGAAGGTGGTAGATGCCCAGCAGGGTGTTCAGGAGTCCGTGTCCACCGTCCCTGCGGAGAAGCGTGAGATGGATGCCGGGCAGGATAAAGCCGCAGAGGAGACGGTCACCTCGTCGGAGAAGGATGCTTCTGTGGAGCAACCTGTCAAGGACGTGGAAAAGATTGACGCGTCGTCAGAGGAAAAGCCAGAGGCGGAGTCAACTGATGCGGCTGATAAGGCCGTTGTAGCGGCAGAGGAGTCGTCCGCGAAGCCTGACGCCGAAACAAAAGGGGATGCCGACAAGGGGCAAAAGAAGCCTTGGTGGAAGCGTTTGCTGAAGTGGTTAGGGTGGACGTGCGCCGTTCTCGTTGTTCTGATTCTCTTGTTGCCGACGTTGTTGTCGTTCGGCGTGACGCGGAACATAGCGTTGAACATTGTGAATGATACCATTGCGCCGGCCAAGCTGGAGGTTGAGGACTGGAGCTTTGGGTGGTTCACGGAGCAATCTGTGGAGGGCATCCATTATCGTGATGAGACGAAGGGTGTCGATGCACAGGTTAAATCCGTTCGCCTCTCTTCGCTGTGGAAGTTGATTCCGCTTGGTCAGATGACGGTGGATGTGGAGGTGGATTCGCCCGCGGTGGCGCTCTTCACGCCTCCGCCGTCTCCTCCCGAGCCGCTGCAACCCCCTGCGCCGCCGCAATCCCCGCAACCGCAGACTCCGGCCCCCGAGGCTGAGCCCTTCAAACTGCCCGATTGGGCGGTCAAGGCGCATATTGTGGTGAAGAATGCTTCCTTCAAGAAGGAGGGCTTGCCGGAACCGCTTGTCACCGGGGTGAACGTGGAGGTCACAATGCCTTCGCTGAACGATGCCATCACGGCGGTGGTGGATGGCAAGGTGTTGGACTTGGCTTTCAATACGAAGGCGGAGACGGTGTCGGCGAACGCGCTTTTGGCGGCGAAGCAACCGGCGGACTTCTTCCGAACGGCGACCTTTGACGCAAACGCGCCGTGGCTGAACATTGATCTCGATGCTAAGGCGACGGAAGCGGATGTTTGGCCAACCGCGACGGTCGCGTTGTGGACTGACGACGTGGCAAAGGCCATGGAGGTGGCGAAGGATTTCGGTGTGACGTTGCCTTCCGGTGCGACGATTACCAAGGGCGCCGTGACGATGAATGCCAATCTGAATGGACAGTCGGGGAATGTTGAGGCGCTTGTCGCATCGCTTAACCTGACGACGAAGGAGATTGTGACCGAGCAGGAGGGGCAATCTGAAACCTTGCCCTCTGTGCAGGTGAGTCTGAATAATCTGACGGTAGACCCTACCAATCTGTTGGCCACCGCAATTGGGAGTTTGAAGGTCGACTTCCCAGGCGTGGACATCAACGGACGGGGCGACCTGGAGGATGGCGCATTGCTTGCGCGGGTGGAGAGCCAGGAAGTGTTGGATGCGCTGGCCCCCTTCATCGGGGAGATTTCCACGCCCGGCCCTGTGCTGCTGACGATGGATGGCAAGGCCAAAGATGGTGCGCTGACTTTCCCCATCAAGGTCATCGCCAATCGTGACGAGCTGGTCACGGCGACGTTGGCGGCGAAGGGCATTGATATCGAGGCGAAGCAAATCAATGAGTTGACGCTCGCGACGCTTGCCGACTTCTTTACGGTGGTGGACTACCTGAACCTGGAGCAACCCCAAATCAAGGATGGCTTGGCGAAGGTGAATCTGCGAGGCAATCTTTGCGACGGTGTGTTTGCGGCAACCACGGATATCCAGGTGACGGATGTTGACGTGACCGGCCCGAACTACCGCTTGAAGGAACCCACGTTGGCTTCTGGGAGCGTCAAGTTCCGTTTTGCGGAGCAGTGCCTGGACGTGACGGAATTGGTGTTTGATACGGCGGCGGCCTCGCACGTGGAAGGCTCGCTGAGCTATGTGTTGGGCAAGTCGACCGGCGAGGCTGTTACCGCCGACCTTTCCGGTTGGGTGTCGCTCGAGCATGCCATGCGTGAGTGGCTAGTCCCGGCCGACCCTGCGAAGATGAATGTCGCGGAGGGTAAGATTAATTTGGCGCTGACGGCACGTCCAGTCGCGCTGGAAGCCACGGTGCCGAGCGTGGTTTTGGCCGTGGACTCGAAGGATCTGGGGGTGACCTTGGGCGAGATGCGGCCCTTCGGGGTCCCCTTTGATGTGGACTTGCGCGTTGATGGGCAAGGGAAGGATTTGCTCTTGCGGCAGGTTGCGGTGCAGTCGCCCTACGTGGAGTTGACGGCGAAGGGTTCCTTCGGCATGGACTCCGGTGTTGTGGCGATGGATGGCACTTTGACTCCGGACTTTGACGCGATTTGGGAATTGCCTTTCTTGGACAAGGCGAACGACCAGGGCATCGCCATGCAAGGCCGCTCTCCGCGGGACTTCTCGTTTGTCCTGCCAATCAAATCCGGCGCGGAGGGAATCCTGCGCGATGGTCGTGCCAATGCCGCAGTGGCGTTTGACCGGATGATGGTCCCTGGGCTTGATATCCCGAAAGGTGAGGCGCAGGTGGTGTTGAAGGATGGCAAGACTTCCGTTGACACGGTGGTGGCGATGAACGATGGAGAGGTGCGCTTCTCCCCGCGCTTGGAGGTCACCGATTCCGGTTACGTGCTGTACATCCCGGAGGGCGACTATCTGCTCAAGGACTTCAACGTGACGCCTGAACTGATGGATGCCGGTCTGGGTTTGGTCAGCCCGATCCTCAAGGGGTCTGCGGAGACGTCTGGCTCCATTAACGTCCAGAGCCGCCGGATGCGGCTAGAGCTCGGCAAGGGGGATCCGTTGCGTTCGCTGGATCTCGATGTTGCGCTTTCCACAAGCGAAATCACCTTGCAACCCAATGGTGTCCTCGGGCGTGTGCTTGAGGCGACAGGGAAGAGTACCGATGCGGTTTCGATGAAGCCGCAGGAGCTAGAGGTCGAGGTAAAGAACGGCGTACTCTCCACGGACAAGCCGATTGAGGTGGACCTCAATGACGAGTGGACGGTCGCCTGTCTGGGCCGAACCGACCTTTCTACCCGTGAGATTGATTACACGCTTTCCGTCCCGCTTGACGGTGTGTTGGGCGACAAGGTCGCCGATACCTCCACGCTCAAGCCCGTCTCTTTGCCCATCACCGGCACCATCAATGACCCCCACATTGAGGTTGGGGAGCTGGTGGACTCTGCCGCCGAGACCGGTGTTTCTGTGGGTGTTTCTCGCCTGCAGCAGCATCTCGACAAGAAGCGCGCCAAGGCAGAGGCAACCGGCGATGCTAAGAAGGCTGCTGAGGCTGAACTCATCGATAAGGCCGCCACTTCCGTCATTGGTGGACTTTTCGGCTCGGACGAAGAGGACGCTGAGGGCGAGGCTAAAGAAGAAGTCCAGGGCGAGGACCCCGAGGCTACGGAAGCGGAAGACGCTGGTGTTCTGGGTGCCGCATTGAATTATGGCGGTACGCTCTTGGAAGAGAAGCAGAAGGAAAAGGAGGCGAAAGCCGCCGCCAAGGCCGCCAAGCCGAAAACCGCCAAGGAACAGAAGAAAGAAGCCAAGAAAGAGGCCCAACGTGAGGCCATTCGTGGTGGATTGAAAGCCTTGTTTGGGGATTGATCGTGGCCGATTGGCGTCTCAAACCCAGAGCCCAACGGTGCGTGGCCTGTGGTCGGCCTTTCGTGCCGGGGGGCCTTGGGCATTCGTTGTTGATGCCGGAAGCAGAGGGCGGATTCGGTCGCCGCGATTTGTGCCCGGGATGTTTTTCGGCACTTTCGTACGATGAGCGGGCAACGGCCTCTGCCGCATGGACGTTTTCGCTTCCCGCCACATCGGCATCTCGAAAGGCGGTCGCCGAGACCGCGCACCGCGCATCCGCAGAGACGGTGTTGCGGACGTTGGTGGAGCGGGGCGATCCGCGCGATCGTGCCTCTATTTACGTGCTGGCGCTGTTGTTGGAGCGCGGCAAGCACATCGTGGAGCGTCAGGTCACGACGGACGGCGCGGGTCGGCGTGTCCATGTTTATGAATATCGCGGCTCGGGTGAGCTGATTTCCGTGACGGAGCCGTCGTTTGCCGACATCGATTTGCCGACCGTGCAACGGCAGGTGGCGGCGTTGCTTGATCATGGCGTGCGTCCACAGGTTCGGGTGTTGCGCAGAAAGCGTACGTTGTGGCCGCGTTATAAGGTTCAAAGGAAGAGACGATGAACTTCTCGTATGTACTTTGTTTTGTCGGATTGGTGGTCGTCACGTGGCTTATTTGGCAGTGGAACCGTGGTGCCCAAAGGCGTCGCTTTCGAAAGGCCTTTCCATTGCAAAATCCTGCCTGGCAGGATGAAGACGATGCTTTTTTGGAGGCATTTGAGGTGGCCTATCGGTTAAAGCCGGGCATGGCGCAGTCGCTTTCCATGGATGCCACGCCCATGTCTGTGTATCTGGTGCTTTATCCTGAGCACTGCATCTATGACGATTGCGAGCCGGCGCGTTTCCGCGCGGCGCTCACCGCGCACCTTGGCCCTCAGTCGGACGATGTGCTCACCACGCCTTTGGGTGTTTTGGCGGAACGGTGGCGCACTGCCTCGGAAAGGAGCCGCGCATGACGGGAACAACGCTGCTTTTGGTCGACTTGATGCCTATCCTCTATAGGGGGCATTTCGTCTTCTTGAAAAACCCGAGGCGTACGGCTTCCGGAATCGTAACCTCATCGCTCTCGCTTTTCGCGACCACGTTGGAACAGATGTTGCGACTCTTTACCCCCACGCATATGGCCATTGCGTTGGAGAGTTCTGGCCCGACCTTTCGTCACACGCTTTATCCGCCCTACAAGGCCCAGCGCGAGAAGATGCCGGAAGACATCGCCGCCGCCATTGGGCAGGCAAAGGAGTTGGCGGAAGCGTGGGGTATCCGTACGGTCCAGGCAGAGGGCTATGAGGCGGACGATGTCTTGGGGACACTTGCCGCACGCGCTGTGGAGGCCGGGTTCCAGCAGGTCATCATTGCGACCCCGGATAAGGACTTGGGGCAACTCGCCGGTCCTCATGTCTCGATTCTCCATCCCGGGGATCAGACGTTGCTTTCTGCCGAAGAGCTCTGCGCCAAATGGGGAATTTCCTCGCCGGAGCAGATGATTGACTATTTGGCCCTCACCGGGGATGCCAGCGACAATATCCCTGGGGTTCCGGGCGTTGGTGCCAAAACAGCCGTCAAGCTGTTGGCAACTTATGGGACGTTGGACAATCTCTTGGCGCATGCGGGGGAGGTGAAGGGAAAGACGGGTGAGTCGATTCAGACCCATGCCGAAGATGCTCGCCTCAGCAAACGTTTGGTGACAATCGTCCGTGATGCACCTGTGGCGGAGACGTTGGACGATTTGATTTTGGCGCAGTTGGATACGGCCAAGCTTGCGCCTGTCCTCGCCAAGTATGAATTGCGCCAGGTGGCCAACCGCATCGGCATCGCCGCTACGGCCGCCCAGACCCAATTTGGATTTACGGCGGCGCTCTTGGAAAGCCACGAGGAAACGTCCTCGACTTACAAAACGTTGGCGAATGTCCCACACGACTATCGGTTGGTAGACACGCCGGAGGCGCGCGAGGCGCTCGCGGCTGAGCTCTTGAAGGCACCGCTGATTGCTTTTGACACGGAGACGATTGGCTTGCAACCGCGCCATGACCGTGCGGTCGGCTGTTCCTTCGCCATCGAGGGCGGGCGCGCATGGTATGTTCCCCTGCCGGAACAGGACGAAGGCCAACGTGCGGCCTTGATGCCCTTCTTGCCGGTCTTCCAATCGGAGACCATCGCAAAGGTCGGCCATCACTTGAGGTTCGATCGCGCTGTCTTATTACGCCTTGGCATTGAACTTCGTGGTCCACTCCATGACACGCTCCTGGAGCATTATCTCGTGGACGCGACGGACCGCCATGATTTGGACCATGTCGCCAACGTCTTTTTGGACTACGCGCCTATTCCCATCTCTGCGGTGCTTGGCACTGAAAAGGGCCGGACCATGGCCGACGTGCCGCCGGAGGCCATTCTGGACTACGCCGCTGAAGACGCCGATGTTGCTTTCCGGCTCCACGCCGTGCTGATGCCGAAAATCAAGGAGATGGGGCTGGAACATCTCTTGCTTGATTGCGAAGAGCCGCTCGCCGGGGTTCTGCTGCGCATGGAGGCAGTCGGTGTGCGCCTGGATGTGCCTGCGTTGCGTCGCTTCCGCCAGGAATTGGAGGGAGAGGTCATTCGCCAAGAGCTCGCCATCCGCAATTATACTGGCGCCGGCGTCAACTTGGCCTCTCCCAAACAACTCGGAGAGTTCCTTTTCGGTTACCTCAAGCTTGATCCAACCGTCAAGCGTACGTCGCGCGGGCAATTCCCTACCAATGAGGAGTTGTTGCTCAAGCTTCGTGACCGTCATCCCATTATCGATTTGATTCTTGACTGGCGTGCCTGCGTCAAACTCAAGAACACCTATGTGGATCGCCTCCCCGATCATATCGATCCCGCTGATGGCCGGATTCACACCACTTTCAATCAGACCTTCACCGATACCGGGCGCCTCTCTTCCTCCAACCCGAATCTTCAGAATATCCCCGTTCGTTCCGATCGGGGCCAACGGATTCGTGCCGCTTTCGTCGCCCGAGGCCCGGGGTGGACGTTGCTTTCGGCAGACTACTCGCAGGTGGAGCTTCGCTTGATGGCCGCCATGAGTGGCGATGAACGCATGATTGGCGCTTTCAAACGCGGCGAAGACATCCATGCGCAGACGGCTTCCGTTGTCTATGGCGTGCCCTTGGAGGCGGTTACGCCCTCGCAACGGTCCCACTGCAAGATGGTCAATTTCGGCATCATCTATGGTATCTCGCCCTTTGGCCTGGCCTCGCGCCTGCGCATTCCGCGCAAAGAGGCCCAAGAGCTTATTGATGCCTACTTCACGCAATATCCCGCCGTTCGCGCCTATATGGATAAGAGTATCGCCGAGGCCCGCGAACGCGGTTACGCGCAGACGCTGTTTGGTCGTCGCCGTGCCGTCCCGGAAATCAACTCCCGGAATGCGAGCACCCGCACCGCTGCCGAGCGTGTCGCCATTAACATGCCAATTCAAGGGTCCGCCGCCGACATCATCAAGTTCGCCATGGTCCGCATTGACCGAGAGTTGTGCGCCAAAGGTCTCCGCTCTCAAATGACCTTGCAGATTCACGATGAATTGCTCTTTGACGTCCCCGAAGAGGAGCTGGAGATTGTCCGTCCCTTGGTCAAGTCCGCCATGGAGAACGTCATAGATCTGGCCGTCCCGCTATCGGTTTCCATTGGTGACGGTCCCGACTGGCTTTCCGCTCACTGAGGTCACCCATGAAAGACACAGAGATTGCGTCCGCCTTTGAGGCCTATGCCGCTATCTTTCCGGCAGAGGAGATGAACATCCTCAAGCTAGAGCACACCCGCCGCGTTGTCGCGAATGCGAAGGCTATCATGGCTGGAGAAGCCTTCCCGGAGCGGTTACTCGGCTTGGGCGAGACCGCCGCGTGGTTGCATGATCTTGGCCGTTTCCGTCAATACGGCCAGTATCGTACCTTCAGCGACCGCGTGAGTGTGAACCATGCGCTCCTCAGTTGTGGAGAGGCCTTGCGGTTGGGGTGGCTCGACGATCGCCCCGCCCCCGAGCGCAATGCCATCCTTCGTGCCATCGAGTGTCACAATCTGCGCGACTTGCCCCCACACCTCCCGCCGGACGAGCTTGCCCTCGCGCACCTTGTCCGCGATGCCGACAAGCTCGATATCTACACTGTCCTTGACCATGCCATTGAGACGGATTACCTGCCTTCGCATCCGGATGTCTATTGGGGATTGCCGCTTGACGGCCCGCCTTCGCCCAAGGTTGTCGCGGCCCTCGAGCGCGGCGACAGTGTCGATTACGCCGACATCCAGAGCTTTGCAGATTTTGTCTTCATCCAGTTGGCGTGGTGCAACGGCGGCCTTTACTATGCTGCTTCGCGTCGCTTGGCGCTCGACCGTGGCGAGGTTGACATTCGCCGTCGTTACTTGCACGAGCTGTTACCCGCGCATGTTGCCACCATCGATCGGTGTTGCGACATCGCCACGGCGGCTCTTGCACGTTAAAAGGCAAAGAAAAGGCTACTTGAACTCGGGGCGTGACGCTGTGCGACACGCCCCGTAAAGCTTCTTTCTGAGACCCTATAGTGGTCGGGGTCGAAACCCTTAAGGGTCTGGAAAGTGCCCTTTAAGGGGTGAGATAGAGACAAAGACCATCGCACCTCTGCCACCCTGATTTTCCTGTGAGGCAGTACTTCACGGATAGCACAGCCAGGGCTTGTGTTTCTGCGGGGCAGGGGGGATTTTGCTAAAATAATAGGCATGGAAGCGCAAATGGAATTGAATCGGACAGTGGCAATCGTGGGGCGGCCCAATGTGGGCAAGTCCGCCCTCTTTAACCGTATCGCGCACAGGCGTATCGCCATTGTGCATGACCAGAGCGGGGTGACGCGCGACCGCATCGTGCGAGAGGTGGCGTGGGATGACCAGAAGTTCCGCCTCATCGACACCGGCGGTATCCGTCTCTTTGATGGCATTAAGGAAGGCAACGTCATTGAGATGGCCGTTCGCGACCAGGCCGCCGTGGCTTTGGCCGACGCCGCGTGCGTCATTCTGGTGGTGGACGCGCAGGCCGGGCTTCAGCCGACCGACGAGGAAGTCGCTCGCTTGGTGCGCAAGGCCGGGCGTCCTTGCGTGGTGGCCGCGAATAAGTGTGACCTGCCGAGCCACGAGCATGGTGCCCATGAGTTTGCCAAGTTGGCCTTCCCCGTCTTCCCTATCTCTGCGGCGCATGGCCGCGGCATGGAACCTTTCATGGCCGAGGTGCTGAAGCATCTGCCGGAAGAGACCGAAGCGGAACGCGCGGCCGAGGCCAAACCCCTGCGTGTGGCTATCGTGGGGCGTCCGAACGCCGGCAAGAGTAGCTATATCAATCGCTTGTTGCGCAGTGACCGCGTCATCGTCAGCGATGTGGCCGGGACGACGCGCGATTGCGTGGACGTGCCCTTCACCATTGGTTCCGGTCCGACCGCGCGACATTACACCCTCGTCGACACCGCCGGCATGCGTCATGTGCACAAGATTGACACCTCGGTGGAGCGTTTCTCCCTCTTCCGGAGTGAGGAAGCCGTGCGCGAGTGCGATGTGGCCGTCTTGGTGATGGATGCGGAGATTGGCCCGACCACGCAGGATAAGTATATCTCCAACATGATTCAGCGCGAGGGGCGCGCCTGCGTTATCCTCGTGAACAAGTGGGACCTTGCCCGCGCCAAGGGGGCCACCGAAACGGCGGCTATCGCCCATATGCGGGAACTGATGCCCTATTTGCGCCATGTGCCGGTGGTTTTCATGAGCGCCCAAGAGGGTTATAACGTCCGGGCTTCCATTGAGGCTATCGACCGGGTCGCCGGCAACCAACGCCGCGTCTTGCCCACGGGCGTGCTGAATCGCACGTTGCTCAATGCGTTGGAACGGGTGCAGACTCCCGGTCGCGAAGGCCGCAAGCTCCGCTTCTTCTACGCCACGCAAACGGGTTCCAACCCCATGATTTTGCGTCTCTTCGTGAATGACGCGCGGTTGGCTACTAAGCCCTTCCAGGACTTTTTGATTCGCACCTTGCGTGAATCCTTCGACCTTGAGGGAGCCGCGCTCATCCTACAGTTCCGTTCGCGCACGCGTCCCGGTGACCCCAAGACGCCGGAGGAGGCCGAGGCCGTTGCGCCGAAGCCGTCGCGTCGCGCAGGTGGCCGTAAGCCTGCCCCGGCGAAGGGGCGCAAGGGTGGGAGCTTGACTCCGAAGTCGCGCCGTCCCAAACGGAAGTGAGGTCGTGAAGGACCTGGGTTCGCAGTATCTCAGTGCCTCGGCGGGAAGCGGCAAGACCTTCGCGCTGTCGCGCCGTTACTGCAGACTCGTCATGGCCGGGGCTCGGCCCGAAACCATCTGCGCGCTGACCTTCACGCGGGCCGCCACGCGCGAAATCTTCGCAGCCGTGGTGGAACGCCTACTCAACCATGAAGTGGAGTCGGCGCCCGGTTGGCTGACCTGCGATCAAGCCCTTGAAGTCGTGCTGGACGCACTCCCGCGGCTTCAAATCTCGACCATCGACGCCTTCTCTTCGCGTGTGGCGCGACTCTTTGCCTACGAATTGGGCCTTTCCCCGGATTTCATGCTTTATGAGGAGGGGGATGGTCCCGAAGCCAAAGCGATGCTTCGCGAGACGGTCAATCGGGCCCTTCGCAACACGCCGGCCGCTTCCAGCGATGAACTATTGAACCTCTTTGACGTGCACTATGAGGGTGCCGCGACAGCGGAGGCTCTCTCAGAGCGATTGCGTAACTTTCTGCATGACTTCGGCGTGGTGGCACGAAATCATCCGGATGGTTGGGGTGACCTCTCGCGTTTGGGTGATTTGCCGCAACGTTGTGCCAACCGTGAGGCCCTGGTGCAGACCTTGCGTGAGGTCCCGGTCGCCGACGTGTCAGATGCTCATGCGAAGTCGTATTTTGCGGCAGTGGACCTTTATCATCCGGAACTGAAGAGTATTCGGGAGTGGAAGGCACGCGTCTCTCCCGACCAAGCCAAGCTAAACAAGTTGCGGGGGCTTGCCGAGACGGGTATCTACAAATATTATAAGAAGGTGTTGGAACTGGGGGTGGATGGCCAAGCGGCCGCCAAGGCCCTGTGGGACGACCTGTTGGCGCGTGACTTGCGCCAGACCGCGGATCATACCGCTAGCCTTCACCGCGCCATTCTCGCGCTCAATCGAGCGGCGGACGGATTGGCCGATGAGACGGGAAGGCTGACCTTTGGTGCACTCACTGAGACGTTGGCGCGGCGCTTGGGTGGCCGACTCTCCGTGACTGATGAGGCCGCGATGTATGTGGCCTATCGGATGGATACGGCGGTGCGTCATTTGATGATTGACGAGTTTCAAGACACCAGCGTCACCCAATGGGACGTGTTGTCGAGTCTCGCGCGTGAACTGGCCGAAGGTGAGGATTCTACCTTTTTCTATGTGGGAGACGTGAAGCAATCCATCTATGGGTGGCGCGGTGGTGACGTCTCGCTATTCGGTGATGTGCGTCGCGTGCCGGATGTTCCGGCTGGCGCACCTTTGGTCGAATCGTATCGCTCAAGCCCAGCCGTTATTGATTTTATCAACGCTGTCTTCAATCTTTCCGACGAGGACGTTTTGACGGCGACTGCGGCGGCGCCTTGGCAGCATGAGGCCTTACAGAGTTGGCAAAAGGCCTGGCGACCCCATGTGGCCCACCGCAAAGACGCCGGATATGCCCGCTGTGTCACCCTGGACGGGAAGAATAAAGAGTTGTGGTTGGAGATGCTCGCGGACCTTATTGCCGAGCGGTGGAAGCTACTCTCCGCTAAACGGTTGCGTCTGGCCGTCCTTGCCTTCAAGCGTGATGCGCTCTATGAACTTCAGACGCGGTTGCGTGCGCGTGGCGTAGATTGCGCCATTGATGGCGCAATGACCGTTGCCGAGACGCCGATGGGACAATTGGTGCGCGCTCTGTTGCGTTGGCTGGCGGATCCCCGAGCGAACCTCTGGGGCGAAGTTCTGCGCCGGATTGGGCTCGCCGAGGAGTCGGACAAGGTTCTGTTGGCCCGCTGGAATCGTCAGCTCGCAGAGCAGGGCTATGCCGCGTGGTTGGATGGGATTTTCGCCGAGGCGATGCGGGAGAATCGGTTGTCCGCGCAGGATTTGGAGGGACTTGCTGCCATTCGGCAGGGCTTTGAGGCATTGGACTCCGCCGGGGCCGCAGACCCCACCGCGGCGCTTGAGCTTGTGGAGGGCCTCACGATTCCTTGCTCGGCGGACTCCGGCACGCTTAGCCTCATGACCGTGCACCACTCCAAGGGCCTCACCTTTGACGTTGTCTTCACCGTCTTGGATGGCGACCTTTCCAATGAGCGCACCGTAACCTGCGAGGTTGGCCCGGACTGGGTGCTTGAAACGCCCGCGCTCTCCGTGACGGCGGCCGCTGTCCCTGCGCTCCAGACCGCCGCGCTCCGCCGTCGTTCGGCCCGTTTCCGCGATGATCTCTGTGCGCTCTATGTGGCCGTCACGCGTGCACGCTTCGAGCAACTCGTCTTTGCCCCCAAGAAGGACGTCGACAAACCGGCCAAGCGTCCTTGGTTACTCTTCCATCGCGTCTCCGGAGTGGCCAACGACATCCCGGGCCACGAGGGTGCTGCCGAGGTCTATGCCGCTGGCTCGCCGGATTGGTGGCAGACCGTGGCAGACCGTGACCCTGCGCCGCCGGCTACCGAGCGTACGCCGTGGGTGCGTGTCGGCGAGAGCCGCGCCGAGGAGACCGAGTTGCCCTCCGAACGCGCGCGCGCCTCTTCCGTAGCGGATTTGTTGGCCGAAGGTGCCGACACGGCCCGTAAGTTCGGCATCTCCGAGCATGCCCGCCTGGCCGACATCGCTTGGTCCGATGATCCGCCCTGTTTCCCCGAGGTCTTCCGTCGGCCTGAGGAACCGTGCGAGTTGTGGCGCGAGCGCACCTTTGCCGTCACCGTACATGAAGGTGATAAGACCCGTCGCTTGGTCGGACAGTTCGACCGCGTTCACATTTATCCTGCCTCGCGCCGTGCCGTGATTTACGACTTCAAGACTTCGCGCGAGCCGGTCGCGACCCCCGCCTATGAGCGTCAGCTTCGGGATTATCGCGTGGCCCTGGCCGAGCTCACGGGTTTCCCACAGGAAGCCATTCGCATGGTGTTGCTCTTTACGCGGAGTGGTCGTTCCGTGGAGGTGGCAGATGCGTGAGTTGATCCCAAAACCGGAAGAGGAAGGTCTGCGCATTGATGCGTGGCTCTCCCTACGCTATCCGGCTCTCTCCCATGCCGATGTCCGCAGGGCCCTTACCAAAGGCGCCCTCACTCTCCGCGGCCGCCCGTGTGCTAAGGGGGAGACCGTCCGTTTGGGTGAACCCTATGTCTTGGGGTGGGAACCCTCCGCGCCGGACAAGCCCCTCCCCAACCGCGCCCTTCACCTAGACATCCTATGGCAGGATGATGCCCTCATTGCCTTGCGCAAACCGGCCGGTATGAATTGCCAGCCCAACGACCCCGCCGAGCAGGATACTCTCGCCAATGCGCTCCTCGCGCATTTCCCGGAAGTCGCTGGGGTGGGGGACAGCCCGTTGACCTGCGGTGTGCTTCATCGCATAGACCGTGACACCTCTGGCCTGGTGCTGGCCGCTCGCACTCAAGCCGCCTATCTTGCGCTCCGTGCGCAGTTCGCCGCCCGCACCGTCGTCAAGCGTTACCTCGCCCTCGTTGCCGGAGAAGTGCGTGCGCCCGCCCGACTTGAAAACCTCTTGGCACACAATCCTCGCGCCCCAGGCCGAATGATCGATGCCGAGAAGTGGCGCGATGCCAAGCGCCCCATGCGTGCCGTCACCGATTATCGTCCGCTCAAGCACCTTCGCCTCGGCGATTGTCCTTGCACGCTCCTAGACGTCACCATCCGCACTGGTGTGACCCATCAGATTCGCGCCCAACTCTCCTTTGCCGGACTTCCCATTCTTGGCGACGCTCGTTACGGTGGCCCCGCCATCGAGGGTTTCCCCAGGCACTTTCTTCACGCCCGCACCATCGATTGCACCCATCCGCTCACCGGTGCGCCGCTTCACTTCCTCGCGCCCCCCACCGACGACCTCCGCGCTCTCGTCGCCCGTTGCGTCGTCTGCTGACCCATGGACACACTTTCCCCCAGACGCTTCAAGATGGTCTGCGCCTATGACGGCACGGCCTATTTCGGTTGGCAGACCCAGCCCGGCTACGTCAGCCTGCAAGAGACGATTGAGCAGGTTCTCGCCGACATCGTCAAAGCCCCGCACGTTGATATTCACGCCAGCGGCCGCACCGATCATGGGGTTCACGCCCGCGGGCAGGTCTTCCATTGCGACCTCGTCACCCGCATGACCGAGCGCAGCCTCAAGATGGCCCTTAACGCCAATGGCCGCCTGCCTCCGGATATCCGCATCCTCTCCTGCAAAGAGGTCGGGCCGGACTTCCATGCGCGTTTCTCCGCCCACCACAAAGAATATCGCTATTACGTCTGGAACACCCGTTTGATGCCCCCCACCAAGCGGCTCTATCATGCCCACATCGTCCGCCCGCTCGACATCGCGGCCATGCGCGCGGCCGCCAAACGCTTTGTGGGCGAGCACGACTTTGCCGCCTTCACCGCGAACCCGAACCGTCCCATCGCCTCCACGGTCCGCACCATCTATGCTTTCGACGTGACCAAACGCGGCTCGCGCATCTGCTTCCGTGTTCAAGGCAACGGCTTCCTTTATAAGATGGTCCGTAGCCTTGTCGGCTTCTTGTTGCGCGTCGGTGCCGGTCAAGAGCCGCCCGAGGCCGTCGATGCCTTGCTCGCGCCGGGGAATCCCCGCACGGCTCGTGTTCCTTCCGCTCCCGCCTGCGGACTCTTCCTTTGGCAGGTGTGGTATGACTGAACCGTCCGAGGAACTGGAATCCTTCACCCTTACTGTCGAAGGGGGTGCTTCCGAGCGACGGCTTGACCAATGGCTTGCCCACCGCCTGCCCGAGCTCACGCGCACGCGTATTCAAGCCCTCGCCAAGCAAGGCCTCCTCACCGACCTTGAGGGGCGCCCCGCGCCGAAACTCTCCTCCGCACCCATCCCCGGTGCCACCTTCATCCTCACCCTCCCGCCCGCCGAGCCCACTGACCTCATCCCCGAGGACATCCCCCTCTCTATCCTCTACGAAGACGACGACCTTTTGGCCCTCGACAAACCTGCCGGACTGGTCGTCCACCCCGCTTGTGGCCATAGTCATGGCACTTTGGTCAATGCGCTCCTCTGGCATTGTCCGGATTTGCGTGGTATTGGCGGTGAGAAGCGCCCCGGGATTGTCCATCGTCTGGACATGGACACCTCCGGCGTTATGGTCGTTGCCAAGAACGACCAAGCCTATCAGGCGCTCGCCCAGGCTTTCGCCGTCCATGACCTTCGCAAGACCTACGTCGCTATCGTCCATGGCACCCCGCCTCCTTCCGGCACGCTCGATACGTTGATTGGCCGCAGCCCCGCCAACCGCCAAAAGATGGCCGTGTTACGTTCCGGCGGCAAACGTGCCATCACCCACTGGAAGGTGCTTGCCTCCCTCCCCAATGGACTTTCCCGTGTGGAATGCGACATCGAGACCGGCCGCACTCACCAAATCCGCGTCCACCTCGCCTCCCTCGGCACCCCCATCGTTGGCGACGCGCTCTATGGGAAACCCGCCCTCGACAATCGCCTTCCCAATCCCCCCGCCCGCCAACTCCTCCACGCCCGGCGCCTCCTCCTCAAGCATCCCATCACCGGCCTTCCCCTCGACTTCCAGGCACCCTTCCCTCAGGACTTCACGCCCTACCTTTGAACCCCTCTTCTCGGACCCTATAGTGGTTGACCTTCGACCACTATAGGGTCTCGACCCCGACCCCTATAGTGGTTGACCTCGGACCACTATAGGGTCTCGCCAGCACCCCTTTACAGGGCCTTTTCGACCCTTTATACATTCACTTTTGTTACAGGTGCGCCGCATCCGCGAAATCGCACGCTCCTCCGCCAGCCTCCACCGCGCAATGAAGTCCGCCTCCGCCGCCGAGAACTCCGCCTTCTTCAGTTTGATCCGCGCCGTCTCCTCACGCCGCTCCGCGTTCCGCGTCTGCGCCTTCGCCTCACGCGTCTGCGCACGCGCCTCGCTCGCCTTCGCCCGTTGCCGCTCCACCTCGGCCCGCGCCTCCGCCAGCGCCTCCCGGTGCAACCGCTCCGCAAACGCACGCCCCATGATATACGCCTTCCGACCCAACGCCGTCGCACGCGCCTGCGCATTGTGCCGAATCACCCACGCATACAGAGGCATCCGCTTCTCCATCGTCCCAAACTCACGCTGGGTGATCACATCCTGAACACCCAACTTCAGCCCCACCGCCGCCTCAAACACGGCCCCCAGCACCTCGTAGAAACGCTCCTTGCTCCCGCAACGCGCCCGAATCTCACGCAACGTCGGGTCACCCTCACGCGTCCCGAACCGCGAAATCCGCGCCGACACCTCCGCCGCAAAACCCTTCGGCTCAACCGGATTCACCTCGCGCCCAAGCCCCGCCGTCACCAACCCCTTGAACGGGTCAGCCTTGTTCCCGTAGTGCCACGGACGCAACAGCAAATCCGCGTCCACCCCAATCAGCACATCGAACGCGTGCGCCACCAACTCCTGCCCCAACGGCGTCTCCGTAAACCGAGACCCCGCCCCGCGCGTCTCATGCCACTTCCGCTCAAAATCATCCGTCTCCGGGTTGTACTCATACACATGATCCACCCGCAGATGTTCATCGCTGAACGCCACATAGTTCCAGCCCTTCCGCCCGTCCTGATTCGCCGGGTTATGGAACGCCGCCACCGGATACTTCACGCCATCGATGTCGTGCGCGTACAGCGCCTCGCTTGCCGCCTTCTTGGCCTCGCCCTTGGTCATCCCCTTCTTCTCGAAAAAGCGCCCAAGCCACTCGTAAGCATCCCCGCCCGTCCGGACAGAATCGCCCAAGTCATCAAGCTCCGCCTCCGTCGCCCCGGCATCCTTCGCCGCCATCGCCACGCTCTGGAAGTTCTCCTCGCTGATGTCCTCAAACCAATTCAGCAGGTGACTCTCGTCACCCGCAGGTCGGTGCGTCCACCACGTCTGCCTCATCACAGCAGGAAGAGGGAGGTTCGGCTTGGGGTTATTGGTTTTCTCTGTGAGCTTTTTGACGAATGTCTCAAACTCTTTCTTGCTCTTTAATGGACCGTTCAAAAGTTCGGTGGCGAGAAACACCCAACTTCCTTCTTCGTCATTCTTTTGAAAATCCTCGATGGTTGAAAGAATAGACTGCTTCGTGTGTTCATAAGAACCATTCTCAAAATACCAAGCGATCTGCCCAAACCTATCGTCGCTAAAAATAAGCTCAGGGTTTAGCTCCATAACAATGTCTGCGGCCGCATACAAGACCAGCTCTTGGTTGTATGTCGAGGTTTTGTTCCCATCAGTATAGTTTACAGTGACAACATAATCTCCGTTTGCGTCGCGCACGACACTACCGCCACGTCCGTTTCGGTCAAATACGTTCCAAAAATCCATTTGTATTCTACCGTAATCCATACGCAGGTCGTCCGGATTGCTATAGGGTTTGCCGCCAATGAAAACTGCCGCGCCTTTCAAGTTCCGCATCGCTCTCTTATATTCCCACACATACCGCCGCGCGTACTCATCCTGCGCCACGCCGCGAGACGCGCTCGAATAGTGCCCCCAGCCGTACACCTGTGCACCCTCGCCCGTGCCGACGAAATGAAGGTCAGGCTTGTCATAAGCCAACCGCGCCCCCGTGAACAGATCCGAAATGTGGTCACGCCGCTCCTCGTTCGGGTCACCGTAGAGCTTGCGCTCCTTCGCACGCTGTTGATTAAGTTTCTTCTTCGCATTTGCGACTTGCTTCTTCTTCGCCCGGTTGTCATCGATGTCCTTCTGCAAGGCATCGAGCTCCTCTTGAGAAGCGCCGCTTTCTTTCGCCTTCTTCTGTGCGTTGAGCAGTCTGTAATGCGCGATATCCAAGTCTTCGAGCTCTTGTTCGAGCTCCTCAACGCTCTTTGGTACTTGCCTTCCAGCCAGAAGTTGTGCTATCCTATTTTTCAAACGTTCGGCTCCCTCCTGCCTCAAGCTGTCGTAAAAGGCGGGATTGTAGTCCTCGGATCGACGTATGGCGTCCGTCTCAACACCCGAACGTTTTTCCTTTTCTTCATTTGTTAAAATCTTATAGCCCGTGATGAATTCGCGGAAGTCGCCACTATCCGCGACAATGGCTCTGTAACCATTCAGTTCGATTGCATGACGGTTCCCTTGCCGTAACGCCTTATTCTCTTTTCCGCGAACCGCCGCTTCAACAGCCTTCAGGAAAACCTCGACAGCCTCCGGCGTGGAAAGTCCATCCTTACTTGTCCGTTCCTCAAGGACGTGCAAGAAACCCTTACCATTCAAGCCCGGCACTTGATTTCGGAACCGCCCAAAAGCGAGTAGGACATCGCCGTATTCGCGCGTGTAGATTGTCGTGTCACCTTCCGTGCGCAACATCACATCCAGAGCGTCAAGCGCATCCTCGCCAATGCCGTCGTGCTTGGGGACGCTGTCCAGTTCAGCCGAACGCCGCCCGCCCCGCTCATGGTAAGCCACCTCCGTCCCGTCATCGTCCACCACGGTGGCACGCGTCCGCGCGTCACGCGCACGCTCCGCCTCGACGGTCGAGGAATAACGGATGTTCTCCCCCTCCCGCAGGAAGGTCTCAAGCACACTGCCCACGTCAAAGTTCCGCACCGCCTCCGCGTTCCGCCGCCGCAGGACGGCCCGCGCGATGGCCCCGAAGAACGCCGCGACGGCATGCAGAGCCCTCCCCGCCGCCGTGTTGGGCTGACGGCGCACACGGTAATCCTTCGCGTTCTTCCGGAGCATATCCGTCACCTAAAAGCCGAAGTCATCCGCCAGCCGCTCCTCGTCGAACCTTCCGTTCTCAAGGGTATAAGCCTTCTGGATGGCCTCCCACTGCTCCTTGGAGAGCGCCTCCGTGTCCCGCGCAATGGAGAGCAGGGTTTACCCGGAACGAGGGGCACCAAATGACAGGTCTGGAAGAGAACGTATTCTGCTGAATGTGGAAAGATTATTATTCTTTTAGGGGATGCTCATGACAGGTCTTTGGCAAAGGTGCGCGCGGTGTTGCTTACGAAGTATCCTCACCGGCGATTGATCTTTGACAACTGAATACAGGTGTTTGTTTCGAGTAATGGAGCGGGGGTGAACGGTCGCATTACGCCCTTATTTATATAAGGTATAGTCTGGAGACTTGTAGGGTGATGAGAACCTGTGGAACAAAGGGCGTAATGGAATTCGTTGCGTGCTTCCCGAAGACATCAGTGTGCGCGAACTCTGCTGGGCTAATGCTGATTGTTTTACGGGTTAAACGTCCACAGATTATTCCCCCTTATCCCTCGTCTTCGCCAACGTGGAAACCTCTCTCTTTAACGAAGAACCAATCGGCAAGGAGTGTACTTGAGTTTTGTGTGAGAAAATGGTACATTACCCTATATTCTATCTAAGTTGATGGAGTGGCTTGAGTATGCGTTTGTCTAAGTGGTGGCGGTCGAAATGGGTGATGTTGCCGTTGGCGTTGGTGGCGTTCGCGGGGATGTGCGTGTTGGCTTATGTGGGGAGTCCGGGCAAAAGCATGTGGATGCCGGAATGTTTGCTTCATCGTGCAACGGGGGTTTATTGCCCTGGGTGCGGAAACACGCGAGCGTTGCATGCGTTGGTGCATGGGGATTTGCCGGCTTCGCTTTCCAATAATATTTTGTTAATCCCGGCGTTTGCACTCTTGGCAGCTTTGTTGATTTGGCCGCGTTTGGCGACTAATCGTTGGGTGTGTTTGACTGTTGCAGTGGTCGTCATTGTCTTCTTCATCCTTCGCAATCTACCCTTCTTCCCATTCTCGTTGTTGGCTCCTGGGGTATAAGGGTGCGGCGGCTTTGGAGAGTCGCGCGGGGTGGGGGGATGTGATAGAATGTGAGTATGGATTTGTATGAGAGACTGGATTCGGAATTGGCGGTGTTGCGGGAACGGGGGGCGTATCGTCGCCTACCGGTGACACCGGAAGGGCTTTGTAATCTTTCGAGCAACGACTATCTGGGGCTCTCGCGTGATGAGGCGCTTCGGGAGGCGTTTTATGCGCAGTTGCAGGGGGAGGACCGTCTGCTGAGCTCGGCGAGTTCGCGTTTGCTGACGGGCAACACGGCCGCGGCGCGGGAGCTGGAAGCGGAGTTGGCGGAGGCGTATGGCGCAGAGGCGGCGCTAGCCTTTGACTCGGGCTATCATGCGAACACGGGTATTCTGCCGGCGTTGGTAGGTCCGCGGTCGTTGGTTCTGGCCGACCGACTGAGTCATGCAAGCATGATTGATGGCATTCGCGCGGCGGGTTGTAAGTTCTTCCGTTACCGCCACAATGACCTGGGGCATGTGCGACAGCTTTTGGAGCGTTATGCGGGGGACTACGACGAGGTCTTCGTGATGACGGAGAGCGTCTTCTCGATGGACGGCGACCGGACGGATCTGCGGGCTTTGGCGGCGTTGAAGCGCGACTTCCCGAACGTGGTGCTTTATGTGGATGAGGCGCACGGCGTGGGATGTTTCGGCGAGACGGGGCTGGGGTGCGCACAGGAAGAAGGCGTCCTGCAAGACATTGATTTGTTGGTGGGGACGTGCGGCAAGGCGTTGTGCTCGGTGGGCGCGTACGTGATTTGTCGACAGGTGGTGCGCGAGGCGTTAGTGAACCGGATGCGGCCCTTTATCTTTACGACGGCTTTACCGCCAATCAATTTGGCGTGGACACGCTTTGTGCTACGGGCGTTGCCGGGGATGGCGGCGCGGCGGGCACGTCTGCGAGAGTTGGGGCGGCGTTTGGCGGAGGCCATCCGCGAGACGAACCGGGAGTGCGTGAGTGAGTCGCAGATTGTGCCCTTCTTGATTGGAGGGAATGAGGAGGCGGCGCAGGCGGCGGAACGTTTCCGCGCGGCGGGCTTCCATGTCCTGCCTATCCGTCCACCGACGGTGCCTGAGGGCACGGCGCGGTTGCGGTTTTCCCTGACGGCCGACCTGCCGGAGGAGGCTTTTGGGCGGCTTTTGGATTTGATCCGCCATGGCTGAAGAGTCGCTGACGGTGACTGGAACGGTGGAGAGCGTGGTCTTCCGTAATGAGGAGACCGGCTACACCGTGCTGTCCGTTAGGCCGGTGGCAGAACAAGTGGGGGACGCACGGCGGCTGACAGTGGTGGGGAAGTGTGCGACGGTTTGGCCGGGGGAGGAAATCACGGCAGAGGGGCGGTGGATTGATGACGCGCGGTTTGGCCGACAGTTTCGGGCGGAGACGCTGACGTGCGTGGCGCCGACCTCAACGGAGGGCATCAAGCGCTTTCTTGCTAGTGGGATGATTCGAGGTATTGGGCCGAAGTTGGCGGAAGCGATTGTCAATCGGTTCGGGAGTGACACGGTGCGGATTCTAGACACGCGGCCGGACCGTCTGCGAGAGGTGCCCAAGCTGGGATCGAAGAAGTGTGCGCAGATTCGGAAGTCGTGGAGCGAGCAACGGCAGAGCCATGATACGATGATTTACTTGCAGTCGCAGGGAATCGGGACGGGGCAGGCGGCGCGTATCTGGCGACGTTATGGACCAGACGCGATTGCCATCGTGAAGCGCAACCCTTATCGTCTGGCGGAGGACGTTCGCGGTATCGGCTTTTTGACGGCGGACAGAATCGCGTTGAGTATGGGCATCGCGCCGGACGCGGAGTTGCGGGCGGAGGCCGGGTTGTTGCACTGTCTGCGGACGGCGGCGGATGACGGTGGGCATGTCTATCTGCGGGAGTCCGAACTGTTGCTGACGGCAAACGACACACTGGGGATTCCGGTGGAACGGTTGTCGGAGGCGCTGTTGGCGGATGCCGAGCGGCAGGTGGTGGTGATTGAAGAGGATCGCGTCTATCTCTCGAACAACTTCGCGGATGAGGTGTCCATTGCAGTGCGCCTGGCGGCGTTGATGCGCACAAAGGTGGGTTTCCGGCCCATTTTGGCGAACAATGCGGTGGAGTGGGCGGAGAAGAAGATGGGGTTGACGTTGGCCTCGGCGCAGTGGAAGGCGCTTCACATGGCCGTGAGCGAAAAGGTTTGCGTGGTCACGGGTGGCCCCGGCGTGGGGAAGACGACCATCATCCGGGCGCTGTGCGAAATCTTCTCGGCGCGGAAGTTGCGGCTTTTCTTGGCGGCACCGACGGGACGTGCGGCCAAGCGTATGAACGAGTCGACCGGCTTCAAGGCGACGACGCTTCACCGCCTGCTGAAGTATCAACCCCAGACGGGGGGCTTTCTCTATGGGCTGGAGAACCGGATCCCGGGGGATGTCTTTATCTTGGATGAGTGTTCGATGCTCGATGCCTCCCTCACGCGGAAGTTTCTGGAGGCCTTGCCAGATTCCGCGGTATTAATATTGGTGGGCGACGCGGACCAGTTGCCGAGTGTCGGCGCGGGTAATGTGCTGGGGGATTTGATTGCCTCGGACGTCATCCCCTGTGCGCGGCTGACGACCATCTTCCGTCAGGATGCCTCGGGTTACATTGTGCGCAACGCGCACCGTGTGAACCAGGGAGAGGTCTTCGAGACGCCGCCGCCGGGGAGTGAGAGCGACTTCTATTTTATGGAAGCGATGGACCCTGCCAAGGTGCAGGATATGTTGCTGCGGATGGTCACGCGCCGTATCCCCGCGCGGTTTGGGCTGGACCCAACGCACGATGTGCAGGTGCTCACGCCCATGCGGCGCGGCGACTTGGGTACAGACCGACTGAACGAATTGTTGCAGCGGAGTATCAATCCGGCGGGCGCGGCGCTGGTGCGTGGGGCGACCTTGTTCCGCGAGCGTGACCGCGTGATGCAAATCACCAACGACTACGACAAGGATGTCTACAACGGTGATATTGGGTTCATCGTGTCGGTCGATGCCGCCGGTGCCACGCTGTTGGTGGACTTTGATGGGAAGTTGGTAGAGTACAAGCAAGACGAGTTGGACGAACTGACGTTGGCCTACGCCTGTAGCATCCACAAGTCGCAGGGGAGTGAGTATCCGGCCGTCGTGATTGTGTTGCATACCCAGCACTTCAAGCTCTTGCGTAAGAATCTGCTTTACACGGCTATCACGCGCGGCAAGCGGTTGGTCGTCGTTATAGGTTCTCCCAAGGCTGTCTGGATCGCCCTGCATGCAGAGGCCGACATTCGTAGGCAGACTACGCTTGCCCAACGTCTTCGTCGGCAACTTGGGAAACAGGAGTAATAAAAAGGCCCCGTGTTCCGAGGCCTTTTGCTTAGTTCAAGTCCCATGCTGGTGCAAGCGCTTCACTGATCTCCAAGCGGAATGTCGCGACCCGGAGGCGAAGACGTGCGGCTTCAACCTTGGAAAGAAGGCCGGCGTTTTGCTTGGCGTTGATAAGCGATTCGTAGCGCCGCAGGGCAGACGTGGCGTCAATCCGAATGCGGGTAAATGCGGATTTGTCGGCTTTCACGGCATAAGACAGGGCGATTTCTGCGCGGAGACGCGTTAGGGTCGCATCCAAGACATCGAACTCCGACGCTTGGCCCGCATTGTTCGCAGAACGCAACTCAGCTTCGAGCGACTTTGCGGCAGTGAGGACAGCGCGAAAATCGTCTACCGGTGCACTGAAGCAGAGCGCGGCAGAGAATAGTGCAATAGCGAAGAGTGTACGTTTCATGGCTTTTCCTTTCGTTCTAGGAGGGTAAAAGTTTCGAAATGGGGTGTGCGTGGGAAGAAGTCGAAGAGGCGGATGGAGCGAATGGTGTAGGCGGAGGAGAGGGCGGCGAGGTCGCGGGCGAGGGTGTCGGGGCCGCAGGAGACATAAGCCAGGCACGGGGGTAGGTCTCGGAGAATACGTGCGCGCACAACCTCGGAGAGACCGGCGCGAGGCGGGTCGACAATCCAGAGGTCCGCGGGCGGGAGGTCGTCCGGCAGGGTCTCCGCGGGGGCGCAACGGTAGTCGGCATCAAGCCCGACGGCGGCTGCGTTTCGCTTGGCGGAGCAGATCGCGGAAGGGGTTGTCTCCAAACCGAAAACGCATGTCGCGCCGGCCTGTGCGGCGACGAGACCAAAGAGCCCGCACCCGCAATAGAGGTCGAAGACGGAGGTCGCGCCATGGACGGCTTCACGGAAATCGTTCAAGAGCAACTCTGCACAAGACAGGTTGACTTGGAAGAAGGCGTCTGCGGCGACGAAGAGATTGAGGCCGGCGAGGCGTTCGGTGAGTTCCCCGGAAGGAGGCTTGCCAAGGCCAACACGGATACCATCGTGTTCGGTATGGCGGAAGACGACACGGGCACCGGGGCGAAGGCGGCGGAGCGCGGCGTCTTGGCGGAGCTCGGTCAGCGCAGCGTTAATCTCCGGTTTGGAGAGCGGGCAGTGGGGCGTGTCGAGGACGGTGCGGTTGTCTTCGCCGATGTAACCCAGGGCGTGGCCATCCCAGTGGAGGGTGAGTTTGTTGCGGTAGTGGTCACGCAGGGGAGAGGGGACTGGCGGCAGGAGGGGCAGGTCCGCGAGTTTGCCGATACGCGTGAGGAGGGTACGGAGCTGATGGTGTTTGAGGGCGACCTCGGCGTCGTAACGGAGCGCGGCGTAGGTCATACCGGGGACGATGGGCGTCTCCGGTTCGATACGGTCGGGCGAGGGGGCAAGGACTTGGACGAGACGCGCTTGGGTGAACCGTTTGCGTTTGGAAACGATTTCAGCCTCGACCGTCTCGCCAGTGAAGGCCCCGGGAACGAAGACAACGCCGTCTTCGCCCCGGGCCACGCCTGCGCCGCCGTAACCGACGTCTGTGATGTGCAACCGCATAATGAGGGCACGTGTTCTGCCGTTCAGGCAAGGGCAGGTAAGATAAGTCCGCCCCAACGGAAGGCATCTTGGAATTGCGCGAAGGAGAAGGATTCATTCGGGCAATGGATGCGATCCTCCTGCATGCCAAACCCAACGAGGAGGGGCGCGGCGCCGGTGACGTCACGCAGACGTGCAACGATGGGAATGGAGGCACCTTCCCAAGTGAAGACCGCGCCACGGGGATCGATTTCGCGAAGGACATCCTGCGCGATGCGGGTAACCGGGGAATCAATGGGGAGGCGGAAGCCCGGCTCGTTACCGGTGACTTCGGTGAGTTCGACCGTGAGGCCGCGGGGGCAGTGTTCCTCGAAGTGGGCTTTGAGGCACTCCCAGACATGCGCCGGGGATTGGTCTGGCACCAGACGGCAGGAGAGCTTGGCGAAGGCGTGGGTAGGAATGACCGTCTTGGAGCCAGGACCGCCGTAACCGCCATGGATGCCATTGACCTCTACGGTCGGGCGGAAGGAGTTGCGGACGATGGCGGGCACGCCGCGTTCGCCGCCGACGGGGAAGACTCCGACCTCTTCTTTATACGCGTTCTCGTCAAAACCGCGCTCGGTGGCGAGGGCAAATTCGGCTTCGGTGGGGTTGACAATACCATCGCAGAAGCCCTTGACGGCGATGGAACCGTCGGGATTGTGCAGGGAGGCGACGAGCTCGGCGATGCCTTGCGCAGGGTTGGGAGCCAGACCGCCGTGTTGGCCGGAGTGGAGGTCATACTTCGGCCCGCGAAGGGTGACAGTGAAGTGGATGACACCGCGCAGGCCGGCGACGATGGCCGGACGCCCGGAGGCATCTTTCCCGGTATCAGCCACCAGCAGGACGTCCGCGGCGAGACGGCGACGGAGGTCAAGCGCTTGTTCTGCGAGGAACCCACTGCCACTCTCTTCTTGTCCCTCGAGGACAATTCGAATGGCAGGGAGTTTCTCACCGCTCTCGATGGCGGCGCGGAGGCCTTGAAGCAAGGCGAACCATTGTCCCTTGTCGTCCTGCGCGCCGCGGGCATAGACACGGCCCTCGCGCTCGGTGGGGTCGAAAGGCTGCGTCTCCCAAAGGGCGATGGGGTCAACGGGCTGGACGTCGTAGTGCCCATAGAGCAGGACCGTATGGCCGGAGTTATCGGCGGGGCGTTCGGCCAGGACGAGTGGGGGTTTGGAACCGTCGCCGTGGACGAGCTCAGCGGTGAAGCCGAGCGGACGCAGGAAGGCGCAGATCCAATCGGCGCAGGCGACACAATCCGACAGATGCGCGGGGTCGCCGCCGATAGAAGGGAAGCGCAAGAGGGTGAAATAGTCGGCGAGGATGGTGGCACGATTGGCCGAGAACCAGGCATCGAGGGCGTTTTTAGTCATGACGGGTCCTTGTTTGAGTGAGGATGAGGTCGGCGCCAACGCAGGCAAGCTGAGCAAGCGCACATACGAAAAGAAGGTGAAGCACACGTAGCAGCGAGCTATCGACAAAGAACCAGAGCGCGGCCATGGTGGCCAGGGAGAGGGGGATGAAATAGCATAGGTAACGGAAATCGTCTCGGGCCTGAGCGTGCGTATAGTGTGTGGCGGCGGCGAGATTGCAAGCCGTGGTGAGCGTCAGATATGCGGCGAGACGCGCATAGGGCACATAGTCAGTGTAACCCGGGATATGGGCGAATAACCAAGGCAGGAGCCCCCAAAATAGCGCCGCAAGCAGAATACCACCAAGCAAGATGGCGAGCATGGAGCCGTTACGGAGTGGCGACGAGGACTCTCCTTTGGCTTGTGCCCCGGCGGCAAAGGGAAAGAGGACCAATGTGACGGTCCCTCCGCAATAGGTGGCGATTTCGGAGAACCGGCTGATGAGATAAAAGGCGCCGGAATCGATATCCGGCAATCGCGTGCGGATGAGAAGAGAGGAAAGAAACGCGGGAAGAAAGGCAATTACGGAGGCGAGTGTGACTTTGGCGGCATACCACGCCATGCGGCGAGCATCCTCGCGCCAAGCCGTGCTCCCGCCCTTGCCGAAGAGAAGTGCGTGCAAAGCCAGACAGGCCACCACAATGGTCACGGCAAGCATGGCCATCTGCCCCATGAAGTACCCAACAAGCCCTAGCGTGGGCAAGGCGAGCAACATGATGAGTAGGCGTGTCGGGGCGGCAAGCAGGCCAGAAAGGGCTATGGCCTTGAACCTTTTAAGCGCCTGTAAAGCAGCCGTGAAAATCGGCGTGATTGCCGCAAGTAATCCGCAGACAACGGCACAATATCCAGCCAGTCTTGCCTCGATCCGCAGAGCATCGCAAAGCCACGGCAGGCAAACAGTCGCGATAAGCACCGCCGCCAGAAAGGTGAACACCGTCGCGGAAAACGCATCGCGCAGAAGCCCGCGCACCTTGGGACCATCGCCAAGTGTGGCATAAGTGCAGAGTTGTCGGGTAAAGACCGTGGCAAAGATGGTCACCGGCAGAGCAAGAAAGGCGCCGAAGGACATGAGCGGCATCACCGCGCCCAAGGCCTCTTGCGGTAATTTCGCAGGGATGACCCAGAGCCCCGTGTACGCGTTCAGCAAATCCGCCAGACGCTGCGCGCCGAAAACGAGCAGGATGCTAAGCCAGAACTGTTTGGTCTGGGACACGACACTCAGCGACGCAAAGCGTCCACCAACGTTTCCAATCGCATGCCGCGGGAACCCTTGAGAAGAAGTGTCTCCTCGGGGCGCAACAGAAGCGGCAAGGCCTCGGCGGCTTCCGCAACCGTGGCGAACCAGACGGTCTGTGTGGCGGGGTAACCCGCCTTCACCGCGCCTTCAAGCAATGCGCGAGAAGCGGGACCGATACCCGCGAGCAGACGCCAGGGGCCATTCCCGGAGGCTTCACCGACAGATCGGTGCTGCGCGTCCGAGGCATCGCCCAACTCCAACATATCGCCAACGCAGACGACTTTGCTCGCCGGCGCATCCATCCCCGCGAAGGTCTCAAGCGCGGCGCGCATGGAGAGGGGATTGGCGTTATAGGCATCGTTGATTACATGAATAGGGCCAACTTGAACGGCTTCCCAACGCATGGGCGGCGCCTTGAATGAGGCCAACCCCGCCAATGCCTGTTCGGCAGTCGCCCCGGCCTCGCGGGCGAGAGCATAGGCGACAAGTGCGTTCGAGGCATTGTGTTCCCCGCAGAGGCCGGTCTCCAAAAGCACGGCGGGCTCGTCGCCGTGATAGACGCGCACGATACCCTTGGCAAGCGGCTCACCAACATAGTCCGCCGCGGGATTTCCAAGCGCCGTCGTCACCACGCGACAACGGCAAGCCGCACGCAGGATGGACTCGCCGGGCACGCCGAGCGGCAGCACCGCGAACCCTTTCGGACGCACCGCGGCCAACAGCTTGGCCTTCTCGGCGGCAATGGCCTCGACCGTGCCGAAGAATTCGATGTGTGCCGGACCGATGGAGGAGATGGCCGCGGCGTTGGGACGCAGAATATCGGCTAATGGGTCCATGTCGCCAGGGTGGCTGATGCCGGCCTCGATGACGGCGAAGCGCGCGTCCTCCGGAACGGCGAGGACGGAAAGCGGCAAGCCGACTTCATTGTTGTAGTTACCCGGCGTGGCGGCGGTGGAGCCGGCGCCGGAGAGCATGGCTGCGGCAAGTTCCTTCAGTGTGGTCTTACCGGCACTGCCCGTGATGCCGCAGACGAAGGGTTTAAGCTCTGCGCGATAACCTTTTGCGATGGCCAGGAGCGCCGCCGCGGGGTCTGCCACGCGCAAGAGCGGTAAGGACGAGACTTCCGGCGGAGGTGTCCAGTCGACCCGCACCATCGCGGCCGTGGCCCCCGCACGGAAGGCCGCCGCCACGAAGTCGTGTCCGTCATGATTCGGGCCTTTGAGTGCCACGTAAAGCGCACCCAAACAGGCCGCACGGCTGTCTTGCGTCACGCGGGTGAGGGGAAAGGTGGGAAGGACGGACCAAACGCCGCCGCACCAATGGGCCAGGGATTCCGCTTTCATCGCACGCTTCCTTTCGCGAAGGCTTCGATCATCGCCGCGGTGAGAGAGAGCGCGCCAGCGGCATCGGGCGGAGGAGGCAATTCATTGGGCGCGAGCCATTCGGCCACGGAGAGTTCGCCGTCCGCCAAGCGCAATGCCGCGGGGTCCTCCACCTCACCGAAGAACCCCAACAAAAGCGACCCGCTGAGACCCCACGGTTGCGAGGCGAAGTAGCGCACATCGGTCACCTTTAGGTTGGTTTCTTCCAAGGCCTCGCGGCGGCAAGTCTCCTCAGCCGTCTCGCCAACCTCGCAGTATCCGGCGACCAGCGCCGGGCCTTTGTAGGGCCTGTCGGCATAACGCGTCACAAGCAGACGCCCCCGGTGCGTCAACCCGAGGATGACGGCCGGCGCGATGGTAGGATAGGTCTCCAAGCCGCACTCCGGACACTTCAAGCAACCCTTAGCCCGCGCCAGAGGCGCTGCGCAACGTCCGCAATGGCGATGCGTCAGTAACCACTTGGCCAGGTGCAACGCACAAAAGGCACCGAAGCGAAGCCCTGGCTCCGGCAGTGCCCGCAACTGTTGGGTTGTTCCCAATTCTACACCCGGTGTCGCGCCGAGGAAAAAGGTTCGCTCCCCTACACGCACCAAGGGAATTGTGGCCGTTGAGACTTGTGTCCAAGGGGCCAGCGCCACTTTTTCCTCTCGATTCAGCGACAATACACAATCGCCCGGGGTGGGGGATGCATCCGGGAACAGTGTAACCAAATCGGAGATGTCTTGAATCATGGCGTGGGTTCCTTTCGTTGGGCGGCAAGGGCCTCCCATTCGGCCAAGGAAAGGGTTTCGGCGCGGCGTGTGGGGTCGATGCCGGCAACCTCAGGATTCAGATTACGGAAGGGCTCCGGTGCTTTGCGGAGCACGGTTCCCAGTTGCTTGCGCCGTTGCGTGAAGACTTGCTTGACCAATGCCCGCAGAAAGGTCTTTCCGGGCGCGTCCAACGTGGAGTGCCCATGTCGTGTCATCGTCACCACAGCGCTCGTCACTTCCGGCGGCGGCCAGAAGCATGCGGGCTTCACCAACCGCGCCACGCGCACGTCATAGTCCAATTGCGCCCAAACAGAGGCCGTTCCGCGGTCCGGCGAATTGGGCGGCGCAGCCAGACGGTCGGCCACCTCCCGTTGCACCAACATCACCAACCGCGCCGGCGCGTTGTCGTATCCCAAAAGCTCCATCAGGATACGCGTGCCGACCGAATAGGGCAGATTGGAGGCAAAGGCATCGAATCCTTGCGCTAACAGGGTGCCCCAATCCGCCTCTAAAGCATCCCCCTCGTGCAATTCCAGCGTATCCGGGAATTCCTTGCAGAGACTTTCGCGGAGCCAGGCCGCCAAGGCGGGGTCTTTCTCCACCGCGGTCACGCGTGCCCCACGGCGCAATAGCCCCTCCGTCAACACGCCCAGACCGGGACCCACCTCTAGCACACGGCTCCCCTCGCCCGCTCCCGTTTCGGCCACGATGGCCTCCAAAATGTTGCGGTCGATAAGGAAGTTTTGCCCCAACGTCTTATTGGGGTGGAATCCGCGGGCTTGACACCAGGCCCGTACGTCGCTGGGCGAGGTCCGGTTCATTACAGCTTTACGTCCACGTTCTTGATGTAAGCGTTCTTGCGCAGGTTTTCGACCCATTCGTTGTAACGGGTCTGGCCCAATTCGGCGCGCACCGCGGCTTCGACCTTTGGCCAGGCCTCTGCCAGGCTCGGCGGGTCGCCCGCGCGTTCCGCCACCTTTTGCACGATGGCGCGCCAGTCACCCATCTCGATGATGCCCGAGGTCTCGCCTGGCTTCAGCTTGGCGAGGGCCTCCACGATGGGCGCGGCAAAACTTGTCGCAGGATCCACAAAGCCCCAATCGCCGCCTTGCGCCGCCTGGGGGTCGGAGGAATAGGCCTTGGCCACTTCCGCGAAAGGTTTGCCGGCTTTGAGCTCAGCCAGGGCCTTCTCTGCGGCGGCTACGCCACCTGCCGGATCGACGGTGATGGAGCGCACGTGCGTGCCCGCGCCCTCGGCGAAGTCCGCCGCGTGTGCCGCATAATACTCTTTGATCTTTTTCGGCGAGACGACGATTTTACGGTCCACTTGAAGTTGCTGCATGGCCATCACGATGATGTTCTCACGCACCTTCTTCATCCACTCTTCACGCGTCATGCGGGAATTGCGGAGCGCCTCTTTCAACTTTGCCTCGTCGCCGCCGAATTGGTCAGCGATAATGGCTTGTACACGCTCGTTTACCACCTCGTTCGGCAACTCTGCGCCGGACGCCTCGTAGGCTTCCAGAATCAACGTCCGGTTCACCAACATATCGCGCACCACGGGGAAGAGTTCCCGAATGCGGTTGGCCTGTTCCGCCGGCGGTATTGACGACAGGTCAAACCCATTGTGCAACTCCTGCATCACCGTATCCACCGTGATGACCTTGTCGTTCACATAAGCCGCCACCCCATCATAAAAGGTCGGCTCTGCATGGAGCCCGGCATACGCCAACAGCATCAAAGACAGCGTCAAGAAACGTCTCTTCATGGTTACTCCTTTTTCTATAGGATACCAAAAATCGCCTACCCTCTGTTTTGTTCGACTCAATTAAACTGTTTGGGAGGTGGCATCGACAGTTTTGTGACCTTCTCTGTAAGGCTCTGCCAAGCCCCATAAAGGGCCCTGGCGAGACCCTATAGTGGTCCGAGGTGAGACCCTATAGTGGTCGGAGGTCAACCACTATAGTGGTCCACCCCGAAACCCTTAAGGGTCCGCGAGAGGCCCTTATGGGCTGAGACCGAAAGCAATAAGAGGAGGGGAATTTGTTTGCCGCCCCTCCTCTTTCTTGGAATAGTTTTTAGGTTGATTCTCAATCAATAACCTTGGATAATCCAGTCATTATCGAAGGGATTGTCAAGGTTGGGGGAGGGGACATCAAGAATGGGAGCGTGGAGAGGGGTAGAGCGGAACTCCGAGTCTCGGCGAATCTCACGTCGTTGCCGCATCTGACGATTGAAGTCGTCCTTCCAGAATCCGTTGTTGTCATACTCTGCGCCGTTGAGCGTGTTACGGATACGATGGTCAAGTGGGTCTGTGAGATTGTTACTGCCGCGGCGGCGTTCACGCTCCCAGGCGTCGTTAGCCTGTTCGATGGCCTCGAGGTTTCGCCGGGTCCGTTGCCGTTCCTCCATCAATCTGTTGAAGTCGTTCTCCCAGAAAGGGTCACCTTCCTCTCCGCGGCGGATAGCGTCCCTGATTTTATAGTCGTTTTGTTGTACGCGGAAGTCAAAGCCCTGATGCCGCTCGTTATGCCATTCCCGCTTGGCATCCTCCAACCGCCACTTGTCGAACTGACTTAGCTCGGCATGGAGCGTAGCCACGCAGAAAAGGATGAAGGCAACCGCGATGATTGGTGCGATGGGTGTTCGGTTCATGGCAGACGCTCCTTTTGTTTGGTGGGACGGACAGAATGGGGTGGGGCGCAAGGGCCCCACCCCCGGTGAGAGGAGGCCTGGCTTCCAAGCCTCCAAACTCCAGACCTTCCACGTTAGGCCTTCGCGGCGCGGTAGCGGGCGATGAGGGCGTTGGTGGAGGAGTCGTGGGCGAGGGGGAGGGTCGGGTCGGCGAGTTCCTTGAGGATTTTGCCGGCGAGGACCTTGCCGAGCTCGACGCCCCATTGGTCGAAGGAGTAGATGTTCCAGATGATGCCCTGGGTGAAGACCTTGTGCTCGTAGAGGGCGATGAGGGCACCGAAGGTGCGGGGGGTGAGCTCGTCGGCGAGGAGGGTATTGGTGGGGTGGTTGCCCTCAAAGGTCTTGTAGGGGATGAGGTTCTCGGGAACGCCCTCAGCGCGGCACTGCTCGGCGGTCTTGCCGAAGGCGAGGGCCTCGGTCTGAGCGAAGAAGTTCGCCATGAGCTTGTCGTGGTGGTCGCCGATGGGGTTGTGGGAACGGCAGAAGCCGATGAAGTCGGCGGGAATGAGGCGGGTACCCTGGTGGATGAGCTGATAGAAGGCGTGCTGACCGTTGGTGCCGGGCTCACCCCAGACGATGGGGCCGGTCATGTAGTCGACGGGGTTGCCGTCGCGGTCGACGCTCTTGCCGTTGCTCTCCATGTCGAGTTGCTGGAGGTAGGCAGGGAGGCGGGCGAGGTATTGGTCGTAGGGGAGGACGGCGTAGGAGTCGGCGCCGTAGCCGTTAGAGTAGAGGATACCGATGAGGGCGAGGAGGACGGGCAGGTTGCGGCGGAGGGGCGCGGTGCGGAAGTGCTTGTCCATGGCCTCATAACCGGCGAGCATACGCTTATAGTTGGTGGGCCCGATGGCAATCATGAGGGAGAGGCCGATGGCGGAGGGGAGGGAGTAGCGGCCGCCGACCCAATCCCAGAAGCCGAACATGTTGGCCTCGTCGATGCCGAACTCCTTGACCTTGGCGGCGTTGGTGCTGACGGCGACGAAGTGCGCAGGGACGGCGGCTTCGCCCAGGCGCTCGACGAGCCAGGCGCGGGCGGTGTGGGCATTGGTCATCGTCTCCTGGGTGGTGAAGGTCTTGGAGGCGACGATGAAGAGGGTCTGGTCGGCCTTGACCTGACGGAGGGTTTCGGCCATGTGCGTCGCGTCGATGTTGGAGACGTAGAAGCACTTGATGGTGCGCTTGGAGAAGGGCTGGAGGGCCTGGTAGGCCATGGCGGGGCCGAGGTCAGAGCCGCCGATACCGATGTTGACGACGTAGCGGATGGTCTTGCCGGTGGCGCCACGCCACTTGCCGGTGCGGATACGGGTGGCGAAGTCGCCCATGCGGTCGAGGACGGCGTGGACATCGGCGTAGACGTCCTGCCCATCGACCACGAGACCAGAGGTCTTGGAGGAGCGCAGGGCGGTGTGGAGGACGGCGCGGTTCTCGGTCTTGTTGATGTGCTCGCCGGTGAACATCTTCTCGATCTCGGCCTTGAGGTTGGCCTTCTCGGCAAGCTTGAGGAGGAGCTTGAGGGTGGGCTCATCAATGAGGTTCTTGGAGTAGTCAAGCGTCCAGTCGGCAGCGGAGACGGTCATCTTCTCGGCGCGGTTGGGATCCTCGGCGAAGAGTTCCTTGAGGGTGAGGGCCTTGCTTTCGATTTGGCCTTCCAGCTGTTCGGCGGTGTCGATATCCATGGTGTTGTCCTTCGTTAGTCCGCGAAACCCGCGGCGATAAGTTGATCAAGTGAAAGGGAGTCTTGGCCGAGCGCACGGCGCACGTAGGCGCCGATGAGGTCGGCTTCTAAGTTGGCGCGTCCGCCCACGGACAGGTCGCCCAACACGGTCTCGCGCAAGGTGGTGGGGATGACGGCGACCTCAAACCAGTCCCCGCCGCGGGCGGCAACGGTGAGGCTGACGCCGGCGACGGCGACGGATCCTTTGCGCACGACGCCTCGGGCGAAGTCGGGGGAACAGGCGAAGCGCAAACGAAAGTCTGCGCCCTCGGGGCGTTTGTCGAGCAGGCGGCCCACCTCGTCTATGTGCCCGGAGACGAAATGGCCGCCCAAGCGGTCACCTACGCGTAGGGCGCGTTCCAGGTCGACGCGGTCGCCGGGGCGCAAATCGCCAAGCATGGTACAGCGGAGGGTCTCTTCTAGGACTTCGGCCTCAAAACCATCGGCGGTGGCAGCGGTGACGGTGAGGCAGGCGCCATTCGTGGCAACGCTTTCGCCCAAAATGAGTGGGTCTTGTGGAGTGGTTAGACGCGGCGCGCGCACGGCGAGTGTGGCCCCCATGGCGCCGCGGGCTCGAAGCCCCAGCACTTCGCCCATGCACTGAACCAAGCCGGTGAACATATGACGCTATTCTACCAAACCCGCGCGACGGACGAAAGACTTACGTTTTGCCCAGTGGTATCAGACGTATTTAGTGCTTCGCGCGACATGGGGCAGGAGTCGCAATCAACGACGGCGTCTACCGGAGCGGCTTTTTCCCTTGGCGCGGGGCGGACGATTGGTCTGTTCCCGTTCCACCTCCAGAATGGACTTAGCGGCAATGTCGTAGAGTTGGTAAGCGGGTGAATAGTTATCGTTGAAGGCGTCTTCAAGGGCCAAAAGCGCTTCTCGAGCAAGCTCAATGAATGACGTATCAGTTGGGTCTTGGAGGCGCTCTTTGTGCTTTAAAATCTGGCAGAATAAGTTATAGCGACACTCGTTGGACCCTAATGCCGCGCCACGTCGGAGCATTTCTATGCCTTCCTCCCACGTGCCGTTGATGACGCCATCGGCAATCAAAGCGCCTAGATTGGAAAGCGCTGTGGGGAAATTCTGCGCCGCAGCTTGCCGCAACAGACATTCCGCCTGCACCATATCGCACTTCAAGTCCAATATACCCATGAAGTAGGCATAACCGAGGGCACTTTGTGCGTCGGCGCAACCGGCTTCCGCGGACTTGCGATACCAAGTCACGGCCTCGGCGTTGGATTGGTCCACGCCAATGCCGTTGCGATAATGCACCGCCACGTCATACATCGCCGATGGAGAACCAAGTTCCGCCGCACGAAGGGCGCATTGGAAGGCGCGTTGAGTGTCTTTACGGACACCTTTGCCTAGGCGGAACATGGCGGACAAGCGGCTGAGCGCAGTGGGATAATCCTGTTGTGCGGCCTTCTCATAACAGGCTGCGGCAAAGGCAATATCGGCCGGCGAGCCCTCTCGCAGATGGGCATCCCCAAGCTCTGTCAACTGGGCCGGGTCGTCCGGGAGTGTCGCCGAATCTATTTTCGCATGAACCTTCCGCGGCGTGGCGGCCTTGGCTTTGGACGTTGCCTTTGACGAGGTCTTTCCTGCTTGATTCTTTGCCTTTGCCATCATGGTGTCCCTTCTGGCTCTCATTATAGCAAGTTACATGACCATAAATCTTCAACCAATAGTGTTGTGGATTCTCGAATTGGAGCCGTCTTATGTTATACTTTGGTTCCGAAATCAAAGCCAATCGACAGTTCCCTTGAGTGAATGTGGGAAGTCGAAGGCGCTTGATGAGAAGGAGTAGATTATGGCAAAGAAGATCCCGGTGGCATTGACGATTGCGGGAAGCGATAGTGGCGGCGGCGCGGGGATTGAGGCCGATTTGCGTGCTTTCTGGGCGCACGGCGTGCATGGGTGCGCGGCCATCACGGCCATTACGGCGCAGAATCCCTTTGGTGTGGGGCAGGTACAGGGGGTGGCCCCGGAGGTGTTGCGCGATCAATTGGAACGCGTGGCGACAGCCTTTGATATTTGCGCCATGAAGACGGGGATGTTGTTGAACGCCGACCTCATCGCGGTGGTGGAGGCTTTCGCCAAGGCACACCCCGAGATTCAGTTGGTGGTGGACCCTGTGATGGTGGCGACGAGCGGGGCGCGTCTGTTGGACGATGACGCGGTTGCGGCGCTGTATGGCTTGTTACACCGGGCTACGCTCATTACGCCGAACCTACCGGAGGCCGCAGCCTTGCTGAACTGGGGTGAACTGAAGAGCGCGGCGGACCTGCGTGATGCGGCGCGGGAATTGGCCTTTGAATTGAAGACCATGGTGTTGGTGAAAGGCGGCCACGCCGCGCGGCAGCAAAGCGTGGATGCCTTCTCCTTGCAGGATGGAACGCTCCTTATGTTCGAAGGTCCACGCGTGGCCAGACCGCGCACGACCCACGGAACGGGTTGTGCGCTCAGTGCCGCCATCACGGCTAATTTGGCATTGGGGAAAAAGCCTGAGGACGCCATCAAAGCGGCTAAAGCCTATGTCACGAACTTGTTGGCAAGCGGAATCTCCGCCGGTAAGGCTTCGGTCTACGGTTTCTCTTCTCCGCGTTATAGCGAGGAAGATATCAGTGTTGAGGAGTATTGAGCATCAGCGCAAAAGCGTCGGCTAACATGTGATAAACACAAGGCCCCGGCAACGTGTCCGGGGCCTTGTGTTGTTATGTTCAGGCGTTGGCAAGGATGAGCTTGGCGAGGGCTTGGGTGGCGTCGGGGTGGGGGAGGTCTTGGAGGGCCTGGCGCATGATTTTGCGCAGGAGAGGGTCAGAGTAAATCTGGCGGATGGCCTCGGCAAGGTTGGCGGCAGGACCGTTTTGGTCGACGCAAAGGGCACCGCCGCAGGTGACGAGGGATTGCGCGTTGAGGCGCTGATGGTCGTCGGCGGCGGTGGGAAGCGGGATAAAGATGACGGGGATTGCGGCACGGGCAAGCTCGAAGCAGGTGGCGGCGCCGGCACGGGCAATGACAAGGTCGGCCCGGGCATAGGCGGACCCCATGTCCTCGATGAAGGGGACGACTTCAACCTGCTTGGGGGTCTGGATGTAAATCTCGCGCAACATCTCGACATCTGCCGCACCGCATTGATGGGTAATCGTGACATGTTTGTCACTGAGCGCAAGGGAGGCGAGGATAGGGCTAACCAAGAGGTTGAGTCCGTGTGCGCCTTGACTGCCGCCTGTAACAAGGACATGAAAGCCCTGGCCTTCGGTGTGCCGGGTGGCTTCGGCGCGGGCCAAGGCGTCGAGAACGCTTTGCCGCAGAGGCAGACCGGTCAGTTCGACTTTGGCCCAAGGGAGGCGCTCGGCCGTATCGGGGAATGAGGTCGCGACGGCGGCAATGCGGTAGTGCTTGGAGAGAAAACGGATGGCGCGACCGGGCAAGGAGTTGGCTTCGTGCAATACCACGGGAATACGAAGCAGACGTGCGGCAACAACGGGCGCGAAACTAGTGTAACCGCCGGTGGCGAGGAGCACATCGGGACGGAAGCGTTTGAGAAAGGCGCGACAACGAAGGGTGGCCGCAAGGTTACGTGGGTCGGTGATGGGGCGTGCGCCAGAACGGAGAAGAGGGCCTTGCCACGACTCGGCGGCCTGGCGCTCCGCGGCACGGGTCCCGGAGAGGATGAGGGCGAGTTCATGACCTTCGGCACGAAGGCGTTCGGCGACGGCGAGGGCGGGATTGATGTGGCCACCGGTGCCGCCGCAGGCGATGGCGATACGTTTGGCGTCTGGCATGGTCAGAGGTCGATGCAGTCCATGAGTTGTCGGGCGAGGGCGTGGGCGTTCACATTGTCGAGGCGCTCAAGGACGCATTTCCAACGCCAAGAGATGGAGCCGTTTTCATCAATAGGACGGTCACGGAAGAGTCCATCGAAGCCGGCGCGGCGCTCGCGGTAGAGGCGCTGGATGCGGGCAAGCTCGTCCTCGAAGCTCTCCACAAAGATGCGGGCGGCAAGCTTGAAGTCTGGGAAGAGGTGCTTGCGACGATTCATGGCCGCGGCATAGTCGGCAATGGTCTCGCCATAGGGACGCTTGTAGTTGACAAAGGAACCGGTGGGCTCGGCCAGAATGAGCTGGTCGGGAAGCTGGAAGGCGTTGAGGAGGATGACCTCATCGCCGTCATCAAAGATGGTGCGTCCACCCTCAACGGCGGCACGCCCGACGATGATGTTAGGCGCCGCGGCCTGGCCAAGCAGACGGCAAAGTCCCTGACGGAAGGCGGAGGAGGCGTAGAAGGTCTCGGGGATTTTATTGGTGGCGAAACCGGAGATGTAGTCGCGCTCGAAGTATCCGGTCTGGACGCTGTGGGTGGTACCGTCCGGGGCTTGAACAATCTCGCGGAAGGTACGCGGCATCATGAGCGGCGGCAGATGCATGCCCAACTGGCGCGCACCAAGGCGGCGGTCCATCACGTAATCCGTATAATCCTCGGCATCGATGATGGCTTGGAGTAGGGGGCGTCCGGCGGCGAGGTGGGTGGCGACAGTCCAACGTTGGATACGGATGATTTTGACCTGTGGGCGTGGACGGTGGCGTTCTTTGAGCTCGACGATATAGACGAACGCGCGAGGGCCTTGGCCTTTGCGTTGGGAGAGCGAGCGCCGTGTACGGCCGATGTTGACGTATTCGATTTGCGAATACTCGCGTACGTAGTTGAAGAGGATGGCACGGGCACGCGGGTCGCAAAGATGCTGGAGACTCTCGTCGTCCGGGTGGCGGTCGGCCTCTTGGAAGATGGGGTCGAAGAAGAGTTCGCCTTCCTCCACGCGGCCACCGGGAAGCCACTCAATCTGCATGAAGTATTCCGGCGAGAGGCCTTCGATGACGGAAGAGACACCGGTCTCGTTGGGCGCCTCGATGAGGGCCGCGGAGAGGGCCTTACGCCAGCCCGGGTCGTCTGGGTCATCTTCTTTTAGGCAGGGGTCCGTGACGGAAGCCGCGAAGGAGGCCAACAGCCGACGATGCGTAGCGCGAAGCGTGGGCTCGTCCATCGACGTGAAGTCCATGCCTTGCACGAGCTCCGTGGGAAGGGCCCCGTGGGGCAGGGAGTCAATCTCAGGATTCGCAAAACGGTTGGTGCGCCCGGCGTTGACGTGGATTTCCTCAAGCAGGGAACGCAACTCGTCCGCCGGCAAATCACCCAACGCACGGAAAGCCCCAAGCGTGAGGAAACGCGTACCGGTGAGGTGGTTGTAATAATAGATGGCACGGCCATCAATGCCGACGCGGGCGTTCTCGATGAGCGCCTTGATTTCTTCCTCGAAGCGCGGTACGGGTGCCATGCGCCACGCCTCACCGCGCGTACGCAGTGCATCGCGCACCTGACGGTTCTGAATGTTTAGGTAGCGTATTTTGCGTTTCGAGACGAACTTTTGCAGGAACTCATCGCCGCGGATGGCCACGGGCATATTATCCGGGTCAGGACGAATCAGCGCATAGTTCTCGTCAAAAAGCAGGTCGACGCTCTCGGCAATCTCCGCCTCCTCTTCGCGCGGCGTGAGCTTGGGCAACCCCTGGGCCACACGGCGCTTGTTGACGGCGTCAATGAAGGCGATGCGCTGCATCGCGTGGATACCGCGGAGGGTGACAAGGCCCGGCGTACGCAGGAAGATGGTGCCGATGCGTGTCTGCAACGTCCCTTTCGCGTCCTTCGCGAAAATCTCGGGTCCCAACCGGATGATATCGTCCTTGTCCGTGCTCACGATTTGCCTCCCGCCGCGCGTTGAGCGGCCACAAGGGTGTTCTCAAGCAACATGGCGATGGTCATGGGCCCGACGCCACCCGGCACGGGCGTAATCTTCGAGGCGACCTCCGCGACACTCTCAAAGTCACAGTCGCCACGCAGACGGTAACCCCGCTGGGCGGTTGGGTCTGGCACGCGGTTCACACCCACGTCGATGACAACGGCTCCGGGCTTGACCATCTCCCCCGTGACGGTGTGGGGACGGCCCGTTGCCACGATGAGGATGTCCGCCTCGCGCGTGAATCGCGCCAGATTCGGCGTTGCGGAGTGGCAAAGCGTCACGGTTGCGTCACCGTCCGGCGCCTTGCGCGAAAGGAGGTTGGCGAGCGGACGCCCCACGATGTCGCTGCGGCCCACGACCACGGCGTGCGCGCCGCGCGTGACCGCGTCGGCCTTTTGCAAGAGTCGTAACACGCCATGCGGCGTACACGGCAGGAAACATTCCTGCCCCAAAATCATCTTGCCCACATTGATTGGCGTGAAACCGTCCACGTCTTTCTCCGGCGCAATGGCCCGGATGACGGCCTCCGTGTCCAGGCCTTTTGGCAATGGCAACTGCACCAGAATGCCATGCACCTGCGGATCCGCATTCAATCGTGCGATGACGGCGAGCAACTCCTCCTGCGTCGTCCCCTCCGGCAAGCGCACATCCACCGAGCGCATTCCGGCTTCTTCCAAGGCGCGCTCCTTGGCCGTGACGTAACTGCGCGAGGCTGGGTCATCCCCCACCAACACAACACCCAGACCGGGCACAATGCCCGTCTTGGCTTTCAGTTCCTCGACACCTGCCTTGACCTTGGTGCGCGTCTCCGCCGCCAAGGCCTTGCCGTCAATGCACTCAGCCTTCATCTCATGCTCGCTTTCTCGATTTACGCTTAAAGCATAGCACATCATTCATCGTTCCGCAAACTGCAAAGGTGCTTGCTTGTTCCTTGGGGACTATGAAGGTCAAAGGAACCAAAGGAAGTGCCAATCTGTCTCTTCGCCGGTTTGCTCAAGACCGAAGAAACCGCCGAGGAAGGAGAAGGCCCAGTCGTCGTTTGTCTCGTGGGTGACAAGCGAAAGCCCCGGCAAGGCGAAACGCTCGCGCGTGCCAGCGGCATCGCGGGAGGAACGATAGAGCCAACCGAGGATGCCAAAGGTCTCCTTGCCGGTGTCGGCCTCGTGGACGTTGTCGTACAGCAGTCCAAGCAGCACCGAGGTGCCAAAGGAATGCCTATATTTCTCGCTTTTATAGAGCAGTCCACGCAAGAGTCTGGTTTCCGTCAAGGAGCCGTCGATGCTTCTTTCGCGGTCGTAAAGCAATCCGCACAAGAGGTCGGTCTCGACATCGAAGTTATCCTCATCGCGGCTCCAAAGGAGGCCCCAAGGTAGGAGGGTCGTTTGACGGTGACGGTCTTTTAAGATAGCATAGAACTCATCCCCAAAGAGGAGTCCCCAGAGTAAGGCCGAACCGTCATAGGAACCGTCCGCCGTTTTCCAAGCGAGGGCGTCCAAGAGAAGCCCGGTCTCGCTTTGGGAGACGACGCCTTTGGAATCGACGGTTCTGGAATGACTGACGAGCGGCGTAAACCACTGGCGTTTCTTGCTGGGAAGTCCATCAGTGACGATGTCCTTATACGTACTGCGCCAGAGAAGCCATCCGAAAGCGTTGGTACGCGTGCGGGAGACTTCGGTGACCCGTTTCGAAGGTAAAAGCTCTAATTTATCCGAGAATTCACAAAAACGGCTAGAACGGACAGATTCGCCATGTGCAAGCAAGTCAGACAGGAAGGACCACTCCACGCCGGTTATCTTTTCGTAAGAAGAGATCGAGTCTACGGTGCGCTCACGCCACTTCCAGAGTAACCCAAAACCGACGCCCCATTCATTGTTGATGAGAGGCCCATTCGGTTTGTTTGCGGACGAAGCCCACTGGCGGTCATGGGAGACCAGGAAGCGTCTGGAGAAGGAGCGCGTGGGCGTCTCGACCGTGGCGTAGAAGGGAAGTCCCAGTGGGCCGACGTGGAAGCGTGTAGACTTTTTGTCCCTGTCATAATAGGAAAGTGGAGTCCAGAGCAGGCTTTCGGTGCCACGGTCATTGCCGGCCCAAAACCAGAGGGGCAGAACGCCGTTTGCGGAGTAGCTTTTGCTTGTAATCCACCAGGCAAACGGAAAGAACGTCCGAAGCGTAGAATCCTTTTCCTTGATGACAATCACATTGAGCAGATTGGTGAACTGGACCGGACCGAAGTCGACAGCGTTGAACAGCAGGGGAGAGCCCCACGACTCCTCGCCCACGTAAAAGAAGGGAAGCAAGAAGCACCGCTCGGGATCGCGATAAAAGAGTGGGAGGAAGCGGTAGACACCCTCCTCGGGAACGGCCGTGGCCAGAAGGCAGACATCATGGATACCATGATCGTAGTTGTAGAAGGGAAGGAACGCGAAACAGCCCGGCGAGGATTTGATGAGCGGCCACGCGACATAACGCGCCTGCCCATCGCTGAGATAGAGCGGCCAGAGATTGAGTGTCTTCCGTTCCTCTTTCTGGTCGTCTCCTGCAAAGAGGGCGATTTCGTTGTAAGGGGTGCGGTGCTTGTCCAAGCACCCGCACAGGGAGAAAATCGCCACCAGGGCAACGCCTAACCAGATCGTTTTCATGAAATTAGTTTAGCAAAGAAGCCGCTCATCCGCAACCCCCGGGCTCTCGTCTCCAAAGGGG
>CALXOF010000009.1 GCA_944389945.1 uncultured Kiritimatiellota bacterium | reverse complement strand
GGTTTCGACCCGGACCACTATAGGGTCTCGCCCCCGACCACTATAGTGGTTGACCTCGGACCACTATAGGGTCTCACGACGAACCCTTAAGGGTCTCGTCAAGAGGCCTTAGGGAAGGGGATAACGATGGGGAATTGAGGCTTTCTGACGGGAGAAAATACAGAGAAAGCCAAGTCAACGTTCAAGAAGGTGGCAGCAGGCGATGACGTGGTCGTAAAGGACAGAGGTCTTGATGGGGATACGCTTGCCGCGGAGATTGGGGAAGTTTTCGGCCCAGGCACCGAGGAGCTCAAGGCCGAGTTGACCGGTGGCGGGGTCGGCGGTTCGGACGCGGAGGTCGGTAGGTGCGAAGCGGATGCCGGTGCCGAGGGCTTTGGAGATGGCCTCTTTTGCACACCAGAAGCGGAGGATGGCGATGGGGCCGTCGCCGCTACGGGTGGCGAGCTCCTGCTCTTCAAGGGTGAAGACGCCGCGAAGGAAGTCTTCGGTAAGGTCGCGGGAGGTAGACTCGACGTCAAAGCCAAGGTGGCCAACGGTGGTGGCACCGCCGATGATGAGACCGCCGGTGTGGGCGATGGAGAGGTCGATGGGGGAGGAGATTTGCTGGAGCCAGTCACCGAGGGGGTGAGGTTTGCCGAGCTCGTCTTTCCAGATGGCGATGTCGGCAGAGGGCTCGTGAAGGCGGAAATTGTTGAGGAGGAGGCGGCGGACGGCCTCCTTGGCGGCGGTTCTGCCGAAAAGCCATTCGAGGCGGCGCAGAGGCGCACCGCCCATCTGGGTGAAGTCCTCGCGCTCGTTTTGGGTGAGGACAGCGGCGGCGAGGGCGTTGAGCCAGAGGCCGTTGTTGCCGACGAAGAAGTCGGGGTTGGTGTTGACGTAGAGGGCGCCGCTGATTTGCTTGTCGGTGCCGCGAACGCTGCCTTTAGGAAGAATGGAGTCGGGAAGGGGCTGGGTGATGAAGTAATGGGTGGGATTCATCACGAAGTCGTGGAGGGTCTGCCCGGCGCGGCCACCGGCTTCTTCCCAGTCTTGTACGTGAAGGACGGGGTGGCCGGTGGCATCGGTGACGAGGATGTCAACGGTGAAGGTACGAGCGGTGACGTTGGTCAGGCGGAGGGAACAATGGAGACGGGTGCCTTCGGGGACCCAGGCGGCATAGTAACGAATGGCTTTGCAACGGAAGGGGAGGGAAATGGCGCCATGGAAGCGTTCGTGGGAACGCCAGAGGGGGAAGCCGGAGACGACGGCATCGAGCAGGAGCGGAAGGGCACAAAAGAGGGGGTTGCGGCTGCGACGGACGAGGGTGGCGCGGGATGGGATACGGATTTCGTAGTCCATGCCATTGAGGCCCCAGCCGAGGACTTTGCGGACGTTGCGGAGGAGGGGGCCTTGGAAGAGGCGCGCTGGATAAATGTCATCGGCCTTCCACCCGACGTCGGTGGGGGCGGCGAGGGGCTGGGTTTCGATTTGCTCAGGGGGTTCCGGGATGGTGGCCCCGAGGACGAAGTGAGCCTTCATGGCGATGGTGTAGTCGTCTTCGCCATGGTCTTCACCGAGGGAGACGGCGATGACGCGGTTACCTGAGGGTGTGGTGGCAGGGAGGACTTTGGCGTGAAGGCGAAGGGCGAGACGGCCGAAGGAGAAGGCAAGCCAGTGGGGGGAGCGCAGGGTCTCGATGCGGCGGAGGGAGAGGTCGGGGAAGAAACGGTGGGCGACCTCGGCCATCATTTCAAGGGCGGAGGGAACGGAGAGCAGGGTGAGGCCACGAACCTGCGGGTCACGCAGGGAGATGTTGGAGGACCCGATGGCGTAGTCGTTGAGGTAGGGGAAATCAGCAAGGTGCAGGACGCACCGGAGCGTAAGAGAGGAGTCGGTGCGGTTGAGCTCTTGGGCGCCGAGAAGGAGAGGCGATTCGAGCCCGCCGATGGGGATGGTGGCGGGGAGGGCGTGCAGGTGGGTGGCCGCGATGTCTTCGGTCGGCGTGGATGGTGCAACGCCGAGGACACGTTGCGTGTCAATCAGCTCGGGGCGAATGGCGGGGAGGGCGCGGGAGAGGTGGACGGTCAGGGCGCTGGCGTCTTCCTCGATGTAAGGGGCGCTGAGGTCCAGGCGGCGCGCATGGGCAAAGAAGCGGAGGCCGGAGTAATCGATGTCAACGCCGTTGGCGGCAAGAAGTCCAAGCGCTTGGCCGACCTGCACGCCACCCGCGCGGTGGAGGATGTGCATGGGGATGACGGCCACGGGGTCGCGTCCGGCCAGGATTTTGCCGATAAGGGGCGTGAGGAGACCACGTGCGCCGACCTCGACAAAGATGCGGCACCCATCGTCATACATCCTGCGGATCATGGCGCGGAAGTCGATGGGCTCGAGCATCTGCTCCATGAGTCCGGTGACAACGGCGGAGGTGGAGAGGCCCATCGGATTGCCGTCGACGCAAGAGTAGAAGGGAACCTGGGGCTCACAGTTGACGTATTTGGCGAAGAAATCACGCAAGCGTCGGCTCATCTGCGCATCGCCGTGGCCGGAGTTGAAGGGAGCTGCGAGGGGCTCCGCGGCGGAGACACCACCGCCGTTGTGGATGGCGATTTCGATCTCGGCCTGTTTCTCTGGGGCGACGGCCATGACGCAGTCGTCATCGGTGAGGATTTGGGTGAGAATGACGCGCGAAGGGTCACGCAGGGCAAGCTCGCGCAGGCGGGCGACGTCAATGCCGGAGACGGTGAGCTGCACCCATTTGGCGCGGGTTCGCCCTTCGGAACCCAAACGGAGAAGCATACGCCCAGCATCGCGAAGGATTTGGACGAGACGGAACTTCGGGTCGTGGTGGGTGGCGTGAAAGGCGGAGAAGGCGCCAAGACCAACACCACCAACAGCGTCCGGACGCACGCCGACGGACTTGAGGAGGTCTGCGAAAACCTTGCTGGCGAGATAGGTGGAGGCGGAAGCGAGAAGGGGAAGGAAACTTTCCGAGGCGGAAAGGGGAAGCGTGTGCTCCGGGGAAGTGGAGAAGAGCCATTCGGAGGGCGAGGCAACGTCGCAAAATCCGGAGAAGGCCTCCTCCATGTCGTCAAAACGCTCGCGGACACCATCGAAGGTGAGGGCGAGGTCGCGCATCATTTCGAGGTGGAAGCTGCCGGTGCCGGGGAAAATGTAGGCGAGCTTGCCGCCGTGCAGTGCGAGGGGATGGGTGGTGAAGAAGACGCCGGATTTGTCGCGCGTGCGGGTCCGCCCACTACGGAGCGCCTCACGGGCGAAGCGGAGTTTGCGCACCATTTCCTCAATGGTAGCGACCCAAAGACCGGTGACACAGTGTTTCCCGCGTGCGTCGCAGGTGGCGGTGTAAACCACATCAATCAGACGAAGGCCGCGGCTACGCACAATGAAGGCAAGCAGGCGGTCAATGGTCTCCGCGAGTTCCTGCGGAGTTTCTCCACCCACCAAGCAAAGCACGCCTTCCGAGCGCTCGATCGCCATGTCGGTCTCCTTATTCCTCAACTTCCTCGATGGTCGCCGCACCGGCCCGTCCTAAGCGGGAGAGGGTCGAGACGGCCAAGCGACGTTTGCGGGTGGAGGCTGCAATCCACGGCCGTGCCTCCTGCACCCAATAGCAGGCCTGGTCGGGATCTACGCTCGGTGAGAAGGTATCGTCTACCGGCGTGACGGAGGGGGGCAGGACGCAATGCGCGACGGCCAACACGCCTTTGAGCACGCCGAGTGCACCTGCCGCGGTGAAGGTGTGTCCGAAGGCGGTCTTTGCCGAACCGAGGGCTACAAGCGGGATGTGCGCACCGCGGTTGGTCGTCATCAGCTTGAGGACGGCCTTTTCCGCGGCATCTTCCTCCGGAATGGCGGAGGCGTTCATCTCCCAGTAGTCGATATCGCGAAAGCCGTTCGGTAGGCGGCGCAGGGCGCGGTGAAGAGCACGGCGCAGGGTCTCTTGCAGACCTCCGTTTTCGGGCGAAAGGCCGGCGACCACCGCACTGCCGTGAAGCTTGGCATAGGGGCGCGTACCTTCGCGGCGAGCATCGGAGAGACGCCGCAGGACGAATGCCGCGCCGCCCTCACCGGGCAAGGTCCCGTCTGCCTTATCGGTAAAGGGCGCGATACGGCGGTGTCGCGAGAAGGGTGTGAGGGCGGCCTCGCCGACCATTTGCACGGGCGGGATGGGCGGTTGGAGCGCCACCACAACGGCTACATCGCACTGCCCCAGACGCAAGGCATTCGCGGCGGATTCCAGGCCGGCAAAGACGGAAGCCTCGCCCATCGCGCACTGACAGGCCATGTCGCAGGCACCGAAGGTCTGCGCAAGCAGGCGCACCACGCCTTCTCCCCGGGCTAACTCCACTTGACGACGCTTCATTAAGGGGAGTGTCTCGGCCAGGGAGTCCTTGAGCCGCTTGATTTGGTCGAAGGTCGCGTTGGGAAAGAAGCGTTGCAATGTGCCGAGGATTTGCCCGATGGCGGAGGCATGCCACATCCAGTTCACCGCGGCCGGGTTAAAGCCGGAGTCGTAACCCACGTAGAGCGCCAAGCGGTCGGTTCGCCCTGCGCCCGGTTGGGGAGGCAAGCCGGCATCCGTCAGAGCGTCATGCACCAACTGGGCTGCAAACCAGAAGTCGGGGTTGTCGCCAACACCGAGGTCGGTCGGCAGTGGGATATGGTCGGCACGACAGGCAAAGTTGTCCCCCAGCGCGGCGCAGACTTCCGGCGCGGCACAGTCTGGCAAAAGGGATTCCACAAGGCGTCCTGCATCGGAGTCCGAGAAGGGCTCCAGGAAGCACTGCTTGCGCAGGGTCGCCTTCCAGAAAGCACGCGGCGTGGCCGCCCCGGCGAAACATCCGCTCACGCCGGTGAAGACAACGCTCTCGCTCTCCGCAGAGGTGTAAACCATAGTGTCAGTATATCATATCCTTGCCGAGTCAATTCCAGGCGTACAGATGGCGATGGATGAGCTGCCGTTGGGTCTGCAACCCGGAATTGACTCAGTTAGCCGTTAGGCAAGGCGTTCGAGGAGGGAATTCGCGAACGCGATCAACGCATCCGTGTCAGCGTTGGTATTCTTGAGCGCATCGATGGCCTCTGCCGTCGCGGTCTCGGCAAAGGCACGGGCCTTCTGCGCATTCCCGCCGCAAAGGGTGAGGATGCTCGGCTCTGCGTTGTCCTTGGCCTGGTCTGCATCCAAGAGGTCATCGACGTACTGGAAGGCAAGCCCAAGGTTCATGCCATAGGCGGCAAAAGCCTCGATGGTTTTCTCGTCCGCACCGGCCACGCAGGCACCAAGACCGCAGGCGGCTTTGAAGAGTGCCCCAGTCTTGTTCTTGTCAACGTAGAGAAGATGGTTGGCATCGCAGACCGAGGGATCAGCCGCGGCGGCGATATCTGCCACCTGGCCGAAAACAACATCTGTGGCGCCTTGGGCGAGAATGGCGGCCAAAGGCTTTTCTGGCACGGTGGGCAGGGTCTTGAAGGCAAGCGCCTGGATATAGTCGCCCACAAGAATAGCATTGGCCTCGCCGAATTTGGCCCACACCGATGGACGCCCACGGCGCTCGGTGTCATTGTCCATGGCCGGCAGATCGTCGTGGACGAGCGTATAGCAATGGAGAAGCTCAATGGCGAGGGCGGCGCGAAGGGCATCTGGGTCGTGCGCTGGATCCTTCATCCCACAGGCCTGGGCACAGAGAAGCGTGAGACAGGGGCGAACACGCTTGCCACCTCCGAGGATGGCGTGAGCCACGGCTTGATGAAAGTCCGTGAGCCCGGCGATGTGGTCATTCGTCCCCTTGGCCTCCTCAAGGGCCTTGGCTAGGCCGTCCTCCACGGCGGAACGGAGGACGGCGAGGGTTTGATTGAGGGCGTTCATGGGATTACTCCGCGACGGCAGCGGCGATCATGTCGCCGACCTGCTCGGTGGTGAAGCCCATTTCGTTGGCGAGCTGGCTCTTCATCTTGGGGGTGACGGACGAGATGGCGCGGGTGATGGCGCGGGAAGCCTCGACCTCGCCCAAGTGCTCAAGCATCATGGCACCGGCGCCGATGGCGGCGATGGGGTTGATGGCGTGCTTGCCGGTCCACATCGGGGCGGTGCCGCCGATGGGCTCGAACATCGAGACGCCCTCGGGGTTGATGTTACCGCCGGAGCTGACGCCCAGGCCGCCCTGCGTGATGGCCGCGAGGTCGGTGATGATGTCGCCGAACATGTTTTCGGTGACGATGACATCGAACATCTCCGGCGAAGCGACCATGTAAAGGGTGGTGGCGTCAACGTGGAAGTACTGCCGCTCCACGTCCGGATACTCGGCACCGACCTCCGCGAAGACGCGGTTCCAGAGCTGATACATATAGGTGAGGACGTTGGACTTACCGACGAGCGCGAGGGTGTTCTTCTCGCCCACGCCGCGAGCCTTTTTGCCGTACTTGCGGGCGTATTCGAAGGCGTAACGGCAGCAACGCTCCACCTGCTCATAGGTGTAAGCCATGATCTGCGTGGCCACGGCGTCCTTGCTGTCGGGGCGGGAGATGCCGCCCATGCCGGTGTAGAGGCCGCCCGAGTTCTCGCGCACCACGCAATAATCGATGTCCGCCGGCCCCTTGCCCTTGAGCGGGGTATCCACGCCGGGATAGAGGCGGATGGGACGCAGGTTGATGTATTGGTCAAGCTCGAAGCGCATACGCAGGAGGATGCCCTTTTCCAGGATACCGGGCTTCACGCGCGGGTCACCGATGGCACCCAGAAACATCGCATCGTGTCCACGAAACTCCTCGAGCACGCTGTCGGGGAGGATTTCGCCGGTGGCGAGATAACGCCCCGCGCCCACATCATAGGTGGTCGCGTCCAAGGCGAAACCGAACTTACGCTCGGCGGCATTGAGAACCTTCATGCCCTCGGCGATGACTTCGGGGCCGGTGCCGTCACCGGGGACGACGGCGATTTTGTAATGCTTCATGGTTGGCTTCCTTCTTCTTTGAGGAGTGTACGCAGGTCTTCCGGTGTAAGGCGGAGACCCGATTGCGAAAGGGTGTCGCACCGTGCGAGGAGGGCCTCGACGGCAGAGTGGGGGAGTTGCGGGATATGCCCCACAAAGATACGTTCATGGTCGGTGCGCTCGGCACGCGTGGCGTCCACGCCAAGCTCTTCGGTCAACTTCTCGCCAGGGCGTACGCCGGTGAAGACGATGGGGATGTCCTTCCCCGGGCGCAGACCGGAGAGGCGGATCATGGTCTCGGCAAGCGAGAGGATGGTTATCGGTTTGCCCATGTCCAACACAAAGATTTCGCCGCCCTTGGCGAAGGTCGCCGCCTGCAGGATAAGCCCAACCGCCTCGGAGGGGGTCATGAAATAGCGCTCCATTCGCGGGTCGGTGACGGTGACCGGGCCGCCTTTGGCAATCTGTTGGCGGAAGCGTGGTACCACGGAACCCGAGGACCCAAGCACGTTGCCAAAGCGTACGGCGCAGAAACGTGTCTTGCCATCCTCTGCCAGGTCGCGCATGAAGATTTCCGCCAAACGTTTGGAGACGCCCAACGAAGAAACCGGGTGGATGGCCTTGTCCGTAGAAATGAGCACGAAGGTCCCCACACCGACAGCCTTCGCCTCCTCGGCCAACGTACGCGTGGCCAGGGCATTGTTGCGCAGGGCCTCCACGGGATTACGCTCCATCATCGGAACATGTTTGTAGGCCGCCGCATGAAGAAGAAAGTCTGGGTGTTCGCGTGCCAACAATTCCCGCATCAATACTCGGTCGCCGCAATCGGCCACGATGGGGATGAGCGCGGAGGTGTCGCCGCCTTGATCAAAGAGTTGCGTATGGATTTGGTAGAGCGCCGCCTCGGAGAGTTCCACCAAGATTAACCGTTTGGGGTGTGCGGCCCAGACCTGCCTGGAGAGTTCGCTCCCGATGGAACCACCCGCGCCCGTGATAACCACCGTCTTGCCGGCGAATCCCTCACGCACGGTGGGCGTGTTCACCTCGCTTTCGCCGCGCCCTAACAGGTCGGCCACCTCGATGGGGCGCAATTGCAACCGCCGCACGTAGCGGCAAGCCAAGAGCCCTGCCAACGCAAGCACACCGGCCATGACGGCCACGCTTGACGGGGGACGCCAGAGAATAGAGGCATCGTCACGCAACACCGCATAGCGCAGTATCAGTTGGCACACCACGGTGAATCCCACCGCCCCAACAAAGCGGGGCAAGTTCCGCAAGGAGATGGTTCGCGGACTCAGCCGATGGCAACGGAAGAGCAAGAGCCCCACCCAACCCAACACGAAGGCCGCACCAAAGCCGCACAACACAGGTCTCCATCCCCACGTCGGCGTCCCAAAGTCGAAACGCAGGAGGAACGCCGCCACATAGGCGACAAAGAGGACCAGGCTGTCGGCCAAAAAGCGGATCATTTCTCGGAGATGCTCCGCTTGATGTAGGGCAGGTAGTTGCGCGTGTAGACGTAGAGCGACCAGAAGTTCAGGAAGATGGCAAAGGCTTCGCCAGCGTAAATCAGCCAACGGAACCACGTCATCGTGTCGCCCGGGTCATAGATCATGATATAGAAGTAGATGAAGGCGCAGAGCGGGAAGGTCATCGCCGTGCGGATCTTCCCGAGCATCGTGGCCGCGCAGTTGGCCCCGTAGAGCGTACCGACCGAGCGCAGGAAGGTCACCCACTGGTCGCGCAACAGATAGAGCACCGTCAGCACCACCATGAAGAGCGCATGCCACCGCTCCAACGGCTTACCGATGGGCAACAGCCACAGCAGCGTGGGGAAGACGACCAGATAGAATACCTTGTCCATCAGCGGGTCGCACATCGCGCCGAACTTCGTCACCACCTTCCACTTGCGGGCAAGCGCCCCGTCAAAGAGGTCGGTCAGTGCCGAGACGATGAGGCAGGAGACTGCCACCCACGCCAACGTATCGCCCGGATGTACGGTCACCTCATCCTTCAGCAGGTAGCGCTGCACTTGCCAGCCATGGATAAGCGCCAACACCAAAAAGGCCAGGATGAAGGGCACGCGGATGAACGTAATGCCGTTCACCACCCAAAGATGAAACTGTCTCAGACTCATGGTCCGCCTCTTATCGTTTGCCGGCCGCCGCCTTTTGGCGCACGGCCTCGAAAAGCGTCACCGCGCCGGCCACCGCCGCGTTCAGCGAGGCCACCTGCCCGGCCATCGGAATCAATCCGATGAAATCGCACGTTTTGCCCACCAAGTGGCCCAGGCCGTCGCCTTCGTTGCCCACCACGATGCCGCAACGCCCGCGGAAGTCAATCTCTGTGTAAGGCTTCGCATCCTCGGTCAGGTCAAGGCCCGTCAACCACACGTTGCGCTCCTGCAGGCCCTTCATCGCCTGCGTCAGGTTCACCACGTGCGCGATACGCAGATGCTCCGAGGCACCCACTGAGGCTCGCACCACCGCCGACGTCACCAGTACGCCGCGGTCTTCCGGGATAATCACCCCGCACACACCGCAAGCCTCGGCCGTCCGCAGGAGCGAACCCACGTTTTGCGGGTCCTCTAGATGGTCCAGAATCAGCACGATGGCCTCGGGGTCTTCTTCGGCGGCTTCGTAGATTTCCTCCACGCTGACGTAAGGATAGCCGCCCACGCGCACCGCGCAGCACTGATGGTTGATTTGGCCCAAAAGTCTGTCGCACTCCCCACGCTGGGCCGCGCGCACCGGGATACGCCGGGCGTGGGCAATGGAGATCATTTCTTCCACTTCATCCGTCGCCGGACCGGACGGCACAATCAATTCATGGATTTCCCGTCTGCCGGCGCGCAAGGTTTCCAGCACCGGTCGCCGACCATAAATCCATCCATCCTTCTTTTTGCCTTTTCTGTCCATGCGCATTAGTGTACCAAACCTTGCCCGCTTCCGTCTCTCAACAATGGCAATCCACCCATATTCAGAAGTCGGTACAAAGCCGGTGGGCGGAAGGACGGGGACTTGTGGTATAATGCGGACAGTTTTCAGCAAGGAGCAGACATGAAGTTTGACAAACGCGGCGCGCTGATGGAGATTGAGGTCCCCGGCACGCAGAAAATTCAGGGCAAGGTGCGCGACATCTACGATTTGGGCGACAAGATGCTCATCGTGGTGACGGATCGCCTAAGCGCTTTCGACGTGATTATGGATGACGGCGTTCCCGGCAAGGGCAAGGTGCTTAACAGCATCTCCGTTTTCTGGTTCCGTAAGCTTGCCGAGTTGTGCCCGAACCACCTCATCACGGACAACGTGGCGGAGTATCCCGCGCCGTTCAACGCGCTCCCCGAATTGCAGGGGCGTTCCATGCTGGTGCGCAAACTGAAGGTCGTCCCTTATGAGTGCATCGTGCGCGGTTATCTCACCGGTTCGGGTTGGGCGGAGTACAAGAAGTCCGGCACGGTCAACGGTCAGCCGCTCCGCGCGGGTTACCAGAACGCCTCCAAGCTGGATGAGGTGCTCTTCACTCCCACCACCAAGGCCGCCATCGGCGACCATGACATGGCCGTGACCGTGGAGCATATGGCGCAGGATATCGGCGCTGAGCTCGCCGGCAAGTTGCGTGACCTCTCTATCGCACTTTACAAGGCCGCTGCCGAGCACGCCGAGGCCCGCGGCATCATCCTGGCCGACACCAAGTTCGAGTTCGGCTTGGACGAGGCGGGCAACGTGATTCTCGCCGATGAGGCGCTGACCCCGGACTCCTCCCGCTTCTGGGACAAGACCACCTATGCCGTCGGCGCGAACCCGCCGAGCATGGACAAGCAGTTTGTGCGCGACTGGCTGGACTCCATCCACTTCAACCACCAGCCTCCGGCCCCGGCCCTGCCCGATGATGTCATCGCCAAGACGCAGGCCATCTATGCCGAGTGCTATCGCCGCCTGACCGAGGGCGAGGCGTGCGCCCCCACGCTGTGAGCGACCGCCTTTCGGCCCTCATCCCCCCGTGCGACTCCGCGTCGCCCGGGGGCTTTTTTGTGCCCCCTGCCGAGGGCTCTCCGCAGACCCTTAAGGGGTCCGAGGTCAGACCCTATAGTGGTCGAGGGTCAACCCTTATAGGGTCCGAGGTCAGACCCTTAAGGGGTCCGAGGTCGACCCTTATAGGGTCTCAGAAACACCCCTTTGGGCGGGGGGTGATGCTGGACGTATCCCGCAATCGCGTCTACTCCCTAGAGACGTTAAAGTGGTTGGTTGACGTGCTTGCCGCGCTCGATTATGACCGGCTGGAGCTCTATTTCGAGAACGTCTTCGCCTATCCGGGGCATGAGGCCGTCTGGCGCGATATTGACCCTTACACGCCCGAGATGCTCTTAGAGTTGGGCGACTATTGCGTGGCGCGGGGCATCATGCTCGTGCCGAACCAAAACACGTTGGGACACTTCGAGCGTTGGTTCCGTTTGCCGGAATACCGCCGCTTTGCGGAGTTGCCGCAAGGCGGGGCGCGCACGCCGTGGGGAAGCATCCAAAAGATTCCTACTGGACTTTGTCCTACCGATTCCGAAGCCGTGGCCTTTGCCGAGGGATTGCTTGAGGTCCTTTTGCCATGTTTCCCCCATGCCGACACGGTGAACTTGGGTGGCGACGAAGTCTTCGACCTAGGGCAAGGCCGTTCCGTGGGACACGACAAGGCGCAACTCTACGTAGACCACCTCTCGCGTATGGCTGACATTGCGCGGCGTCACGGCAAGCATCCCGAATTTTGGGCCGATATGCTACTGCGTCATCCCGAGGCTATCCCCTTCGCCGCAGAACGGCTCGGCGACGCCAATTGGATCGTCTGGGGTTACGAAGCGAACGATGATTTGGCCGCTGGCGTGGCAACGCTGAAGGCTGCGGGATTGCGCACGCTCGTCGCGCCCGGTACTTCCTCGTGGAGAAGTTTCTGCGGACGCACCACGAATATGCGGGAGAACCTGCGCCAGGCCGCGGCCGCGGCGGTGGATGGGTTGCTCCTTGTGGACTGGGGTGATGCGGGCCATTGGCAACCCCTTGCTGTGAGTCTACCCGCCATTGCCCTCGCCGCGGGACGGACGATGGACGACCTCGACCGCTTGGTGGACGTACCCGGACTGGGCGATTTCTTGTTGCGCTTGGGCGACACTTATCGCATTGCCAAGGCCGAGGCCGGCAATTCCACATTACTCTTCCGAGCTTATAATCTGCCGCGCGCGGAGGCTCCGGCCTTTGACAAAACGGCCTTGCAAGAAGCGTTGGCAGCATTAGATGTCTTACGCGAGGAAAGTGCGGCGTTGGGCGACTCTCTCTTGGCCCGAGAGGCGCGACACGCATTGGGGTTGCAACGGTTGGCCGTGCGACGTGCGCTCGGCGAGGCGGGACTGGCGGACGCACGAACGCGTCTGGCTCGCGAGATGGAGGCGTTGTGGTTGGTGCGCGGCCCGCGAGCGCAAGTAGATGCCTCTTTACATGACTTTTTGGAGCCTGATTTATGAGTGAAACCTTGTTGCGTGCAGAGGCGTTGTTGGGGGCTGAGGCGATGGCTCGTCTCCGCGTCGCGCGTATTTTGGTGGTGGGTCTGGGGGCCGTGGGCGGAGCGTGCGTCGAGGCGCTCGCCCGCAGTGGAGTGGGGGAACTTTGGCTCGTGGACGGCGACGTCTTCGAGGCCTCCAATCTCAACCGTCAGCCTTTCGCCGCGCTGTCCACCATTGGGCAGCCCAAAGCCGATGCCACTGCCGCGCGTCTGCGCGACATCGCCCCAACCTGTGCCGTAACGGCGGAGCGTTTGCGGGTGGATGCCGATAACGTGGGGGCTCTGCTTGACCGCGCCTATCCGGCGGCCGTGGTGGACGCAATCGATGACGTGCCTGCGAAGCTCGCCCTGTTGGCCGAATGTCTCCGCCGTGAGATTCCCGCGTGGTCGGCGATGGGGGCGGCACGCAAGCGTGACCCATCGGCCCTCTGTGTCACTGACCTTTCCAAGACGCAAGTGTGTCCCTTGGCCCGCCGCGTACGCCAGGGGCTTCGTACTCTTGGCTTCACCAAAGGCGTCCGGTGCGTCTGGTCGCGAGAACCCGCCGCACCGCAGGCCCCCGGCGCCCCGCTCGGTTCCCTGATGCCGGTCACTGCGTCCGCCGGTCTCCTTCTCGCGGCAGATGTGATAAAAAGTCTTTCCTCCGCTGAATGATTGTGCTATACTATGCGGCCAATTCGCCGAACTCTCGGCGGAGACAACGAAAGGAGGTGAGCAAACATGATCATGGTTCGTCTGAAAAAGGGCGAGTCCGTGGAGCGCGGCCTGAAGCGCCTGAAAAAGATTCTCGACAAGGAGGGTCTGATCAAGCAGCTCCGTGCGACCCGTTACTACGAGAAGCCTTGCGAAAAGGCTCGTCGCAAATCCGCGCGTGCTCGCATCCGCGCCCGTTCCCGTTCCGCGATGGCTCAGATGTGAGTCTTCCGCCAAACGGCAAAAGAGCCCCAACCGCAAGGTCGGGGCTTTTTATTTTCTTTAGTGCCTTCGTACATCAATTCACGATATGGACAATCTTGCTTGGTATATTACGCCCCAATTGATGCTTTCTGGAAAGAAGGAATCCTTTTAAAAGGAAAGGCATGGGGTGCCCCATGCCTTTGTTTGCCGCAATTAGCGGGAGTCTTTAGCCGAGGATCTTGTCCTTGATCAGCTTGGAGACCGTGAACTTGACGGTCTTCTTGGCGGGGATCTGGATGGTCTCGCCGGTGCGGATGTTGCGGCCGGTGCGAGCCTTACGCTCGATGACGGAGAACTTGCCGAGGCCGGGGAGGGTGAAGGCGGTCTTCTTGGTCTCCTTGGCAATCAGGTCGGTGAGGGCCGCATAGACGTCCTCAACGGCCTTCTTGGTGTAACCAGTGGCATCGGCGACGGCGTCAATGATCTGCGTCTTGGTGAGGGGCTTGGCAGGGGCCTTCTTCTTGGTAGCCATGTTTCGTTTACTCCTTTGCTTTGCTGACAATCGTTTCGCGGGGAATCCGCGTTTCGATGCCCCTATTATGGAGTTTTTGTGATTGGATTGCAAGCGAAAAATAGCGCCATGACGCGCTTTTTGAGTGTTTGAGGGGGGTGGGGTAGGTATGTGGGCTGGCGCGAGAGTTGCCGAAGCTGGACCGAGGAAGACCCACAAGTGAAAATTTTTTACCCTTGCCGAAAGGGTCTCAAACAATTGGAATACCGTCTAAAGGCCTTTGCAGGGGCAAAGTGTTTTTGGCAGTTTCATACCAGATATAGTGTATCTCGCTTTTGATGACAATATATCTAGTTTGACATTAGCCGTAGATTTGGTATCTTTCCCAATGTTTCGCCGTGGTAGCTGAACGCCGCGTGGCGTTGGCGCGGACGATAAAACTTGCAAAACAGAATCGAGTCAATCATGATCAAGACCGTCATCAAGCGCGATGGGAGACAGGTGCCCTTCAACCTCGCGAAAATCGCCACCGCCATCCTCAAGGCCTTGGCCCAGACCCGCGACAGCGAGCAACTGCGCGGCAAAGACGACTTTGAACTCGAAGCCCTTGCCAACAAGCTGGCCGAGGATGCCTCGCGCCGCGTCACCATCGAGGCGCCTGATATCGAGAAAATCCAAGATGCCGTGGAGCGTACGCTCATGGAGGCCGGTTATCCGGACACCGCCAAGAGCTACATCCTTTACCGTGCCGACCGTTCCCGTGCCCGTGAGCGCAACACCAAGCTGATGAAGACCCTCGCGGACATCGTCTTCTCCTCTGCCAAGGACTCCGACGTCAAGCGCGAGAACGCGAACATCGACGGCGATACCGCCATGGGCTCCATGCTGAAGTTCGGCTCCGAGAGCTCCAAGCGCTTCTACATCGACAATATGTTGCGCCCGGATATCGCCCGCGCCCATGAGCAGGGCGACATCCACATCCATGACCTCGACTTCTACAGCCTTACGATGACGTGTTGCCAGATCGACCTGGTGGATCTGCTCTCGCGCGGTTTCAGCACCGGTCATGGCTTCCTGCGCGCCCCCAAGGAAATCCGTTCCTTCGCGGCCCTCGCCTGCATTGCCATCCAGTCCAACCAGAACGACCAGCACGGCGGCCAGTCCGTCCCGAACTTCGATCTGGCCATGGCCATGGGTGTGCGCATGACCTATGCCCGCCGCTACAAGGCCGCCCTCCGCGAGGCCATTGAGTTGCTCTGCGACCCCGAGACCGCCGCGGATATCGTGCTCCCCGAGCCCCCGACGATGGGCCAGGCTTCTGACCCCGAGGTTCGTGCCAAGGAGGCCGAAGCCCTCAAGGCTGCCGGCATCCCCGAGGAGAAGATTCCCCACATTCAGGACTTCGCCCGTGCCCATGCCCTCAAGGAGACCGACCGCGAGACCTATCAGGCGATGGAAGCCCTCATCCACAACCTCAACTCCATGCACTCGCGTGCGGGTGCGCAAACGCCCTTCTCCTCCATCAACTACGGCACCGACACGACCCCCGAAGGCCGCATGGTCATCAAGAACGTCCTGCTGGCCACTCAGGCCGGTTTGGGCGATGGCGAAACGCCCATCTTCCCCATCCAGATCTTCCGCGTGAAGAAGGGCGTGAGCTTCGACGAGGGCGACCCCAACTACGACCTCTTCCAGCTCGCCTGCCAGGTCAGCGCCAAGCGCCTCTTCCCGAACTTTGCCTTCCAGGATGCGCCCTTCAACGCCGCGCTCTACAAGGAAGGCCATCCCGAGACGGAAATCAGCTACATGGGTTGCCGTACCCGCGTCGCCACCAACGTCTACGATCCCTCCAAGGCGCAGGTCTGGAAGCGCGGCAACCTCTCCTTCACCTCCATCAACCTGCCGCGCCTCGCCATCCAGAGCCACGGCAACATCAAGACCTTCTACGCCCAGCTCGATGACATGCTCCAGTTGGTCCGCGACCAGTTGCTCGAGCGTTTCGAGGTGCAGGCCCGCAAGCGCGTGCGTAACTTCCCCTTCCTCATGGGCGAAGGCGTCTGGCTCGACTCCGAGAAGCTCGGCCCGGATGACGAGGTCCGCGAGGTCATCAAGCACGGCTCCCTCACCTTCGGCTTCATTGGCCTGGCCGAGACGCTCAAGAGCCTCATCGGTAAGCACCATGGCGAGAGCGAGGAGGCCCAGCAGCTCGGTCTGGAAATTGTCAAGCACATGCGCGACTACGCCGACCGTTGCTCGCAGGAGACCGGCCTGAACTTCACCCTCATCGGAACCCCCGCCGAGGGCCTCTCCGGCCGCTTCGTGCGCATCGACCGCAAGCGTTTCGGTTCCATCCCCGAGATCACCGACCGCGAGTACTACACCAACTCCTTCCACGTGCCGGTCTACTTCCCCATCTCTGCCTTCCGCAAGATTGAGATTGAGGCCCCTTACCACGCCCTCACCAACGGCGGCCACATCTCTTACGTCGAGCTCAACGGCAAGATGGCCGACAACCCCGAGGCCTTCGAGCGTGTCATCCGCCACATGGCCAAGTGCGGCATTGGTTACGGCTCCGTCAACCACCCCCTTGACCGTGACCCCGTCTGCGGCTATCGTGGCATCATCGATGACGTCTGCCCCAAGTGTGGCCGACGCGAGGATGATGGTGGTCCGCACTTCGAGCGTATCCGCCGTATCACCGGCTACCTCGTTGGCACCATCGATCGCTTCAACAACGCCAAGGCCGCTGAGGTCCGCGATCGCGTGAAGCACCTGTAAGCCGTCCAACGGCTTTGTTGCGGGGAGGGGCTTTTCCGCCCCTCCCCGTGCCACGCCCCGCACGCCATGCTCACCCTGCGCATTGCCGGAACCATTCCCGAGTCCATTGTCGATGGACCCGGCTTCCGCTTTGCACTCTTCACGCAGGGATGTCCGCACCATTGCCCCGGCTGCCATAACCCGCAGACGCATGACTTCAAGGGAGGGCGCGTTGTCTCCATCCTCACCCTGATGCGGCAAATCTGGCATAGCCGGATGAATCTGGATGGCGTTACCTTCTCCGGTGGAGAACCCTTTTGTCAGCCGGAGCCTCTTTACCACCTCGCCCGTTGGTGCCACCGACTGGGCCTAGATGTTATCTCTTATTCAGGTTGGACGCTTGAGCAGCTTCGGGAAAAGCCCGAATGCCAAAATCTTCTCAACGAGATCGATTGGCTCGTTGACGGCCGCTTTATTATCGCCAAGCGCTCCCTTGAGCTCCGTTTCCGCGGCTCCTCCAATCAGCGCCTTATCCATCTCTCCCACGGTCAAGTTCTCTCCATCGAGTGAACGTGTCCGGGGGGAGACGGCTACTTCGCTTTCTTTAATCTGTATACGTGAAACCTGCCGGGGTGGCCATCGGTTGACATCATGGTATTTGCCTGGCAAGCCAGTCATGGGCCTGATCAAGGGCCCGGCGAATAACCTTGTCCATGTCGTAATAGCGGTATTCACCGAGGCGACCGCCAAAGACGACGTTGGGGCATTGCGCGGCATCGGCTTGGTACTTGGCGAGGAGCTCCGCAGAAGCCTGGGTGTTGACGGGATAATAGGGAATGTCTCCGGGTTGCCAATCGGCGGGGAACTCGCGGCAGATGATGGTCTGGGCGCTCTCGAAGACGGCCTTGCGCTCGGGATGGAAGTGCTTGAACTCGTGGATACGCGTGTAAGGAACGTCGGCATCGGCGTAGTTCATGACGGTGGTGCCTTGCCAGTCTTGGACGGGCTTGGTCTCCCACTCGAAGCGGAGTCCACGCCAGGGTAGGGGGCCGTGGCGGAAGGCGAAGTAGGCATCGATTGGGCCGCTGTAGAAGGTCGGCTTGTCTGCGGGAATCGTCTCGCGGAGGGAGAGGTAGTCGATGTTGTAAAGCACCGTGATAGCGGGATGGTCGAGGAGTCGCTCGTAAAGGGCTTGATAACCTTGGAGCGGGACGCCCTGCCAGGGGTCAGAGAAGTAACCGGTGTCGTAACTGGTACGGACAGGCAAACGGCGGATGATGAAGGCGGGGAGGTCCTTCGGGTCGGCGTTCCACTGCTTTTGGGTATAACCTTTGATAAAGGCCTCGTAAAGGGGGCGCCCGATGAGGGAGATGGCCTGCTCCTCGAGGTTCTGCGGTTCGCCCGAGAGGTCGGCCTTGGCGACCTCGGCGGCGATGAAGGCGGAGAGCTCGGCGGGGGTGAGGTCGGTGCCGTAGAAGGCGTTGACGAGGGCCAACCCCAAGGGCATAAAGTAGGTGTGACCGGCGTGCTTGGTGAGGACGCGGTGGCGATAGCCCGTGAAGGAGATGAAGCGATTGACGTAGTCCCAGACGCCCTGGTCAGAGGTGTGGAAGATATGGGCGCCATAGCAGTGGCACTCGATACCAGTCTTGGGATCGATGGCACTGCGGGCGTTACCTCCGGGGAGCGAGCGAGCCTCAAGCATCAGGACACGTTTGCCGGCCTCGGCGAGCTCGCGGGCGACAACACATCCCCAAGGCCCTGCACCAACGATGAGGACATCATAAGCAGAGGGGGAAGGCAAATTGGCAGGTGTGGCCATGGTAGTCTCCTTTAACGGATAAAGCCCCAACGCGGGGAGGTGAAGGGCCAATGGACAAAGGTGGCTGGGCCAAGCAGATTCTTGGCCGGGACTTTGCCCCAATAACGGCTGTCGAGGCTGTTGTCCGAGTTGTCGCCGAGGGCGAGATACTCACCGGGACCGAGGGTAAAGGTCTGCGCGTTACCAGGGAGGTCAATGCGTTCTCCATTGGGACCCGCAACAGTATTCGGTTTCGGTTTATAACCGGGATAGGGCGGAGCACCGTCCCAAGGCTTGGCATGACGAGCGATTTCCTCGAGGCGGTTAGGGTTGGTGGCAGGGGCACCATTGACGTAAAGGTGGGTACTCTCGGGCTTGAGCTCCACGGTGTCACCTGGGCGACCACAGAGACGCTTGATGTAGTGTTGATTGTCGGGCAATTCTCCGCCGATACCGCGGGTAGAAAATACAATGGTCTCACCAAGGCGCGGGTGGCGGAAGTTCCAAATCCAACGGTTGACGAAGAGGAAGTCGCCACTCTTCACGTACCCACGCCAAAGCACCTGACCGGCATGAATGCGCGTCCCCGGAGGGAGCCCACCCTGGTTCGGGGCGGTACTGGCGAATGTCCGAGCGACATCTTCGGGGAGTTCGTAGCGATCTCGTCCGTTGACGACAAGGGTGACGTAGCCGGGGTTGGCGTTTGGGATGTATTGCGTGACGATGCCGGAGGTACGGACACGAACTTCTTCGTAAGTTTTGCCGGTGACGCCCCATTTAAGATGGCGAAGAAGACCTTTGTCCCACGTGGAGGGGCCATCTGCGGGCTCGAAGTGAATTCCATAGAGCGTGGGCTGCATGGAGCCGGTGGGAATACGGAAGGGCTCGTAATAATAGGCGCGGAAGCAAAAGGCCACGGCGAGAGCGGAGACGATAACATCAAACCATTCCGTAGCCACGGGCCAACGCGGCTTGGGAAGCGTCGCGTTAAGTTCTTCTTGGAGGGGCTTCACAACATCATCGAGATCATTCACACTCTGATCCTTGATGGCATCGTTAAGATCGTCAAAGCGCTCGACGAGTGCGAGGCGCGTGTCGTTGGGGAGTGTGTCCTCGTAGAGACGGAAGGTCGCGCGCATGGCCTTCATAGCCTTGCGTGCGCGTCGGCGAAGCAGGTAGTCATGAATGGAGAACATGGTCTAGAGCCTTTTGAAGAGATGTTTTCGCCTCGTGCACAGTGGCTTCGCCGACAGCGATGAGGTTGCGGCCCCCGGCAAAGTTGAGCGTTTGAATGGCCCCGGTCTTGGGACGGAGGAGGTAATCGGCAGGGGCTTGAGCCAAGGTGAGTCTGCCGATGGTGCGCTCCATGAAGCGGGAGGTCTGGAGCAAGGTTGCGATGAGGGAAGGGTGTTGAACGAATGGGGCGTCTTCGGGGTCACCGTTGATGTCCACCCCAATGACGAAGTCGGCACCAAGTGCCCGGGCTGCTACGACTGGAACGGGGTCGCTGAAACCACCGTCAATCAAGACGACACCCTCGTGGAGGACGGGGTCAAAGAGTCCCGGGATGGAGATAGAGGCACGGATGGCGTGGGCAACATTACCCTCACGTAAAACAACGGCCTGACCGGAACGTAAATCGGTGGCCATTACGGCAAATGGTTTGGCGAGTTGACTGAAGTCTAGGACGCCCAAAAGGTCTGGCTGCTCCAGCCAACGCGTCACGGCCTGCCCGGAGAAGAGGCCTCGGCGCGGCAGGTGCGCCTCAATAAAGAACCGCGCCATACGTGTCCGCGTCATTGTCGCGAGTTCGCGCTCGAGTTTATCGAAGGCATCCGCGGCAACAAAGGCCCCAACCATCGCACCGATACTCGAGCCCGTGACAATATCAGGCCAAATGCCCAATTCGCGCAAGGCTCTGAGCACGCCGATATGCGCCCAGCCACGCGCACCGCCGCTGCCCAACGCCAAACCGATTTTAGGGCGCGCTTGCGTCATCTGCGATAGAGCTCCACACGAATGGCACCGGCCGGCAATCCCTCCGGGGCCTGCGCAAGAAAGACACATTCCGGTTTGACGCCCAGCGCCTGCGACACCATGTCCGTGAGCACGGCCCGATGCGCCGAACGTTTGGGGTCAGACAAATACTCCGAGCCAAGCGTGATACGCACGACCTGCCCACGATATTGTTCCAGTTGTCGCAAGGCCTGCATATTGGGCAAGTTGGGCCAGTCGAAGGTCACAATACGGTCAGGCTCCCGATGCATGAAAAAGGCACCGAGCAAAAACCCTATCAGTAAAACCACCACACCACCGATAATCGCCCACGTGCGGCTACGCTGCTTCCGGGGCGGCTTGTCCAAATTGCGAAGCGCGAGGTGTGAAGGGCGATGCTCTGGATGCAAGGACTGGATTTCTTGCCATAAACGACGCGCTTCGGCAATGTCACCCTGCTCCACGCGGATGCGCGCCAGAAGATCCATGGCCTCCGGCGTCTTGGCCAGTTCCGTGTCCGAAAGAATCAACCCTTCGGCCTTAGCGTATTGCTTGGCGCAAGCTAAGGTATAGGCACAAAGAAGGGCCGTCTTGGCATTGTCACTCGCCATGCGTCTGCGCTCCTTCCGATGGGTGGCGCACGATGGGCTGCTGCACCAAGACGCCATGTTTGGTCAAAATGGTCTCAATCGCGTGCAACGCCGCCAAGGCCCCTTCGTTGTCCTGATCGCAAAACGCTTGATAGACACGCCCCATTGCCGCCCCGACCGCAGTCCAATCCGCCTTATCCAAGGCCACTTGTGTAGCGGTTGGCGTTGGCTGGCGCACGAACTCCAACCCCAAATCGGCGAATTGGGCAGAGACACGCACCAATGCCTCCGTGTCACACGCCGCGACGGAAACCTCCCTCCGAACGCCGCCTAATCGTTTCGCGTTTTCATTCCCTTTCATAGTATTTCTATTATGCCATAATTCCCGTCCCCTTGCATCGTAGTCTGTAGCGACTTCACGCGCGGGAAGATTGACCTGTTACCTTATTACTATAGAAGTGCGGTTGTCCCAGGCTTCCTTACGGCTGAACACCTGGGTTATTTCTGCTCTCTCGACTTTGCCACTCCGTCCCCTAAAAGGGGCTTTCACGAACCCTTAAGGGTTTCGGGTCGGACCACTATAGGGTCTCGCCCCCGACCACTATAGGGTCTCGACCCCGACCACTATAGGGATTGACCTCGGACCACTATAGGGTCTCAGAAAGACCCTTCTTCCGTGCGTTAATCACCCTTCGGGAGTCTTGGGTTTTGTGTTGGGAACGTTCGCTTAGGTCGCGCTTTGGACTTGGCGGCGCCAGACAACGCCAAGCAGGAGACCGATGACCCAACCGCCAAGATGAGCGCCGTAGGCGGTAACGGTCGGCCAGAAGAGGATTTCGCAGAGCGAGAAGAGCAAAAAAAGAGGAAGGAGCCAACCTGCGCGAAGCCGGATAGGGAAGACGGCCACCCACAGGGTGACCTTTTCGCGCCAAGCCAATGTCGTTGCCGCACCGATGCACGCCGTTAGAATTGCCGATGCACCCACGCACACGCTTAAAGTTGGCAGACGAGGGTCAAGCAATAAACTTCCCAGAAACCCACACGCACCTGCTACCGCACCCAATGCAAAGAGTGTGAGTGTCCGCCACCCGCCAAGCAAACGTTCCAACGTTGCGCCGGTGATGGCCAAGCCCACGACATTGATAAGTAAGTGGACGCCAGTGCCGTGAAACAACGCGTAAGTCAGTGCCTGCCACACCGCACCCAAGCCTACGCTCTCCGGGCGCAAGGCGAACAGGGTATTTAGCGCTTGCCCCCAAACAAAATCGCCGCCCATGCGATGCAGGGGCGGCACAAAGTGGGCGGCAAAACCAATCAGCCAAAAAGCCACACAAAGGCCGCAAAGCCCCCACGTGGCAGGAAACAGTTGAAAACGTCCGACACTCAAGCGCCGAAACCGCCTTCAATATACTTGCTCAATTGGTTCCATTCCAGAATCAACAGAGTGGTGGTGACTGCGGCAACGATGAACGCGAGGATGGCCACAACGCCACCGATCCAATCGGTCTTGGACTTGGCCTTCACGGGCTTGGCGGCAGCCTCTTCGGCGGGGTTGCGCAGACGCGCGGCAATAAAGGGTTTCTCAGCCATTGTCTTGCTCCTTCTTGACTATAGTATACGGCTTTTTACGCGCAAATGGAAGTAAAAAATGACAAAAATATCAGCATTGGGCAGTGCTACGATTTTCGTTTACACGACGAGAAAAGAGAAGCTGGCGATGCCCACATAAAGAATCGTCCACCCTCTCACGGGGATGGACGATTGAACTATATAGAAAGCAATGTTACTTAGAGAGGTGAAGAAATCGCTTGGATTAATTTTTGGCGGTACGGGAGAAGTAGAAGAAGGTGTCGTCTTCATGGTCGGAGCGGAGGCCGGAAGCGAGGAGCATCTTCTTGGAGGGGAGGTTGTCGCGGTAACATTTGGCGACGACCTTTTCGAGGCCCCAGTAACAGAGGGCGTAGTCGGCCATGGCGCGCATGGCTTCGGTGGCGTAACCGTGGTGCTCATGCTCGGGGAGGAGGCGGACGCCGAGCTCGACGGTGTTGTCGTAGGTGAAGTTGTGGAAGACACATTCGCCGACGAGTTCGTCGCCGAGGTAGAGCCCAAGGTCGAGCTCGATGCGCTTGGCGAAGTCGGTACGGGCGATTTCGAGGAACCAAGTGTCGCGGGGATCGCCTTCGCCGGTCCATGCGGTCCGCCAGTCCCAGCCCCAGAAGCGATTCCGCTCGAGGTCGCGGGCGAGCCGTCCGTAGGGGTGGACGTCAGCATCCGGGATGGGCTTGATGAGGAGGCGTTCGGTGAGGAGTTCGGGCGGGGCCTCCAATTCCTCAATGACGCGGCGGGGGGTGACAGCGTATTTGTCGACGAGGCGGATGGGGTTGTATTGGAGTTTTGACTTGCGCAGACCACAGTCGCCGGCATCGTCCTCGCGGTTGATGTAGTCGAGGCCGGGGCGCTGCATGGAGGTGGCGAAGGCTTGGGCGATGGCGGGGTAGATGCCTTCGTAGCCGACAAGAGCCTTTTCGACGTGGACGATGAGGGTGTCGCCGATGATCTCGCCGATGGTGATGGCGGCGATTTTGCCGTCGACCTCCATCAGTCCGCCGACTTGGGAGAGGTCGTCAAACATGGAGAGAAGGGTCTCGGTGGCGTGGAGCTCCTCTTTGGCCAGGAAGGAGTTCTTGGCGTATTGGCGTGCGGCGTATTCGCGGAGGAAGTCATTGACGGCGGGGACATCAGCGGCGGTCATCGCGCGATAGACGGCCTGCGGATAGGCGCGGCGGAACTTGGAGACGTGGTTGCGCTGGCCAGCGAAACGGCGCCCGGGGTAGTCGACGAAGTCGGAGAGGTTGTAGAGGTAGTCGCGCCAGGTGCGGGGATTGGAGATGGACATGTCACGGCCGTAGCGGCGCGTGAGGGGGGGAAGGCGCTCGGTGGGGACGGTGCCCAGTACGAGGGGGATGCCCTCGGAAACACACCAAGCCTCGACGGCGGCGAGGGCGCGGAGCTCGGACTCTTGGTCTGCGTCGGGGTGGATGGGGTAGGCGAAGCGGATTTTGCCGCCGTAGGCTGTGCGGAGGATGAGGCATCCTTCGGTCTCCGCGTGTGCAGTGTGGGCATAGGGGCGCCACATCAAGAGGAAGCCGAGGGAGTTGTCGGCCATGCGGAAGGGGTTGCGCTCCACGTAGTGGCGGAGCGCGGGGAGTTCATTGGCGTGCAGGGGGCGGAAGTCCATCGTGCGATCCTCGCAGGAGGGTGACAAAATTGCGCCAGCGGAAGCGGGCGATTTCCAACAGATAGGTGTGCGGATGGGTGAGCATCCAGGGCAACCATTCGCGCAAGGCATACTCGCGCACGCCCGCGGCCTTGACCGTCATGGGCGTCTTGCGGAGTCCTTCGTAAGGACGGCGCGGCATGGGTGGGAAGATGCCTTCGGGCATGGAATAGGAGTAGAGCAAGGAGCCGCTCCAGAGGGGTTGTTGCTCCTGGGTTAAGGGAATATGGCGGAATGTCTCACGAACGTTCCAGTAGTTGGATTGTACGGCGGTGGCATGGTTGGCGACCATCACCGCCTCGGTGGAGAGCGCCAAGCGCCAGCCGAGCATCGCCAGGGGAATACCCAAGAGCGCGATGGTGGGCAGGATGGCGACTTTTGGGAAACGTAAGACCAGCGGAAGCATGCCGGCGACCCAAAGGAGGGGGACGTAGCGAGCGTAGCCCACGTAGACGGTGGGGATGATAAGGACGCTGAGCCAAGCTAGGGCCAAGGTGCTCCACCAACCGGCGAGACGTTTGCGACAGAAGACGAGAATCGCAAGCGAAGCCCAGGTGACCAACCGGAAAATAGGCCCCAAGGCATCGGAACTCAGCCCATCGACCCCTAGCAGATGCGGGCCAAGGTGCGGGTGAAGGGAGGTCGTCCAATGGCCGACGTGGACGTAGAGTATACGGGCGAACCACCCCATTGTTCGGGCGTCGTCGTTCGCTACGCTGGAGAAGTCACTCGAAATCGTGTTGAGGCCGCCGGTATAGAGCAAGTGGAGCGTGGGGAAGACAAGGAGGAGGGTGGCGAGGGCGACTAGGCCGATTTGCCAGAAACGGCGGGGGAAACGCCAGAGTAGTAGGAGGGCGATGAGGGCCGTGGGCACCCACGCGGAGACTTTGAGAACGCTTGCGAGGGCGGCGGCGGTCAGGGGAAGCCAGAAGTCCCCGCGGCGGAGAGCGAAAAGTGCAAGGATAAGCAGAAGATAGACGCACCCGTCTGGCATAAGGTTGAATACGCTTGGTAGGGCGGACGGGGCGATGAGCAGGAGCGCGGCTTGCAGGCGCGTGAGGTCGACGCGAAGGGTACGCCACGCGGCGACGAAGAAGAGGAAGAAGGCTGATTGTCCTAGGTCGATGCTCCCGGTCAGGCGAAAGAGCGCGGCGCCGTACCAAGCCAAACCTTGCGGTAATCGGCAGTGCGGCTCGCTATAGAAGCCATCTGGCTGGACACCGAAGGGGAGGGAGAAGAGGCGGATTTGCGGGCCGAGGTAGTTGTCGACGTCGTAATGGATGGTGGCGCCGGTGAAGAGAAGGAGACTCAGCGCAAAGGCAATGCCGAGGGTGAGGAGGAAAGCCTTGTGGCAACGGAATTGCCAAGAAAGGAAGCAGAAGGCCGCAAAGACCATTCCCACGACCAAGGGCGTACGCGCAAGGGCGACGGCCAATGGGAAGAGGACAATCAAGAGCGGGAGCACGTCCCGGCGCTGTTGCTCCGGGTTTCGCACTGGGGAGACATCCTGGGCGGCCGCGTCCATGGCTTATTGGAAGTAGCGGCCCGGGTGGCGCATCCGCTGGGCGCGGATTTTGGGCTCCTCAAGGTACAGGGCGTACCACTCCTCGCCGAAGCCGGTGTTGCTGAAGTGCGCCAGGCGGTTGTTGGCCAGGTGGTCGCGGTTGGCTTTTAGCGTGGCGTTTTCGTTGTGCTTGTCAGCCTCAACGAGGACCTTGAAGGCCTCGTCAATCTCACCGCGCTTCACGAGCATCCAGGAAAAGGTGGCATAGATGAGGGCGGTGGAACCGTAACGTGCGCGGCGGGTGGCCTTGCGGTAAACTTTACGCAACTCCTCGGTAGAGGCTTCCTGTTGCCAGAGGCGGGCGAGTTTCATACAGACCAGGATGGGCTCAACGAGAAGGGCGCGAGGCAACAGAGTGTCCACGCGTTTCCAATCCTTCTTCTGCCAAGCGAACTGAAGCTCCATGGTGGCGAGTTGACGACCCAGGAGGGGGATCCACAGACGATAGCGCTCGAGGGGGTGAAGGATGGCTTGGACCTCCGCAATCATGGCGTCGCGGTCTTTGGCGAGCTCGGCTTCGGCGGCCTTTTGGTTGGCCATCTGTTTGGTGCGCCAGCGCTGGATCTTGGCCTGCATCTTGGCCTGGGCCGCGAGCATGACGGCTTGGACGCGCTCGTTGACGGTGCCTAAGCGGCGGCGAAGAACCCAGCCGATGGCCAGTTGACCGACCACGAGAATCAACACGGCCCAGAGGATGGACCAATACCACGCCGAGAGCCCGGTGAACGTAAGTACCAGAGCCGCGACAATGGCCACGATGACATTGAGGATGACGGTAATCATGTGTGTTCTTGCTCCAAGATGGCGATGAGACGCCGCACAAGGGCCGCAGTCTGGGCCAGGGAGTCGGCGCTGAGCTTGTCGGGGGTGTCCTCGGCGGTGTGCCACCAGGCGTTGCCCGGACCGTAGTCAAAGTCAATAAGGTCAATGGCGCGATAACCCTCCGCCACGAAGGGAAGATGGTCGTCGATGATGGCGCCGGCGTCTTCAACACGCACGCCGGCTTCTTGCGCGGCACGGCGTGCCAAGGCGTTGAGCCAGGCGGAACCGTTGGCGGCGAGGGCGGGGGTGAATCCGGCATCGCCAAGCATGTCCAAGACAATGATGGGGGTCTGTTTGGCGATTTGCCCGGATCGGGCCGCGTGCCAAGCTCCGGTCAGGCCATCCGTGTTGGAATAGGCCACGCGGCATTCTTCGCCATCGGTGAAGAGATAGGCCACAGGGAGCTTGCCCTCGTTGGCGAGGGCGATAAGCAACCCCGTGGTGGAGGCCCCGTCGTTCGCGCCGACAAAACCGGGGATACCGGCCTTGGTGTCGAAGTGCGAGACCAGGACGGCCACGGGACGCTCCACGCGGCAATGCCACACGTTCGCAAGCGTCCCGATAGGCGTCTCGAAGGCATCCACGCGGGTGCCCTCCTGCGGCAGACGCGCGGCAATCCAGTCCGCGGCAGGCCGAGAGTCGCGTCCGGCCAGACGCGTTGGGCGTTCTGCGCAGAGGGCGACGGCATGGGCGAGCGCGGCCTCGCCAATCGTGCGCTCTTGCTCGATGGGCGTTCCCCCATCGCACCCTGCGCCGAAGGCGAGGGCCGTCAAGGCGAGGCAGGCACAAAGGAGGCCGCGGCGTCCCACGTCAGTCCATCCGCACGCCGAGGATGTCGAGGATGCGATCGAGGTCGGCATTGTCATAGAAGTCGACCTCAATCGTGCCCTTGGCATGGCGCCCGTTAGGCAGGGTACGTCCCGGGGTGACGCGCACGGCGGTGCCGAAGTGGCCGTGGAGACGGTCGGTGAGGTCGCGCAGATAGGCTGCCGGCAGGTCGTTCTTGGGTGCTCGGTTGGGCGTGACGGGCGAAGCGAGCTGGGCCACGGCGCGCTCGAGGGCGCGAACCGTCATGTTTTCGGAGACGGCGCGGCGGCCCAGACGGATACGGTCTTCGGTGCGGGCGAGGGCCAGGAGGACCTTCGCGTGACCGGGGGAGAGGCGCCCATCGGCGACCATGGCCTTCGTCTCGTCCGGCAGGTCGAGCAGGCGGAGGGCGTTGACGATGGTGGGGCGGGCCTTGCCCACGCGCTCGGCCACCTCGCCTTGAGTCAGTCCGAAACGGTCCGCGAGCGTGCGGTATCCCTCGGCCTCTTCGATGGCGTTGAGGTCGGCGCGCTGGATGTTCTCGACGATGGCGAGCTCGGCGGCCTTACGGTCCTCGGCTTCCACCAGGATGACGGGGACGTGCGTGAGGCCGGCGAGGCCCGCGGCGCGGAGGCGGCGTTCGCCGCCGATGAGCTCGAAGCGACCATCGCTCAACTTGCGGCAGACGAGCGGCTGGATGATGCCGTTGGCCTTGATGGAGTCGGCGAGTTCGCGCAACGCGTTCTCATCGAAGGATTGGCGCGGCTGCCAGGGCGACCGGACAATCTCCGTGACGGGGACGGTGAGGACGCTTCCCGCGAGGCGTTCGTTGGCCGGCGCGGCGGGTTTGGCGATGGCCGCGATGGGCGGACGGACCGTTCCCTTGGCAACGGGCTCGGGGTGGGCGATAAGGGCGTCCAACCCGCGCCCAAGCCCGGCGTGTTTGGCGGCGGGCTTGGCCTTCGGGGTGGGGGAGGCTTTCGGTGCGGGTTTCTTCACGGGGGTCTCCTCAGGGATACATGCCGGAGCGCATCAGGCCGAGCGTCTCGGGCAAGCCGGCCATCAGGTTGATGTTCTGGAGCGCGGAGCCGGCCTGGCCCTTCATCAAGTTGTCGATGTAAGAGACCACACGCAGGCGGCCGGTGCGGGCATCCACGCTCACCACCAGATCGCAGAAGTTCGTGCGCGAGACGCAGTTCGTCCCGATGGGCGCGGTGGAGCCATAGACCCGCACGAAGGGCGAATCCTTGTAGAATTCCTTGTAAAGCGCGACGACGTCGGCCTCGGTGATCGGCTGCAGGAGCTGGGCGTAGAGCGTGCTCATGATGCCGCGGCAGAGCGGCACCACCTGGGCCGTGAAGGTCAAGCGTACTTCCTTGCCATATTGCAGGCCGAGTTCGCGCTCCACCTCGCAGACGTGCTGGTGCCCGGCCAACTTATAGGCGTTCATGTTCTCGTAACGCGACGGGAAGTGGTGGGTGGCGGCCAACTTCTTGCCCGCACCGGAGACGCCCGTCTTGCAGTCGCAGATGACGCTCATGGGGTCGAAGAGACGCGCCTTCGCGGCAGGGGCCAAGCCCAGGATACAACTGCAGGCGAAGCACCCGGGGTTGCCGACGACGGGCGCCTGCTTGATTTCCTCGCGGTGGAGTTCGGCAAGGCCATAGGCGTTCTTGCCCAGGAGCTCGGGCGCGGCATGCTGCGGGTCTTTGCCGTGGCGCGTGGCGTAATCGGCGTAGGCCTCGGGCGTGGTGAAGCGGAAGTCGCCGGAGAAGTCCAACGCCTTCGCGCCCTGCGCCAGCACCTTTCCGGCCTCGAACATGCCCACGCGGTCAGGTGTTGAGAAGACCACAATGTCTGCCTCCGCATCGGCCGCACGCGGGTCGGCCGCATCCAGGATGGGCAGATCGCAGAAACCATCGAGGTGGGGATAGATGTCCGAAATGCGCTTACCCACGTCCTCACGCGCCACCAGCGCGACAATCTTCGCCTCCGGGTGACCCAGCAGGAGCTCAATCAATCCAATCCCGCCATATCCGGTGGCACCGACAATCTTGATTTTGACCATGTTGAAACCTCTCTTAGGAACAAATGCCGCGTACGCCTCAGCTCGGCGTCACGTAAGCCTTGAGTTGTTGCAGAAAAGCGTCCATAAAGCCATCGTCCTCGGCGTCCGGGGCCGCGGCCATAGGCTTCCCGCGTCGCTGACGGAAGAGCCACCGCCACACCGCGGAGTCTCTGAAAACATGCCCCCAGACCCCGTGACCCTCGCCATTATACTCCGTGTAGAACGGCGTCATGCCAATCTTCGTCAAGGCCGCGACCATCCGCCGCGAACAGGCCACCGGCACCGCGCCGTCCGCGGAACCATGAAAGACCCAGATGGAAGTTGTGGCCGCGTGCTTCACCGAATCTTCCTGCACGGAGCCGCCCCCGCAAATCGGAAGCGCCCCCGCAAAGTAATTCGGCCAACGCTGAATGGCGTCCCAGGTGCCGAATCCGCCCAGCGAATATCCGCCGATGTAAATCCGCTCGGGGTCCGCAATGCCCTGCTTAATCAGGTCGTCCAGCCACTCCTTCACCAACCGCAACGAGGGCGCGGGGTAACGCGGCTGACGATACGTCTCCTCAAAGGCAATCGACCGAATCCAGGGGTTCAACTGCGAACACTGTGGGATGGCCCACAGCGCGGGCGGCAGGTCCGTGTTCGTGAGGATTTCGTGGTGGAGCGCGGAGAATGCACCGAGTTGGCCGACGTTGTCCGTACCGCACTCACCGCTTCCGTGGAGCATCACCACCACCGGCACCGGCAAATCGGCCTTATCATACTTTCGCCAGACGCGCACCGGCAAGGTCTCCCCGCGGTCATTCTTGATGGTCTCCGCGCGGAAACACTCCGTGAGGGAAAACTGCGCCGCCGCCGACATCGCCAGGCAGAGCACGCAGAGCAGGGCCGTCAAAATCCGCTTCACCGGCGCACCTCCAGTTTGCCCCACTCCTCCAGTTTGGAGGCAATGAAGTCGACGCACTGTGTCTGCACGGCTTTAGCCGTCGTGCGTGTCACCGGCAGGACCGGTCCACATGCGAAACGCACCGGCACGGAGGTGTCCACCGGCCCGAAGTCCTTGGTATACTTGCCCACGCCCAGGAAGGTCGTCTGCCCGGCCACCGGCACCACCGGCACGCCCGCGTTTTGCGCCAACTTCACGCCAAGCGTGTTGAAGTGGTGGCAGTCGAAGAAGGGCTGGCGCGTCCCCTGGGGATAAAGCAACACCGAGGATTGCTTCTCTAGGATAAACTTTTCCCCGTGCTCCAGCACCGTCTTGAGGTCCTGCCGCGGATCGGCTCGTCCCACCGGGATGGTCTTGCGCGTCGCGAAGGTTCGCCCCAGGAAGGGAATCTTGAGGAGCGCCTCCTTCAGCACGATGGCCACATCATCCACGAAAGCCAACATCAGCGGCGGGAAGGCGAAGGTCTCATACAGACTCATGTGGTTGGAGACGATTACCACCGGGCCCACGCCCTTCAGTTGGTCGAACCCTTCCAGGATGACCTCCGTCCCCAGTCGTTCCGTCTCCCAGAAGAGGTGGAACCCGCACTCCATCCACCGCTCGTCCGTGAAGATACCTCGGCCGGCCAACCAGCTTCCGCGAATCATCGAGCCGAGCAACGCCCGCGTGTTGAAGGTCAGCGACGTCAGCAGCCCGTTTCGATGCGGCTTCCCGAGCCGTTCCGGCGGCGTGCGATACGCACCCGTTTCCTTGAATTGCCGCATGAACTCCGTGACGTCCCGCATCGTCCGCCTCCTTATGCTTGCTTCGTGCCGCCGCCGAGCGTCGGCAGATACCCGCGCAACGCGTTCTCTGCCACCGCACGCGTGTCTTCCGGCATGTCGCTGCGCGCGATCCACTTCAAGAAGGAATGGCCGTCCAGCCGATCTGCCATCAGGTCGCTCAGTTTGGTGCCCTTCTTCTTGCCGAAGTTCACCGTCACTTCGCCGTTTACCCAGCGCCACTTGCCCATGCGGTCCACGTTCAGCGGGTCAACGGGGTTGAACAGCTTGTCCAGCGCGTCCACGTCACGCGGCAGGTCGGGATAGCGTTCCATCTCGCCGGCCAACACTTCCAACGTCGCCTCGGCATCCGCCAACGCGCCGTGTGCCGCGTCGCCCAGGTCCTTGCCGCAATAGAACTTCAGTGCCGCCGTCAAGTCGCGCGGCTCGCGCTTGTGGTAAATCTTCTGCGCGTCGACCATCGCGCGGGCCTCCGGGTGGAAGGTCTTGATACCGCACCGCAGGAATTCCTCGTTCAGGATTTGCGCATCGAAGTAACCCACCGCGAAACCGCCCAGGTCGCACCCTTCAAAAAAGGAGTAAATCTCAAGCGCCTTGTCCGCGAAAGTGGGACAACCCGCCACCTCCGCGTCCGTAATGCCATGGATGGCAATCGATTCCACCGGGATCTTCATCTCCGGGTTCAACAGCCACACACGGTCGTCTCGCGTCCCGTCCGGGTTCAGCCGCAACGCCGCCAACTCCAAAATCCGGTCCGCCCGAGGCGACAACCCCGTGGCCTCGATGTCAAACACAACCAAGGGCCGCTTTAATGCAATAGGAAACTCCGTCTTCATAGTGCCGCTTATTCTACCACACCTGCCCTCCTTTCGCCAAAACCCAGTCGTACCCGATGCTGTTTTCCACAAAGACACAAAGTAACGCAAGGGCCTGGGCACTTCACCATTCGGCCCTGCGGGCCTCACTACCGTGCCCATCCCTTGCGTTTCTGTCATTTTGGAAACCTGCCTCACGTAACGCTAGACGAATAGGACTTCTAGAATGAAGCTTCAAAGGCGCTTCTCTCTTTTCGGAGCCTTGCCCGTCGCCCCGCAGGGGCGCTCCGTTCTCTGTTTTCCGTTCTCCGTTCTCCTAGGTGTATGTTATAATAAGGTCATGAAACGTTTGCTTGCTTTGTTGTTGTGTTGCGTTGGCGTGGCGGCGGGGGCCGCGGAAGCGCCGCGCTATGCCATTGGCCCGGTGCTTTGGGAGGCCGGGAACCCGGAGGCCGCCGTGTGCACCCTGCGAGCGGAAGCGATTGAACCCGCGGCACCAGGGATGTTGCCGGGGCTTCAACCCTCCGTGCAGTGGTCGGCGACGGTGAATCGGGCCCCCATCGACCTCAAGTTGATGCTCATCGGGCCGGAGGTCATCGCCGGTGCGACGGTGGAGAATAACTGCGCCATCCTGCGAGGTGCCCTCTTGCCCGCGTTCCGCGAAGCCGGGGTCCCGGTTATCCTGCGAGGGCCGTTGGACGACCTTCAACGCACCGCCGCGAAGGCCGCGATTCCGCCTCGTGCCATCGCCGTGCGAGTCTTGAACTATGCCGAAACGGTCCAGCCGCCGGCGCCCTCCATGACCTTGCCGTTGGAGGTTCGGGGCCGCGCCACCATCAATCTGGCGGTCGTGGTCTCGGACTATGTCAGCGGCGACATCCTGCTCACCGAACCGGTGGAGGTCTCCGTGGATATCGAGGCGCGGTTGGACGACGCCAACCCGCAGACCTCGCCCATAGAACCCAGTCTCTTGGTCGACCGTGTGGCCGAGGCGGTCGCCAAGACCGTCAAAGCCCTGCCGGAGGAGCCGTGATGCCGATTTACGATTACCAAGCCAAGAACCCCGCGCAGGGGTGCGACAAATGTCGTGAGCCCTTCGAGGCTATGCGCCGCCTGGATGACCCGCCGCTGACCAACTGCCCCGAGTGTGGGGCGCCCCTCGTGAAGCTCATCGCCGCGCCGGCCCTCGGGCGTAGCAAGTCCAAGCTCGACGACCGCGCCAAGGCCGCGGGCTTTCACAAACTCAAGCGCGTCGACAAGGGCGCCTTCGAAAAGCTTTATTGATTGCCATGGAAGAACTCCTTTTCTTGAACCGTCGTTTTGGCGTACCCGGGCGTGTCGCCTTTCGCGAAGGTCCCGGCGGCGACCCCTTGGCGGTCTTGGTCGGCCCACGCGGTTCCTGCGAGGTCTCGCTCTATGGCGGACAGGTGTTGAGTTACCGCGCGCCGGGGTTTCAAGATGCCTTGTGGCTGAGTCCCTTGGCTGAGTTTACCCACGGCAAGGCCATTCGCGGCGGCATCCCCGTTTGTTGGCCGTGGTTCGGCAAGGCACCCGAAGGGATGCCCGCGGGCACGCCTTCGCACGGTTTCGCCCGACGCGCCCTGTGGCGCGTGGCCGGCTCGGAGGTCGATGCCCAGCGCACCGAACTCACCTTGGTGCTCACGGAGGCCGATGCCACCGACCCCGCGTGGCCTTTCCGCTATCAGCTCACCCTCACCGTCACGCTTGAAGAGACCCTCACCGTCGACCTCCAGACGCGCAATCTGGATGACGCGCCCTTCACCTTCGGCGAGGCCCTACACACCTATCTGCGCGTGGGCGATGCCCGCGAGGTCACACTCGCTGGGGTGGGGCAGGAGGGCCCGATCCGCTTTGTCGACGATGCCACGCACGACGTCGTCTACCCGCAGACCGATGTCGTTGCCCTCTTGCGCGACCCTGTGATGGGGCGCGACCTCGCCCTCGCGGCGGACGATGCCTCGGCCGTCGTGGTGTGGCACCCCGCGTTGGACTGTGGCCTGGGCGACGTGCCCTTGGAGGGCCCGCGCCACTTCGTCTGCGTGGAGCCCGCGAACCCCCATCATGTGAACGGGCAGATCACCCTGGCCCCCGGCGAGGCGCACGTCCTCACCCTTCGTCTCCAACCCACGCTCCATAAGGATTGATATGGATACCGCCGCCTTCCTCAAGACCCTCGATTACGCCATCCTCAAACCCGAACTCGGCCACGAGAGCCTCGGCCAGGCCGCCACGCTGTGCCGTACCGCCGGGGTGGGGTGCCTCTGCGTGAAGAGTGTGGATGTGCCCCTGGCCGCACGTTTGTTGGAGGGTAGCGCCACCGCCGTGGCCGCCGTCGTCGGCTTCCCCCATGGCAACGTTCATCCCACCGTCAAGGCCCTTGAGGCCCAGCTCGCCGTTGCCGAGGGCGCGGAGGAGATTGACATGGTCGTCAACGTCGCCGCGCTCAAGGATGGCGATGCGGAGGCCGTGGTGCGGGACATCCGTGCCGTGGTCGACGCCGTGCGTCCCTTCCATGTGAAGGTTATCCTCGAGACCGCGTTGCTGACCGAGGCTGAGATGCGTCTGGGCGTGGACTGCGCCATCGAGGCCGGGGCCGCCTTTGTCAAGACCTCCACCGGCTTCGCCCCGCAGGGCGGCGCCACCCACGAGGCCGCGCAAATCCTCCTCGATGTCGCGCAGGGCCGTATCCGGGTCAAAGCCTCCGGCGGCATCCGCACCCGCGAAGACGCCGAGGCCTACTTGGCGCAAGGCTGCGCCCGCCTCGGCGTCGGCTCCGTCCTCCCACTCCTTACCCCCGCCGAATGCTCCGCCCTCGGCCTCTGAGCCACTCTCCACGAAGCAGAGGAACGCAGACTCCGCAGAGTGATGCAGATTTTGGCGTGCTGGCACACGCTGAATTGTCATTTTAAACTCGAAGACTTGGAAGTCTGGGACGCCTTCGCTTGTCGCCCCGCAGGGGCGCTTTGTTCTCTGTTTTCGTTTCTCTCTTCTCTGGGGTGGCCTAGGTCATCCTTCCGTTCTCCGGGGCGCGCAGCACCCCTCCCGAAACCCTTAAGGGTTCGAGGTGAGACCCTATAGTGGTCGGGGTCGAGACCCTATAGTGGTCGGTGGTCAACCCTTATAGGGTCCAGAAAACGCCCCTCACGGGGGTGGAAAAAGACCTCCTGTCTCCCTTCCATAATCCCTAATTCCCCGAATCCGAGCGAATACAGATTGACGCGGAAAGCAAAAAGGGGTATTCTATAGGCATTGCTTGGGTAGGGCGGCTTGCCGCTTAGACTCAAGTACGTGATGCGTCACGCATACAATCGTTCAGCGGAACTAGCACCTCCAAGGAAAGAACGAGAGTATAGCGGAGGCGCGTCAGGGTATTCCCTGGCGTGCTCTCTCCGTTTGCTTTCTTTCCGGGCTGTGCTAGGCCTCCGCTGAGAGCAACGGTGGAGGCACGCCTTAATTGTGCCCCTGCCACAACGTAGGAGGCACGCCTTAATTGTGCCCCTGCCACAACGTAGGAGGCACGCCATGCCGACAGATCACGGTCTCAGCGCCGTACATAAAGCGAATCCTTGGGCCAAGAAGGCTGAGGCTTGGCTTTCGCATCCGCAAAAGGAATACCTCCTTGAGGCGGATAAGGAGCTTTTACGCTCGACTATCGGTACAAAGCTTCATCTCAACTTGCCACCCCAGCCCTTCATCGGGAATCCCGACGCACCGGTGTGGATTCTGGGAATCAGCCCAAGCCTCAATCCGCTTGATGTCTACGATCAGTGTGACGCCAAGCGTGAAGGTCTGCCTCACCTGTTCCGGTTCTCCGGAAAGGAGGAAAAGGCCCAACTGAATCGCCGCCGGGAATTACTCTTTCGACAACTTACCCTTAAAGGTGACCTTCCCTTCTATGTTCTGGACGAGGCTTTCCATACGGTCGAACAACCTCGTGGCAGAACAATCGCCGGTGCGTATGCGTGGTGGCACCGTTGTCTGATTGGTAAGAAGGGGGCCAACCGCTTCTTCGCAGATACCGCCACAGCATCCAAGAATTGTTTCGCGCTGGAACTCTTCCCCTACCATTATGAGGGCACTCCATCGAGCAACCTTCTGTTGGGCACAGCCCACTTCAAGCTTTGGAAGGTCCTCTTGGCCTATGCGCAGACCACTGGCAAGGTGCTAGTCGCCCGCAAGACTGTCGCCAATTGGTTCACGCGCCTGAATCTACCCACGGATAACCTCCTCCTTTTCGCGTCCCAGAGTGCCACACTCACAACCCGAAACGTCAAACCCTTTGCCGGCCATACTTCGGCCGCCGACATCCTTTCCACTGTCATTAATCCCTAAAGGAGAACACCCATGAGAAACGCAACGTTCATACTCTTGGCCCTGCTCGCATTGCCACTCTTTGGGCAGGAGCAACCCGTTAACCAAGAAGCTGCCTCTGCCACAGTAGCTGAGTCTTCCGTGAAGACTTGGTTCGATCCCGCAATGAAGTTGACCTGGCGCTATGAGGTTCTTGATGATAATTCTGCAAAGATTGTCGGAGTGGGGGAGTTCAAAGAGAAATTTGAGAAGCTAACAGTGCCCAGCGTCATCGACGGGCATCCGGTAACAACATTAGGGTTCGCTGCATTTAAAGGCGCTCATAACTCTATGGATTACTCGAAAAATTCAGCGCTAGATGCTCGTCTCATTGTATGTATACCAACGAGTGTGACAACAATTGAGGAGGGTACTTTCCATAACACGGACTCCCGCCCATCGAACGCATTAACCTCCCGCACATTGGTGGAGTTGGCACCCGGCAATGAACACTTCACACTCGAAGGAAGGTTTTTCCTTATCTCCAAGGAGGGTGTTCTCCTTCATGTCTATCTTCCGTTTAATTGTTTATTTGTAGAAATCCCGGACGGCGTTGTGAGGATTGGAGCCCATGTGCTTGAAGAAACCGCCACTTTGGGTCAAGTCTCGTTCCCGGATTCTTTGGCTGAGATTGGCGATCATGCATTCGAAGGTACGCAATTGCGCGAACTTGAGTTGCCATTCGATGTGAAGGTCATTGGAAAGTATGCCTTTTCAAGGGATTATGAGGTGAAAAAGATCTCTTTCCCAGAGAATCTCACAATCATCGACGATTCTGCATTTTCAAATTGTGATTCACTTGTTTTGGTAGAGTTGCCCAAGAAAATGGAGAAAATAGGAGAAAAGGCGTTCGCGTATAACCGCTCTCTGAAATATCTTGTTTTCCCAGAAAATGTGACAGAGTTTGGAAAAGATGCGTTTAAACGTTGTCCCATGAAAGAAATCCTTTTTCAAGGAGGCCCCGTGGACATTGAACGGCCGCGCGAGTGGCGCTCTTGTGAATGGCGGGTTTTTGAGGAAAATCTCGATGCATGGAATCGTGCTATTGCCGCAGGCAAATTCAGAGGAATCAATATTGTAGAAGTGGCGCAAATGACAGCACTCAGCATGATACGCCTTTCTGCCGACATCGAACTCGAAAAGAAACGGCGTCCTTGGTAAAAGTACTAAGGTTCGAGAAATAAGCTGTCTTTGCAACTTTTAAATCGCGAGAAAGTTGGGGCACTAACGGTGCACACATTGTTGTATGCCTGCAGAGCCTCACTTTCTTGCGTTAAATGTGGCAATTACAAAGGCGAAGGGTGACGGAAACAATCAGTTGGCGTTCATTCGCACAACGACTGGTGTTCGTTAACTCGTTAACTTCTTTGTATTTTGCGTTTCTTTGCAAAGATAAATACGCGGATTTCTCTGGGCTCTATGGATTAATAAACGCCGAAAGGAAAAGTCATGAAACAAACGAGCTTCATTCTCTTGGCCCTGCTCGCATTCCCTCTCCTCGCGCAGGAGGCCAAGTGGACTCCAACCACGTCTGTCAGGTGGACTTGGAAAGACCCTGCGACAGGGTTCACTTGGACCTACGAAATCCTTCCCGACAACACCGCCAAAGTGACTGGTGGTGCAGTCAGTAACCATAGGCTTGACATCCCAGATGAGATTGCCGGCCGTCCTGTAACGGTCATCGGCAGTAGAGCTTTCCAAATAGATATAGATAAAGGGATTAGGCGCATTGATTTCATTTCATTGCCGGACAGCGTTCGGGTGATTGAACCGTATGCATTCGTAAACACCTACAAAGAGAATACGTTCAACGCTATCAAAGACGAGTTTTGGGCCAACTGTGTAACGACACTCTACTTGCCCGCTAATCTTGAGACTATCGGACAAAGCGCGTTCGCGAATTGGTATGACCTGGATACGGTTATTTTTCCGGATGGCCTGAAGAGTATAGGCCCAGATGCCTTTTTAAATTGCAAGAGTTTGATTTCAGTGGAGTTGCCAGAGAACGTCACTTCCATTGAAGCAAATGCATTCAATGGATGTACGAGTCTGGCTTCTGTCATCATTTCTTATTCCACATGTGCCAAAGGCCTTGACCCGAAAGCCTTCTCGCGATGCGATGCGCTCGAGCTTATCGCCATCAAGGGAGGTCCAAGTTCTCTCACTCTGTATGAAGATCAGCCAGGATTCAAATATCCGCGCGAGTGGCGCTCTTGTTCTTGGTGGATTTCTGCAGAGTTTAAAAGTCAATGGATGATGGCGCAGATGAGAGGAGCCTTCAAGGGGATAGACATCTCTGTGGCTTATGCGGACAAGTGGGAGGGGTTTCTGGATCAAGTTCGGGATATCGCTGAGCGTGTTGCAAAGTCAAATCGTTCTTCTCGGGCCTATGAGCGGGAAGAAATCATACGGAGGCACAATAACCGTTCTTCGTATTATTGAGAAATCCTTGGCATATCCATACGCAGGCGGGCTTCGGCCCGTCTGTGTTTTTGTAGTGGTCCCTTAAAGAACCTTCTGTGTTTAAGTGGAGCCCTAATGGACTAGGCGTGTCGAGAGCCCGTAAGGAGACATAGTGTTTAAGCGAACACCCTATTTGAATAGGTGGACGCTCAGTGTTTTTCGTTGGGGTGGCGGATGGCGGGGGCGATGCCGGAGGCGCGGGCGTGGGACTCGTCGGCCAGCTCGGGGTCGCCGGAGAGGAGGGTGTCCGAGGCGACGTTCTTTAATGCGGCCTCCAGGTCGGCCACGCGGCCATCGAACCAATCAATCTTCAGACGCAGATACTCGAGGGCCTGTTGGCGTTCCTCCAGGTCCTTCTTCAGCAATTCATACTGTTCCACTAGGATGGCGCGGCGCTTGGCCTTGGAATCCGGCGCGTTCTTGCGGTAGATGCGGATATATTCCAGGATGGCATCGACCGGGAGCGCGGCACGACGCATGCACTTGATGTAGCCAATCCAGCGTACCTCGCGTTCAGAATAGTTGCGCTTGCCGCCTGTTTTGCGCACGGGTGCCAACAACCCAATCTTCTCATACCAACGCAATGTGTCCGGGGTCAGCCCCGTCCGCTCAGCGACTTCATGGATGGTCATGCCCTGTCTCCTTTCGTATTTGCACTATTATCGCACAAACGCGTTCTCCAGGGAGCAACTTTTCACCAATAGTGTCCGAGGAAATCGGCAAGCCTTCTTTTCCCGCGAAAACGCCAGTACGCACGAAGCCAGATGGGCTAACGCCGGTCGCTTTGCGGGCTAAACGCCCGCTGATCGCTCCCTCCCGCCCATCGTCTTCGCGCTTGGTCGTCTTAAAGGAGCCATTTTGACGCAGGAAAGTGGGGTGCGGGAGGGTGCACAACTGTGCGCCCGGCGTTAGCGCCCCATCTTTCCTGCAAGAGTTGCGTCTTCGCGGTCCCCATTTTCCCGGACACTCCTGACTTTCCACGAAGACGCAAAAGAACGCCAATGGCCTGGGCTCTTCACCGTTCGGCGCGTTGCGCCTCTCTAGCATGACTATCCCTTGTTGTGTGCGGTCCCACGTTTTTCCCCTAAACAGGGTTCCCAAATGACAGGTCTGCAAAACTGGGTATCAGACGAAGGATAAAAGGGTTGGTTACGATTTAGAAGAATCAAATGACAGGTCTTTGGCAATAGTGCGTGGTGCAAGTAGAAGCATCCGCTTGATCTTTGACAATTGAATGTAGGATTTTATCTCGGTGATAGAACAGTGGCCCCATCCTTATATATAAGGTAGGGAGGCCAGCGCACGCTTCCACTTCGTTGGGTGTTCAATCGAAGGAACCGGAGCGGAAGGCTGCGAGGTCGAGGGTGACGAAGCGGTAGCCGAGGGGGCGAAGGGCGGCGAGGATGGCGTCGCGGCGGGTAAGGACGTGGGGGAAGTCGGCGGCGGGGACTTCGATGCGAGCGAGGTCGACGTGGTCACGGAGGCGCAGGTCGCGGACCGTTGGAAGAAGCGCGCGGAGGCGATCCTCTGCGGACTCGACACGGCGGAGACGGTCTTCGGTGAGCGGCGTGCCATAGGGAAAGCGCGTGGCGAGGCAAGGCGTGGCGGGACGGTCGGGCACGGGCAGGGAGAGTTCGCGGGCGAAGGCGCGGACGGCGGCTTTGGTCAGGCCGACTTCGGCAAGCGGTGAGCGGACGCCAAGTTCATCGAGTGCGCGGAGGCCGGGGCGATTGGTGGCGCGGCGGTCATCGGCGTTGGTGCCGTCAATCAAGAGGGCGAAGCCCGCGGCGACCTCGCGGAGGCGGGCCATCATCAAGCGCTTGCAGGCGTAACACCGGTCGGGCGCGTTGGCAGCTACGGCAGGTTCTGTGAGCGGATCGGCCTCGACCCTCCGCCAAGGAACATCGAGACGTTCGGCCAGCGCGCGGGCTTCGTCGATCTCGGCGTGACGTTGGAGCGGCGTGCTCAATGTGAGCGCGACGCAAGGGAAATCATGCTCCCGGCGAAGCGTAGCCAGAACGGCGAGGAGCACGGCGCTGTCAATGCCGCCGGAGTAAGCAAGGGCGACACCGCCCGCGGCATGGGGGCGAAACCAGTCCAACAACCTCGCCAGGTCGGGGGTCATGATTGGGCGGAGAGTGCCTGCGCGGCGATCTGGGCGATGGCGAAGGCCTCCGGGAGCGGGATACCTGCAGTTTGGGCGACGGCGCGAACACTCTCGTATTCGGGATAGACGCGCGTGAGGTCTCCGTGGGAGCACCGTTTGGCGGCGATGTCACCGATGGCGGTGTGGAGCGTGGTGGGCTCGCGGTCCATGACCGTGCGCGTGACGGGATAGGAACGCACGCCAATGGTGGTGGTCTCGCGGAAAAGGGCCTCGGAGAGGGTAGGGAGAAGCGACTCGTCGGCGAGGACTTGGACAATGACGGCGGGACGTCCCTTCTTCATCGTGCAGGGGATGCAGCAGACATCGCGTGCGCCGAGGGCGAGGAGGCGTTCCGCGGCGGCGGCAAGGACTTCACCGGTGGAGTCGTCGATGTTGGCCTCTAGCACGTGGAGGCGTTCGGCAGAGCCATCAGTCTGAATGAGCATGGCGCGGAGGGCGTTGGGTGCGCCGATATCGCGTTTACCGAGGCCGACGCCGACCTTGGCAACGGTGAAGGGCGCGGGGAGGACGTCGCGGGTGCGGAGCGCGGCGGCCAGGGCGATGCCGGTGGGCGTGACGCGTTCGCCGCGGACGGCGGTAATCTCAAGGGAAATGGCGTGGGCCTGGGCAATGTTGAGCGTGGCGGGCACGGGGACGGGCAGTTCACCGTGGGCGCAGACAACGGTGCCGGTGCCCTCGCAGAGACGGGTGACGATGCAGTCTTGGACACCGAGGTCATCGAAGAGCACGGCGGCGCCCACGATGTCCGCGATGGAATCAAGCGCGCCGACCTCATGGAAGTGGACCTCCTCGATGGGGCACCCATGGGCCTTGGCCTCGGCTTCGGCGACAATGCGGAAGGTCCGCAGGGCGATGGCGCGGGCACGGTCGGTCATCGGCAGATGGCCCAGGACGTGCTCCACATCGGCCAAGTGGCGATGGTCGTGATGGTGGTGTTCGCCTTCGTGGTGATGGTGCTCGGGCAGGTGGACATCGAAGTCGCAACCAGCCAACCCGTGGGAGGCCTTGCGGGAAATCGTGTAGGACAGGCCTTCGGCGGCGAGGGGCGCGAGGGCGGCATCGAGTTTGGCGCGGTCGGCACCGAGGTTGAGGAGCGCGGCGACGGTCATGTCACCGCTGATGCCGCAGGAACCGTCAAGATAGAGCAGGGTCTGCATGGGAGGCCTTTCGATTGGCGAGGCGGAGGATACGGCAGGCCATGACGGCCGCGCCGAAGCCGTTGTCGATGTTCACGACGGCGAGGCCCTCGGCGCACGAGTTGAGCATGGAAAGCAGGGGCGCGAGGCCCTCGAAGGCCGCGCCATAGCCGACCGAGGTCGGAACGGCGATGACGGGGGCCTCGACCAGGCCGGCCACGACGCTGCCGAGCGCGCCCTCCATCCCCGCCACGGCGATGATGACATCCGCCGCGCGCACCTCATCGAGGCGGCCAAGCAGACGATGGAGTCCCGCGACGCCGACATCGTAACACCGGGTGACCTCGGCGCCAAAGAAGGCCGCCGTGCGCGCGGCCTCCTCAGCCACGGGGACGTCCGCGGTGCCTCCGGTGAGAACGATGATGCGACCGAGCGTTGGGGTAGGGGTGGTCCCAAAGATGAGCGTGCGGCCGGTGGCGTCATAGTCCGCCGCGAGGCCGGCCTCGGTCACGGCGCGGGCCTGTTCAGGTGTGCACCGCGTACCCAGGACGGCTTGGTCGGCCTCGGCAAAGGCCCGTAGGATGGCGACCAACTGCTCGGCGGTTTTGCCGGGGCAGTAGATGGTCTCGCCCATGCCGGTGCGGCGTGGGCGGGAGAGGTCCAAACGGGCGAAACCGAGGTCGGCGATGTCCACGGCGTCACTCTTGGATGGTGGCGCGCTCGATGGACCATTCCAGGCCGTCGGGCGCGGTGGAGGCGAAGGTGGAGAGGCCAAAGACCAAGACGACCGCGCAGAGGGCGAAGGAGGCAGTGAGGGTCTTCCACGAGAAGACGCGCGCCTGAGCCGCCACCAGGAGGAGACCGGTCAGCAAGCCTTCGCCCACGCCGATGGCCAGGTGGATGGGTTGCATCGCCGTGAGGAAGTCGCCCATGTGGAGCGTGCTGATGCCCGAGAGCGCGACTTCGGCGCAGACGGCCAGCGCGCCGAGTTGCAAGGCGACCACCGAAGCGACCATGGCGCGGAGCATCGTCGAGGCGGGGGACTTTTGGCCGCCGCGGAAGGCGATGGCGCCGCACAGGCAACCGATGAGGCCCATGTTGAAGAGATTGGCGCCGTAGGCCAGGAAGCCGCCGTCATTGAAGCCGAGGCACTGGATGAGCAGAATCGCGGCCATCGTCACGAAGGCCGCGCAGGGGCCGACAAGCGCGGTCAGGAAGACGGCGCCGACCAAGTGGCCGCTCGCGCCCGTGGCAGGGATGGCGCAGTTCATCATCTGCGCGCCGAAGACGAACGCACCCGCCCCGACCATGAGGGGGAGCTTTTCTTTGCCGATCTTCGTCAACGCGGCGCCCAGGGAGGTGGAGGAGAGGCCCCACATCGTGGCCCCAACGGCCGTTGACACCAAAGCTGTTTCCATGTGCATAGCAGATTCCTTTCAATGATTGAAGATGGAAACTAGTGTAAACCCTGGAGTGCGCACCACGTCAAGTCTCTTTTTAGGGGATTGCCCATAGGCCTCAACGCCGTAGGAGGCGGTCAAGGAGCGGTTTGCGGAAGGAGAGGTCGAAGAAGGTGCGGGCCTCAGTCAAGTTCATGATGACCAATTCGCGGGACTTGCGTGCCTCGAGGGTCTCGGGGAGTTCCTTGAGAATACGGTCGGCCTCCCAGGTGGCGCCGGCGTTGTACTGGAGGCGGTTGAAGCGCTCGGAGACGTCGAAGGCCGCACGGTTGGTTTCCCAAGCGGTGCGGATGGTCTTGATGGCGTAGCTGCCGGTGACCTTCTCGCTGAAGTAATCGTCGAGGGTGAGGGGGCGGACGTAATCCGGCAGGGTGGGGGTGTGGGCTGCGAAGAGGTCCACCAGGATGCGCGAGGATTCCGCGAGGATGTCCGGCGCACTTTCGGAGGCGTCGTCCTTCATCTCCTCAAGTAGGCCCGAGACGACTTCCATCATGCGGCGCAGGTAGTCGCGGTAGAGCGCGGTGCCAATCTCGCGTTGGACGGTGCGGACGATGCTGCTGCGCATGACCTCGGTGTTCGTGAGGCCGGCCTGGACGCGGCAGATGACCGTGCGACGGATGACTTCCGGCGCGACGGCCTTCACGTCCTCGTTCGCGCTGATGACAACGGCGGGATAGTGCACCAGGCGCTCGGAGATGCCGAAGTCGTCGTTCTTGATGGTCTCGATGGCGTGTTGGTTGAAGCGGGTGTTGGTGAGGTCATCCACGATGATGGGCGCGCCTTTGACCGTGCGCTTGAGACCCTCGATGCTGGAGCGGGTGAACTCGGGCGCGGCGAGCTTGGTCTTCTGCCCAATCATCATCTTGAGAAGCGTCTCCAAGAAACTCGTCTTGCCGGCCTTGCTCTGGCCGTAGACCAGTCCAAAGACAGGGTAGGGCAGCAGGTTCTGGTTGTGACGTACGGCCATGTCACGCATGACGGCCATGAAGGGCGAGCAGAAGAACCAGTTGGCGAACTCGAAGTAGCGCCGCTGCATCCCCTCTACGTCGCCGTGAAACTTCTCGTAGCCGTCCATGTACTTCAGGAAGAGCGACACATCGTGGGCGATGGCCTCCTCCGGCGGCGCGAGGTCGAGCGTCACATCGTTCAGGCGCACCATGCCTTCGTCTTGGAAGATCTCGAGTTTGGGATACTCGCTGCGTACCTCCCGTTCTTTGGCCAGGTCGGCAGAGACCTGCCGCCGGATGGTCTTGACCTTTTCGGGAGAGAGGATGACCTTGCCCTTTTTGTCCGGCTTCGGCACGGAGGGCGCGAGCTTCGTGGCCAGGTTGCGCACGTCCAGCATGAAGCGCACTTCGTCCTTGGCCTCCGTCACAGGCTCGATGACCAACGCGTTGCGCACCCGGATCGTCTCCGCGATGGGCAACGCCTCGAGGTTTTCCCCTGCGTCCGCGATTACCAACGCCTCCCGCGCAATCTGGTCCGTGCTGGCCTCTTTCAGTTGTTCATAGACCCCGGCGTACCAGTCATAAGCCCGATCGCCGTCCACGTAGCAGATATTCTCACGCTGAATGCCGCCAAAGGCCGCGAAGGAGAGGTTGGCCGAACCCATCACCACGCGTTTGTGGCCATCCTTTGCCGAGAGCAGATAGAGTTTCTCGTGCGAGAGCGCCTCGCGCGCCACAAAGAGTCGCAACGTCCCCGCCTCGATACGACCCACCAAATCCACCTTCGCTTTGCCGGCTGTCTCCTTCAGCCGCTCCAAGGTCTTACTTTGATACGCCATCACCTCCTGCAAGGAGAAGGACATCACCTCTTCACACCCAAAGATGACCTCGGCGTCCTCGAAGAGGTTAATCAACTGACAGGCGAAACCGATGCCGGAGGAGTAGGTGATGGCCCGCAACGAATCGAATCCCTCAAAGAGCTCCCACCAGGTCAGCGTCTCCGCCCCCTCGAAGGAGAGCCGCACCACGTCCAACTTCCCCTCGCCGCGCACGCGTTCTTCCGCGCCGCCGAACAACGAAAGCTCATCTTCGTCTTTATGCTTCATGCGTTCCTCGTCAATTTTACACCTGCACGGAGCCTTGCCGCAGGATGGTGACGGAGCCATCAGCGCCAAGCGCCGCAACGGTCGAGGCCACGCCCAACCGCGCCGGGCCGCCATCCAACACCAGGTCGACCGCCTCGCCCAAGACCGCCGCGGCCTCGCGGGCGTCCTTCGCCGGAGGCTCCCCGCTTAGGTTGACGCTCGTGCATCGCAACAGGCCGCCGCACAGGGCAATGAGACGTTGCAGAAGCGGCAGGTCGGGCACGCGATAACCCTCCGTGTGTCCCTTGGTTGTCGGCAACACCAGGGTCAACGCACCGGGCCAGTTGGCCGCCGCTTGCTCAGCCGCCGGGGAACGCGCCGCACCGGCCGCCCACACCGACTCCACGCTTGAGGCCAAGAGTTGAAAAGGCTTGTCCCGGTCGCGTCCCTTCATCTTACGAATCCGCTCCAACGCCTCCGGAAAGTCCGGGTGACACGCCACGCCATAGACCGTTTCCGTCGGCACAATCACGATCCCTCCCGTCTTCACTATCTCGGCGGCCACTGCAACATTTGTTTCATTGAATGGAAGAAGCTTCATATGTGCCATTGTAGCATAGTTCACCCAATACTATTCCGGGAAAATGCAAGATGCAAAAAACGAGAGACGCAAGGAATGGGCACGGTAGTGAGGCCGTAAGGCCGAACGGTGAAGTGCCCAAGCCCTTGCGTCCCTTTGTGTCTTCGTGGAGCTCTTCTCTACAGGCGCGGTTCCGCAAAATACGAGGGGAAGGGCATCGATGTGGACAACAGGTCGCGCCACGTGCAACACGGCGGCTCCCGGCCGGCCCAAGACACATCCACGCGCAACCGGCCAAACCCATTGCGCGCCAGTTCCGGGAGATAATCAATCGCGCTCCAAGGCCGCTCCGAGAAGGTCACCCAATGGCGGCCCAACCGAACGACACGCAGGGGCTCCTCGTTGCGGTCACTCAACCGTGCGCCATCGGGGTGGGGGAGCAACGGCGGCGTCTCGGCGATGAAGAGCGGCACAAACCCGGCGACCAACACCTCGCGCGGCGGCTCCTCGGGCAACGTCAGCAGGTTGGGCAGATTGGCCTCCGGCCCCGTCACGCCAAAGGCAATGCCGCAACTCTCCTGTAAACGCACGGCCTCGGCGTTGGCGGCATACCACGTCCAATCGGCGGAAATCTCAAAGGCATCACAGGCCGGTTGCAAATCGCGAAGCAGTTGCCAGGAGGTCAAATCCGCGCACTCAAAACGTCTGAAACCACGGTCGGCCAAACGCCCTACGAGCGCCGCCATCGCGCCAAGGTCCTCGTCGCGTAAGGCCACGGGCAGGGCCAAACGAAGGTGTTCACGCGGCACGGCCCCAAGCCAGGCGTCGACCTCCGCCGCGCTCGTGTCCGGCGCAAGGGTCAGGATGACTTCGCGGGGCATCTCTTCGCCCAACAATGCAGGCGACTGGCACGCGGCCACCTTCACGGAATAGGAGGGCGTCTCGACGGCCTGTGCGGTCCGCACGGTTGCGGCCAAGGGCGGTGGCGGGGTGGGGCGCGAAGCCGGCTTTCCGGCTTGTTCGGCCCAAGCACGGCGGGCGGCGTTGAGCAATGAGGGCGGCGCGAAAAGCCCCTGGGGATCGTTCACCGTCAAGGAACGCAGGAAGAAACCGTCCTCGCCAAGTTTCCCCAGGTGACGCTCCGCAGCGGCACGCGTGCCCGCGGGATTCTTCGCAGGCTCGAGCGTCGCGGGTTGGCACACGGCCTGGCCGTTTCCGGAGAGCGTGAGCGCATCCGGAGCGAGGGTCAAGGTCAAATCGGCGGGACGCAACTGTCGGAGCTCTGTCTCTCTCGGGTGTGGCACTGGGAAGGCCCGCCGCACGGCCTGCGAGGCTGAGTGGCAGACGGTCGCACCGCGGGGCAGTTCGCCCACCTCACGCGGCAGGGCCACCTCCACGCGCGCCCCGGCGGGCAAGGTGATGGCCTGACGTTTGGTGCGGGCATCGCGCAGACGGTCCACCGCGAAGCCGACCGGTCGTCCCGGCAAGTCCACCTGCAACCCATCGTGCCGCTCGATGGCCCGCGTCGTGTCAAAGGCCATCCACCGCACGCCGTCCATATCCCGCACCACGCGCAACACGGTGCCGATGGGCTGCCCACGGTGTCCCACGCTTCGGGCGTCGATAATGTCTTCGGCCTTCGCCGGACCATCCGCGTAGAGATGCGTCCAAGGACGCGAGAAAATCGTCCGCAGATCATCCGCCTTGGCTTGGAGCGTGTCCGCCGAGAGGTCGCCATCAAGGGCATGACGGTACAAATCCGTCACGGCGGCCACATAGAGCGGATTCTTCATGCGTCCCTCAATCTTGAGCGACGCCAGGCTCACGGTGCGTAGACGTTTCGCCTCGTCCAACAACGCCAAGTCGCGCATGGAGAAGGGATGGCACGCCTCGCCGCCATCCGGCGTGAAGGGCTGCCGGCAACAGTAGGCGCAACGTCCCCGGTTGCCGCTCCGTCCCGTGGTGAGCGAAGAATAGAGACACAGGCCGCTCAGACTGTAGCAGAGCGCGCCATGGACAAAGGCCTCAATTTCCACCCCCGCCTGGCGGCCAATCTCCGCCGCCTCCTGCAACCCCAATTCACGTGCCGTCACCACGCGCACGAATCCCAGTTCCTTCAATGCCCGCGCCCCGGCGGTCGAGGTGCAGGCCAGTTGCGTCGAGGCATGGAGCGGCAAACGCGGGAAGGCCCGCCGCATCCATGCGGCCAAACCCAAGTCCTGCACAATCACGCCGTCCACCGCCACCTCGTCCAACAACGCCAGGGAATCGGCCAACTCCGACAGTTCCCGCGTCTCCAACAGCGTGTTCAGCGTGACATAGACCTTGCGTCCCTTGTTGTGCGCATAGGCCACAATTTGCCGCAATTCCGGCTCCGCAAAATTCGCCGCGTCCGCCCGTGCGGAGAAACGGCTCAACCCCAGATAAATCGCGTCCGCCCCATAGGCGAACGCCGCCAGCGCGGCGTCAAACGACCCCGCCGGAGCAAGCAATTCAGGAAGTGTGTTCATTGGAAGAGGACTGTGGTGTGGGCGGGGTTGAAGGCGGCGGCGATGCGGTCTTTCTCGGCCTCGGGAAGGGGACAACGGGCGAGATTGAGCACCTTAAGGGTGCGCCAGGAGGAGAGATCGGCGGGAAGACGCGTGATGTCGGTGCGGGAGAGGTCGAGCCATTCCAGCCCGGCGCCCAAGTCGTCCGGCACTGTCTTGATGGGGTTGCCGGCCAGGACCAAATGGCGGAGGGCGGTCGGTTTTGCAGGTGTTTCCGTAAGGGCGTTGTCCGCCAAATAGAGGCGTTCCACGGTGTGGGGTAGGGGCGGCAGGGCGGTGAGACGATTGCCGTTGAGGCGAAGCCAGCGCAATCGCGTGCGCGAGAGGTCGGGCAACGCCGTCAGACGATTGCGATCCAGATTAAGATACTCCAACTGCGTCCAATCCGAGACCGATGGCGGCAAGGCGCTCAAGGCGTTGTCGGCGAGCCACAGTCGGGTGATGCCCTGCGGAACAAGGCCTTCCGGCAAGGCCTTGATTCCATTGGCAATCAAGCTGAGTTCGCGCACAGATGCCGGGATACGGAGCGAGGCCACGCGTTCCACGCCGATGGCACGCAGGTGAAGCGCCGTCACCTCCTGCGTCAATGGCGGAATTGGCTTGTCCGGGCCTTCGACAAAAACTTCCGCGGCCCAGAGCGGCGCGGCGGCAAAGAGTGCAAGCGCAGTCAGTCTCAGTCCCATTGCGCAATCTCCCCGCAAAGGATGGGCTCAATGGCGCCTTCCCGCTCCAGCAAGAGGGCGCCGTCGTCGCGGATACCACGCGAGAGGCCTTCAATCGTTCCGCCCGCGGGACGCACCAGGATGGTCTTGCCGCGCTTGCAGTCGAGCGCATCGAGTTCCGCACGGAGGGCCGGCAGGCCGCCTTTGGACCAGCGCGCATAGAGCGTCTCAAACGCCGCGCACAGCTCCGTCAACAAGACAAGACGGTCAACGCCACCCAGGCCCACGGCACGGTGGGCCAAAGCCTCCGGCACCACCCCCGTATTCACGCCGATGCCGACCACAATGCCTTCGATGCCCTTTGCGGACGTCTGCGCTTCGCAGAGGATACCGCACACCTTGCGTTCGTCTATGAGCACATCGTTGGGCCACTTGAGTCCGGCGTTAAATCCTCGCGCACGCAGGGCCGTCGCAACGGCCAATCCGGCCACGAGCGGCAAGGTCGCGGCCACTTCCGGCGGGGCCTTCGGTCGCGCCAAGAGCGAAAAAGCCAGACTCTGACCGGGGGCCGTGGACCACGAACGCCCCAGACGTCCACGTCCTGCGGATTGCTCCTCCGTCACCACCACCGTACCTTCCGGTGCACCCGCCTCGGCCAAGGCCAACAGTTCGGTGTTCGTGCTGGCGCAGGCCTGTAGGAAGTGAGCGTGACGCCCAAAGGTCTCCGTCTTTAAATGGCTGCCGAAGAAGCGTTCGCGCAGGTGGACAAGCAACGGCGTATCTGCCGCCGCGAAGTCATGCCGCCACAACTTGTCCGGCGGACACCAATCGAAATCCGTATGTTCGCGCAGGGTGGGGGAAGGGCTACCGCCGTCCACCGGTGCGCAAAGCACGCCATGCAACGTGATTGAGAACTCCGGATAGACATGATGCACCGCCGCGCATTCGGCCAGCGCCTCAATCTCCAGGCCCAACTCCTCGTGCACTTCGCGTACCGCCGCCTGTGCGGGTGTCTCGCCGGGTTCCAATTTTCCACCCGGAAACTCCCATTTATTTGCCGTGGAAGGAAATCCTTTTGCACCGCGCCGCACGCAGAGCACCGCGCCTTCCGCATCCACAATCATCGCCGCCGCAACTGTCAGTTTCATAGAGACAATGATACCAAAAGGGTGGGGCCATTGCCGCAGGGGCGGCTCTGCCGCCCCGGAGAACAGAGAACGGAGAACAGAGAACGGAGCGCCCCTGCGGGGCGACGGGCGAGGTTCCGAGAAGAGCAAACCTTCAAGCCGCTAAACTTCTCAACTTCCCTAGAGTGTTCTGCGTGCGGTAGCACACACTAAATTTACCAAAATTTGCGGAATTTGCAGTTTCAACACTGGCAGTCCCTCGCGAACCTCTTATTTTTCTTCGGACACTACTGCGTTGCATCAGAGCCCGAAGGCCGCGGCATAGCGAACCACACCGGCAGGTAACGTTGCATCTGGACGCAACTTCGCCGCCATGAAGTTCTCGTCTGGGACCGAGAAGGGGGCTTGAATGCCGAAGCGAGACGCGGGGGCGTAGCCGAATCGTGCGTAATAGGCAGAATCGCCCAAGACGACACTGCACTCAAATCCCATTGCCGATGCAATGCGATGTCCCTCACGCACCAACGCCGAACCAATGCCTTGACGTTGGACTTTCGGCAAAACGGCCAACGGCGCAAGCGCCAGGATAGGGCGCCCCTCAATGGTCGCCCGGGTAAAAAGGATATGTCCGACGATTGTCTCGCCTTGAATGGCCATCAGCGCCAATTCCGGAATGTACGTATCTCCTTTGCGAAGCGCGGCGACCAAGTCCTGCTCTGTACCATCGCGATGTGCGGCAGAGGCAAAGGCCTCTTGCACCACCCGATGGATTACGTCATAATCTGCTGGCGTTTCTTGTCTAATTAAGAGCACATTTCCCATAACAATCTTAATATACGTCGCTCAATCAACGGGCGGCACCCAGTTTGGGTCAGCGTAAGCAGCGAAGCAGAGGGCGATTTGTTCCAGGGTATTTTTCTCGGTGGCGAGGGGTGGGAGAGTCTCCAGGGAAAACCAGCCGATACCGATGGTCTCGGTGTTGGGTTTGAAGGAACCACCGAGCGGGCGGCAGAGCACGAAGGCCTTGCAGACATTCCAGGCCGCCGCGCGAACGTTACGCCGGTGCCAATCGTGCAACGCGATGAGGCGGACGAATTCAGCCTCCAATCCCGCCTCTTCGCGAACCTCTTTAAGCGCGTTGGCGGCAATAGTCTGATCGACATCAACCCATCCTCCCGGAAGCGACCAACGGTCATCGTTTTCGTGTACCAAGAGGATGCGGCCAGTGTCGTCGAAGAGGGCGGCGCGGGTGTCCAACTTCGGCGTCTGAAACCCGACCTCATTGCAGAACAGGCCCTTGACTTGCTCCAGAGGCAGGTCGCTACCTTCCGCCATCATCTCGGCCGCAATCTCACGGATACGCGTAAAGCGCTCCTTGTCAAAGGAATCTTTGGTGTAAGTCAGGCCCGCTTGGGCCAGAAACTGCAACTCCTTCGCCCAACTCAACCACTTAGGTTCATCTGCCTTTGCCATAGACGTGTTCTCCTCGTTAATCTCCAAGCTTGATTGTTGTATTATTTCACAGTGTAATGCGATTGTCAATGTGTCGCAGAGATTCCCATACGAAGTGTAGTCCAAGTGCTTTCTGTCACCTTAACGGACGATTGGACGCATAGTCATTCGTCCAGACCTTATAAGGGTCCGGGGTCAGACCCTATAGGGGTCGCGTGGGAGACCCTATAGTGGTCTATGGTCAGACCCTATAGTGGTCTGAGGCGAGACCCTATAAGGGTGCAGAAAGGAACCGTTTAAGGTTTTTGACAGAATCTTTGCCGATTGACACAAAAACAACTGCCTCTGTAGGGCCTTCGTCCGTAGGGGAGGAGCTCACGAGACTCTATATGATACGTCGCATAAGCGCAGTTCTGTTGTTAACAGATTGCATATTTTAATACTACGCATAGAGATAATGCAAAATCGACAGCAGACTCGTGACGCGTGAATTTTGCCCACGCGTCACGAGTCTGCTGTGTTTTGTTTGTCGATTTCGGAGATTTGTCGTTGTCTTAAGCGACAATAGTCTCGGCGATGAGGAGTCGTTCGGGCGGTTGGGCCGCGGAGACGGTAAACGCGGCGCGCGTTTTTTCGATGAGAGACGCGGCACGTTCTTCCGTGTCGGTGCAAAGGAAACAAAGCGGTTGGCCGGACTCAACACGGTCACCTTGTTGCAGAAGACAATCCAAGCCCGCGGCAGGATCCGGGGTGTCGGTGACCTTGACGCGACCGGCTCCGAGCTCAAGCGCGACACGGCCAATCGTCTCGGCATCGACATGGGCAACGTATCCGTCACACGGGGCCAGCACGGGCAGACGGACCTTCGCCTCCGGCAAGGGCTCATCCGGACGACCGCCTTGGGCAACGACCATTTGCCGGAACTTGGCGAGGGCGGAGCCATCGTCCAAGGTCTTCGCGGCGGCTTGACGGGCTAGGGGGAGGTCGGCGAAAAGACCGGCGGCTTGGGCTAGGTGAGCGGCCTCTTCAATGACAAGGGTACGAACGTCCCATGGGCCCCTACCCTGCAAAACTTCAAGCGATTCTTGGACTTCAAGCGCATTTCCAACGGTGCGTCCAAGCGGTTGGTCCATGTCTGTGATGAGAGCGCGGCAGACGCGACCAAGGCGTTTGCCCGTGGCGAGAAGGGAATCCGCCAAGCGATGGGCGTCGGCCTGGGTGCGCATAAAGGCCCCAGAGCCGAACTTGACATCGAAAAGGAGGCAGTGGGCCCCTTCGGCGAGCTTTTTGCTCATGATGGAGGCGGTGATAAGCGGAATGCTAGGGACGGTGGCCGTAACATCGCGCAAGGCATAGAGCCGCCGATCCGCAGGGGCGAGGGAATCAGTCTGACCAATAAGGCAACAGCCGACCTCGGCAACGAGACGGCGGAAATCCTCCACGGAGAGGCGGACATTGAAGCCGGGGATACTTTCCAGTTTATCAAGGGTGCCACCGGTGAGGCCGAGTCCACGCCCCGAAATCATGGGCACGGCCAAGCCAAGGGCCGCACAAACGGGTGCAAGCGGCAGAGAGATCTTGTCTCCCACCCCGCCCGTTGAGTGCTTGTCCACGGTGGGAATGGAGAGATCCCACGAAAGGCAATCGCCGGAACGCATCATGGCGTCTGTGAGAATCGCGGTCTCCGTCTCGTTGAGGCCATTGAGATAGACGGCCATGAGCCACGCGGCGATTTGATAGTCCGGGAGCGATCCGTCGGAAACGCCACGAATCCACGCACGCAAATCGGCCTCAGTGTGTTCGTGCCCATCACGTTTTGTCTCGATAAACCATTGCGGAACCATCGTGAGACACTCCTTTCCTGTGGATGTGGGTCAAGGTTGGGAGAGGGAACAGGCGAAGTCGCTCTGCCCGGTCACCGGGTCGATGAAGACGAAGCCGTCTTCCTTCGTGAAGAGCGCAACACAGGGACGCTCGGTGGTCAAGGTGCGATTGCCAACGGTGAAGGTGCCGGCCTTATGCGCAACGATGGCCACACGGCCTTCGGCGTCTTGAGCAGCCTGGAGGTCCGGCGTGTTGGCCAGAATCTCGACCTTGGGGACCTTTGCCACGGCAGGAGAGACAAGATAGGCATAAGTGGCATCTTTCGGCGCCGGACCATGGTCAAGCCAGAGGGTGAAGACCTCGCCGGAGACACGCTTCTTCTCCGCAGCACTGACGCGACTCCAGGAACCTTCGCGTTTGTCGAGGGAGACGCGGAGGGTGGCGGACTGCTTAGGAACCGTGTAACGGAAGGCGCCATGAACAAGAGAGGCGGGGGTCGTTAAGGTCCCCTGCTTAAGCGCCTCCTCCGGGATGGGCGCATGCTTCCAACATTGGTCGATTGTGGTGATGAGCGGGCCTTTATCCTTAGGCGAAATCCCGGCGCCGAGGCAAACGATGGCATCGCCGAAGGCAAACCACGCGAAACGCCCGGGCATCTCTTTGTCGCGGCGATAGGCGAAGGCAAGGGCCCCTACCCCGTCCACACCACCGACAAAGGTGGCGGAACCGAGGCGCCCCCACGGCTTGCCGCGCGGGATATCCTTGTCGCGGCCCTTGTCCACGACGGTCGTGCCGGGGACCTTGAACCAATCCCACAGCGGTGCGATCTCGGCATACTCATCGCCCCGCGCGACAAACCCGGTCGAGCCCTCGGAGAGATAGTGGCCCAGCAGGTTCTCATTGTTGCCCCACTCGCAACGGGCGGTGCGGGCGGAGTTGGCGCGGACATCAAAGGTGAAGGCGGGGCGGACCTGCAGGGCATAGTCGGAGCATGGGTAGACGGTCGATTGCGCTTCCGGCGGCGGGGCGGCCGGGTCAAGACGAATGCGTTGCGCAAAGACCTCGAAGGTCTGCTTGTCCGCGGGGAAGGCCGCGGCAAGGTGGCGCAGAATGGGCAACGCCTTGCGAGCGCTTGGGTCACCGGGGCGACTGGCCTGTTGACGGCCAATGACGTTGAAGAGGAACCACTCGCCGCGGATGGCCGGGAAGAAAGACCGGCAGGCGTAGTCGCGGATCAACGCGGCGCGGTCGGCATCCGGCGCGGCGGGCGTGCCACCGACATAGGCAAGCCACTTGGCTGCAAGGCTGAGCCATTCATAGCCGTAGTTGCCGAGATAGAGTTGCGGACCGTGCTGATGGAAGGAGAAATCACGCTGAAGGCCCTCCGCATCGGTGAAACAGAGGGTCGAGAAGAGCGCGTCAAGACCGACCTGGAGCACCTTTGGATCTCCGGTCAAAATGCCGCGATAGGCCCAATGCTCGCCAAGGGCCATGCGATTGGAACCGGTGGTATTGAAGGCCTTCTTGGAAGGGTCCCCACCCTCTTTGGCCCAGCGGTCGAGAAGCCCCGCGGGGAAGTCGTCCACCCCCACCCCGCCGACTTGAGCCAAGAGCAGGGTCTCGCCCAAAAGCCGCGGCGTGAGGATTTGATTGAACCACCAGTTTTTGGACTGGGGATGGGCCTTCTGCCAATGGGTCAGACCACGCAACAGGGCATCACGCAAGGTCGGGTCCTGGAACTTCCCGGAATCCTTCGTGCCAAAGACCAGGGCGATGGCGCGCAGGCGTTCAAGGTGTTTGCGTGGGGCCCATACGGTGATGTGACGGGTGGCATAGTCGATGTCGGGCCACGCGCCTTGCGGGGTCATGGCGGCGGCATGCGCCTCGGCCCGTGGGACGGCTTTGGCCCAGTCGGCACCAACGGCCAGGTCGGCGGTCACGCGTTCGCGCAGGAGATTGAAGTCGATGGGGGCCGCGGCCGACGCAGTCGCGCCAAAGGCCAAGACGAAAAGCGCAAATGCCAGACGTTTCAGCAGACTCATAGGAAGTCTCCCAAGATGTTGGCAAGCAGAGGGCCCAACAGGACGATGATGGTGGCCGGGAAGATGAAAAGCAACAAAGGGAAGAGCATCTTGGTAGGTGCCTCGTGGGCGAGTTTCTCCGCCCGCTCAAACCGGTCTTGCCTCATTTGGTCGGCTTGGATACGCAGAATGGAGCCGATGCTCACGCCCAAATCCTCTGCCTGGATGAGGGCGGTGCAGAGCGTGCGCACCTGCGGAATACGGACGCGTTCGGAGAGGTTACGCAGGGCGACCTTTCGCGTTGTGCCGATTTGGATTTCGCGCTGCATCCGCAAGAGCTCCTCGTTGAGCGGGTCCATCTTGCGGCGTTCGCAGTTGCGCTGCACCGCACCCATGAAGTCAAGACCTGCCTCCACGGAGAGCGTGAGCAGGTCTAGTACAAAGGGCAACGCACGGACGATGCTCTTGGCGCGCTTGGCACGAGCTTGCTTGAGCCAATGAAGCGGCCAGGCCCAGGCCAGCAACACGCCGATGAGCCAGAAGGGAAAGGCCTCAGCGCCAAAGGGGATGAAGAAGAGCGCCAGCAAGAGCGCGGTTACGCACGGCAAGAGTATCTTGATGGCCAGAAACTCCCTGCCGGAGAGCAAGCCCTCGAAGCCCGCGGCGGTGAGTTGCCACGCGGCGGCCTGTGCGTTGGCGGCGAAGGCCGGTTTGCGCAGGAGTGGATCGAGGTTGGGCGCGAGCGGCAACAGCAGACGGAAGAGAAGCGGGAGCGAACGCTCTTGGCGGCGTCCATCGGCCAAGGTGACATAGGTGATTTGCGTGGCGTAGCCCAAGATGTACCACGCCACCCCTGCCACGCAGAGGGCCCAACAGAGAAGCGACAGCCAGTAAATCACATTCATGGCGCGTCAGACATCGATGTTCACGATTTTGCGGATGAGCAGACCTCCAAGGGCGACCATCAGCGTGACCGCCACAACGGTGACCACGCCGACCAACGAACCCAAGAAGGGCAACATCAGGTTTGGCTTGAAGATGGCCATGCCGATGCCCAAAAGGAAGGGCATCGCGCCGATGATGAGGCCTTGAAGACGCCCCTGCGCCGTCAGGGTGCGCACGTGCTGATGGATACGCAACCGTGCACGAATCGTTTCGGCGATGCTATCGAAAATCTCGGTGAGGTTACCACCGGAACGCCGCGCGATATCGATGGCCGTGCAGACCAACGTGAGGTCCTCGCTCCCGACCCGTTCATCCAATGCGGTAAGCGCCTCGGAGAAGGAGACACCCACGCGCAACTGCTGCAAGAAGAGCGAGATCTCTTGGCTCATGGGGGCGTCCGTGCCCTCCGCGACGCTTTCGAAGGCCTGATTGATGGAGAACCCGGCACGCAAGGCGTTGGCCATCATCGGCAAGGCCTCGAGCAACTGTAAATTGAAGCGTTCCAGACGGCGGGCCCGCAACCAATTCACCACCACGCGCGGCAGACAGAAGGCTCCGGCGGCCAAGACAAGCGCCACCGCCATTCCCACGGGCAACACCCACGGCGGTTCCAAGCGGCAAAAAGGTAGCATCGTCACCATGAAGACCACGCCCGCGGCCATCCACCCCAACTCCACCAAACGCCGAGCCGGCACAAAGAGGAACATCGATTCCAGCGTGCGTGCCATCTCGTCCTCGTAGGTGTCCGCAGCAGAACGCGCGCCTTCCGCAAATGAGGTGACGATAAGCCATGCCAAGCCTCCGGCGGCCACGCCGGTGAGCAACACGGCAACCCAAACAAGCGTAGTCATTAGGCTACGCCTCCCGAGGGTTGGAAGAGCGCCGGATCAAGCGAGACACCGCGCGCCGAGAGGGTGTCGAAGAAGGTGGGCATCGCGCCGGTCGCGGTGAGCGAACCCTGGATGCGGCCATCGAGGGCAATGCCGGTCTGCCGGAAGACAAAGAGGTCCTGCATGACGATTTGCTGGCCCTCCATGCCGGTGATTTCGGAGACCGCGACAATGCGGCGCGAGCCATCCGCCAGGCGGGCCTCCTGGACGATGATGTCCACGGCGCTGGCGATTTGGTCGCGGATGGCGCGGCTAGGCAACTCCACGCCAGACATGAGCACCATCGTCTCCAGACGGCTGATGACGTCGCGCGGACTGTTGGCATGGACGGTGGTGAGACTGCCGTCATGACCCGTGTTCATGGCCTGGAGCATGTCCAGTGTTTCCCCGCCGCGACATTCACCGACGATGATGCGATCCGGACGCATACGCAACGCGTTACGTACCAGGTCGCGGATGGTGACAGCGCCCTTGCCCTCGATGTTCGGCGGACGCGCCTCCAAACGCACCACGTGCGGCTGATTCAGTCGCAGTTCTGCGGCGTCCTCGATGGTAAGGATACGGTCACTGTGCGGGATGAACCCGGAGAGGACGTTCAAGAGTGTGGTCTTGCCTGACCCCGTGCCGCCGGCCACGATGATATTCTTGCGCAACCGCACGCAAACGCTCAAGAAGTCAGCGATGGCCGGCGTCCAGGTGCCGATACGCACGAAGTCCTCCGCCGTCAGCACACGCTTGGCGAACTTTCGGATGGTCACGCAGGGGCCGATGAGCGAGAGCGGCGGAATAATCGCATTGACGCGCGAACCGTCGGGCAGACGGGCATCCACGTAGGGCTGGCTTTCGTCGATGCGGCGCCCCAAGGGAGCCACGATGCGCTCGATGACGGCCATGACACTGGCCTCGTCCATGAAGGTCTGGTCTGTCAGCTCCAGCTTGCCGCGCCGCTCTACATAGACGTGCCGCGGGCCGTTGATCATGATTTCCGTCACGGAATCATCCGCCAAGAAACGTTCCACGGGGCCCAGGCGCACTGATTCGTTGTAAATCTCCTCCACCAGACTGTCCGGGTCAAGTCCTTGCGGCAAGGCACCGCGCGCCGTCACCTCGGTGAGGATGGTCCGCAGGGTCTCACGTACGCGCCGGCCCAGTTCATCAGCGGAAATCTCGCTTGTGGCCAGGCGCTTAAGGTCAAGACGTTTAATCAATTCCGCATGCAGTTGTTCCTTCACCTGCGTGCGCAATTCCTGCTGACGGTCGACTTGCGGAGTCGGAGTCGGTGTCGGTTCTGCGGGCGGTGGTGGCGGCGTGGACGGTGCCGGAGGCGGAGTCGGCGCAACCGTACGCGGTTGCACGCGGAAAACGGTCGAACCGATGGAGACGATGGCCTCCGGGGAGAGCCGCGTGGCATCCGTGATGACCTGTGAGTTCACCACCGTTCCATTGGAAGACCCCAAATCCTCCACCCACGCATCGCCGGGCGTCAGAATCAGCTTCGCATGCAGTTCGCTGACGCTGGCATCCTCGATTCGCAACGCGCACGAAGCCCCACGCCCAATGACATAAGCCCCACACGGCATTGGAATCTGCCGTACGGGTTGCCCGGGGATAGCCAATGTGATGAGATACTCCATGGCTTCCTCACCAAGTCCGCTTGCCTAATTTTTCCTGGCGTCTCTTGTTGAGCGCCTCCAGGTCGGCTCGGATTTGGCTGAAGTCCAAGTCCTTGAGCTCTTTTACAGAGGCTTGATCGTTGGGATTGCGCAAGACTAGCGTCAACCGCCCACGCATCTGTTCTGCAAAGGTCAAGACCTCCGCCTCGTGCGGCAAGACCTCCAGCGTCACCAACGAATAGTTTCCGCCTTCGGAGAGCGATTGCGCCGTCTGCTGGCCCGTCGCCAATACCAAGACATCCTGCAGGAGCGTCCGTGTCACCATCTCTGTCGCTCCCGGAACCGTCTTGCTCGGCAACGAGAAGGTCCCCAGCACATCCACGTGATCCGCGGGACGCACCATGTTACTCACGCTGGCTGCGCCATTCACCGATACCGAGATGGCGCGCCACCCTTGCTTTACCTGATCCGCAAGACCGGAGGCCTCCGGCGAGCCCCCCTCGATGTCGCTCCACTGCAAAGGCCGCTTGGCCTCCACGCCCATCGCGAGCATCCGGCCAGCCAGACGCACCCCGATGCCCGGAGTCGCGCGAATGGTCTGCGAACTGAGTGCATTTTCCGGCACTGCCATTACCCGCAAATCGTCTATCTTCAACGTCGACCCTGGAGCCAAGTCCTTTGTCGTCACCACCACATCTACCTTTGGGTAACGTTGGTTGAGCTGAGCCAACTCCTCTTCTACCGCGCGCTCACGCGAGGCAATGTAGGTCCGCGTCAAAAAAGCCGCCAAAAGCCCCACGATGACCGAGGCCGCCAAAATGATTTTCTGCTTCATTGTCTCGGGATCCTTTGAATAACCATGACCGCTTCCGTGCCGCGCTTGGATTCCACCGCATGCGCCAACAACATTTCCTGTCCCTTTTGCCAACCATTTCCACCCAATGGCTTCCAGTCTTTCGCCAAGGCGCGTTCCGACAAAATCTCCATGAGCCGCGCGGGAGACTCCGTCGACACACCGCTCACAAAGCGCGCTGTCCCGGCATCCACCACGTAATCCGGCTTAAAGTCCCACGACGGCAAATCAGAGGGCCATTCCGTATCCCCTATCATCGGCCGCACATCTTCATGGAACACATAGACCGTCTTTCCCACCACCAGCAGTCGCTCGTCCGTCTTGCGCAATGGGTCCGCACTCGATGTCGGCGGCAATTGCCACACGTCCGCCACCACCGTCTGGCCGTTCACCTCCATTGTCTGCGTCATCTGTTGCTCGGCTCGGAGCTCATGCAAGATGTCCTCTGCGGACTCTTTGTGAAAACGCTGAAAGACCTCCGCCACCAGAATCCCGGCCACGGCCAGGAATGCTAGCAACAACGTCTTCTTCACATACCGTTGCTTCATCCAGTTCATGTCTGTAGTATAACATAATTCCACCATGTGCCACCTTTTTGCAGTAGTGTCCGGAGAAAATAAACGGCTCGCGAGAAACAGCCAATGTTGAATCCGTCGATTTGGGCAGATTTAGGGCGTACTACCACACGCCCCGGCAGGGAAAACACCCCTCCACCCGGGGCACGCCTGCGACCTGCCAAGAGGCGAGACTGGTGGGTGCAACAGAAACCTTCAGCCCCTCTCCGCGGACCCCTAAGGGTTTCGGGGTGGACCACTATAGGGTCTCGACCCCGACCACTATAGTGGTTGACCTCGGACCACTATAGGGTCTCGCGGAGGGCCATTATGGGGGCTTAGATGAGAGGGTCTGGGGCGGTACCAATGAGGCGGCAGGAGCGGTTGGCGACGAAGCCGTAGAGCGCCCGATGGAACCCGAGGTATTTCGTGCCCACAGTTACGTCTTTGTGGGCCCCCATTTTCCCCGGACAGAATTGACCTCTTTGTCACGCCCATCATCAATCCCTGCCGTCTGATCGTCACAGACCTACCCTATGGGCTCGGCACTTTTTAGGATACAACGAAGTTTTGGTGAGACGTAAGGAGGGCATTTTGGTATCCTATATAGATATGGCAACGACACTGGAATTTTATGGGACGCGCTCAACTTGGCGCGATGTGGCGGACGCGGCACGGACGACAATCAACCGCGAAGCTGGGGCGGGAGAACCCTCTTCGGCCTGGAAGAAGCGGATGCTGTTGGCTGAGCACTCCCCTATCCGTCAGCTGATTTTCCGTTGGAAATGGGTGGGCTTGAAGAGTTGGGTGAGCGTGCACTTGGTGCGCCACAAGTTTGGTATCGACCACTTTGTCAGCACGCAACGGAGCGACCGCACGGGCGTCGACCGCAACGCCTCGCGCCAGGACACGCCCGTGACGCACGAGTGCATCGCCAACGCGCAAGCCATCCTGAGCATCTCCCGCAAACGCCTCTGTATGCAGGCTTCGCCGGAGACGCGTGAGGCGTGGAAGCTGTTGGTGGAAGCCTTGCGCGAGAACGGCCAGCCGGAGTTGGCGGCGTGTTGCGTGCCGGAGTGCGTCTACCGAGGCTTTTGCCCGGAGTTCAAGAGTTGCGGTTTTGCCAAGACGCAGGCCTTCAAGGCGGCGGTGGCGGCCTATCGCAATGGGGCGCGCCCGAACGATTGATTTTGGAACCAAGAGAAGAAGGAGTCTCATCATGTCTGATTGCAACGGTAACTGCGCGGCGTGCGCCAGCAAGGGCTCTTGCTCCACCCCGAAAGAAGATCCCGTGAAGCCTACCCTCGAGCACATCAAGCACGTCTTCGTGGTGCTTTCCGGCAAGGGCGGCGTGGGCAAGAGTACGGTGGCGGCCAACCTGGCCCTGGGCCTGCGTCTGCGTGGGCAGACCGTCGGTCTGCTGGACGTGGACGTCCACGGCCCCAGCATCCCGAAGATTCTGGGCCTGCAAGGCCAACGCGCCATGGGCGACGGCGAGAAGCTCATCCCCTTGGAGACGGCCGAAGGCCTCAAGGTCATGTCCACCGGCCTGATTCTTGAGAAGCCCGATGAACCCATCGTCTGGCGCGGTCCCCTGAAAGCCGGCGTCATCAAGCAGTTCATCGGCGAGGTGCGCTGGGGCGACCTGGATTACCTCATCGTCGACTGCCCTCCCGGCACGGGCGACGAGCCGCTCTCCATCTGCCAGCTCATCCCCAACGCCGAGGCCATCCTCGTGACGACCCCGCAACAGGTGGCGACGCTCGACGTGAGCAAGTCCATCACCTTCTGCAACCAGTTGGGCATGCACATCGCCGGCGTGATTGAGAACATGAGCGGCTTCACCTGCCCGCACTGCGGTGAGTTCACGCCCATCTTCAAGACCGGCGGCGGCGAAGCCCTCGCGAAGCAGTATGGCCTGGCCTTCCTCGGCAAACTGCCCATCGCCACGGAAATCGGCGAGAGTGGCGACGAGGGCAAGCCCTTCGTGGCCGCGTGCCCCGACACCCCCGCGGCCAAGGCCTTCATGGCCGTGGTCGACAACCTGCTTTCCATCGGCTGACCCCAAAGGAGGCCCCCATGCGCCTGACGCCCCTCTTGATTGTGCCGGCCTTCGCCTTTGCCGGATGCCTTGCCACGCCTGTGCAAGACTCTTATGCCATCGTCGCCTCCAAGGCGGTGATGGACGACCCGGCATGGAAGGCCGCGACCGTCGACGTCCTGACCGCCAAACATCCCGGTGCGCAGGTGCTGGTGTGGGAGGCCAACCCCAACGAGGTCAAAGCCGAACTGGCCAAGACCCAGCCCAGCTTCACCGCCTTCGCCGTCAAACCCACGCAGGCCGGTGTCTCCATGACCATCGCGCTCAGCAACCTCTGCCGCGCGCTGGACGATGACCCCTACGTCGACACCTTCTGGGGCGTCATCACCGGCTACGACGCCGAGTCCGCCAAGGCGCTCTCCGAGGCCGGCCCCATCAGCATCGAGCGGGCGTTGGACTGCGCGGGGTGCGACCTCACCGCCTTTGACAAGGCCTGGCGTTATACCGAGGACCACCGCGGCACCATGAACTTCTGGGAGCGCGGCGTCACCGACAAGGTGCAGGACATCCCCTGCGACACGGACAATACGCAAGGCGTGCTGGAGCGGTTGCAGAAGGACAACATCCAGTTCATGACCACCTCCGGCCACGCCACCCAGCGTGACTGGCAGATGGGTTACAGCGGTCCCAACATGGCGATGGTGCACAAGGACGGTCGCCTCATCTCCATCGACACCAAGAAGCAACCCCACCCCGCCGGCAGCACGGAGCCCAAGGTCTACTTCGGCACCGGCAACTGCCTCATCGGCGATGTCGACAAGCCGGACTGCATGGTGCTCTCGTGGCTCAAGGACGGCGGCGCCCGTCAGTTCATGGGTTACACCATCACCACCTGGTTCGGCGCGCAGGGCTGGGGGACGCAGGGGCTCTTCGTGGACACCGCCGGTCTCACTACCGCCAACGAGGCCTTCCACTTCACCAACACGGGCATCGTCGAGAAGATTCGTTCTTACGGCATCCCGGACATGATGGACTTCCGTTTCACGGAAATCAAGTCCAACGGCAACTTCCCCGTGACCCCGGGTCTGCAACGTTGGGCCGTCGACTTTGCCAAGTCGGGCAAGTCTGCCCCCGAGGTGCAGAAGGCCCTACAGGAGCGCGTGGGCCACCTGCATGACCGCGACGTGGTCTGCTTCTACGGCGATCCAGCCCTTGACGCTCGTATCGCCAACGGTCGCTGGACTGTCGAGCAACCCAAGATGGATGGCGAGGCGCTTGTCCTCACGTTGCATGCCAAGGAAGGCGTCCGCGATGGCACGGTCTGGGTGCGTCTGCCCGGCTCCTGGGCCTACGCGCCTGCGGTACTCAAGGCGTCCGAGTCACTGGGACAGCCGGATTTGACGCTCGACAACATGATTCGTTTCCCGAACGCCAAGCCGGTCGCCGGCGAAACCTACGTTGTCCGAATCCCCGGCGCCGTACGAAAGGGTAAGTGATGGGCGCGGCCATTGATTTGATTGCGACTGCGATGCACGATGGCGGGCCCGTCATGTGGCCCATCGCGTTGTGCTCGCTGTTGGTGGTGTTCGTGACCCTCCGCAAGGCGCTTCAGTGGGTCTATTACAGGTTCTTGGTGCGTTCCGGGGCGGCGGGCTGGGTCGCCACGGTCGAGCTGTTGCGCACCGAGGGGGCAGAAGCCGCTGAGAAACGCGCGGCCAAGGAGGTCTCGCCTTATGCCGCCGTCCTCGTTGCCGCGATGCGTCGCAAAGAGGAACCTTTTGGGGAGGCGCTTGAGACCGAAGCCCGCGCCTTAACGCGCCGCCTCTACCGTGGGCTTGGCGTACTCGACACTATCGTGACCCTGGCCCCGATGTTGGGCATTTTGGGCACGGTCACCGGCATTATCGGTTCCTTCACGGCCCTTGGCACGATGGGGACGGACAACCCCACTGCCGTCGCCGGCGGTATCGCCGAGGCGCTCTACACCACCGCCGCCGGCCTCATCGTCTCGATTTGCGCGCTTATCCCGCTCAATGTCGGCCGCGTCTGCCACAAAGCCTTGGTGCGCGACCTAGAGACGGCCATGACCAACGTCGAGCGTGCCGCGGGGATTACCCAATGAAGCTCCAGGAAGAGGAAGAGCAACACGCGCGCCTGGAGATGACGCCTATCATGGACGTCGTCTTTCTGCTTATTGTCTTCTTCATCTATGCTTTCATGAGCATGACCGTTCAGCGTGGCGTGCGGGTCGAGCTCCCGCGCGCCGATGGTTCGGTTTCGCGTGGTGACAGTATCCAGCTAGTGCTGAACGACGCCGACGAGGTCTTTCTCGATGGCCGCACCGCCATGACGCGCCGCGCCGCCGTTGATTCCGCCGCTCTGCGTGCAAAGGAGACCGGTCTGCCAGTCGTCATCCGAGCGGATCGCCAGGCCCATGCCGGCCCCGCGCTCGAATTAATGGCTGACCTCCGCGCCAAAGGTGTCTCGAAGGTTACCTACCAGGTGGAGAAAGGGGATTGACGTGAGCGCCCTGACATGGGTTGGCGCCGTGGCGCTCCGCGAGACCGCTCTCTGGGGGGCGGCTTTGCTCTTGCACCTCTTCGTCGCCGCCGGCATCGCCCACCTCATGATTGGCCCGCGGCCGGTCGTACCGGATGCGCCCGTCCTGCTGATTAATAGCGTCGAAGTCTCCATCGCCGAGACCGAAAGCCTGGTGCCAACCCGCCCCTCCGCGCAGGAGGCCGCCCCGGCGCCATTGGCGCCTCAATCCGCGCCCTTCCTCTTTGCGCCGGATTCTCCTTTGGCCCTCCCCACCCCGCCGGACGTGACTGCGCCCAAGAGTCGTCCCGAGGCGTTTCTGCCACCCCCGCCCCCAGAAGTTGCGCTCCATGAGGGCGAGTTGCCGGAGATTGCCTTCCCCCCTGCGGAACCTGTCCCATCTGAGACCGTTGCGCCCTCGGCTGGCAACACAGCCCGCGTCAAGGACCCGCCAAAGCTCCTTACCGATCTCACCCACATCCCCAAGTTTTACCCGCCCCGTGCCAGACGAAACGGTTGGGAAGGTACCGTTGTCCTGGATGTCCTCGTAGCGCCGGACGGTACGTGTGCGGAAGCCTCCATCCACACCTCAAGCGGTCACGATGTGCTCGATAAAGCCGCTTTGAAAATGATTCGTTCCGCCCGATTCTCACACGGCCCCGGCCGGCTCCGCCAATCCATCAACTTCTCGCTCACGAAATGAACGACATCCTCACCGTCATCGATTTGGTTATCGAGTATCCGCGCCCCGGGAAGCCACCTTTCCGCGCCGTCAAAGGTGTCTCTTTCGATGTGCGCGAGAATGAATTCTTCGGTATCGTCGGAGAATCCGGGTGTGGCAAAAGTACGCTTGCCAAGGCGCTCTGCGGCCTTCAGCCCATCGCATCCGGGACCGCGGCTTTCGCACCCATGCCGCGCGGCGCCGTGCAAATGATCTTCCAGGACGCGGTCGGCTCGCTCAATCCTCGCAAGACCATTGGAGACGCACTCACCGAGGTGCTCGCCGTCCATAACCTGTGCTCCAAACCCGAGCGTCCGGCACGCATTGCCACCTTGCTGGACGAAGTCGGCCTCCCTGCCGATGTCTCCGAGGCCTATCCCCGTGAGCTTTCCGGCGGTCAATGCCAACGTATCTCCATCGCCCGCGCTCTCGCCATGAATCCCCGCGTCATCATTGCCGATGAGCCGGTCTCCGCCCTCGATGTCTCCGTACAGGCCCGCGTGCTCAACCTGCTCGCTGATCTCCGTGCCCGCCGCAATCTCACCATTCTTCTGATTTCCCACGACCTCGCCGTCGTGCGCACCGTCTGCGACCGCTTGATTGTCATGCATGACGGTGAAATTGTTGAGCGCGGCGATGCCAAGGTCGTCTTCTCCGCGCCGAGCCACCCCTACACCCAGGCCCTCCTTGCCGCTGTGCCCGATGTCGCTGCGGCCCTCGAATCGTAACCTGCCTAACGTCTACGCAGAGCGGCGACCGCAGGGAAGAGCACCCATAGGCCAATAATGGCGACGGCAAGGGCCGCCGTACGCCCAACCCAGATAGCGACTCCCGGGTTCCGTCCCAAGAACGAAGAAAGCCCACCGCCGGCCAAAGCCGCCGCCCCCATCACCGTCGCGGCGGCCACCATAAATAAGAGCCCCAATCCCATCAAACCAAGCGCCCGCCGCCGACAAGTGTCCGGCAGAAAGCGCGGCAAAAAGGCGATGAAGAAGAGGATGACCTTGGGGTTGGAGAGGTTCAAGATCACCCCGCGTAACCAAAAGCCCCACCATGGGCGCGCCTCAGCCGTTGCGCTCCCCATCCCGGCACCCCACATTCCCCACGCCATATAAAAGAGGTAGCACGCACCAACGATAGAAATCACGTCCGCCGCACGGGGCCAACGCTCCAATGCCGTCGCCACCCCAAGTGCTGCCAACGTGATGTGCACGCACAGTCCGCACATCAGGCCGGCCGTCACCCAAAGCCCTGCCCACGCACCAAAGGCCGCCGACTGCGCCAACACAAAGCAATTGTCAGGCCCCGGTGCCAACGCGACCAAGAGGCAAACGCCGAAATAGGCAATCAAACGCCTCACGCGCGCTCCTCGCCCAAAAGCCCATGCGCAACCAACCAATCGCGTACCACGCCGCGTGGCAATCCCATCACATTGGAGTAACTCCCGATACGTCCGGCAATCAACAAATCCCCCCGTTCGTTCACGTCATAGGCACCGGCACGGTCGAGCGGATGGACCAATGCAAGATAGGCATCCACCGTGCGTGCGTCGTATTCCTTGAACTGAAGGCTCGTCGCCTCAATACGCAACGATGGCTCCTGCGCGCCGGGATAAAACAGCGCCACCGCGGTGTAGACCGTCTGCGTCTTCCCGGAATAGGCCGTCAACCACGTACGGGCCTCCTCAAGGTCACGCGGCTTACCAAGCACCCGTCCCTCGAAACAGACCACCGTGTCTGCCGCGATGATGGCCGCACGCGGATAGGAGGCATGTACCGAAAGCGCCTTGCGCCTCGCGTTCACGCCTACCGTCCCCGCAGGGTCATCGCGCAAAGTTACCTCCATGCAATGAGGACGATGTACCTCCGCATGCACCCCCAGGGAACGCAAGATGGCGCGCCGCCGCGGGCTCGCCGAAGCCAAGATAATCGGGATTGTATCCATATGTCAGCGCGTAGTATACCAAAAGGAACGCCCCGAGGCCGATTGGCCGCGGGGCGTCAATACTGTTCGGGGAGGTTTCCACGAAGACACGAAAGAACGCAAGGGCCTGGGCACTTCACCGTTCGGCCTTACGGCCTCTCTACCGTGCCCATCCCTTGCGTTTCCATGTTTTCTCGGAAAGTCTCCTGACTTTGCAGTAGGACAAGGGGTGGCGTTGCCGCCCCGCTGATTCGCTGATTGGTGTTCTTGGTGGGGCACTGTCCTACATCTTTATTATTCTCTTACCTGACAAGGCGCGAAACGGAGGGCGGCGGGCACGGTCAGCGGCGAAGCCGCAGAGCGCTCGATGGAGCCCGAAACGTTTCGCGCCCACAGTTGCGTCTTTGCGGTTCCCATTTTCCCCGGACAGTATTATGAAGCGTGGCGTAGGGGATGGGCGTGAATTCAAAGCGTGAGGGTCTCACCATCGGCAGGGATGAGCAGACGCTCGGAGAAGGCATTGTCCTCGGCGAAGGCACGAAGCGTGCGGCGGGTGAGCGTGGCGTGGCTGACAGCTTCCATGTGAGTGGCGATGAGCGTGGCCCAAGGCGCGCTGATTGCGACCTGCCACACATCGTCCGTGCCCATGATGATGGGGCCGCCCTCGGTGAGACGGGCGCAACAGGCATTGAGGGCTACGACATCGGGTTTGGACTCGCGGAGGACGCGAGCCACACCATCGAACCACACCGTGTCCCCCGCGAGATAGAAGGTCGGCTCACCGGGAGCCCGGAAGAGCACGCCGCAGGCGGCATAACGCGTATTTAGGCGGGCATAAAAATCCGGCATCCATGGGCCGCGGCCATGCAAGGCGGGCGTTCTGGAGAGCAAGATTCCCTCCCACTCCAACGGTGCCTCCGGCGGGAGTACGCGGACATCCACGAATCCTGCGGTACGGAGTGTGGTGGCATCGGTCTCATCCGCGCAGAAGAGAGGCAGACCTTTGGGAAGCAGACGAAACGCCGCATCATCGAAGTGGTCGTAATGCAGGTGAGTGGCAAGTACGGCATCCACGTCCAATAGCTTCTCGACCGGACAAGGAAGCGAAACGGTGGGATTGCGCAGCGTTGGGTCGGCCGCGCAGGGAAGTTCAGGAAGCGCGAAACGCTCCGCGAGCATGGGGTCGATGAGGATGCGCTTGCCGGCATAGGTGAGGATGGCGGTGGCGTTACGGATTTGGGTGAAGTGCATGATGGAGTCCTTTGTGTTAAACTGGCACCATGATAGCGAACGGCGAAGAAAGACGGAAGGAGGCACAAAAAAGTGCCCTGGCAATGCGGGCGCGCTTCTCGCGTGGAGATTTGCCGCCCTGCCCGGTGGCGGTGACGTTGCGCGTGGTCGGCAATCGGTGGAGGCCGCTGATTTTGCAACGTTTGGCGACAGGCGCATGCGGCCATGCCGCGTTGCTTGCCGCGTTTCGTCCTTTGCTGACGCAAAAGGTCCTGACGGAAAACCTGCGTGCGCTGGAAGGTTATGGGCTTCTCTCTCGGGAGACGCACCCGACCAATCCGCCGACGGTGACCTACGCGCTTACGCCGTTGGGGCGCACACTCTTGCCCGTCCTTGAGACAATGGCCGAATGGGGCGAACGCTTCCGCGGACAGGTCGAGTCATGAAGACACTTCCCGCCGACTTTTATGCCGGAGACACCGTGCAAATCGCGCGGGCGCTCTTGGGCAAACTCCTCCTGCGCCGTCTGAATGGTGCATGGTTGGCCGCTGTGATTTCCGAGACGGAGGCCTATGTCGGGCGTTGCGACAAAGCGTGCCACGCCTATGCCTATCGGCGGACGCCGCGCACCGAGACGCTCTTCGCGCCGCCCGGGACGGCCTATATTTACTTCGTTTACGGGATGCACCACTGTCTCAACGCCGTCACCGAGCCGGAAGGGGAGCCATCCGCCGTCTTGATTCGTGCTGCACGCCCACTGTTGGGGCAGGACACCATGGCGCAGCATCGCCATAGGCACCCATGGGTCGCGCTCTCCCGCGCTCAACAGCGCGATCTCTTGAACGGCCCGGGACGTCTGTGCCAAGCCTTGGCCATCGACCGCGCATTTGACAAGACTTCGCTTGTCGATGGGCCAGATTTGCTGATTGCCGAGGACGCCCCGGGACTCGGCCTCCACGCGATTCAACCGCGCGATATCCGCGTTACCCCGCGCATTGGCATTGACTACGCCGAAGAGGCCAAAGACTTTCCGTGGAGATTCCTCTGGAACGGCGCTCCTGAGGCCTAACAAAAAAAGACCCGCCTTGCGGCGGGCCTTGAAAGCGTCGGAACGACTCGTTTACTTCACGGGCTTGGTGACCACGGCATCGACAAGGCCATAGTTCTTGGCCTCTTCCGCGGACATGAAGTTGTCACGGTCCGTGTCCTTGAAGATGGTCTCCAGGGGCTGGCCGGTGTGGTTGGCCAGGATTTCGTTCAGCGTCTGCTTCATGCGCTGGATTTCGGCGGCCTGGATTTGGATGTCCGTGCACTGGCCCTCGGCGCCGCCCAGCGGCTGGTGGATCATGATGCGGGCGTTCGGCAGGGCATAGCGCTTGCCCTTCGCACCGGCGGCCAAGAGCACGGCGCCCATGCTGGCGGCCTGGCCCACGCAGTAGGTGGCCACGTCGCACGTCAAGAACTGCATCGTGTCGTAAATCGCCAAGCCGGCCGTCACCACGCCGCCCGGGGAGTTGATGTAGAAGTTGATGTCCCGCTTCGGGTCCTGCGACTGCAGGAAAAGCAACTGGGCGATGACCAGGTTCGCCACCGTATCATCGATGGGGCCGCCCAAAAAGATGATACGATCCTGCAACAGGCGCGAATAAATGTCATACGACCGCTCGCCGCGCGAGGTCTGCTCAACGACGATTGGCACCAACATGTTGTTCTTGGTTTCTTTCATGAACGCTCCTCTAAACTGACCGCATAGTATAGCACATCACCTCAAGCCCAACATTAGATTGCGTATTTTTACATAAGCATTGTGACTGACAGGCGCGGGGGGTCAAATCGAAAAGTAATTGCAACAAAGGGATGGGTAAATGCGCGGGGGGTGCGATTAGGTGTCCGAAAAATGGC
>CALXOF010000008.1 GCA_944389945.1 uncultured Kiritimatiellota bacterium | reverse complement strand
ACCCAAAAATGAGCCTTTGCAACTATCTCATTGAAAACTCGACTAAATCCTCAAAAACGTGTGAAAGTCCTTTTATAGGGTCTCAGCACGACCCTTTTGGCGTGAAGGCTGGCAGGCATAATGCCTCCGATGGGGAGAGCGCACCGCAGTCCCCCATTCTCACGCAACACCCCTAGACACGGCCGAACGTTTTTTGCCATTTCGCCACGGCATGGATAGATGTGGTACAATGATGGAAATCGGAGTGCGAAAGATGGCGTTTGGCATTACAAGAGCAAGCTGGGAAAACGGCAATGCGGCCTGCCTTAGCAAGGGGCGTGCCGGCAATGCGCGCGTTTGGCGTGTAGAGACGCCTGAGGGCGCCTTCGTCATCAAGGATTTTAGTAAAAGCCCTTGGTGGATTCGTTGGACCTGGGGCCGTTGGATGATTGGCCATGAGTATCGCCTTCTGAAGGCATTGGAAGGCTTGGAAGGCGTGCCGCAAAAGGTCTTCCGTGTGGATGCCTACGCTTTCGGCATGGAGTTCTTGGAAGGTATCTCCCTGGGTGACCGCAATCAGCATTGGAGCGAATTGGGCGTTGGCCATCTGCCCACCACGTTCTTCATCAAGTTGGAGCGCCTGGTATGCGCGATGCACCGCCGGGGCGTGGCCCACTTGGATACGCGCAATGCGAAGAACGTGATGGTGCTTCCCGGGGACAAGCCGGCGTTGGTGGACTTCCAATCCGGCGTGCGCATCCAAAAATGGTTCCCGCGCTGGGTGAAACGCTTGCTCTGGGTTTCGGACCTCTCCTCGGTCTACAAGCACTATTACCGCCATTACCATGACGGCGCGGACGGTTTCAAGGATGGCCCCAACGGCTTTCCTGAGAGCCGCGCACGCATTTTGCTAGGGATGCTGAAGCTCCGCAAGCTTTGGGTCTTCCGTGGCTATTCCTTCATTTCCACACACAAGCTGAAACCCTATGAGACGGCGTTGATGAAACGCTATGCCACAAAGGGAGGGACGAAGACATGCTGACGATTTATCAGTGGGTGGACGGCAGCCTCCGCGAGGTGGTCACGCCGGATGGGCCCTGCTGGATTAATCTGGCCGACCCTTCTTCTGAGGAAATTCTCCGTGTACAAACCCTCACGGGTGTCTCGCGCGAGTTCCTGTCCGACCCGCTCGACCGAGACGAACGGCCGCGTCTCGATGTGGATGATGACGGCACGGTGCTCATCGTCGTCCATGTGCCTTACCACGAGCCGAACGAGAACCTGCACCCCTTCAACACCCTGCCGTTGGGCGTGGTGCACACCTCCAACGCCGTCATCACCGTCTGTAACCGCCCCACCCCAATCGCGGCCTCCTTCCTTGACCAAATCCGCCGCGTCTGCCCGCCCGAGCAAAAGTTCCGCTTCACCTTCCACCTGCTCTGGCACGCGGCCATCCTCTATCTGCGCTATCTGCGCGATATCCGCCAGCGCGCCGACCTCGTTGAACAAGAACTCCACGAGTCCATCTCCAACGAAGGCTTGATGCGCTTGCTCAACATCGAGAAGTCGTTGGTCTACTTCACCACCTCGCTGAAGGCCGACGACATCCTCCTCTCGCGAATCCGCACCACCCGCCAGCTCGACATCGACGAGGACGACCTGGACGTGCTCGAGGATGTCCGCGTCGAATACCAGCAGGCCCTGGAAATGGCCTCCATTCACAGCAACATTTTGACGGGCACCTTGGACGCCTTCGCCTCCATCATCAGCAACAATCTGAACAACGTCATGAAGTTCCTCACCTCCATGACCATTGTGCTCACGGTGCCGATGCTGTTGGCCTCCATCTTCGGCATGAACACCTGGCTGCCCTTCCACCAAGGGCCGTGGGGCTTCGCGGCCATCGTGGGCATCGCCGTCCTGCTCGTGCTCATCACCGTCATCTTCTTCTCCCGCAAACGCTTTTTCTGATGCCGCACGCCGGTCGGCGCGTCACATCGTCCACTTGGAAAAGGAACACCGCAACCATGAAAACGCTTGTTTTGCTCGTCGTGGCGTTGTTTGCGCCGCTCATCGCCCAGGCGGTCACCCGCGTGGCCTGCATCGGAGACTCCATCACCTATGGGACGGGCCTCTCCAACCGCGCAACACAGGCCTATCCCGCCCGCCTTCAGGCGCTCTTGGGCGAGGATTATGAGGTGCGCAACTTTGGCAATCCCGGTCGCGGCATCTACCTTCACACCCGGCGAGGCAACACGATGCGTGGCTTCCGCCACATGCCGGAGCATCGCGCCGCGCTGGCATGGCAACCCGACATCGTGATTTGCAACCTTGGCATCAACGATTGCGGCGCCTTCCTGAAAACCGAGGACGAGCGCCCCGGCACCTTCCGCGATGATTACCTCGCGCTCTTGACCGACTACGCCGCGCTCCCCTCCAAGCCCAAACTCTACGTTTGGGGGAAACTCGCCCCCCTCGCACCGGGGCAGACCTTCTATCGCAGTCCGGAGCCCTTCCTTATGCAGGCCGAGATTGCGGCGGCCGCCCGCCACGCCAACGCCACGACCATCGACATGGAGACGCCCCTCCTACCCTTGCTCCTTAAGCACTTTCCTGACCGTATCCATCCCGACGCCGAGGCCTCCGAGGTCATCGCGGAAACCGTGGCCAAGGCCCTCCTGCCCGCGGCGGAACCACCCGCCGCCACCGTTACCCGCCCCGCCAACCACACCGGCTGGGCCACGCCTTGGCCTGCCGCACCCGTCACCATCCCCGCCGATATCGCCGGCCGATGCGAAACCTGGCTCTGCGCCGGGCAATCCAATATGTTCTGGACGCTCGACCGTTGCGCCGGGGCCGACTCGGAGGCCGCCGCCACCGCCAAGCACGACATCCGCCTTTGGGACTTCGTCTCCGGCCAGTGGCGCCGTATCACCCCCGCCAACGCCAAAGAATGGAGCGCCTTGGCCGTCTCCTTCGCCATTCGCCGAGCCGAAGCCACGGGTAAACCCATCGCCCTCCTCTTGGTCGATGTCGGCGGAGCCCCCGCCGAAGCCTTCCTTCCTGCCTCCGTCATGGCGAGCGTGGATGCCAACGGCAAGCCGCGTTATCCTTGGCTCCTGCGAATCCTCACCAACCGAAAACCCCTCGAACAAAACGAAGACTTCCCGGAATCCTGGGTCAAAACCGTCTATGCCGACCGCCAAGATTGCGAGAGCAGAGGATGGCGTGTGGGCGTGCTGTGGGATTTGGGCCTTGCACGTCTGCTCGGGCTTCCGCTCACCGGCGTGCTATGGTATCAAGGCGAATCCAACGCCTCGACCGCGCTCGGCGGCCAAGCGGAAAAACCGCTCCCTGAGCCGTATATGGAGGAGACCATCCGCGCCACCGTGGAGACGTTGCAAGGCATCGCCGGCGACAAAGCCCCCGTGCTGATGGTGGGTTTGCCCGTCATGAATCGCCCCTGGGCCCCCTACCGTGCGCTCCAGAAGAAAGTCTGCGATGAGACCGGAACCATCTACCTCGACACCTTCTCACGCGGCTTGGGCACCCCCGACAACGTCCACCCGCCGGAAAAGCGCCCCTTTGCGGAACTGGCCTCCGAGGCCGCGACCTCCGCGCTGAAGGCTGTGAACCAAGCGCACGAACACTGAACGGCAGGATGCGATGAACAGCCAGGCAAGCGAGACCAATCAACAGGGCGGGCATCTCACCACCCTCGTCGAACGTGCCGAGCCCTACGCGGCACTTTTGCGCCGCGCCCATCTGCTTGCGGAACCGGAGGCCCCCACCGAGTTGCGCCTCCAAGCACTCTGGCAAAGTCCCACGCGCCCAAAAGACCTCGCCCTCCTGGATGGCACACCGGTCGAAGTGTTGGATCCTGGCCACTGGAACCGCACGGCCGGGCCGGACTTCCGCGACGCGTTGCTTTCCATCGGTGGTGCCCTCCGCCGCGGCGATGTGGAGCTCCATCTGCGCCCCGCCGATTGGGACGTGCACGGCCACGCCGCCGACCCGGCCTATGCGGGGGTCATCCTCCATGTCACCTGGTTGCCAGGGCCGCCTGCAAAGACTCTTCCTGCGGCCGTTCCGACTCTCGCGCTCGCACCCTTCGCCGAACGCCAGGGCAAATCCATTGACTTCTCGACCCTCCCCACCCCGCAGGAGGACAATGTAGACCCGCGGCCTTGCCGTCTGCGACTGGAAGACGAGCCCGGAGCATTGGATCGCTTGCTCGTTTCCGCCGGGGCCTATCGTCTCCTTGTCAAGAGCCGCGCCTTCTCTGAGGCCCTCCGTGCCGGAGACCCCTTCCAAGCCTTTTATGAAGCCCTTCTGGGTGCAATGGGCTATCGCCGCAATGTCGCACCTTTCCGGCGCCTGGCGCAGGAAATCCCTTTTGCGCGGTTGCAACACTTCCCCTCCTTGCGACGCTTCGCCATCCTCGCCGGTGTCTCCGGTTTGTTGAAGGAAGAACGCCGCGACCTCTGGGACCTCTGGTGGGACAGTGGTTTTCCCCCATCGCTCCGTCCCTATGAGTGGGACTTCCGTGCACTTCGTCCACAGAATCACCCTTTTCGTCGCTTGGCCGGTGCCGTCGGCGTGCTCCATCGCATCGACCGACTGCTCGACCTTTCGCTGGGAAACCTGCCGGAAGCACTCGTTGAAGCCTCAACGTTGCTCTGCGAACCGCTCGCGCTCAAGGGTGCCCTCATCGGCGCGAACCGCGCCCACGCCATCGTCACCAACCTCTTTGTGCCCTACCGCCTAGCTCTGGGAACGCTCTCCGCGTCCTCCCTCGATGCACTCCCCGGGGAAGACATCTCCCAGCCCATGCGCGAAGCCTGGCTCCGTCTCTCCGGCTCCCTCCGCGACCTTCCCAAAGGTGGTCTCCACCAACAGGGACTCCTCCAAATCCACGCTGACTTCTGCGCCAACCCGGCCCTCTCCTGCCAGACCTGCCCCCTTGCAGACGCTTAAGGTTCGGCGAACTTGACTCCCCATAAAAAAGCCCCCGATGACAACGCTCGGGAGCTTTTTGTTTTGTGGCTCACAACGTGGCGATGGGAACTGGGTCACCGCCGGAAAGACGAGAAGCCTCTGCGGCGAAGGCCATGGCGTGGGCTTGGATACTCTCGTGGAAACGGTCCGGATAGAGGCTCGGCGGAAGCGTGCGCAGCGTCCACACCCAGTCATGAAGCAACCCGCCGTTGCCCATCACATAGCCACTCTCATGCGTGGCGCCACCGGCCTCAAGCGCGGCGTCCCAACGGGTGTGCGAGCGGTCAGAAAAGCAATAGATGTCCAACGTGCGAGCATTGCCGATGATTTCACCGTTGGTCAGAAAGACACGGGTCTCTCGGTCACGGCCCCACGTGTAGCTCTCCATGCAATGCTGGGCGGTCACGCCGCCTTCGAAGAGCAAAGTCACGATTTGGTGGTCGACGGCATCGTTATCGCACGCGTAGACACACCGCCCATAGGGACCTTCTCGCAACTCGGTCTCAATGCCGGCTGGTGTGGCGTCGTGCATGGCGTAAAGCAGGTCGTGCCCCTCGCGCAACAACTTGATGGCGGAATAGGGGCAATTACGTTCAATGGCGGCGGGGCAATCGAGGCAACGCGCGGCAGCCCCGGTCGGCGCACATTCCGGACGGAAATGGTTGAGTCCGCCGAAAGACTGCGCGGAGACACACCGTTTGCCGACCCACCACGCAAAGAGATCGAAGTCATGACTGCACTTCTGCACAATCATCGGCGTGGTCTTGGTGGTCTGCCCAAAGGGCCCCCGACAAAAGGCGTGCGCGGCCTTACGATAGCCCACCGGCTCCAGATGACGAATACTCACCAAGCGCCCCAGTTCCCCGCCATGGATGAGTTCGGCAATCTTCTCATAGTAAGGCGTGAAACGCAGGATATGCCCCACCTGCACCAAGCGGCCGCTTTCACGCACTGCCGCGTCAAGGCTCACGCACTCCTCCCACGTCGCGCCAACGGGTTTCTCCAAAAGCAAATGCAAGCGCCGCGCAAGGGCCGCCTCCGCCGCAGGGAAATGCAATCGGTCCGGCAGGGCCACGATGGCGGCCTCCAAACCGGGCACATCGAGCGCCTGCCGCCAATCCTCAAAGACTGCCTCCGGAGGCAGATTCAGTCTTTCCGCCCACTGTGCACGCAACGCGGGGTTCGGCTCGGCAATGGCCACCACGCGCAAATCATCGGGGTGCTCCAACGCCCACTGAGCGTAGACACCACCGCGATAACCCATCCCGAGAATTGCGACGGAAAAAGGCTCGCGATGACGCACGGAATATTCGCATCCGCAATAAATCTGCCGATAAAGTCCTAACTCCGCCGCGCGGCGGTTGGAATCCAAGAACCCGTTCTTCTTCTTGAAGTCGTAGGGCACAAAGGAATCGCCACCCACTTCACGCCCAATGGCGTGAAGCAATGCACTGCGCTTGTGTGGGGAGACTGTGAGACTGGTGGTGAAGGCCTCACATCCCAGCTCCTGCATTCGGGCCGCGGCGCGCGCCAACGAAAAGTGGAAACAACGCGCACAGCGCGCCCCACCCTCCTTGCAATCCTCAAATCCCTCCGCCACGGCTTCACGCCAGACCTCATGGTCCGGCGTATCCTCCACCAAAGGAATCCCCTCAGCCTGGGCCAACTGTTCTGCCGCGGCCTTGCGGCGGAGATACTCCTCGTGCGGATAAATGTTTGGGTTGAAGAAGAAGAGGGTCGGCTCCCAACTATCCTCCTTAAGTACACGCACACAATGCGATGCACAGACACCGCAACACGTGTGCAGGAGGATTTTACCCTTCATGTCCGGCAGGAATGGCCTTGACGCCTCACGTCAAAGCCGCTTGAACGCGTCAAGCTCAAGCTCGAAGAGCAGGTCATCGCGGCAAACGTCGGCGATAATCTCCTGGGCGAAACTCCCCGGCAGACCATTATCGGCGAGCCACTTCTGCCAAATCGGGCGATACTCGGGGCGCTTGATATAGGCGATGGCACGGGTGGCGTGCTGGAGCCCCATCTGGCGCGTTCCGAGGATGGCCTTGACGACCTCCATCGTGAGGGCGATTTGCTTCTCCGGGTCGCCGACATGAGCAGTCTCACCGCCGTAGGCGATGCTGGCTGTGCCGGAGATGAAGACGATGCGCCCCTCGGGCGTCACGATTTCCGCCGCGCGGCTAAAACTGCTGCGGTAGTCCAACGCCGAGCACTGAAGCGGAGATTCAAGCATGGCGCGGGTGACCGTAGACCCCAACTTCGGGCGCATGGCGATGGCGGCCGTGATGATGGCCGAGCCGGTGACGTTGGCGCTGCCGATGCCCGTGCTGGCGGGGACAAAGCCACCGAAGATGCCGCGACTCTCGAAGAAGGCATCACGCACCCGGTTGAGCTCGTCATACCATTCCAACAGCTTATCCATGTAAAGCCACGTGCGCACGACATCGTGGAAGGTAAAGCCTTGCTTCTTCAGGATGGACTCGATGTTCTCAAAGGCCGAAGCCGCTTGATTCGCGCGCGGGGCCGTGGGATCGCTCGGCCCCACACCCGCCAGCATCACGAATTCCGCTTGGTCATCCTCGAAACGGGAACCAACGTGTTGCCCCTCATAAAAGATGGGCTCGACGGTGCCCTTGGAGACGAAGAGACGTTGCGCCACGGCGGGGCAACCCCCGGCGTTGGGATTGCACAACCACAACGCCGGGACCTCACCCGTCTGCGCGGCGGCAAGAGCATCGGGCGTGCCCCATCCGCACCGGGCGATCTCGATACCACGCCCGGGGGCTTCAAGCGTGGGCCAGAGGGTTCCGTTGAGATTCGTCAGCATGGCGAGGCGTTCCTTCCGTCACAGAGAGAGAATGTAGAGCTCCAGGTCCTTGAGTTCCTGCTCGGTGAGATCATTGGTGACACCGTGCTGGTCGGCCTTGTTCCAATCCTTAAGGACGGCGAGCATGGAGGCCGCGCGGCCGTCATAAAGGTAAGGAGCGGTACGCCACACCTCATTGAGCGTCGGCACATCGAAGGTCTGCCCCAATTCCTCGCCCGTACCCAGGCCAAGGTCGTAGATCTTGGACTTCGAGCCGTCCTCGGGGTCGACCGCGGCGGTGAAGTAGTGGTCAGGCATGTGGCAGCTGGCGCAGTCGGCCTTGTTGGGGTCCATGAAGATGGCCTTGCCACGCTCGATGGCCGCCTTGTTCTCCTCGCGGGCGTAGGGCGAGACGACAGGCTTCATGGCCATCACGTAAGCATCGACGCACTTGGCGTCCTCTTCCACGGCATCATAGAACTGGATGTGGTGGAAGCCCGCGCGGTTGCAGTGGAACATATCCTTGCGGATGCCGGTGATCATCGTGGGCGGCGTCCAACGGGAGAGGTAGAGGCTCTTGGTCTGCTTGGGATTGCCGATGCCGTCGTTCATCAAGTCCCAGTTCAGTCCGTCCACGCGGCCGTCGGGGTGACAGCTAGCGCAGCTCTGCCACAGCTGGAAGCACTTGGTGCCGTCATTGAAGAGCATCTCGCCGCGCAGGACGGGGTCCTTCGAGAGGTCAATCAGCTCCCCATTCAGAGGGATGGTCGTGGGCTTGACCACGCGGTCGGTGAAGGGGATTTCCACCAGCGCGTCCGCGAAGTAACACACCACGTAGGCCTTGTCGTTGGTGGCAACGATGCCGCGCGGGCCATCGGGCGTCACCGAGACGCGGAAGCGGATGCCGGAGAGGAAGGAGAGGTCGTTGTGCACGTCAGCGGCGGAGAGCGTCACCTCGGTCACCTTGATGCCGGCGGCGGCCTTGTCCAGGCGCTCATGCATCTTGGCGCGGTCGATGACATTCACATCACGCGAACCCGCATGGGCCACCACCAGCCATTTGCCGTCGGGGGAGACGCTGACGCCCCAAGGGTTGGCCGCGCCTAGGTCCACGTCATCGAGCAACACGGTGTTCACATACTTGCCGGTCTCGCCATTAAAGACCGAGAGGGCCGCGGTGTTCATCCAGCCGCGCTCCAACTGCGTGGTGGGAAGCTGATAGCGCGCCTGCGTGTGCGTCAGATAGATGAACTTGCCATCGGGCGAAGCCGTGACGGCGCGCACACCTGTCGAGCCATCGGGCAGATGGATGTTATCAATCACCTTGAAGGTCGCGGTGTCCACCACCGTAACCTTCGCGGCCACATAGCCCACCGGCTCGGCCGCATCGGTCGGAAGCAGGTTGATGACGAAGAGGAGCTTGCCATCCTTGCCCAGCGCGCAACCGTTCGCCTCGCGCAGAGCCGGCGCCGTCGCCAGAAGCTTCAGCGTCTTGGCGTCGTACTTCTGCACATTGTTATCAAAGCGGTTGCAGACGTAGACATACTTCCCGTCCGGCGAGACCGTCGGCGTCATCGGGCAGTTACCCGTCACCACAGACTTCCCGGCCTTATTGAAGAGGCGTCCTTCGTTGCCGTTGTCCGCGGTATAAAAGAGATCCGAGCCGTCCGGCGACATGGTCGCGCCCGTCACCTGCAGGGTCGGGTTGTCCCCCAGCCCAAAGGTCCACCACGGCGCGATGTCGGCATCATACGAAGCCAACTCCTTACCGGAGAAATCACGAATGGAGACCTTGCCGGCCCTCTTCTCGCCAATGATTAACGCCTTCCCATCCGGGGTCAGGGAGATCGTTTCGGGCAACAGATACTCGGCTTGGAGCAACGAGGCCATCCCAAGCGCGCACGCAAACGTCAACAAACGCTTCATCGCGAATCCTCCAACGGCTTTCATGACGATAGTCTACCACATCCACGCCATAAAACTCAACATCCCTTCTCTTTTCTTCTTCGCAATACGGTTGTATACACCCATTGCATTCGTCTGGGGCCTCCACCGTGTAATCCAAGTCACGGCTGACCTCTTCCTGGCCCCTGCCACGCTCCGACAACTCCCTAAAAGGGGTCTTCGCGGACCCTTAAGGGTTTCGACCCCGACCACTATAGGGTCTCACCCTCGACCACTATAGTGGTTGACCTCGGACCACTATAGGGTCTCCGCGCCCCCTCAGGAGGATGCTCCCAACAGCCTTCGCGGATTCTCTCTGCGCTACGTTCTTTTGAATGAAATAACGCTCATTGCCATAATACAAAAAGGTCGCAACGCCACACGGCGTCTGCGGCCTTCTCATCTTCAAACAAAAGGAAATTCGGAATAGCGCCTTAGTCGGCAGCTCAAGCCCTGCGGAGTCTATCGGCAATGACGGCGGGGAGGGCGACGGCGGCGGTGTCGGTGCGCAGGGGGCGCGGGCCTAGGGAGATGGGTGCGAAGCCATGGGCCGCAAAAGCCGCGTTCTCGGCCTCGCTCCAACCACCGTCCGGCCCAATGGCAATGATGGGGGGCGTAGCGCGATCGAGCGCGGGGTCCGGCGCACCCTCGGGCGCAGGGTTCGCGATGAGGCGCGTACCAACCGTGGGGAGTGCGTCCCACAGGTCACGCAACTTCGGGAAGAGGCGCACGCGCGGCACGGCCGTGGTCTTGCCCTGCATAAGGCCTTCCAAGAGAATGGGGCGGTACTCCTCCTCGCGGAGCAGATGCATATTGAAGTAGCTCTTCTCCACCTTCGCCGCGCCGACCAAAAAGAGGTCGCGCACGCCAAGCGTGGCACTTTGGAAGAGAATTCGCCGCAATTGACGCGGCCGCGTCAGCGCCAAGACCAAGTCATACCACGGCGGCTGGGCCTCACCCTCCGGCGAGAAATCTACCGTCACGCCATCCTCCCCCACTCCAACAACAGTGAGTATGCCGATGGGGCCGTCTGTCACCCCGGCCTGGAAGCGGTCACCCGGCTCAGCATGGAGCACGGTGCGCAAATGGTCGGCGCGCGCATCGGTCAGCGTGAAACGACCTGACGCGACTTCATCAGGGGCAAGCAAAATCAGGTTCATTCGAGGTTGGCCAGGTCGTTGCCGAGCAATGCGAGGTCGATGGCGCCTTGATAGACCTCTTTCACGGGACCGGCCAGCGTGAGACCGGTGCAATGGTTCGCGCGCCAATCGGCATCGACCGTCAGGATGAAACCGCCGCCCGTGCGCACAGCCATCGGCAAGGTGCCGGCGTGAGCCTCGACGGCAGTGACGGCGGCGGCCACCGCCCCCGTGCCGCAGGCGCCGCTCTCGGCCTCCACGCCGCGCTCATACGTACGAATGGCGAGGTGGTCGGCATCGCGCTGGGCCACAAAGTCGACGTTCACGCCCTCGGGCGCGAAGGCCGGATGCAGACGGATGGCTCGCCCCAAACCAAGGACGTCCACGCCCTCCAGTGAATCCATGCGGATAACGAAATGAGGCACGCCGGTGTTGATGTAGTCACCCTCCACGGCGCGTCCGTCCACATGGATGACCATCCCATAACTACGCGCGGTCGCTTCCGGCATCCACACCTTCACGTTGCAGGCGTCCAAGATTTCCGCGTCAAGCAACCCACACGAGGTCTCCATCGTCATGGAACGCGGAGCCGCGCCGATTTTGTGGGCGAACCACGCCGCGCACCGCGCACCGTTGCCGCACATGTCCACCTCGGTCCCGTCCGGGTTGAGGAAACGCATTCGGAAGTCTGCGCGGTTGGATTGTTGAATCAAGATGATGCCCTCGCAGCCGACGCCCGTGCGCCGCGCCGCCAGCAAGCTCATCAACACGTAGTCTTGCCAAGGCACCGTCCCTTCGCGGTCATCGATCATTACGAAATCGTTCGCCGCACCGTGCATCTTGGTAAAGTGCAAAATCATCGTTCTCCTCCTCACTTGCGGAGCGCCAATCGAATCAAGTCCTGAACCGAGGCCTTCGGGTCCTTTTCGTAAGCCGCCTGAGCCATGGCCCGCGCGTCCTCGGCTTTGTTGCCCAACGCAACCAACGACAGGATGGCATCGCGCAAGGCGGGCGGCGCCTCTTCGGCCTCGCCGCCGCGCCCTGCCAAGGCTTCCAACGGATCCACCTTATCCTTCAGCTCCACGATGATGCGCTCGGCCGTCTTTTTGCCCACGCCGGAGATGGAGGAAAGGCGACGCACATCCCCCTCCGCGATGGCCGCGGCCAACTCGCGCGGGGTGAGCCCGCTGAGCACGGCCAACGCCAGCTTCGGTCCGATGCCGGTGATGCCCAGCAGCGACTGAAAGAACTGCCGTTCCCGCGCCGTGGCGAAACCGAAGAGCGCCTCGTCATCCTCGCGGATCTGATGGTAAATCTTCAGCGTTACCGCCTCGCCGGTCGCCGGCAGACGGTCGAAGGTCGAGAGCGGCACCGTCACGCCATAGCCCACCCCGCCGCAATCGATGACGATTCCGGCCGGTGCCTTCTCCGCCAATGTCCCGCGCAGTTGCGTGATGTAACCCATGGCCCTGCCTCAGTCGCTGTTGCGCATGCCGTACTTACGGATCAACCGTTGCAGATAGGCCCGCTCGATGCCCGCGGAGCGCGCCGATTGCGAGATGTTCTGCGCATTGCGCGCCAGCAAATCGCTCAGGTACTTCCGCTCGAACTCCTCGATAAGGGCATTCTTCATGTCCTTGAAGGGTCTGTCCGCGGAGACTTGGAAGGCCTGGTTCTCGACCTCTTCCTCCGGCTCAAACTGGCCCTGCCCCTGCAGGAACGCGCCCAAGTCCGCCGGAATCCGTCCCAACGCCTCCAACCGCTCCACGAGCGACCGCAGTTCACGGATGTTCCCGGGCCAATTGTAGCGCCGCAGGAAGGCCAACGTCGAGGGCTGCTCGCACCACGCCCGCAGAGACTCACTCACCTTCAGCCGCTCCGCAATGGAGCGCAACAGCAGGGGGATGTCGTCCCGGCGCCGACGCAACGCCGGCATCTCAATCACGATTACCGCCAACGCATAGTAGAGCGGCTGATAGAAGGAACCCGCCCGGGCTAGGTCGCCCAGGTTCTCCTTCGCCGCCGCGATGAAGCGCACGTCCTTGCGCGTCTCCACCGCTCGCAGGAGCAACGGCTGCACGTCCGCCGGCATCCGCGCCAACGAATCCACGAAGAGCGTTCCCCCGCTCGCCAGCTCCAACGCGCCCTTGGTCTGACCATCGCCGAAGAGTTCCCGCTTCGCGGTCTCCAGCGAGTCGAAACCATTGCAGTCCAAGACGATGAAGGGCTTGTCGGCGCGGTCGGATTCCTCGTGGATGTCCCCCGCCAGTTCTTCCTTGCCCGTCCCGGATTCACCGAAGATGAGCACCGGGCTGTCGCTCGCCGCAGCCTGCTCGGCCAAGAGGAAGACATGCTTCATCAGCGGCGTCCGCCCGATGCTATGGCCGAACTGCTCGCGTGCGCTCATGGTCAGCTCCGGACGATCCTGCACCGAAGGCACCACCAGACGCGTCCGCCCCAACTGCACCTCCGTGTTCGGCGCCAACTTCGCGGACGACACCTTCACACCTTCGATGCTCGTTCCATTCGTCGAGCCCAGGTCGTTAATGGTTAGCGTCCCGCGCTCATCGCAGACAATCTCGCAATGGCGGCGCGACACCGTCGGATCCGCGATGGAGAGGTCATTCGACAGGCCGGAACCGATGGTATAGGGGAACTTCGAGATCACATATTCCCGCCCTTCCAACGGCCCCGCCGTCACCAGCAAACGCGGCTTCTGCCCCGCCCCGCCCGAAGGCGCCACGGTAGGCAACACAATGGTACGCGATTCAGAATCCTTGCTCATATAGGCGCTCGCTCCAAAAACCAACGCTGTCCATGATACCACATCCAACCCACCCCTGAAAACCCTCCCCACCCCATCGCCATCGCCCGTGCATACAGGACGTGCCCCTCCTTCCGCCCAATTCAGAGAATACGAAGCAACGGCCAAGGGAACGAGCCCTGTCCATCAAAGTTGAGGAACCCCACTTGCACGCCGCTTCCCTCCTCCGCGACATTGAAAAGACCGAACTGCACACCCTTGAGCGTCTTGACCGAATTGCACGCCCCCACCTGTGCGCCATGCACCTCGTGGGCGAAATTGAGGCAAGCGAGCTGTCCCCCGACCAAGAGTCCCGAGCACGTGTTGGCCACAAGCGCCGTTTCCGCACCGACCAAACCACATTCCGAAAAGTCCACCAGGAAGTTCGCCAACAGTGCCCCTCGCCATCCATAACCGCCCACGCCGGCATTGATCAACCCTGCCACGCTGACGCCGCTCGTCGGTCCGGAAAACCCGGCCAACGCGGCACATTGGAGTCCAAGCACCGTCCGATTCCCGCCCACCACCGAGAAATCAAGCCCACGGACAACCGTGTTGGGCACGGAAACAAACCGCATGCAGACACCGTCCACCCTCGCGGTCTGGGTCTCCAAACAGACGCCGCAGAGGGAAAGTCCCGTGAGCGCATAGTCCGGGATTAGTTCGCCGGAAGCGGAGCTTTCTTTCGTGCCAACCGCCATCGCCTCCAGACCAACGCGCCGATCCCATCGTTCACCCCAGCCCGCCTGAACTCCACCCGCTTCGACAACGGGCGCCAAACGCACGCATCCGACGAGACTTATACCCGCCAAAGCAAGCAGTGCGCATAAGACAAAGCGCACAAAAGAACGATTCATAAACTGTCCAAAGTGCGGTAATTCCTGTGTGCACTCGAACCCAAACATCATTCGCCTCTTTGTCATATTATGGTTCCGTCGATTCCTTCCTTATTGTAACACAAAGCGTCATGCTGAAATCCTCATCCATCTACGTTGTGTTGGTCTCTGTGGAACGCTTACGCCACATTCTGCCGCGCGGCCTCCTGAAAACTCCCCAAGCCCCCAAACATTCACCAATCTCACCAACCTAAAAAACGCTCCGAATATCAAAAGAAGCCTCCCTTTCTGCAGGCGAACCGCTGTCTTCAGGCAGGGTGAAAAACGATATAATTCCCTACCTTCCGTGAACTCTTGACGTCGAGGAAAAGAGGCACCCAAAATGCCCTTGTGTGGGGCCGTCGAAACACCTATCCTGGAGATTAGTAATTCATTAAATTTTGCTTGACGGAGAGGGTAGAAAGCGGTATATTTTGCTTTATCTTTTCACACGAGGATGTGGCATGAAAGAACGCTTGGCCTACTTCCAGCAATATGTGGATCACCACGTGATGCACCACGAGGGGACCCCGGACGCGAGCACCTTCTCGGAGTGGATTTCCAATCTCGGTTTCCCTAAGTTGGCCATCTTCCACAACGACGTCGTGATGTTGTTGGTTGTGGTGTTGGTGTTGTGCCTGATTGCCTTCCTGGCGCGGCGGAAGATTGGCAAGGTGCCGAGCGGCTTCGGCCTGCTGATGGAAAAGTACGTCATCTTCATCCGCGACGAGATGGTGGAGCCGAACTTCGGCGGCAAGGGCTCCGGACGCGGCTTCATTCCCTTCTTCTGCACGCTCTTCCTTTTTATCTTGGTGTCGAACCTGCTGGGGCTCATTCCCATCTTTTCCTGCGTCACGGGTAACATTAATGTGACCGGCGCACTTTCGCTTATCTTCTTCGGTGTGGCATTGGTGGCGACGGTCTGGATGGGCGGTGCGCGCGGGACGCTCGCGGCCTTCCTCCCCGGCGGCTTGCCTTGGCCAATGCGTCCGCTGATGTTTGTGATGGAGGTCATCTCCTTCTTCACGCGTACGGCGGCGCTGATGATCCGTCTCTTTGCCAATATGATGGGTGGGCACATCATGCTCTACATCATGGCCGCCATGACGGCGATTGTGGGATGGTACGCCTTCCCCACCGTCCTCGTCGCCTCTTTGCTTTACTTCTTCGAGCTTTTCGTCGCTTGCCTCCAGGCCTATGTCTTTACGATGCTGGCGGCGGTCTTCATCGGGATGATGGTTCATCCCCAACACTGACACATCAGAGAGGAACATTGAGATGAGCATGAGTGCAATCGGTGCGGGTCTTGCGGCTATCGGCGCGGGCATTGGCATTGGTTTGGCCGCTTGGGGTGCCTTGAATGGCATGGCGCGCCAACCTGAGATGGCCGGCAAGTTGCAGACCGCGATGTTGATCGCCGCGGCGCTGGTCGAAGGCGTGGCCCTCTTCGCCGTCGTGCTTGCCTTCATCAAGTAAGCCTGAGGCGTTCACATGGAGACGCCGTTCATTTTGGCTTCGGCCGCGCAGAGCGCGGACACCAGCTCGGTGATGAACTTCAACGAGTTGGTCATCGCGCTCACGTGGCTGGCCTTCCTCATCGCCTTTGTGGTGCTGGGCAAACTCCTCTGGAAGCCCATCCTGCGTTACATCGAGAGCCGCGAGGAGGAAATCCGCTCATCCCTCGATGACGCCGCCGCGGCCCGCAAGGCCGCAGAAGAGGCCGACGCCAAGGCGGCCCAGACCATCGCCGACGCCGAGCGCGATGCCCGCGCCAAGGCCGACGAAATCGCCGCCGCCACGCGCAAGCACATCGCCGAGATGGAGACCGAGGCCCGCGAGGCCATCGCCGCCAAGCGCCGCGCCGCGGATGTCTCCCTTGAGGAAGAACGCGCCGCCGCTATGCGCAAGCTCTCCGAAAAGGCCGGCGGTGAAATCGCTGCGGCCTTGGAACGGATGCTCCCCGGTCTGCTGACCGACGCGCAACGGCAGGACTATCAAGACAAAATCGCCGCCGATGTGCGGCTCGGCTGAGGCACACGATGGTAAACGAAGAGGAAGCCGTCCGCCCCTACGCCCGTGCCCTGGTGCAAGCCGCCACGGACATGGGATGCCTGGAGCGCGTGCGCGAGGATATGGATGCGCTGGAAGTGCAGTGGGAAGGCTCCAAGACCTTCCGCGACTGGGCGCACGCCTTCCACAGTCTGCCGCGCGCGGAGCACCGCAAACAGATTGACGCCATCTGGGGCGAGACGATGGCCCCGCCCACTCTGGTTCTGCTAGAGGCCCTCTCCGTCAATGGCCTGATGGGCACGGTGCCCAACGTCATCAAGAGTTTCCGCCGTTTCGCGGACAAAGCCGAGGGCCGGTTGGACGTGGCGCTCGTCTTCGCCGCGCCGCCCACCCCCGCCACGGAGGCCGGCCTGCGCGAGAAGGCCCTCGCGGCCTACGGCGCGAAAACGCGTGTGACCGTAATGGTCGACCCGGGCCTAGGCGCCGGCCTGGTGGTGCGCGCGGGCCACACCCAAATCGACGGTTCCCTGGCGGGACGTCTGCGTCGTCTGCGCCAAGCCTTTGCACTTTGAGGATGATTATCGATGAAGACCCAATTGAAACCCGATGAGCTCTCCGCCCTTCTGCGCCAGCGCATGGAAGGCGTGGACAAGCGCATCGACACCACCGAGTTCGGCACCGTGCTCACCGTCGGCGATGGTATCGCCCGCGTGGACGGTTTGGAAGGCGTCATGTACAACGAGCTGGTCGAGACCGAGAACGGCGTGGCCGGCCTGGCGCTGAACCTGGAGGAGGACGTGGTGGGCATCGCCGTCCTCGACAGCGACATCAACGTGCGCGAAGGCGACCGCTTCCACCGTACCGGCCGCGTCGTCTCCGTGCCCGCGGGCCCCGCCCTCACCGGCCGCGTGGTCGACGCCCTCGGCCGCCCGCTTGACGGCAAGGGCGCCATCGCCGCAGACGCCCAAATGCCCGTCGAGGCCGCCGCCGCCTCCATCATCGAGCGCCGCAACGTCGACACCCCGATGCAGACCGGTCTGGTGGCCATCGACGCCCTCACCCCCATCGGCCGCGGCCAGCGCGAACTCATCATCGGCGACCGCAAGACCGGCAAGACCACCATCGCCATCGACGCCATCCTCAATCAGAAGGGCGGCGACGTCCACTGCTTCTATGTGGCCATCGGCCAGAAGCTCTCCACCGTGGCGGCTCTCCACAAGCAGTTGGAAGACGCCGGGGCCATGGAATACACCACCATCATCCTGGCCAACGCCTCCGAGCCCGCCCCGTTGCAGTACCTCGCGCCTTACGCCGGGTGCGCCATGGCCGAATACTGGATGAACCGCGGCGGCCACGCCCTTGTCATCTACGACGACCTGACCAAGCACGCGCAGGCCTACCGCCAGATGTCCCTGCTCCTGCGCCGTCCCCCGGGCCGTGAAGCCTTCCCCGGCGACGTCTTCTACCTCCACAGCCGTCTGCTGGAGCGCGCCGCGCAGCTCTCCGACGAGAAGGGCGGCGGCAGCATGACCGCCCTGCCCATCGTCGAGACCCAGGCCAACGACATCTCCGCCTACATCCCCACGAACGTCATCTCCATCACCGATGGTCAGATCTTCTTGGAGGCCGGCCTTTTCCACGAAGGCCAGCGCCCCGCCATCAACCCCGGCATCTCCGTCTCCCGCGTGGGCGGCGACGCCCAGGTGAAGGCCATGAAGAAGGTCGCCGGCCCGCTCCGCGTGATGTTGGCGCAATACCGCGAGCTCGAGGCCTTCTCCTCCTTCTCGTCCGACCTCGATGCCGGCACGTTGGAGCAGCTGGCCACCGGCCGCGCGTTGATGCACGCCATCCGCCAGATGCCCGGCTCCCCGAAGTCTGTCGCCGAACAGGTGGCCGACCTCTACGCCGGCACCAACAAGTGGTTGGTTCGCATCCCCGTCACCCGTCTGCCCGAAGCCCTCAAGGCCATCCACGTCGCCCTGAGCGAGTCCGCCACCGGCCAGGCCTACGACGCGCGCTTCCGCAAGAGCCCCGTGTTGGACGATGAGCTCAAGGGCCTGCTCGACGACCTCATGAAGGAAGTGCTCACGCCCTTCCAACAAAAGAAGTAACCGGCCATGCCCAGTCTGCGCGAGTATAACGAGCGTTTGGCCTCGATGGCCAGCATGGGGCGCGTCACCGGCACCATGAAATTGGTCGCCGGTTCGCACCTCCATCGCGTGCAGAGCGACCTGGCCAAGCCGGAAGGCTTCACGCGCGCCCTCTTCGCCTTGGCGAACGTGGTCAAGCAGCCCCGCTTCGCCAAGCACCGTTACCTCCAGCCCCCGCCGGAGAAGGACAGCAAGATCCTCCTAATCGTGATGAGCGCCGACCGCGGCCTCTGCGGCGGATTCAACACCTCCGTCGTCCGCGCCGTCAAGGAGTTCCACGCCAAAAATGGGGACCGCGCCGCGAAAATCGACCACCTCTACGTCGGCCAGAAGGCCTACGGCGTGCTCAAAAACGAGTTCCCCGGCCTCTCGAAGGTGATTCCCGCCTCCAGCCACCCCGACGTGAAGGACTCCGACCGCGTGGCCAAGTTCGTCATGCGCCTCTTCCACTGGAAGTTCTACGATGAGGTTTGGCTGATCTCCAACCACTTCGTCAACTCCATGACGAACGACTGCCGCACCGAGCGCCTCCTACCCGATGCCCGCCCGCCCGTGCCGAAGGTCAAAGCCGAGCCCATGGCTCTGCCGGACAACATCGAGCCAAACGACGAGCGCCTCCTCGAGAACATCGTTTATCTCTGGATTCAGCTCTCCATCTACTACGCGATGCTCCACTCCGCGACCGGCGAGCTCGCCGCCCGCGTCATGGCCATGGACAACTCCACCATGAACCTCCAGACCATGATCAAAGACCTCAAGACCCAGCGCAACCGCGCCCGCCAGGCCGCCATCACCAACGAACTTACCGAAATCGTCTCCGGCGCAGAGGCGCTGAACTGAGAAGGGACACACCTTATGGCAGACGTCACCCAGACTCCCCAGGAAAACATCGGGCACGTGATCCAAGTGCTCGGCGCGGTCGTCGACATTGAGTTCGACTCCGGCATCCGCCCCCGCCTCCAGACCGCCCTGCGCACCACCAACCCCCTGCTCAACGACAAGCAATTCAACCTCGTGCTTGAGGTGGCGCAACACCTCGGCGACTGCCGCGTCCGCGCCATCGCCATGGGCTCCACCATCGGCCTCGTCCGCGGCGCTGAGGTAAAGGACCTCGGCCGCCCCATGTCCATGCCCGTTGGCAAAGGCACCCTCGGCCGCGTCATGAACCTGCTCGGCGAGGGCATTGACGGCCACGGCGACGTGCAGTGCGACGAGCGTGACCCCATCCACCGTGAGCCCCCCTCCTTCACCGACCAGAACCCCGAGGCCGAAATCCTCGTCACCGGCATCAAGGTCATCGACCTGCTCACCCCCTACCGTCGCGGCGGCAAGATCGGCCTCTTCGGCGGCGCCGGCGTGGGCAAGACGGTTCTGATTCAGGAGCTCATCCACAACATCGCCATGGGCCACGGCGGCTACTCCGTCTTCGCGGGCGTCGGCGAGCGTACCCGTGAAGGTACCTCCCTCTACCAGGAAATGGCCGATGCCGGCGTCCTTGACAAGACCGCCATGGTCTTCGGCCAGATGAACGAGCCCCCGGGCGCCCGTTCCCGCGTCGCCCTCTCGGCCCTCACCATCGCCGAGTACTTCCGCGACAAGATGAACCAGGACGTCCTCCTCTTCATCGATAACATCTTCCGCTTCACCCAGGCCGGTTCCGAAGTCTCCGCTCTGCTCGGGCGTATCCCCTCCGCCGCCGGTTACCAGCCCTCGTTGGCCACCGAAATGGGCGAACTCCAGGAGCGCATCACCTCCACCAAGGCCGGCTCCATCACCTCCGTGCAGGCCGTCTACGTCCCCGCAGACGACTACACCGACCCCGCCCCGGCCACCACCTTCGCCCACCTCGACGCCACCACCGAACTCTCCCGCGCCATCGTGGAAAAGGGTATCTACCCCGCCGTGGACCCCCTCACCTCCACCTCCTCCATGCTCGCGCCCGAGATTGTCGGCGAGGAGCACATGCGCGTCGCCAACGGCGTCCAGCAGCTCCTCCAGCGCGCCAAGGAATTGAAAGACATCATCGCCATTCTCGGCATGGACGAGCTCAGCGAAAGCGACAAGATGACCGTCGCCCGCGCCCGTAAGGTCGAGCGTCTGCTCTCCCAGCCCTTCCACGTCGCCGAGAAGTTCAGCGGCATCCCCGGCCAATTCGTCAAGCTCGAAGACACCATCCGCTCCTTCGCCGAGGTGCTCGACGGCAAGTGCGACGACCTCCCCGAAGCCGCCTTCTACATGGCCGGCTCCATCGACGACGTCCGCGAAAAGGCCCGCAAGCTCGCGGCCGAAGGCAAGTAAGGCAACCCCATGGATACGCCCTTCCACTTCAGCATCGAGACCCCTTCCGGCGTCTTCATTGAGGGCGACGACATCACCGCCGTCGAGGTCTCCACCTCCGTCGGCAAGCTCGGCGTCCTCGCCCGGCACGAACCCATGGTCGCGGCCTGCCCCCCCGGCATCATCCGCGTCCGCCAAGGCGGTGAATGGGTCTCCTTCCGCACCTCCCGCGCCATCTTGGTGACGGACGGCAAGTCGGCCAAACTCCTCACCCCTCTGGCCCGCCTCGCGGTTTGAGACCTCCCCTCTCCCTGACAAAGTGGCCCCACGCACTCGCGCGGGGCCGCTTTGTTTTTAACCCCACGCATTACACTCTGCACGACACATCAGACTTCGCAAAGGCGTAATCTTCTGCGCTCCCATCTATCGACCTTCCCATTCCACCCCCAAAAGGGGCTCTCGCGGACCCTTAAGGGTTTCGCCCCGGACCACTATAGGGTCTCACCTCCGACCACTATAGTGGTTGACCTCGGACCACTATAGGGTCTCGCGAAGTAAGCCCCCCACAGGAGAACTAGGAGTACTGTGCCAAAGCCCTCACTTTTACCACGACACGCTCCTTGCGCATTCCTTTCAATTCGGTGCTTGCGTCTTCGTGGAAAACTTCCCAAACAGAATTGGGAGAGAGGCGTCGGATTTTGGTACACTGTAGGGCATTTCATTACTTGTAAGAGAGGACTGACATGGCAGATCAAATCGCGGCGACCGTGAATGGTGACCCTATCCCCCAACAGGCGGTGGATTTTGAGTTGCAGCGCCTAATTCATTTCTATCAGCAGCAGGGTGTGCCGGAGACGCAAATCCGTATCCAGCTCGATTCGCTGAAGGCAAAGGCGTTGGAGCAGGCCATCGGCACGAAGTTGCTCATCGACGAGGCCAAGCGTTTGGACATCCCCGTCTCCGGCGATGAGTTGGACGCGCAGTTCGAGACCTACGTCAAGCAGTTCGGTGGCGACCGCGCGAGCTTGGAGAAGGCCATCGAGGCCCAGGGCATGACGGTGGACCGCTTCAAGCAAGAGCTCCGCCAGGGCGTGATGATCAACAAGCTCATCGAGCAGGTCTGCTCCGCCATCCGCCAGCCCACCGAAGAGGAAATCCGCGCCCATTACGAGGCGCACCAGGACGAATATACCACGCAAGACCGTGTCCTGGCCCAGCACATCCTCGTCAAGCCCGAAAGCGACAAGCCCGAGGACAAGGCCGCCGCGAAGGCGAAGCTGGAGGCCATCCGCGCCCGCATCGTCAACGGCGAGAGCACCTTCGCCCATGAGGCCAAGGAGCACAGCGACTGCCCCAGCGGCAAGCAGAACGGCGGCTCGCTCGGTTGGTTCGGCCGTGGTATGATGGTCAAGCCCTTTGAGGACGTGGCCTTCGACCTGGCGCTCGACACGGTCTCGGACATCCTGGAGACGCCCTTCGGTTACCACATCATCATCAAGACCGGCGAGGAGAAGGGGCGCACCCCTACCCTTGAAGAACTCCACGACAAGATTGCCTCCTTCCTCTTCCACGCCCAGCGCGGTCAGGCCGTCGCCGACCACGTGGCCGACCTCCGCGCCAAGGCCGACATCAAGCTGGCGTAAGGAGAGCCCATGGACTTCGAGCGCTTCCTGCCGGATCTCTCCGCGCAACTGAACATCTCCGCCCGGCAAATCGCGGCGGTGGCCCGGTTGCTTGAGGAGGGGTGCACCATTCCCTTCATCGCGCGCTACCGCAAGGAGGCCCACGGCAACCTCAACGAGGTGCAGATTGCCGCCATCCAGGAGGGGCTCACCACCCTCCGGGAATTGGAGGCCCGCCGTGAGGCCATCCTCTCCTCCATCATCCAGCAAGGCAAGCTGACCGAGGAGCTGAAGGAGAAGATTCTCGCCTGCAAGACCCGCGCCGCGCTCGAAGACCTTTACCTTCCCTACCGTCCCAAACGCCGCACCCGCGCCGGTGTCGCCCGCGAACGCGGCCTGCAACCCTTGGCCGACCTCGTCTTGGCGCAAGGTGCCGAGGACCCACAGACCGCCGCCGCGCCCTTTGTCGCCCCAGACAAAGAACTGCCGGATGTCGCCGCCGCGCTCAAGGGCGCACGCGACATCGTGGCGGAGGCCGTCGCGGAGCACCCGGACGTACGCGGCTTCGCCCGTGAATGGTTCGCCAAGTCCGCCGTCATGCGTTCGGAGGTCTCCGACCCGCCGCCCACCCAGCCCACGAAGTACGAGATGTACTACGACTTCAGTGAGCCGGTAGCGGACATCCCTTCGCACCGCTTCTTCGCCATCAAGCGTGGCGAGACCGAGGGTGTCCTGCACGTCTCCCTCGATGTGGATACCGACCCCGTCCTCCGCAAGGCCCTTGAGGTCTTCGCCCTGCGCGAAGGCAGCCCATGGGCGGGCGAACTCCGTACCGCCGCGCAGGACGGTATCCGCCGTCTGCTCACGCCGAGCATCGAGCTGGATGTGGCCGTCGAGCTGAAGCAACGGGCCGACCGCGAGGCCGTGGAAGTCTTCGCCGAGAACCTGCGCCACCTGATCCTGCAAGCGCCGCTCGGCGAACGCGCCGTCATCAGCATCGACCCCGGCATCCGCACCGGCTGCAAGGTCGTGGCCCTCGACGCCACCGGCAAGTTCCTGGAAAACCTCACCATCTATCCCGGGCAGGGGCCGCAGGGCGATGTCGCCGCCGCCGTCGAGCTCATGAAGCTCATCGCGCGCCACCGCCCCTACGCCATCGCCATCGGCAACGGCACCGCCGGCCGCGAAACCGAAAGTTTCGTCCGCCAACTCCTCAAGCGCACGGACAACACCGACATCATCGTGGTCTCTGTCAACGAATCCGGCGCTTCGATCTACTCTGCCAGCGACGTCGCCCGCGAAGAATTCCCAGACCTCGACCTGACCGTGCGCGGGGCCATCTCCATCGGCCGCCGCCTGCAGGACCCCTTGGCCGAGCTCGTCAAAATCACCCCTGCCTCCATCGGCGTGGGGCAATACCAGCACGACGTCAACCAGTCCCTGCTCACCGCGAAGCTCGACGAGGTGGTCGTCAGTTGCGTGAACCGCGTGGGCGTGGAGCTCAACACCGCCAGCGCGCCGCTCCTCACCCGCGTCTCCGGTATCGGCCCCACCCTCGCCAAACGCATCGTGGCCTACCGCGATGAGCACGGCGCCTTCTCCGGTCGCGGCGACCTCCTCCAAGTCCCCGGGCTGGGTGCCAAGACCTTCGAGCAGTGCGCGGGCTTCCTTCGCATCCGCGAAAGCGCCAACCCGCTCGACCGCTCCGCCGTCCACCCCGAGCGCTACGACCTAGTCCGCCGCATGGCCGAGGATGCCGGCCTCTCCCTCGACCGTCTTGTCGGCAACGACGCCGCCATCGCCAAAATCCCCCTCAAGGACTACGAGAGCGACACCGTGGGTCTCCCCACCCTCCGTGACATCGTCGAAGAGTTGCGCAAGCCCGGCCGCGACCCCCGCGCCACCTTCGAGCCCCCCGCCTTCCGCGAGGACGTCACGACCATCGAGGACGTTCGCCCCGGCATGGTCCTCGAAGGCATCGTCACCAACGTCACCGCCTTTGGCGCCTTCGTCGATATCGGTGTCCACCAAGACGGCCTTGTCCACGTCTCCGAACTCGCCGATCGCTTCGTGCGCGACCCGAACGAGGTCGTGAAGGCCGGCGACAAACTCAAGGTCCGCGTGCTGGACGTCGACCTCGCCCGCCGCCGCATCTCCCTCTCCGCCCGCTCGGAGAAAAAGGGCGCCCCCGGCCGTCCCGGCCCGCGTCCCCCGCGTGGCGGCGGCTCCTTCAATCGCAAGCCGCAACCGCGCGGCGGCTTCTCCAACAACCCCTTCGCGAACCTCTGATGGCGGACGCCCCCCACCCCGAACTTATTCTCGCACCCCTGCGCGGCGTGACGGGTCTGCGTTTCCGTCAGGCCTTCCAAGCGCACCTCTCCGGACTCGACCGTGCCGTGGCGCCCTTCATCGCCACCGTGCAGGGCCCCCGCGTCAAGCCCGAGATTCTGCGCGGCATCGACCCTACCGTCCAGCCTAAGGGTCTGCCGCTTATCCCCCAGGTCATCGGCAAAGACCCCGCCCAGCTCCGCGTCATGCTCCGCGCCATGAAGGCGTTAGGCTACGCCGACGTGGACCTCAACGCGGGCTGCCCGTGGCCCTTCGTCGCCAAAAAGGGCCGCGGCGCCGGCCTCTTGCGCGATGAACGCGTGCTCGGCGAGATGCTCGCCGCAGGGTGCGAGGAGCTCGGCCCGGGCCACTTCTCCATCAAGGTCCGCCTGGGCTTGGACGACACCACCCTGCTTCCCAAGCGCCTCCCCCTCATCCAGTCCTTCCCCTTGCGCGAACTCTGCGTCCACCCCCGCACCGCCAAGCAGATGTACGAGGGCACCGTCGACCTGGACGCCTTCGCCCGCGTCGCCGAGGTCTGCACACTGCCCCTCGTCTACAACGGCGACATCCGCACGCTCGCGGACTTCACCCGAATCTCGGGCCGCTTCCCCGCCGTGCGCCGCTGGATGCTCGGGCGCGGCATCGTCGCCAACCCCTTCCTCGCCGAGTCCATCCTTGCCGGCCAAGACACCCGCGACCTCGACCGCTTCCGTGCCTGGCACGCCGACCTGCTCGAGCGCTACGCCGCCGACGCCCCCGGCGACCACGCCCTCCTCGGCCACCTCAAGGAACTCTGGGCCTATCTCGCCCCGACCTTCCGGCGCGGCGACCGTCTGTGGGACGCCCTCAAGCTCACCCGCACCCGTGCCGAATTCGAACGCGTCCTCTCCCTGACGCCCCTCGCCTGGGCCTGAGCAAACGTTTTTCCACGAAGACACAACGGGTGGCTTGCGCCACCCTGGAGAACGGAGAACGGAGAACAGAGAACAGAACGCCCCTGCGGGGCGACAGGCGAAACCAAAACCAAACTTCCAAGCCGCCAAGCTTCCAAACTCCCACCTTAGCAGTTCACCATTCGGCTCTACGAGCTTCACTCCCTATCCCCCATCCCTTGTACTTCTGTATCCTCTGCATTCCTTGAGTTATCTTTGCGTTGCCTGTTTGGCACATCGCAGACATGCCGGGGTGCAGTGAAAACTTCTCCCTGCCGGGGGGTGGGCAACGCCCCATACACTTACACTCATCAACCAATCAAATAATCAGTTCATTCCCCTTGTGCCTTTGTGTCTTCCTTGTATTCTTTGTGGTGAAGACACTCTGGCAGTCCTGCGTACGCTAGCACGCCCCTGAAGGGGTGCTCAAAAGGGGGATGAGGAAGTTTGGAAGCTTGGAAGTTTAGCTTTTACGGAGGGGCTTCGTCTCACATCCTCTACATTCCTTACTTCAAGGCGCGAAACGGAGGGCGGCGGTCGCGGTCAGCGTGCGAAGCCGCAGAGCGACCGATGGAGCCCGAAGCGGTTCGCGCTCATTGTTGCGTCTTTGCGGTTCCCATTTTCCCCGGACAGTATTGATTCTCTGTATGTTTCTGTGAATCCTCTATGGCCCTCCGTAATCTAAACTGTCGAGACTCCGCATTTTCCCAGGACACTATCCGTCGCGCGCTTGCCGCGCGTTCCGTTCTCCGTTCTCTGTTCTCCGTTCTCCGGGCAGCAACGCCGCCCCCGCTTTCTAACGGAAAACTTACATTCCGTCCGGTTTTTTTACTTGCCGTCTCGCGCGTAGCTATGATAAAATGAGTGTGATTTTTTGGTGGCGGCGTGCGCCCCCAAAATCATCCTATAAAACGAGGTCCGTTATGCTTCAGCAAGGTCTGGTTCTTCTCGTCGCAGGCATGGGTATCGCCATCCTGTTTTTGTTTGTCCTTTCGCTGGTTACGACCGGCATGAGCGCCCTGTTGCGGGCCTTCCCTGCGCTGAACGTGCTCCCAGACCCGGAGCCCAAGAAGAAAGCCGCCCCGCGCGCCGCCGGCAACGAGGATGAGGCCATCGCGGCCGCCATCGCCGTCGCCCTCAACCGCAAGTAATCCACTCCTTTTCCCCACCCCATCAAGAAAGTTCAGGTCTCAGAGCAATGAGCAAGAAGATCAAGTTCATGTGCACCGCGTTCCGCGACGGCTTCCAGTCTGTCTACGGCGCGCGCGTCCTCTCCAAGGATTTCATGCCCGCGGTCAAGGCCGCCTACGATGCTGGCATCCGCTGGTTCGAGGCCGGCGGCGGTGCGCGCTTCCAGAGCTGCTACTTCTACTGCCGTGAGGACGCCTTCGATGTGATGGACGCCTTCCGCAAGACCTGCCCCGATGCGGACCTGCAGACCCTCTCCCGCGGCGTGAACGTGGTGGGCCTGGACAGCCAGCCCTCCGACATCATCAAGCTCCACGCCGACATGTTCAAGAAGCATGGGATGACCACCATCCGTAACTTCGACGCGCTCAACGACGTGAACAACCTCAAGTGGTCCGGCCAGTGCATCCACGACGCCGGCCTCAAGCACGAAATCACCGTCACCATGATGGGCCTGCCCCCCGGCGTGGACAACAAGGGCGCCCACACCCCTGAGTTCTACGCTGAGCGCATCAAGCAGATCCAGAAGGCCAAGATTCCCTTCGACCGCGTCTGCTTCAAGGACGCCTCCGGCACCACCCCGCCCCGCGTGGTCTACGAGACCATCAAGGCCGCCCGCAAGCTCCTCGGCGACAAGGTGCACATCCAGTTCCACTCCCACGAGACCGCCGGCAACGGCCTGACCTGCTACCTCGCGGCCCTCGAAGGCGGCGCTGACGGCATCGACCTCTCCCTCGCCCCCGTCTCCGGCGGCACCTGCCAGCCCGACGTCATCACCATGTGGCACGCCCTCCGCGGCTCCAACTTCGACCTGGACATCGACATCGAGAAGATCCGCGCCGCCGAGGACGTCTTCAAAGACTGCATGAAGGATTACTTCCTCCCTCCGGAAGCCGTCCACGCCAACCCCGTCATCATCTGGTCCCCCATGCCCGGCGGCGCCCTCACGGCCAACACCCAGATGCTCCGCGACAACAACCTGATGGACAAGTACGATCAGATGATCGCTGAGATGTACGACTCCGTCCGTTGCGGCGGCTTCGGCACCTCCGTCACCCCCGTCTCCCAGTTCTACTTCCAGCAGGCCTTCAACAACGTCATGTTCGGAAAGTGGAAGAAGATCGCCCCCGGCTACGGCAAGATGGTCCTCGGCTACTTCGGCAAGACCCCCGTCGAGCCCGACCCCGAGGTCGTCAAGATTGCCTCCGAGCAGCTCGGCCTGGAGCCCACCACCAAGACGGTCATCGAGATTAACGACGCCGATCCCAAGAAGGGCCGCAAGGCCGCCGAGCAGATGCTCGCCGATGCTGGCCTGCCCGTGACCGACGAGAACGTCTTCATCGCCGCCTCCTGCCTCGAGAAGGGCATCGCCTACCTCAAGGACCCCGCCAAGGCTCCCCTCGGCATCCGCCTGAACGAGAAGCCCGTCGCCAAGTCCACCTCCGGCGCCTGCACCGTCACCCTCAACGGCAAGCCCTATGGCGTCGAGATCAAGGGCGACCAGGCCATCGTCAACGGCAAGCCCTACGCCTTCACCGTGGCCGACGGCCTCGTCGCGGCCCCCGCCGCCGCAGCCGCTGCCCCCGCTTCCGCGGGCGACACCCAGATCACTGCCCCCGTCCCCGGCCTGATTCTGCGCATCACCGCCCAGCCCGGCACCCCCGTCAAGGCCGATGACGAAATCCTCGTCATGGAAGCCATGAAGATGGAAATGCCCATCAAGGCCCCCAAGGACGGCGTCGTCGCCTCCATCCCGGTCTCCACCGGCGACAAGGTCAACACCGGCGATGTCCTCGCCACGATGTAAGCGAACCAAGGAGAACACTCCAATGTTGAAGCACATCACCTTGGGTCTTGCCCTCCTCTTCGGGGTCTGCGCGTTCGCGCAGGCTCCGGAGACGGCAAAGACCGACAAGCCGAAGGCCGTCTATGACAAAGACGCCATCTACTACGTGAACGGCGAGGCCCTCTCCGCCGATGAGATGGTCACCCGCGTCAAGCTCGCCATCACGAAGAACCGCGCCACCATCGAAACCATCAAGGCCTCCATCGATGCCGGACACACGACCTCCACCGATGGCACACCCTTGAAGGACATCAAGCTCAAGCTCGAAGTGCAGAACCAGCTCTGCGAGGACTTCCTCAACAGCCAAGCCAACTCCTTCGAAGGCGTGAACTCCATCGTCCAGCTCGTCAAAATGCGCCGCCAGGTGCTTCAGGCGAACGACAAGGCCGTGGCCGAACCCAACGATTCCCACATCCGTCTGCACGGCTCCTACATCCACATCACCAACGGCTTCATGACCACCGATGCGACCCCTGGCGCCGTGAAAGAGGAGTACGAGCCCTACAACTACTACGTCAACGACAAGGGTGAACGTCAACTGAAGTTCCCCGACCTCATTGGTAAGCAGATTGACCTGCCCTCCGTGAGCGGCGTCATCCACTCTCACCAAGTGGGCGACTGGAAATTGATGGTGAAGCGCATCAAAGACCTCTGGACCTCCACCGGCCTCATGGGCTTCACCTTGGCCGAGCAGCCTGCCCCGGCGGCCTCGCCCGACCCGCTCCCGAGCGTCCATAAGGACACGCTTCTGCCCTTCGGCATCAGCCAGCTGGTGATGATTCTCATCTGCCTCTTGCTCATCTACTTGGCGCTCGTCAAGGAATTCGAGCCCCTGCTCCTCCTGCCTATCGGCTTCGGCGGTCTGCTCGCGAACATCCCCTTCGCCGGCATCACCGCCGCGCCCCTCTTGGACACAATGGGCAACGTTGTTGAGCCGGGTGGCTTCCTCTACTACACCTTCGACTTCGGCGTGAACTCCGGTCTCTTCCCCATCCTCATCTTCATGGGCGTGGGCGCGATGACCGACTTCGGCCCGCTGATTGCCAACCCCCGCACGGCCCTTCTCGGCGCCGCCGCCCAGCTGGGCATCTTCACCGCCCTCCTTGGCGCCCTCGCCCTGACGCTCTGCTTCGACAGCATCAACTTCTTCATCACCGACGCAGCCTCCATCGGCATCATCGGCGGTGCCGACGGCCCGACGGCCATCTGGCTGACCACCAAGCTCTCGCCCGACCTGCTCGGCGCAATCGCCGTGGCCGCCTATTCCTACATGGCCCTCGTGCCCGTCATCCAGCCCCCGATCATGAAGCTCTGCACCAACCAGAAGGAGCGCCTCATCAAGATGAAGCAGCTCCGCCCCGTCTCCAAGATGGAAAAGGTGGTCTTCCCCATCACGGTGCTCCTGCTCTGCGCGGCCTTCCTGCCCTCCGCCGCCCCGCTCATCGGCGCGGTCATGCTGGGTAACCTCGCCAAGGAGTGCGGTGTTGTCGATCGCATCTCCGACACCATGGCCAACAGCCTCATCAACATCGTCACCATCCTCCTCGGCCTCTCTGTGGGCTCTAAACTCGCCGCCGAGAAGTTCCTGACGATGGAGACCCTCGGCATCCTCGTCCTCGGCGTCATCGCCTTCGGCGTGGGCACCGCCGGCGGCGTCTGGATGGCCAAGCTGATGAACCTCTTCTCCAAGGAGAAGATCAACCCCCTCATCGGCTCCGCCGGTGTCTCCGCCGTCCCCATGGCCGCCCGCGTCTCCAACAAGGTCGGTCTGGAATACGACAACACCAACTTCCTCCTGATGCACGCGATGGGCCCGAACGTCTCTGGCGTGATTGGCTCCGCCGTTGTCGCGGGCGTCCTCTACTTCTGCTGCCGCTAATCCGGCGCAAAGCAAAAAAAGCAGGCCACCTGGTTTCAGGTGGCCTGCTTTTTGTCTCTCGCCCTGCACAGTTCCCACATCCCCCTTGATTATCCATCCAGAGACCCTATAAGGGTCCGTGCTCAACCACTATAGTGGTCCGTGGTGAGACCCTATAAGGGTCCATGGTCGACCCCTATAGTAAGGACTTTCACACGTTTTTAACGTGTGATTGGAAGGTAAGAATGGGGAGCCAAGTTAGGTAAAGAAAGGGAACTTGGTTTGGGCCGGATTCTCTTTTGGGGGTTTGTAAAGGCAAGGCCAGAAACGTTGACACCCGAAAAGTTCTGAAATACCGTCAGCAAGAATGTAATAAGAGAAAGATGGCAAAGGACCGGTGTGCTGCGCACTTAGGATGATGATTTTGATCACTCCTTCTCCTATCTCTTTAATCTCATGTGATATAAATGTAAATATGAAAGCGAAGACAGCGACAAAACTTTTAATACTCTCGTAGGCCAGAACGCGGAGGTTTTCAAGATGATAACGTTCTTTGATGTATCGGAAGCACTCCTCAATGCGCCATCGGGCCATGTAGGTGTGTAAGATTCGCACGAGGTAATCTTGGAGACCATCGCCGAGATCGGAGGTTAGAAGCATCAACGGTTTCATTCCTAACCCTTTGACAACAACAAGTTCTAGTTCTTTGTCTGAACCTGGAAGTCGGACAGGGATATGTCCAAGGGAAAGCGTTTTCTGGTAGCGTTTCCCCTTTTTTTCGTAGTCGACGTTTATCTTGACAGGAGTTTCAAGGCTTCTGGCAAGTATCACTGATTTGATGAATTTCCCTCCGTGGATAATCAGATTACGTTCGCCAATGAGACGGATAACAAAGCGTAAGTTTCTCTCAATAAAGAAGTCAAAGTAGGCTCTTCGATCTCCGCCTCGGTCGTAAACATAGATCCCACGGTCTCCGAGAGCATCGGCAACTCGCCGAAACCCGTCTAGAACCTCGTTTGTTTCACCTTGATAATCGTCGGCCTTGGTCGACCAAGCACGTAAGAGAAGAGGACGGGGCTCATGTTTCCCGAGCTCACAGGCCGTCACAAGAAAGAGGGAATAACCATTTGTTATTTCCCCTGTTGAGCCATCACGGATCCTGTCCACATATTCCATCGAACGGGAATTCCCACGTTCCTCCTCTGTCTCAAAATAGTGCGCGTATGGTTTGGCTAAATCACTCTCATCTGCAATGATTAAGGTGTCTTTGTGAACTGTCTGCGCCATCATTTGCAACAGTGTTTGATGTGCATTCTGTTCAATAGTTCGTTTTTTCAAATGCTTAGTCGCTATATTGCAAAACGTGGCTATCGAAGTGCCTTCTTTTCGGCATACCTTCGCGCACTTCGAGATAATTACATCCTTTTGAATCATAACACCTTTGAGTAATCTCGCAATAAACTCAGCTTCAGGCTTATGAAACATGTGAGAAATTTTCACACAAAATCCATCCCATGCCGCGTTCATCACCTGCGCGGACTTTTTCCAATCGAGGTCCTGGGTCATTCTGGGTGCCACCTTTCTTTCCTATTACTATACCCAAAAATGAACCATTTTTACTATCTCATTGAAAACTACAACAAATCCTCAAAAACGTGTGAAAGTCCTTCTATAGTGGTCCAGGGCGAGACCCTATAGGGTCCGGGGAAAAGAGAGGGACCGCAAAGACACAACTCTTGCAGGAAAGGTGGGGCGCTAACGCCGGGCGCACGTCCGTGCGCCCTCCCGCGCCCCACTTTCCTGCGCCAAAGATGCTTAAACGGCCTAAGCGCGAAGATGATGGGCGAGAGGGAGCGATCAGCGGGCGTTTAGCCATCTAGCTTCGCGCACACTCGCGTCTTCGCGGGAAAAAGAAACTTGTCAATTTCCCAGGATACGATTGATTCTCATGTGGAGTGGCTCACGCCACCCTGTACAGCGGTCTCATCCGTCGCGCACTTGCCGCGCGTTCCGCTCTCCGTTTTCTGTTCTCTGTTCTCCAGGGTATCGCTCACACGCCCAAGGCTTCATGGAGAGCAATCGCGTTGGCGGACATCACGCGGGCGGCACGCCAGGGACCGAAGTCATGGAGCGCGGTGACGGCCTTGCACCAACGTTCCAATGCCTCGTGCTTATCCTTGGCCGTGCGGTCGTCCTGCCCCTTGACCTCCAGCACCACCGTCTCGCCGGTCGTCAGTCGCACAATGAAGTCGGGGATATAGAGCCGCGTGAGCCCCTGCGACACATAGCGGACGCGCAGCCCCACATGACGGTCGTTGCGGACGTAGGCCTGCACGGCATCCATTCCCGCCAAGGTCTCGGCCACGCTCTGTTCCCACGCACTGTCATAGACCGCCGCGCCAATTTGGCTCTTCGGTCCGGTGAGTTTGGGTTCCTTGGTGGTGTGCCAAGTGCGCATCTTCGCAGTGGAGAGCGTCGGCAGACGACTGTCCCGCACGATGGAGAGCACCAGATTATCCTTCGACGCCAAATGCTTGAGCAGATGCTGCACCACCGAGCCCATCTGATAGGCATAGGCCAACCGCTCTTCCGGGGTCTTGAGGTCGACCTTCTGCCAGAAGAGATTGTCCTCCCAGTGGCACTTCTCCGAGGCAATGAAGTCCTCGGCCAACCGCACCAACGCGGCGAAGAGCCGCGGCGTGGACATCTTCTTGCGAATTTCCTCGAGTGGCGCGCTCTCCAGCAACGCCTTCGCCATCGAAAACAGGATGGTCTGCAACCGCGGTGCCTGGGCAATATCAAGCGTATAGAGGTCGTCCTGCCCCACCTTCATCCATTCGCCGAGCGTCTGCGCCAACTGTGCGGAGAGGGTCAGGTTCGGCGCGAGCGTCAGCTCCGGGATGTCCTCAATCGACAGCTCGTGTACCTGGTTCGTGTCGATGCGCACGATGTTGGGCCAAGTGATTTCGGCGTCCTCGCGCCCCGGTGCCACGGCGATGGGATAGGTCGGCTTCGGCGGTTCGCCCGAGGTGTCCCCTTCGGAGGGCAGAAAGCGGAAGGGCACGCCGAAGACCTGCACGTACTCCGGCTGGAGCAAGCCCGTCTCCTCGTCCACGTCGTAGCTCACGCGACGCAACCCGCGCCCGATGACCTGCTCGCAGAGCAACTGGCTGGTGAAGGCGCGCAAACCCAGGATGTGCGTCACGGTACGCGCGTCCCACCCCTCCGAGAGCATGGCCACGGAGATAAGGTTCGTCACGTCCGCGCCCGGCTTGCCGACCTTGCCCACGGTGGCGACGCGCTCGCGCAGGGCATCACCCGCCGCGCCGGCCTTCTCGATCACCTTGGAATCGATACGCAACAACCGCGCCTCGTCGCACAATTCCTGGGCTTGCCCCAAGGTCGCGTTGCCGCCCGACCGAAAGTGTCGCTCGATGCGTTCCGCCGTCACCGTGTTGTTCACCACGCTGATGAGCACCGGCGGCGTGGCCACATGGCGCTCCGCCCACTGGTCCGCCGTTCTGCGCCAATCCTCCGCCAGCAGGGAATAGGCGTTAGCGAGGGTCGGCGGCAGGGGCGTGGCGACATCGACATCCTCGGCGATGGCCTCTTTGATGCCCTTGGCCTCATAGAGGTCATAGAGTTCGGGCAGACCGGTCTCGGGATTGATGGCCCCTGCGGCGTTGTAGGGCATCCGCGGGGTCTTGACCAACCCGGCCTCGATGCCGTCGTTCAACCCGAAGTCGCTGACAATCCACCCGAAGAGGAAGTCCTCCTTGCTCATCTTGCCCGAGGGGATGAAGGGCGTGGCCGAGAAGTCGTGGCACCGCAGGATGGGAATCACACGGTGGATGCGGTCAAGCCCGCCCACCCAGACGGTGTGCTCGTCCTTCTCCTCGCCCACGCCCTTGTAGTCGCCGGCCTTGGCCGTGGGCGGCAGACGCCAAGCGTGATGGGCCTCGTCGTTGAGCACCAGGATACGCGGGGCCTTGGCCAACTCCGGCCCCAAGACCTGCTTAGCATACGCCTTGTCGCTCAACGGCCCGCGCTTGTCCACGCTCCGCTTCTTGCTCAGCTTCTTCTCGTCCTCCCACTGCATGGCTTGCCAGTTGAGGATACGCACGTGGGCCTGAGACAGCGCGCCGGCCAACTCGTCCGGCACCAGATAGCCGCCATACTCGCCCCCATCCGCGGGGTCGAGCCCGGCCAGACGGTCGCGTACGGTCAGGTTCGGCGCCACAATCAAGAAGTCCCGGCAGAAGCGCTTATCCTGCGGATAACTCGCCTTGTTGCACGCGTGCCACGCGATGAGCATGGCCATGACCTTGGTTTTGCCGCCGCCCGTGCAGAGCTTGGTGCAGACCCGCTCGAAGGGGCCTCCATCGCCCCGCAATTGGTCGTCAAACTCGCCCCACAGCCCCTGACGATTGGCCTCTGCGCCTTCCGTCATCCAAATCAACGTCTCGATGGCCTCCAGCTGACAGAAGAAGGGTCTCGGTTCCATCACCCCTTCCTCGTCCCCCACCCCGTTCCACCGTTCGAGCAACCGCCGCGTGACGGGCGTCACCCCTGGCCACCCCGCCTCGCGCCACGCCTTCACCTTCCCGCGGATGACCTCCACCGCGCCCAACGGCACAAACTCGCCGTCGCCCCGGCTCTTGGTGCTGAACTTGGTGTAACCCGGCGCGCGCCGTCCCTCGACATCCGTCAGCGAGACCGTCCCGGGCGCGTGCACCCAGTGGCGTGTCGGCTCCGCGTAGGGACTGTTCAGAATCAGGCTCATCGCGCCGCCTCCCCGCGAGGCCGACCGTCCGCCGTCAGCGGAAAGACGCGGATGCTCTCGAAGCCCTTGTCGTCGATGATCTTCACCGCCACCTTCAGGTTCTCGCCGGGCTTGAAGGGCAGACTCTTTGTCCCCTGGTAGGCCTTCAACCGCACGGGCACGATGGTCCCTTTCAGCGTCGTCTCCAACTTCTTCCAGACGTCCGTGCCCGGGAAGAAACACTGTTGCGGGTTCACGCACCGCCCGTCGTAGTTGCCGTCCACCATCCACATGGCGATGTTCTTCGGACTGCCGGTGACCATGGCCTGTTTCACGGGGTCGTAATAGTCGAAGCCCAACACCTCCACCGTCAGCCGTCCGTCCACCCCCATCTTCAGTTGCACGTCTGGCTGGCCCACCAAGATGAAGCTCTGGTTGCGGGCTTGGCGCTTCAGCAGGTCGGTCATCTGCAGGTCGGTGTTCATCTGCACGGCTAGGACCTGCGCGTCCTTCACCTTGCACCCCGCGATGAGGGCCTCCGCCTCGGCCGTGAACTGAAAGGCCGCGAAGACAATCAGCCCGGGCCGGGGATAGAGGTCGGCGGCCTCATCGAGCGCATTGCGCACGATGGTCGGACTCAACGGCGCCGACGCGCTCCCCATGCACACCAATGCCTCCGTCCCGTCCGTCGTCACGCCCTGCGCGTGGAACCACGTGTACGTCCCCGAGACCTCCAGCGCACTGAAGCGCAACCGCTCCTTCCCGGACGCCGACTGAATCCCCGCCGTCCGCAGTTCGGCCACCCACTCTTCCAAACTCTTCCCTGCGGCCATCCCCTCCTCGGGCTTCTCTTCGAGCGGTTCAATCACCGGCTCGGGCAATGCCTCCACCGTGAAGGGCCCCGTCACCCGAACCTTCCCCTTCTCAACAAGCGGCCTGTCCCACAGCGTCTCTTCCTTCGAGGGGACGCCGTTGGCGATGTCGCCCAGCATCACGTGCGGCACCGTCTTGTAGACCAACCCGCCGTCAATGCCGCGTTTCTCGTCCGCCAACTTATACCAATCATAGACCTGCGTGATGAGCCGACGCTTCGCCAGCGCCAACGCCACCCGGCTCGTGTCGATTGTGATCCAACGTCTCCCCCACTCTTCCGCGACCACCGCCGTCGTCCCGCTCCCACACGTCGGATCTAGCACCAAATCCCCCGGCTCCGTCGTCATCAGAATGCAACGCTCAATCACCTTCTTGGAGGTCTGAACTACGTAGACCTTATCGCTTGCGCCGCGACAATCTGTCCAAACGTTCTTATATGACTTGACTGGAAAATCATCAAAATATCGCACATAATGGATTTGCTTTTTACCACAGGCGATTCTTCCCGCAGCAGCAAGTCGCTCCAACCCGCGTTGCGTTGTCTTAAACGTTCCGTTTCCTGGACGATACTCGCGTCCTTTAAACATAAACACCTTGACATCTCCTTCGCCTGCAGGTCTATTCGACACTAGCGGATCTAGCCGATAAAACTTAACTCCTTTCGGAGGATTATCGTAGTCAAACTCCTTTCCATTCTCTGCTTCCCATTCGGCGATTGACATACGTGTTCCATCAGGGAATTCAATTCTTGAATACTCAGCTATTCCCTCCCGCACTTGGAAAAGTTCGTGATACTTCACACTATTCTTATCTTTGGCATACCACAAAATATAATCTCCTGCACGGTCTAATATCCCAGACTCATTACCACCTGTGGTGGCGTAAGTAATCATGCTGACGCAGTTCTCGGGACCGAAGACCTCGTCGAGGAGAAGACGCACGCGGTGGACATTCTCCATCGAGATTTGGACGAAGATAGAACCGCTGGACGCAAGTAGCTCACGCATAAGGATGAAGCGGTCGCGGAGATAGGTGAGATAACTGTGGATGCCCCATTTCCAGGTGTCGCGGAAGGCCGTGACCATGCCAGGTTCGGCGGTCATGTCCTCATCCTTGCCATCCTTCACGTCGCGTTTGTGGATGGTGGGCATGAAGTTGGAGCCGAACTTGATGCCGTAGGGCGGATCCATGTAGATGCACTGCACCTGCCCGGCCAGTCGCTCATGTTGGAGCAGGGCGTTCATCACCAGCAGGGAATCGCCTGCAATCATGCGGTTCGTCCACTGCATAGTGTGATTGTAGGAATAGACCTCTTCCGTGCGGAGACGACGCCGGTCGGCCTCCGTCTGCTCAAACATCTCCTCTTGGATATAGCCCTGCCGGTCATCCTCGAAGGTGGCCTTGAGGATGCGCATCGGGTTCACAGCCTCGTGTTGGTGGATAGTGAAGGTCGGCACCTCCACCACGTCCTCGCCCTTTTGATACCACCACAGACGCGGAATGTTGTGCGGGTCGATGATATAGTCTGCGGGTGGCTCGGTCTCGTGGACATCGCTGGTCTCATTGGCCGCCGGCAGGATGGGGCGCTCATGGCCGGCATGCAGATACGTGTCCGCAGCATCACCCTGCGGCTCATTGACGACAACTTTCTTTCTGCGTGACATAAAGGCGCCCTCCACGTCTGTTCCGGATCGGGCGTCCGCTAAGAGCCTTGAGAGAAACAGACGGGAGGGCATACGTATCCACGCATGCCACACCCGAACGTTTGCTCTCTCAATGTTTAGCGGACTTTGATCCGAGCAAATCATTCGTGCGTGCTGCACGTTGACCCCTGCGGCTCTCCCGCAGGTGATGAACGATACACTACCACTTTTCCCACCCCTCCGTCAAACTCAGCCTGACGCCTCGGGCTTGACTGCGAAAAACGGATTTAGTATCTTTTTGTGCAGAGCGATTCCTCCAGGAGGCTGCGACACGCTTTGCGTGTTAGCCCTGGCTTGAAGGGAGTCGCTCTTTTTGTTTGCGTTACTTCTTCAGTTTTAGTATCCTTTTGGTGTTGGGTCCGTCAGAGTAGCCACGTCTGTCAGCGTTCACGCGCTGAACCGTGGTGGTCCTGGCGGGCTCATTTTCCTTTTCTGCGTCGTATATTATGTTTTGGTTTGTCATACTAGTGACGAGCGAGGCAACCATCTCTTCCGAGCCGGCGTGAGGAACCGATGCGTGAGTGGCCGACCGTCGATTAGCATTGGCCTTCTCTTCCTCGCTCTTCCCATGCCTCGCCCAACTCTCTTGTCGTACGCTTACCCCTCCCCCATTTTTAGATAGTCACGCGTTGACCTCTGGCATAAAATTTGAGATTACATTCATGAGTTGCGGGCGTGGGAGCGCTTGGTTGTTGGCAAGTCTCTCACCCTTATTTAGACGACGCAACTCCATGCCCAACAACTCTAGCGAGTAGATGCTTGTGCATCTGCTCGCTTTTGTATTACCCCTTTCGTTTCGCGCCCCTATGGGGCGCCAGACAAAACCGTCGCACAAACAATCAGCGTGCGCCAGCACGCCAAAATCTGCAACAATCTGCGCAATCTGCGTTTCCCATTCTGGCAGTCCTGCCGGCGGTAGCCGGCCCCTAATCTGCTTTAATCTGCGGAATCTGCGGTTCCCCCTGCGTCGTGTTCTGCGGTTTCTCCTGCGTCGTGTTCTCTGTGTTCCCCTGTGTATCCCTCTGTGGTCCTCTGTAACCTAAAACAAAAAAGGCCCCGGGGACCGGGGCCTTTTGGAGGGCACAAGCCGTTTACGACAGCGTGGCGCCGGTGGAGGCGTTGCCGACGAGCTTGGCGTAGCGGGCGAGCCAACCAGTAACGGGGCGCGGCGGCCAAGGCTTGGCGGTGGCGCGGCGGGTAGCGATTTCCTCTTCAGAGAGGTTGGCCTCAAGGAGATTGTTAGGGATGTCGATGTGGATTTCATCGCCATCCTGGATGAGGCCGATGAGACCGCCCTCGGCGGCTTCCGGGGAGACGTGGCCGATGCAGGCGCCGTGGGTGGCACCGGAGAAGCGTCCGTCGGTGATAAGGGCGACCTGTTCGCCTAGGCCGGCACCAATAATATAAGCGGTGGGGGCGAGCATCTCCTGCATGCCGGGGCCGCCCTTGGGGCCTTCGCCGCGGATGACGACGACGTGGCCGGGCTTGACCTTGCCGGCGAGGATGCCTTCGCAGGCCTCTTCCTGGGAGTCGAAGCAGATGGCCTTGCCGGTGAAGACGAGCATGGAGGCGTAGACGCCGGCGCGCTTGACGATGGCGCCCTGCTCGGCGAGATTGCCATGGAGGACGGAGAGGCCACCGTCCTGGGAGTAGGCGTTATCGAAGGTGCGGATGACGGCGGTGTCGGTGATGGTCGCGGCGGCGGCAATCTCGCCAAGGGTCTTGCCGCTGACGGTACGCTTGTCGAGGTCCAGGAGGCCGGGGCGCTCGGAGAGTCGCTTGAGGATGCCGGAGATGCCGCCGGCGCGGTCGACATCAACAACGTGATAGGCGCAGCTGGGGGCGACCTTGCAGACGTGGGGCGTACGCTTGGAGATGGCGTCGATACGACGGAGGTCGTAGTCGATGCCGGCCTCGTGAGCGAAGGCGAGGGTGTGGAGGACGGTGTTGGAGGAACCGCCCATGGCCATGTCGAGAGCGAAGGCGTTGTCAATGGCGGCGCGGTCGACGATGTCGCGCGGGAGCGGGCCGTTGTCCTTGGCCATCTGGACGATACGGCGAGCAGCGGCGCGCCAGAGATCTTTGCGGCGCGGGTCGACGGCGGGGATGGTGCCATTGCCGGGGAGCGCCAGGCCGAGGACCTCGCAGAGGCAGTTCATGGAGTTGGCGGTGAACATGCCAGAGCAGGAGCCACACCCAGGACAGGAGGTGGACTCGATGGCGGTGAGCTGGTCTTCGGTGATCTTGCCGTTCTTGTACTCAGCGACGGCTTCAAAGACGGTGTTAAGGTCGGAGGCGGCGCCGGTAACAGGGTTGACGCCGGGGAGCATAGGGCCGCCGGAGGCGAAGATAGCGGGAATGTTCACGCGCAGGGTAGCAAGCACCATGCCGGGGACAATCTTGTCGCAGTTGGGGATGCAGATGACGCCATCGAAGCAGTGGGCGCGGAGCATGGTCTCGACGCTGTCGGCGATGAGCTCGCGGCTAGGGAGGGACATCTTCATGCCGGCGTGGCCCATGGCGATGCCATCGCAGACGGCGATGGTGTCAAACTCGAAGGGCACGCCGCCCGCGGCGCGAATCTCTTCCTTGACGAGGTCGGCGACGGCGCGAAGGTGGCAGTGGCCGGGGACGACGTCCGTGTAAGAGGAGCAGACGGCGATGAAGGGTTTGGGGAAGTCTTCGCCCTTCACGCCGGCGGCGCGAAGGAGCGAGCGGTGAGGGGCCTTTTGGTAACCGGCCTTGACGGTATCACTACGCATGATTGATTCTCCTGGAGAAAATAGAAGGAAGGGTTAGACGTCCATGAGGGCAGCGAAGGCGGCATCGACCTTGGCCTGGGCGGACTGGGCCTGATTCGCGAGGGCGTCAGCACGGCCGCGGAGGAGGGCGAAGTCGAGACCGTTGGTGCCGCCGAGATGGGTCTTCTGGGCGATAACGGCATCGGGGTCCATGCCGCGGAGGTCCTCAAGGTGGTCGCGCACCTGATGGTAGGCATCACGGAAAGGCATGCCACCGGCAACGAGTTCGAGGGCGCGGTCGGTGGCGAAGACACCGGGCTCGGCGAAGGCGGCGCGGCAGGCGTCGGGATTGACGGTGAGGTTCTCGGCCATCAAGCGCATAATACGGAGAGAGGCGCGGGTGACGCAGAGGCCCTCCATGTAGAGCTCCTTGGTGTCCTGCAGGTCGCGGTTGTAGCCGCCGGGGAGGGCCTTGAGGATGACGTTGGCGGAGGTGGCCTGGCCGATGAGGAGGGCGGCCTTGGCGCGGATGAGCTCGAGGACGTCGGGGTTGTACTTCTGCGGCATAATGGAGCTGCCGGTGCAGAGGTCGCGCGGGAGGGTGAAGTAGCGGAACTCAGGCATCGAGAAGAGGATGAGGTCCTCGGCGAGGCGCGAGAGCGAGAGCATGACCTGCGAGCAGGCGGCGAGCAGGACGGCTTCGTCCTTGCCGCGGGCGCAGGAGGCATAGAAGACGTTGTGGTGAGGCCGCTCGAAGGCGAGCAGGTCGCTGGTCAACTGGCGGTCGATGGGCAGGGGTACGCCGTAACCGGCGGCGGAGCCGAGGGGGCAGAGGTTGTTAGTCTTGTAGGCGGCCTCGAGCAGATAGGCGTCGTCCAAGAGCATCTCGGCGTAGCCACTGGCCCACATCCCCACGGAGCTGGGCATGGCAGGCTGAAGATGGGTGCGGCCGACCAAGGGGATGGACTTGTGGGTCTCGGCAAGGGCAAGCAGGGCTTTGGCGAGGTCGGCGAGTTCGCCGGTGAGGGCGTTGAGCTCGTTGCGGACGTGCAGGCGGATGTCGACGGCGACCTGGTCGTTACGGCTGCGGCAGGTGTGGACCTTCTTGCCGAGGTCGCCCAGGCGCTCGGTGAGGCGGCGCTCAACGGCGAGGTGGACGTCTTGGTCGGCGGCGGTGATGGTGAAGTCGCCACGGCGGGCCTCGGCGATGATGTCCTTGAGGGCGCGCAGGACGGCGACGCGCTGCTCCTCGGTGAAGAGCGTGGGCTTGAAGTCCATGCGCGAGAGCATGGTGACGTGGGCGGCGGTGCCGAGGCAATCGACCTCGGCGAGGGCGAGGTCGAGGACCGGGTCTTTGCCCTCGGTGAAGGCGAGGACGTCCGGATTGATTTTGCCAACGGTGGTGGCGGTGTCAGAAGCTTGGGTGGTCATGGGGCTGGATTCCCTTGGGGCGGAGTGTCTTCGAGAATGGGTTTGAGGGAAAGGATGTGCGCGAGTAGGTCGCGGGAGGAGTCAGCCTCGGTACGGCGGATGCGATAGGTCTCCGTATCGCCGGTGGCGAACGCGCCGTAAGCGCTGAGGTAGAGAGCGGTTAGGTCCCGGAAGGCTTTCGGCCGGCCGACGGCATAACGTGTGAGGTCATTGCTGATGCGGACCGCGTCCTGCGCGTCTTTGGGTTCCGTGAGCAACGCTATCCAACGCTCGAACTGCGACCGCGTGAGCGTGCCGGGGACGAAGATGGTGTCTTCCATTGCGCGGAACCAAGCGGGCCAGGCGTCGTCCTCGACCGCGCCCAAGACCGCGGGGCGAACCCAACGTGCGGCGAGCAAGGTCGTGCGGTCGGCCTCCGAGGCGTTGCGTTCCAGAACCCACTGCGCAAAGAAGGCCGCGACCTCACGCGGCGGATTGGCATCGGGCGCGAAGAAGGCATCGATGGGGGGCAACTCACCTTTTGCGAAGAGGTCGTGGGCCTTTTCATAGGCCTCCGCGCGCCAGACGTTGCCGCGCGAGGCATCGACGACCGCGCGGATAAACCACTCCGGCCACTGGAGGGAAGCATACGCACCGGCAACCGACCGGGCACGCTCCCGCAACAACGCCTCCGCGATACGCTCCCGGAAGACCTCCAGATCGACGGTCTCCGGATTGGGGACATGAATAGCGAGTTGGGAGAAGCCATCGGCGGCACCGACAGAACGGCGCGTCACAGACGCCACCCGATTTGTTTCCGTGCCAAGGACAATCAGCAGGGGTGCATCCGCCGTGCCAAGCGGGACAAAGGCATCCGAGAGATTCTCACGCACGCCCTCGGCAAAGCGCAGAACGGGCCAGCGCAGATTGGCGCGGTCAGGCGACTGACAGGCAACATAGAGCGCGCCGTCTGCGGATTGCATGGGGCCGGGCAGACTCTTGAAGCGTTCGATGGCCGCCTCGTTGACCACCGCCCAAGCGCACACGGACACCACCGCCACCGACAGAACCGCAAGCGTCTTCCGCACGCTTACGCCTCCCACGGCCGTTCGGCCGGCGGCTCGTAGTGGCGGCAGACGACGCCGGCCTCGTCGAAGAGCGCTTTGGTCTGCGCATCGAAGGCGTAGTGCCCGGCGTAGACGACCTCGCGGATACCGGCGTTGATGATCATCTTCGCGCAGGTCAGGCACGGCGTGAGCGTGACGTAGATGGTGGAGCCGGCCAAACGAATGCCGTAATAGGCCGCCTGGCAGATGGCGTTCTGCTCGGCGTGGACGCAGACGCACTCCTCCAGCGAGGCTCCGCTCTTCACATCGCCGGAGCAACGCGGGCACCCGCCCTCAAAGCAGTTGCGAATACCGCGCGGCGTGCCGTTGTAGCCCGTCGAGATAATCCGGTGGTCGGCCACAATCACCGCGGCCACCTTCCGGCGCGAGCAATTCGCCCGCATCCCCACGACCTTGGCGATCTCCATGAAATAGGTATCCCAATCCGGCCGCAAATCCTTGTGTTCGTGGGTCTCTGCCATGGCTACACGTCCTTTTCCTTAGGCGACGCCGTGCTTGGAGGCGTTGGCGTAGAAATCAAGGAGGTGCTTGATTTCGGGGCATTGGGGGAGCTCGTTGGCGATGCGCTCGAGCGCGGCGGCGCGGGTGGAACCCTCGGAGTAAAGAATCTGGTAGGCGTCCTTGAGCGCGGCGTAGGCCTCGGGGCTGAATTCGCCGGCGTGACGACGGATGCCAACGGAGTTGAGGCCGCGGACGACGAGGTTCTCGGTGCCCATGGTGACCATGTAGGGCGGAGCGTCTTTGCGGAGCTGGGTGCCACCGCCGACCATGGCGTAGGCGCCAACGTGAGTAAACTGGAGAATGGCGGACGTGCCGCCGATGACGGCGTGGTGCTCAATGGTGCACTCGCCGGCGACCTGGACGCCGTTGGACATGATGACGTGGTCGCCAAGGATGCACCCATGGGCGACGTGGCAGTAGGCCATGATGAGGCAGTCGGAGCCGATGACCGTCTTGGTGCCGTCGAAGGTGCCGGAGTGGATGGTAGCGCACTCACGAATGACGGTACGGGGGCCGATTTCCACGTAAGTCACGCTGCCGGGCTGCCACTTGAGGTCTTGGGTCTTGGTGCCGACACAAGCACCGGGGAAGACCTCGCACCCTTCACCCAGCGTGGTGTACCCCTCGACGGTCGCATGGTGATGGAGCTTGACGCCGGGGCCAAGCGTGACATCGGGACCAACATAGGCGAAAGGACCAATCTCGGCGGCCGGGTCGATTTTGGCACCTTCACAGACAAACGCAAGGGGACTGATGGACATGGAAGACCTCACTGGTGTTTGGGGATAAGATAAGCGGCGACGCCCAGGCAGATCAGCACGGGCACCCACACGAGAAGCCAGGGGAAGGCACCGGGTTTGTCAGCCAAGGATTCGGAAAGCAGCAAGACAAGGAAGAACGCAATGCCGACCCCGACACCCAATGCCATGCCGCGCGAGGAATCCTTGCGCATGGCCTGGCAGCCAAGCGGGATGCCCACCAACACGAAGCAAAGGGCGGAGAAAGCCCAGACAATGCGATAGTTCAGCAAGAAGAGGAGACGCGAATGCCACATGGCCGCGGCCTCCGAGGAGAATCCCTCAATGGGCGTGCCAGCGGCCTCGGCGGCTTTGGCCCGGCTCAATGCGTCTTTCGCGTCGCGCTCGGCCGCAAGGAGTTCCCCGAAGGTGTAATCCTTGGGCTTTTTGTGATACTCACGAGCACGGGTGACGACGTTCTTGAAGCGATACGGCAAGACTTTAGCGGAGGCGACGTTAGGGTTGTCCTCGGCCATCGGCGAGATACGCGGCTCGTAGAGCTTGAAGAGAAGGTCGCTACCATCGATGCGGACCTCCGCGCGCTCGGCTCGGATTTCCCGCGAGAAGCCATCGCTACGATCAATAGCGACGAGGTCGTAAAGCACGGTGTAAGCGCCCTGCTCGTCCTCTTCCTCGCTCTTACTGTCGCAAAAGACAGAGACATCGTTGATTTCGTTGATGAAGCGACCGGGCTCAATCAGGTCGGTCCCGGCCTCGACCGCCAAGCGCGAAGAGAGCGTTCTGCGGACGAAGTGGCCGCTGGGCATGGCGTAGTTTTGTAGGTAGAAGCCCAAGCCCACGCAAAGCAGACCCACGATAATGGGGCCACGCATGATGGAGAGGAAGCTGACGCCGCAGGCCTTCATGGCCGCCACCTCACTGTCTCCGCTCATGCGACCAAAGACCAGCAACGAAGCAACCATCAACGCCAGCGGAACGGTGAAGCCCAACACTTCCGGCAAGGAGGCCGCCAAATACTGGAGCACCAACGCCGCTGGAACGCCCCGGATGATGAATTGGATAACCTGGAAGAGGAACCCTACCGACAGCACGAAGGTCAGCACCAGTGCGGTGAGCCCGGCGGCCACCAAGAAGGAGGAGAGGATGTAGCGCTGGAGCTTACTCGCAAAGAAGGTCCAAAGCGGCGTAAAAACTCCTGCGACGGCCTCGATGGCCGCCCCTACCCCCTTCTTCTCCACGCGCTGAGAGGCCTCCATGCAACGTCCTTACTTGCCGGAGACGCGAATGCGTTCCCGCTCCGCCTCTGTGACGCCCTTGATGACAATCTCCACGCGACGGTTCGCCGGCGTGCCATTGTCCAAATCCACAGGCTCCAACGGCTGATCGAAGGAATGCCCCTGCGCCGTCATGCGCTCAACAGGCGCGCCGTTCTGCGCCAAGAAGGTCATCACGCTTTTGGCACGCGCCTCAGAGAGCGCTTGGTTATAGGCGTGGTCGGAGCCATGCTGACGGTCGGCGTGGCCATGAATCTCAATCTTGGCCTGCGGATTGATTTCAAACGCCGCGAGCACCATCCGGGTCAGCTCATCCATCACAGGCTGTTCAGACGCCTGAATGATGGCAGTATCCTTGGCGAAGCCCACGCGCAACTCCAGGAGCATCGTGTCGCCGATGCCCACGGGCGTCACGTCGCGTAGCTTCTCGGCATGCGCGCTGGCCTCGTCATAACGCGCGGCGCCGGCCTCGATTGGGCCGCGTTCGGACAAGGGCGCCAGGGTGTCGGCCGAGGTATCCCCCTCGCCGCCCAAGAACCACGTCAAGCCGATGTCAGCCGAGGTGAAGTGCATGAAGTCCTCATCCAACGCCACGTGCCAGCGCAAGTCGCCGCGCAGAGAAAGATTCTCCGTGAGGTGGTAGAAGGCGCCAACGCCGGCCTGCGCGAAGAAATGCGCGCGCTTGCCATCCTGCCACAGAGAGGGCTTGTTGCCGCTGTAGAAGGAGAGGCCGCCGGCCAAGAAGGGGTCAAAGCGCGCATAGCGGTCGAAGTGCCACAGGGCCTCCGCCCCCACCCCAACGATGGTGCGGCCGCTGTCCGAACCCTTCGCCATCTTGGTGGCACGGCTCAACGAGCCGAACCCTTCCAGACTCCAAGGGCTATCCGCGAAATCGTAACCCAGACGCAAGACCACGGACGGCTGCACACCGCGCAGGTCACTCCCCGGCGCGGGATGGCTGGTGTTGTGGACGCGCATGACGCCCGCGCCGGCACCCAAATAGAAGCGGCCCTCAGACTGACCATCGTCATTGTCCGCCACCACGCCCGCCTGCGCGTCCTCTTCGGTCAACGCCACGGGCGCATCATCACGCGCGGTCACCACAGGGCCATTCTGCGCACCCGCCACACCGGCGGTCGCGACAAGGGCGGAAGCCATCCAAAACTGTTTCATCTTGCGTCCTTTCTTTTTTATAGAATAGCACAAATGCGCTCAGTGCTTCACGAAGGGCGAAATCGCGCGCATCTCGGCCACCACCTCCGGGCAGTGTTTGAGCACGTAATCGATCTCCTCTTCGGTCGTGTAGCGGCTCAGGGAGAAGCGAATCGACCCGTGCACAGCGGTGAAGGGCACGCCCATCGCACGGATCACATGGCTCGGCTCCAGGCTTCCCGCCGCGCAGGCGGAGCCACTGCTCGCGCAAATGCCCAAGTCGCTCAGGTGATAGAGCACGCTCTCGCCCTCGATGTACTCGAAGGAGATGTTCAGCGTGTTGGAAACACGTTCGGCCCCGCCGCCGTTCACGCGGCTGTCCGGGCACGTCGCCAGAAGCCCCGTCTGCAACTTGTCGCGCAGGCGGCGAATACGCACCTCGGAACCGTCCGTCAAGGCCGCCGCGGAAAGGTCACACGCCTTGGCCATGCCGATGATGTAGGGCACATTCTCCGTACCGCCGCGGCGGCCACGCTCCTGGTGACCCCCGATGACGAAGGGCTTGATACGCGTGCCCCGGCGGACGTACAGGACACCGATGCCCTTGGGCGCATGCATCTTATGCCCCGCGATGGAGAGCAGGTCCACCGGCACCTCACGCACGTCCAACGGCACCTTGCCGGCCGCCTGTACTGCGTCGGTATGCACGATGGCACCGGCGGCCTTGCCCAGCTCGGCAATGCGTTTGATAGGGAAGAGGACGCCCGTCTCGTTGTTCGCCCACATCACCGAGACCAGTTTTGGGCCCGGGTGCGCGGCCAAGGCGGCCTCATAAGCCTCCATGTCGAAGCGGCCCTCGCCGTCTACGCCGATTTCCACCACCGTGTGCCCCATCTCGCGCAAGCGCAGACAAGGCCCCAGGATGGCCGGGTGCTCCACGCGGCTGGTGATGATGGTGCCGGGGCGCCCCCAGGCCGCCGCCACGCCAAAGAGCGCATGGTTGTCGGCCTCCGTGGCGCACCCCTCGAAGACGACCTCTTCCGGACGCTCCGCGTTGAGGAAGGCCGCGACCCGTTCGCGCGCCTCGGCCACGGGCTTGGCCACCCGCCCACCGAAGGCGTGCATGCTACTGGGGTTGCCCCACTGCTCCGTTAGGAGGGGAAGCATCGCCTCCACCACCTCGGACGCGGGACGCGTCGTCGCGTTGTTGTCCAAATAAACCAAAGGGGCGTTGCTCATTCCATCACCACCTCGATTGCCGGGTCCACGAACTCATGGAGCGCGTGCGCGATCAGGTTATCGCGCGTGATAGCCGCGCTCCGGCAGCCCGCGCACATCCCGCGGAAGGCGATGCGGACGGTGTCCCCGTCCACGTCCACCAACTCCACGTCGCCCCCATCTTTCTTCAGCACGGGGCGCACCTGCTCCTCAAGCGTCTGCTCGATGAGCTTGATCTTCTGGAGCGTGGTCATCTTCTTCGCCGGCTTCGGAGGCTCCGCCGCCGCGGCCTGCGCGTGGTTCACCTCGTCCACAATTTCCTGGATACGGTCACGGCACATTCCGCAACCGCCGCCGGCCTTGCAATAGTTCGTCACCTCTTCCACCGTGTGGAGATGATTCTCACGCGTCACGCGCTCGATTTCCGCGCGGGAGACGCCGAAGCAGGTGCAAACAATCTCGTCGTTCACCTGCACCACGTTCTCTTCGCCCGTGCGATAGTTGTGGATGGCCGCCTCAAGCGCCTCGCGACCCATCACCGAGCAATGCATCTTCTGGTCCGGCAAGCCGCCCAGATAGTCCGCGATGTCCTTGTTCGTGATCTTCTCGGCCTCTTCCAACGTCTTGCCGATGACCATCTCCGTCAGCGCCGAGCTCGAAGCCACCGCGCTCGCGCACCCGAAGGTCTGGAACTTTGCCTCGGCGATGCGCCCGTCCGGTCCCAACTTGAACATGAAGGTCAGCGCGTCGCCGCAAGCCAGCGACCCCACCGTCGCCTTCCCGTCCGGGTGTTCAATGGCCCCGACGTTCCTCGGGTGCCGGAAATGGTCCATCACTTTTTCGGTGTAATCCCACATTTGCTTACGCTCCTTTCTTCAGGAAGCGCATAGTATACCACATCCCCACCCCTCGGCGTAACGCGAACCTAATGCTGTCGGGCACAAGTGGGACTGCAAAGACGCAGGGGAACCGCAGATTTCGCAGATTGGGGGCAGATTAATGGCAAGCTACCGCACGCAAGACTGTCAGTGTGTTTTGGGAATAAAGCTCCTTAGAGAGCCACGTTCTAATGGTCTTATCACGCCGTCTCAGTATGCTTCCCAAAAACAACTGAAATATCCGAAACGGACACACCGGTTATCGCCGGTGACACTGGCGTGGGAAGCCCTCGCCATCACCCCCTACCTATAATATGAGAGAGGGACCTCATTCAATCCGAGATTTCCCCAGCCCAATCGCAGGAACTCACACCACGCACCCTTGCCAAAGACCTGTCATTTGGTTCCCCTAAATCACAGACAATCTAATCTCTCATAGCAAGATACACCACCTCCAAGACCTGTCATTTGGTTCCCCTAAATCACAGACAATCTAATCTCTCATAGCAAGATACACCACCTCCAAGACCTGTCATTTGCTATCCCGAAACCGGAGGAAAGCGCAGCTTACATAGATTAAAGGCGTGTTGCCACACGCAGGCGTGATGTGTCATAGTAAATTGCACCGAAGCGAAAGTCGATATCCTTCCTATGTGTCAAATGCGATTGCACCGAAGGAGTCGACATGGAACAGACTTTTGAGAACGAGTACATGGACAGAATGAGACGACGATACGCCAAGGCTCGGACACGAGCAGAAAAGACAGCGTTGCTCGATGAGGCAATCAGGATGTGCAAGCTGTCGCGGAAGTTTGTCATCCGCTTGCCCAACGGCTCCTATCGTAACCACCCCCATCACGGACGGCCCCCAACCTATTCCCTGAAGTCCAGACAGGTCCTCGTCCGTATCGGACTGGCGATGGGGCAGATGTGCCCGCTCTACCTCCACGCCGTCATGGACACGGCTATCCGGGACTACGCGGAGACGAAAGCGCCAATCCCAAAGACCATTGCCGACGAACTGCGCCGCATGAGTGTCTCCACCATCACGCGCACCATCCGACCGCCCCTTCCGTCTCGTCAGCGTCAAACGGTTCCTCAAGGTCGGCGTCGCAGGAACATCACGACTTGTATTACCGGCCATCGTTTGCGCTTTTATACTCGCGGTAAGACAAATAGGACCAATAGGACAACTAGGACGGGGCGCCACAACCAAACTTCCAAGCCTCCAAACTTCCAAGCTTCCCCTGGAGCGTCCTGCCGGCGGTAGCCGGCCCTCAATCTGCCCAAAATCAGCGGCACGTAGTGCGGACTCAACCGCATCCACGTCTTCGCCTGCGCCTCGGTCAGCAACCCGTCTGCCACCGCCCCGCGCAGCACAAAGCGGTTCATCTCGGCCAAGATGTTCGCGGCCTCTTTGTACTGCGCCGCGAAGGGGTCGCGCTGGATTTCGCGTATCACCCGCTCGGCCCACGCGTTCGTCACGCCGGACCCGGCCTCCACGCCCAAGTCGACCACCTCGCCGGTCGTGGGGTCGACCACCACGCTCCGCTCCTGTATCATCCGGTTGCGCTCCAGCGCGTGCAGGGCCAGCGCGTAGTCGTCAAACCGCTTCCTGTCCAGCCCGGGCTGTGCCAGAATGGCCTTCAGCGGCTCCAGATACGCCCGCTGGAGCATCTCCTGCCGCGCCCGGATCTTGCCGTGCACGTTCTTGGCCGCCGCCTCCACGTTCAACGCGTCCGGAGGCTCCCGCCCCACGCCCATCACGCGCCGCACCGCGTCAAAAACCGGCGTCTGCGAGTGCACAAACTTCCTCCGCAGCCACGCCAACGCCCCTTCCCCGGCCTCGCGCACGTCCCCGCCCGGCTCAACCGTCGGCGCACGCCCACCCATCCGCTCGCCGACGGAAAAGCGGATGTCTTGAATTGCGGGGTTGAACCGTCTGCTCAGCGGAATCACATTCCCGTTGTCGTCGTACGTCACCGGGGCCAACGTCTTTCTTGCCGCCTCGCTTTCATCTCCACGATAACCAAGTTGAGCAAGGTCAAGCGCACCCTGCTCCCACTCCTGCGGTGCGAAACCGTTTTCTCGCAGGATGCCATCGGCTTCCCCCTGCGTCAGCGCACGGTTGATTTTCAGACTCCCGGAAATAAACCACGTTCCACGCTTGCCGCCCTTCGTGAGCGGATTGGTCGAGTATCGATAGAACCCGCCCTCCGGCATGGATTGAAGGTCGGCGTTTGCCTCATTCACCCGTCCATCCTTCGTAAGCGCCTTCGGCTGACGCCGTGCCTCATCGGTATAGTCATGGTCGGCGTCCATCTCGCACTCGAACACCACCTGCCGCGCATGGTGCACGTTGCCATAGTTGCTTCCGGCACGCCTCACGCCACCCTGCGGGAAGAACGGCATGTCACCCGCGTGCCATCCAGGACGATACGCCAAGGCCACCACCGTCTTTGCCTTGCTGCCCTGCGGAAGGAACCCGCGCTTGATGAGCTCTTGACGCGTCGCCTCGTTCGGGATTTCTACGGCAGCACCTGTCTTCCCACCGCGCCCATTCGGATTGGCCGTTGAAGGAACGTACTGTTTGCCGTTTTTCGCCGTGAAATGCCACGTATCCTGCGCATCCAGCCAAACACCCATCGGGAGCGCGTCCATGCCGGAGACGAACAAGGCCGTCGGCCGCCCCGCCTGGTCAATGGTGAACACCTTATAAACCTTGATGGTCTTCTTCGGTGGAGCCGACACGCGCACCTTATACGCATCCGTCTGCTCTGGGATAGGATTTTCAATCCCCATCTCCGTTGCCCGCTCCTCCACCATCCGCCGCGCGGCCCCCATGTCCCCACGCCGCACCGCGTCAAGGTACGCACGGTCGCCCACGGAGAGGCGGATGTCTTGGACGCTCGGGTCAAACGTGCCCACGTTGTCCGTCGCGGACTTGATTTGTTCGGGCCGAAACGCGTTGATTTCGTAAACCGCTCCGTCATCGTCACGGATAAAGCCATCGTAGCCCTGTTTCATCAAGGCGTTCATGGCATCTTCACCAGCAGTGTCCGTCACGCCTGCATTTGGAATCTCTGGGTTGGACGCGGGGTTGCGCAGATTGAGAAATGCCGCCACGGTACGATTCCCATACTCGTGGTATTCGTCATATTCTGGCGAGAAGAAGAACGCAGGCATCTCAATCGAGCGTCTGCCGTGCGTCGTGTTGTCAAACGTGTAGAAGTCTTGCTCTTCCCAGTGCTCGTCCCAATCGCCACGATCACGCCACGCCTGTCGCTCTTCCGGGGTAATCCTGTCCCACTCTTGCCCGGTCTCACGATTGATATAGGCCTTGCTGTTGGTCTGGTGGTAGACTACGAGCGGCTCTCCGTTCTCGTCCACCACCTTGCTGGCGTGTTCGGGGTCGTTCTCCCAGTCGCCGAACCATGCCTTGAACGAGGGAGTGCGCACCTGCAGCCACTGCCGCTCGTTCAGCTTCGTGGGCTTCCCGTTCGGGGTCTTCATCCACTTGTCCGTCCCCTCATACTGCTTGCGCACCTTCTCCATCTCGGTACGCGCGTTCGCGTTCAGTCCAAACCCGCCCACGGACAAGGCCGTGTTGCCGGGCTTGACATCGGCACCCGGATTTGCGATAGTGTTTGTGGACGAGGGAGATGTACCCGCACTCTTCACGGTTCCCTCGCGCGGTGCCATTAGGGTGTTCAGTGGCACCGCTGCCATTCTCCTAAGTCTACTCCCCGTAAACTTTGTCGTGATATAGCGTTCCTCGTCAAAGCGCATGGCATCTTTGTTCACTATTTCCGCGACGACAGACATGCCGTTATTGCCAATGAAAACGAGATCTCCCTTGTCGATTACGCACTTGTCCGCCGCGACAATCTCCCTGATGTCATCAAGAGTTTTCGCTTTTGTGCGACTATAAACGCGAACGCGCTCTCCCTCTCCTTTCTGATGCGTGACCGCGTGGATCGCATACTCCATCCATGCCCGCTCCAACCCAAGGCGCTCAATCGCCCGGCGGTCCGGATAAAACCGCAACACGCCACCGTTGGAGAGCGCAATTGCTCCGCCGAAATAGGCGTCCATGAAGCGGTTCGCGCCATCAAGAATGGCGTTCAACTCCCGCTCATCCCCATACTCCAAGCCTCCGCGAGACTTCCACTCCTTCGCAAAGTCCGCAAGACCTGACTTGACGCGCCCCGGGTCGACACCCTTGGTGCCGTCCTCCCCCACGCTCAACGCCACATTGCCTGCCCCGTCATCCTCCCCCTCGATGACGATGTTCGTGTTGCTGTCGCCGCTGATGGAATAGACCCCATACCCCTCGTCCACCGCGTAGTAGCTCTCGTTGTATGCACGAGACCCCACCTTGTCATATCCAATCCGTTCATACAGGCGCTTCGCGTCCTCATTGTCCGGCGCGACATAGACGTCGCCGTATTCATCCGCCAACTGTTTGAGAATACGCGTGCCGAATCCCATGTTCTGATAGTCGTCGTCTACGTCGATGCGTTCAACATAGGTCGAGTCCTTGAAGATTCGGACACTTGCGTAAGCGACAGGCATGTCGTTCACGTAATAATAGTAGCCAACATCTCGTTCGTTGTCCTCTTCGACATCAAACGTTGTTCGTCTGACGATTGTGTCGCCGCGTTTCGGCTCCCCCACGCTCAGCGCCGTGTTCCCCGCCAACCCATCGAGGTCAGACTCCCCCTCCGCGCCGGTCTCAGGCAACGCCGTGTCCTGCGCAAGCGCCTCCGCCGCACGCCGATTGCGGAACCGCTCGCCCGCCCGGTTGAGCGCCTCCTGCGCATCCATCGCCGTCGAAGGTTGCTCCTCCGTGGCCTCCGGCTCCACCTCCAGTTCAGTCGGCCCCGTCAGCAATCCGGCCACCTCCGGCCCCGCAGGCAGATAGCCACGGATGCCCTTGGTCATCTCCTCCATGGCCTTGGCGATCTCGTCGAACATGTACGTCCACCCCATCGGGATGGCGTCCTTCTCCAACCCAAACGCCTCCGCGATGAAAGCCCGGATGGCGTCCCGATCTGCCACACTCGGGTTCTCCAGCCGCTTGGCAAGCCACCCGTCCGGCGACGCCGCGTCGTTGGCAAGCTTCTGGATGGTCTTGATGATGGGTCCCCGGAATCTGTTCCACTGCTTCTTGCCCACCTTGCGCAGACCCTTCTCAAGCGCCTTGGCAAACTCCGCCTCTGCCTTGAACATCAGATAGTCCAGCACCATCCGGTTCCACGCCCGGCTGCGCTCGTCGTCCTCCAGTCTAGGCTGGGCGTTGTCCATCGCCTCGTCAAAGGACTTCTGCAATGCCTTGATGTCCTTGGAATACTTCCTCTGGTTGGCCTTGCGCTGTTTCTCGGGCTCGGTAAACTGCTTCTCGATCTCGCTCTCTAAGCGCTTAGCCGCAGCCTCAAGGGGCTTTGCGGCTTCCTTCATGCCGGACTCCGCTGCGTATAGCGCGGCGGACTCGTACAGTTTGTAGGCGTTATTGGCGGCCTTGAGCTTGTCCTCTGTCAGCGCGTGCGGTTCTTTCCTGAGCTTGTCGTATTCCTGCTCCTGCTGGTAGGCCAGCTTGGCAAGGTGCTCGGACCAGTTCCAATCCTTCTTGGCCTTCGGGTCGAGTCGCTCTGCGGGGTCGACTAATGCGAGTGGCGGCTTCGTGGTTTGTATTGCCGACCTTCGTTCACGCTTTTATACTTACAGTGGGGCGACTAGGACAGGGCACCATAACCAAACTTCCAAACCTCCTAGTGTCCCTAGAGCGTCCTGCGTGCGGTAACACACCCTAAATCTGCTCAAAATCTGCGAGATCTGCGGTTCCTTCGTTTGGCGAAAGGGGTGGATGTGGGCAGGGAACGGCGTTTTTTGGTATGCTACGCGGACTTTTTAGGAAGGAGATTCATGGCGAGTTTTCAGGAATTGGGTTTGCCCGAGGCGTTGCTGAAGGCGATTGAGGGCTTGGGCTTTGCGGAGCCGATGCCGATTCAGGCGGAGGCGATTCCGCGTCTGTTGGCCGAGCCGACGCCGGATTGCGTGGCGTTGGCGGCAACGGGCACGGGCAAGACCTGCGCCTATGGATTGCCGTTGCTCGCGCGAATTGATAGGTCCTCGCCGAAGCCGCAGGCGCTCATCCTGGCGCCGACGCGTGAATTGTGTCTGCAAATTGGTGAGGAGCTGGCGCGCTTCGCGAAGTTTCTGCCTGAGGTACACGTAGCGGCCTGTTACGGCGGCGCGCCCATCGGTCAGCAGATCCGCAGGTTGGAGCGCGGGGCGCAGGTGGTGGTGGCCACGCCGGGGCGCCTCTGCGACCTGATTCGCCGCGAGTCCATCTCCCTCTCCGACGTGCGCGTGTGCGTGCTGGACGAGGCGGACGAGATGCTCGACATGGGCTTCCGCGACGAACTGACCTTTATTCTGGAGGCGACGCCGGAGGAGGCCTCAATGTGGCTCTTCTCGGCGACCATGCCGCCGGAGGTCGAGGCCATCGCCCAGCGTTATCTCACGGATCCGCTCGAAATCACCGTGGGCGAGCGGAATGTGGCCCAGGCCAACATCGCTCACCATGCCTATGCGGTGGCGGAGCGGAACCGCTACAACGCGCTCCGCCGCGTGATCGACTTTGTGCCGGAGATGTATGGGTTGGTCTTCTGCCGCACGCGCGTCGACACGCAGCGCCTGAGCGAAGCCCTCATGCACGACGGCGTCTACGCCGAGGCGCTCCACGGCGACCTCTCCCAGGCGCAGCGCGACTCCGTGATGCGTAAGTTCCGCGAGAAAGCCGTACGTATCCTGGTGGCGACCGACGTGGCGGCGCGCGGGCTGGACGTGGACGACATCTCGCACGTCATCCATTACCATCTGCCCGATGACCCGGCGGTCTACACTCACCGAAGCGGCCGCACGGCGCGCGCCGGCAAGAGCGGCGTCTCCATCGTCCTCTTCACCCCGCGCGACGCGGGCAAATTGCGCCTAATCGAGCGAATCTGCGGTCTGCGTTTCGAGCAGCGCGCCATCCCGACCGCCGACGAGGTGCGCCAGAAGCACGTCTTCTGGATGGCCGAGCAAATCCACAACGTGACGGAGGTCAGCCCTGCCATCCGCGAGCTCCTCCCCGCCGTTACCCCGATGGTGGCCGGGCTCCCGCCCGAAGAGGTGCTCGCGCGTATGCTCCAGCTCCGCCTCTCCTCCCTCATCGAGGCCTACGAGGACGCGCAGGACCTCAACCCCGCGGAGAAGCCCAGCCACGCCGAACGCAACGCGGCCTTCGGCGAACGCCAGCGCATCATGCTCCACGTGGGGCGGCTGGATGGTCTGCGCGAGGGCGCGGTCGTCCGCCTGGCGTGTGAGCACGCCGGTATCACGGCGCAGGACATCGGCGCCATCGCCATCAAGCGCGAGTTTGCCTTCTTCGACGTCCGCGCCGAGCTGGGCCGCCGCGTCCTCTCCGCGCTCAAGGACGCCGACTTCGACGGGCGCCCGTTGAACCCCGCCCTCGCCGACCCGAGCGAAGACCTGCACAGCGGTCCGCGCAAGGGCCGCAAGCCCTTCGGCAAACACAAATCCTTCGGGAAAAAGCCATTCGGCAAGAAGCCCTTTGGAAAGGGGAAGCCCCGTGGCTGAAGACGTCTTCGCACGGCTGAACCCCGCGTTGCGCAAGGCCATCGCGGCGATGGGCTACAAGACGCCCACGCCCATCCAGGCCGCTGCCATCCCGCCCGTCCTCGACGGCCGCGACGTGATGGGGTGCGCGCAGACCGGCACGGGCAAGACGGCGGCCTTCTGCCTGCCGCTCCTGCACCGCCTGGCCGCCGCCCATGCCACGGTGCGTCCCGGCCATCCGCGTGTCCTCATCCTAGCTCCGACACGCGAGCTGGCCGCGCAAATCGGCGAGAACCTAGCCGCCTATGCCAAGGGGCTGGCCATCCCCACTGCGGTCGTCTTCGGCGGCGTGAGCGCCAACCCGCAGATCGAGGCCATCCGCTGCGGCGTCGCCGTGTTGGTCGCCACGCCGGGGCGTCTACTCGACCTCTGCCTGCAACGCCACCTCGCGCTCGACGCCATCGACGCCGTGGTGCTCGATGAAGCCGACCGCATGCTCGACATGGGCTTCCTGCCCGACATCAAGAAGATTCTCGACCGACTCCCCGCCAAGCGGCAATCCCTCTTCTTCTCCGCCACACTCGCGCCCGAGGTCGTGGCCCTGGCCAAGCAATTCATCCGCGGCAAGGCCGTGACCGTGCGCATCGACCCCGGCGAGCCGACCGTCGAGCGCATCCGCCAGCGCGTCCTCTTTGTGGACAAGGAGAACAAGTTTGCCCTGCTCAAGTGGCTGCTCGACTCGCCCAAGTGCTTCCGCGTGATTGTCTTCCCGCGCATGAAGCACGGCGCGGACCGCCTGGCCAAACAGCTCAACCGCGACGGCTTTCCCGCCGCCGCGCTCCACAGCGACAAGAGCCAGGGCGCCCGCCAGCGCGCGCTTGAGGCCTTCCGCACCGGAAAGATTCAGGTGCTCGTGGCCACCGACATCGCCGCCCGCGGCATCGATGTGGACGACGTGACCCATGTCATCAACTACGACCTGCCCGACGAGCCGGAGACCTACGTCCACCGCATCGGGCGCACGGCCCGCGCCGGTGCCGAGGGCGAGGCCATCAGCCTGGTCTGCGCGCACGACCGCGAGGCCCTCCGCCATATCGAAAAGCTGATTGGCAAGCCCATCCCCCAACAGCTCGACCACCCTCTCCACTCCGAGGCCGCCCGCACCGCCATGGGCGCGGATGCCGTCCGCCCCAAGCGGCAACCCCGCCCCGCGCCGCCGCCGCGTGCCGCCAAACCCGCACCCGCCCGACCTCCGCGTTTCCCGCGTCCCGGTCGCCGCCGCTGAAAGGAATCGCCATGCTCACCGTTTCCAAGACCGTCACCTTTGACGCCGCCCACCTCCTCACCGGACACGGCGGCCAGTGCCGCAACCTCCACGGCCACACCTACCGCGTCACCGTCGAGCTTGGGAACGTCCCCCCGCTCGAAGGCCAGCCCGAGGACATGGTCATGGACTTCAAGGAGCTCAAGACCGTCCTCAATGAAGAGATTGTCGGCCCCTGCGACCATGCCTTCCTCTGCGACACGCAGTCGGAGGTCGAGTGCGACATCGCGGCCACGCTCCGCCGCCACGGCCTGCGCGTCTACGACCTGCCGCACCGGAGCACCTCCGAATGCCTAGCCGCGCACTTCTTCCAGAAACTGCGCGACAGGGGCCTGCCGGTGACGGCGGTCTCCGTCAGCGAGACGCCGGCCTCCGTAGCAACCTATCGTTCCTGACCCCCTGCAAAACGATATAAGAAGGCCCTCGGCATTGTGGCCGAGGGCCTTCTTTGTTTCTGGGCTACGCTTGACGCGTCCCGAGCTTAGGCCTCGTTGGGGAGGATGATGAGGCGGTCAATCATGAAGTTGGGGCCGGAGGTCTTTTGGATGCGAAGCTCCAGCTTGCCGTCCAAGAAGTCCTCCATGTCCACGGGGAGCTCCACCCAGTAGGAACCGTCCGGATTACCCTTACCCTTGGCATGGCGGGGGACATTGAAGGAGCGGTTGCCGTCAAAGGAACCCTTGGCGGTACGGCCGTTGTTGTTGGGGTCGCGGAAGCGGACGAGCAACTTGCCGCGGACGTTGGAGCAGTTCTTGAGGGTGATGGTGAGGTCATCACCGACCCAGTACTTGCCATCCTTGTCAGCCCAGGTACGGAGGCCCCGGCCGGTGATGGCATAGGTGCCGGCGACGAGCTCGGCGCGGTCGCGCTTGGCCTCCCACGGGGTGTCCTGGTTCTGCCGATTCAGGAGCGCGGCGCACTCGATGTAGACGACCGCATTCTTATATTCGGCGGGACGCGGCGCGAGGTTCGCACGGGCATCGTAGAAGAGGCCCCAGAGGTCCTTCTCGGCGATGGCGGCCTTGGGCGCGAAGGCATCGGAGGCGACATAGTCCAAGAGGGAACGGCGGAGCTGCTTGGCCTCGGGACGGTTCGCCGTGAGGTCGACGCCGGAGACGAGGAGCTTGCCCGGGCCAACGGCGGTCTCGAAGAGGAGCGCGGCGAGCGCGGGCTTGTGGAAGTCGACAATGGGCATCGCCAGCGGCGTGAAGTCCTCGCTCGCGCCGGTGATACGGAAGGTGGTGGCGCCGTTGACGAGGTGCTGCCACTGCCAATCCTGCCAATCCTCGGTGGGGAAGGCTGCAAAGGCGGGGCTCTTGTCCTGCACCACCATGCCGAGGGTCGTCTGGCGCTGACCGGGGAACCAGGTGGTGCCCCAGTAGACGGGACGGAAGGAGGAGAAGATGGTGGCCTTGGGGTTGGGGCAAGCGTGGGCGTCGAAGAGGACGCGGCCGCCCTTGGCAAGGACCGCCTTGGCCTCGGCGGGGTCGTCGGTGAGGGTAACGCCCGCGGGGACGTCGGCGGAGATGTCGGCGGGATAGACCCAGAGCGGCCACTTGTTGTCGCCGAAGGTCAACTCAATCTTGGCCGGGGCCTTGAGGTTGGAGAGCGTGCAAGAAATCGTGCCCACCTGCTGGACGGCGCCGGGCTGGACGGTCTGCCCGAAGGAGCCGCTCTGACCGAGGGCCGGGATAGACCACGCGAAGGGGCCGTTGATCGGCTCGGGACCATAGTTATGAACCACGAGCTTGGCGGTGAAGGTCTCGTCACTGCGCCAGGTGTACTTGGGGAAGCGGGCGAGCATGGCGACGGGCGCGAAGTAATCCGCCACAGGGACGGCACGCTCGGCACCGGGCTTCACGTCATAGAAGGAATCGAGCCAACCGATGAGGGCCTCGCCCTGGCCAGAATAGTCCTGCACACCGAGCAACTGGAGGCCGGCGCAGGAAGGCGTGCGCATGAAGCTCTCAATCTCGTCCTTATACATCAGGCGGTTGGTCATGAGCGAGGCACGAGCGTAGGCGTCGTTGAAGCGCAGGACACCGGCCTTGGCGCTGTCCTCGCGGAGGTTCTCCAGGTTCCAGGGGCGGAGGATGCCGGTGTACTTGGGAATCTCGCGGTCAAAATTGGGGAAGACAGGCCACTGGCCGATTTCGTGGGCGATGGTGGGGAGCTTGGTGCGGCGGTAGACGTCCTCGTAGTCCCAGTCCGTACCATCGCGGCGGCGCTCACGCATCATGCCGACGCCGGGATAGTTATGGGTAATGTAGAAGTCATCACCAGAGGAGATTTGGCGCGCGGAGGAGGCGGCATAGAGATGGCGGCCGTCATAGGCGCGGCATTCCTCCATCCACTTACCGAGCAGGTTGAAGTCCGCCGCGCCGAGCTCGTTGCCCACGCTCATGGAGAAGAAAGAGGGCGCATTACCATAGGCGTCAAGAATACGGAAGAGTTCGTTGTGGATGAAATCATCCACGTCCTTCGGGCCCTTGCCGATACCCTTGAGATACTTGTGGTCGCGCGTCATCCAGTTGGCGTCAATCCAGACGATTTCGGGCGAGACCAAGAGACCCAGCTCATCCGCCGCGTCGAAGGCCGCCTGCGGCACGGACCACGAGTGGCAACGGATTTGGTTCACGCCCTGGCCCTTGAGGATGGAGAAGATACGCAACCACGCGGCCTTGTCCATCGCCGGATAGCCCGTGAGCGGGAAATGGCAGTTCTCGGTGTTGCCACGCACGAAAAAGGGCTTGCCGTTCATGTACAGGCGGTTGCCCTTGACCTCAAAGGAGCGAAACCCAAAGCGAATGCGGTGCTCCAGGCCATTCCAGCGCAGGACGAGCGTGTAGAGCTGCGGATCGAACTCGCTCCACGGCTTCGCGCCCGGGACACGCAGAACAAGCGTATCGGCCGTAGCCTTCACCATCTCGGCCGGGACATTCTCAAGCTCGGCCACAACGGGCTTGCCCTCAATCTGCAAGCCCTCGATGGTGTCGTTCACGGGGTGCGACAACTTGGGCAGACGCACCGTCACCTCGTTGCCGAAGGGCGCGAAGACGCGCGCCTGGCGAAGCGGGTTGCGGGGGCGGAGCGCGAACTCGCCGATGACACCATTCCAACGCGTCTGCATGGAGTCGCCATAGCTATGGCTCTTCTCGCCGATGGGATGGATGAGCGAGTTGTCGATGGTGATGGTCAGCGTATGCGTGCCGGGTGTCAGCAAGCGCTCCGGGATGGCATAGACGTGCGGCGTGGCAAGGGAATCGCAGGAACCCAACGCCGTATCATCGAGCGTGACCGTGCTCTTCCACATCACGCGCTCCATGAAGAGCTCATAGTCGCCCGTCATCTCCGGCGTGACCGTGATGGTCTTGGTGTAGGTGGCCGGGCCGACATATTGGTGACGCGGCGTGAGCGCGCCATAGACGGCCTTCTCGGCCGCAGGCCCCAACTTCGCGTCACCCAATGTCCCGGGCAACGTTACAGCAACGGGCTTCGCGTCGCCCAACGCCACCTGCCATTCACCGGACAAATTCATCGTCGGCGGCGCGGCCACCGCCGTCAACGCCAAACTCCCAACAATCGCGAGCAACGTACCTTTCATGGGCACCATCCTTTCGTTATCCTTACTATAGCACATTTCTCCGCCGCGTTCGCACCAATCAATACTGTCCGAATAGTGTCCGGGGAAGTTTTGTAGACACAGGGGGGCACAGAGGAAAACAGAGGAACACAGAGACGGACTGCCAGTGTTGGAACCGCAGATTTCGCAGATTAAGGCAGATTTGGAGCCGGCTACCGCCGGCAGGACTTCCAGAATGATTGAAAATCACAAAGAACACGAAGGACACAAAGGATTTGGCTGATTGGTTGATTAGCTGATTAGAAAGCTGTGGGGCGCTGCCCCACACCCCGGCAGGGGGAAACACCCCCTGCACCCGCAGGCACGTCTGCGACGTGCCAGGTACGAGGGATGATGCCTCCCGACAAACACTAGAAACGCAAGGGATGGGCACGATAGTGAGGCCCGAAGGGCCGAACGGTGAAGTGCCCAGGCCCTTGCGTTCCTTCGTGTCTTCGTGGAAACTTCCCCGGACCGTATTGGCCTCAACCCTCGCCCCTTCTGTGGAGGTCCGTAAGGGGACGTTTTGAGACCCTATAGTGGTCCGAGGTCAATCCCTATAGTGGTCGAGGTCGAGACCCTATAGTGGTCCGACCCGAAACCCTTAAGGGTCCGCGAAGGGAGGTTCTAGGGGTGTTTTTGGGGGCTTGCTCAGCGCCTCATCAATCAATGAAAAGCCCCGAGACTGGTGGGTCTCGAGGCCTGGGGTTGAGGTGGATTGAGAGAAGAGGAAGAAATCGCCTCAGAGGGGGAGGCGGAGGGTGAAGACGGTGCCTTCGCCCAGGGTGGAGTGCACCTCGACGGAGCCGTGGTGCAGAAGGGCGATGTGCTTGACGATGGCGAGGCCGAGGCCGGTGCCGCCCTTCTCGCGGGAACGGTCCTGATGGACGCGGTAGAAGCGCTCGAAGAGGCGAGAGAGGTGTTCGGTGGCAATGCCGCAGCCCTGGTCGGCGACGGTGATGACGGCGTGGCCGTCCTCAACCTGGAGGCCGAGGGTGACGGTGGGGGAACCGGAGTGGCGCAGGGCGTTGGAGAGGAGGTTGACGAGGGACTGCTCGAGGAGGTGGGCGTCGCCGCGGACGGTCACGGCCGGGAGGGAGGCGGGCTCGGTGAGGAGTTTGACGCCGGCGCGGTCGGCATCGTCCTGCTCGAGGGCGATGGCATCGGTGGCGAGGGAATCGAGGCGAATCTCGGTGAAGTCCTTGGTGCCGGCGGTCTGACGGCGCTCGATGGCGGCCAGGGAGAGAATGTCCTGGACGAGATCGTTGAGACGGCGGGCCTGACGGGTGAGGATGTCGAGGCAGTGCTTGCGCCCGGCGTCGTCAAGCTGGAGTTCGGTGAGGGTCTCGACGGTGGAGAGGATGGCGGCGAGGGGCGTCTTGATCTCGTGAGAGACGTTGGCGACGAAGTCGGAACGGAAGGACTCGAGACGGCGGAGGTCGGTGAGGTCGGTGAGGAGAACGAGGATGCAGAGGGTGCCTTCGCGCTCCATGCGGACGGCGTGGGCGAGGAGGGCGCGAGGGGTGCCGCCGTCATCGAAGGGAATCTCGCGGCCGTGGAGGGTGGGCTCGGTGAAGGCGCCGCGGACGTAGGCGATGAGCTCGGGGCAAGCGGTGCGCTCGATGCGGAAGCCGGGGGTGGCGACGGCCTCGCCGAAGAGGTCGGCGGCGGCGCGGTTGGAGCGGAGGATGTTACCGTTGGGGGCGACGAGGAGGAGGGGCTCGCGGAGGGTGTTGAAGAGGGTGTCGAAGTCGTCGCGCTCACGGCGGAGCTCGTCAATGCGGTTGCGGAGCTGGCGGCCCATGACGGCGATGGCCTTGGCGAGCTCGCGGAGGGGCCCGTTGCGGGGGACGTCGATGGGGGTGTCGAGGTGGCCGCGGGCGATGGCGACGGCGGAGGACTGGAGGGCGTTGAAGTGCGGGCGGACGCGGAAGAAGAGGTAGAGGAAGAGGGCGACGGCGACGATGAGGCCGGCGCAGAGGGCGAGGATGACGGTCATACGAACCTGGTCGATGGCGGCATCAACGGCGGCGGTGGGGAGGGAGGCGCGAAGAATCCAGCCATCATGATCCTCAAGAGGCATGGCGTAGTAAAGAAACCACGCGTTCATGGTGGTGGAGTAGCGGGTCTCGAAGTCGCCATCGGCATCGATGGCCTGAACCTCGGGGCGGTCGCCGTGGTTGGCGAGGTTGGCGAGGGGCACATCGGATTCGGCCACGACCTTGCCATCAGGAGCGATGAGGGTGAAACGGAGGGGCTTGCCGGTGAAGAAAGAGAAGTGTTCCTGGATGGCCTTTTGGTCGCCGGAGCGGAGGTCATCGTCGATGACGCGGGCAACGAAGTGGGCGTCCTGGCGGAGGGTCTCCTGGGCGTCCTGGATATAGGCGTTCTCGAAGGCGCGGAACTGGTGGAAGAGGAGGCCGACGGCGACAATGACAAGAACCAACACGCTAAGCGGGAAGGCAAGGAAGATTAAGTCGCGATGCTTCATCATGGCAGGAACGAGGGTTAAGAGTTTGGATAGTTGGGGACTTGGCCGAAAGAGGACTCAGCCACGCATACGATAGCCGACACCGCGGACGGTCTCGAGGCGCTCACCGAAGGGGCCAAGCTTGCGGCGCAGGTTGACGACCTGGACATCGACGGCGCGGTCGGTGACGGGATAGTCTTCGCCTTTGGTGCGGGCGACGATCTGGCTGCGGGTGTAGACGTGGCCGGGGCGAGAGCTGAGGAGGGCAAGGAGGTCAAACTCGCCGCAGGTGAGGGAGAGTTCCTCGCCGGCGAGGACGGCACGGCGCTGGCCGGGGATGAGGGTGAGGGAGGCGTAGCGAATGATCTCCTCGGGCGGGTCTTCCTCGCCGCGGCGGAGGAGGGCGCGGATGCGGGCGATGAGGACCTTGTTGGAGAAGGGCTTGGTGACGTAGTCGGAAGCGCCCATCTCGAGGCCGAGGACGACGTCGTTCTCCTCGCTCTTGGCGGTGACCATGAGGACGGGGACGGTGGAGAGAGCGGAGTCGGCCTTGAGCTTGCGCAGGACGCCGAGGCCGTCGAGGCCGGGGAGCATCCAGTCCAGGAGGATGAGGTCGGGGCGGGCGGCCTTGGCCTTGGTGAGGGCCTGCAAGCCGTCCTCGGCCTCCTCGCAGGAGAAGCCGGCGGCGGTGAGGTTGATGCGGATGAGGTCGCGGATGGCTTCCTCGTCTTCAACAATCAGAATCATGTTTGCCATAACGGCTTCTCCTGGGAGGGGGTGGTTAGGCCTCGATGCGCTTCTGGTGGCGGACGATCTGGCCCTCTTCGAGGTAGACGACATCCTCACAGATGTTGGTGGCGATGTCGGCGATGCGCTCGATGCAGTGCGAGACGGTGACGCAGTCGAGGATGTAGGAGGCCTGGGCGGGGCTCTTAAGGAGCTTGTCGCGGGCGTTGGCGTAGTGCGCGGCATTGAGGGCGTCGACGGCGTCGTCTTCCAGGATGATCTTGCGAGCAAGGTCGGAACGGTGGCAGACGAAGGCGTCGAGGGAGCCGCGGAGCATCTTGTGGGCGCGCTCGAGCATGGGGGCGAAGTCGAAGCGGTTTTCGGGCTCGACGTGGGCCTCGGCCATGTCGATGGCACGAGCGGCGATGTTGGAGGCCATGTCGGCCACGCGCTCGATCTCGCCATTGACCTTGAGGACGGTGACGAGGAGGCGGAGGTCGCCGGCGACGGGCTGATAGAGGGCCATGAGCTTGAGGCACTCTTCCTCGATGCTGACTTCCTCGGCGTCGATGGAGGCGTCGTTGGCGATGATGGCGCGGGCGTCCTCAGCGGTGCCGTCAACGGCGCGGATGGCGCGCACGAGGGCGCGGTCGGCGGAGGTGGCGAGGTCGAGCAGGCGCTGCTTGAGGGATTCGATCTCGAAGTTGAAACGGTCTCTCATGATGGTGAATCCTCTGTTGTTGCGTTACGGTGTCTATTATAACTCAACCGAAGCGGCCGGTGATGTATTCCTCGGTCTTCTTTTCCTTGGGGGCGGTGAAGATCTGCTGGGTGGGGCCGACCTCGATGATGCGGCCTTTGTAGAAGAAGGCGGTGCGGTCGCTGATACGGGCGGCCTGCTGCATGTTGTGCGTCACGATGACGATGGTGAAGCGCTCGCGCAGACGGAGGACGAGGTCCTCAATCTTCAGCGTGGCCACGGGGTCGATGGCGGAGGTGGGCTCGTCCATGAGGAGCACCTCGGGTTCGGCGGCGATGGCGCGGGCGATGCAGAGACGCTGCTGCTGGCCACCGGAGAGAGCTAGGCCGGACTTGCGGAGCTGATCCTTCACTTCGTCCCAGAGGGAGGCGCCCTGGAGGGCGGCCTCGACGCGCTCCTCGATCTCCTTGCGGCTGAGCTTGAAGTGCAGGCGCAGGGGATAGGCGACGTTGTCGAAGACGCTCATCGGGAAGGGGGTGGGCTTCTGGAAGATCATGCCCACGCGACGGCGAAGGGTGAGGAGGTCGGTCTTGGGGTCAAGAATGTTCTCGCCATCGAGAAGGACCTCACCCTCGGCGCGCTGGCCGCGATGGAGGGAGTAGATGCGGTTGTAGGTGCGCAGGTGGGTGGATTTGCCGCAGCCGGAGGGGCCGATAACGGCGGTAATCTGGCGCTCGGGGATGTCCAGGTCGTTGTCAAAGAGGGCCTGGTGGCCACCTTCATAGAAGAAGGAGAGCTTGCGGGCGCGGATTTTGATCTTGGGTTCCTGTTGGGTGTCCATAAGAGGGAATCCTTAGTGCTTCTTGTCGCGGAAGGCGACACGCGCGATGATGTTGATGGAAAGGACGAGAACGGCGATGACAAGCGAGGCGCCCCAACCGGCGGTCTGGAGGTCCTCGAAGTTGGACATACCGTAGTTGTTGATCAAGACGGGGATGCTCGCGGTGGGACCGTTAAAGAAGGTGTTAGGCCAGGTCTGGGCGAACTGCGCGGTGAAGAGCAGCGGAGCCGTCTCACCGGAGACGCGGGCCACGGCGAGGAGCACGCCGGTGACCATGCCGTTGCGGGCGGCCTTGCAGATAATCTGCAGGGTCACGCGGCAACGGGTGAGGCCCAAAGCCAAGCCGGACTCACGGAGCGTGTCGGGCACCATCATGAGCATATCCTCGGTGGTACGCATGACCACGGGGAACATCAGGATGGCCAAGGAGACGGAGCCGGCGAGACCGGAGCTCGCGCCCATCGGCGCCACCAGAATCATGTAGACGAAGAGGCCGACGACAATCGAGGGCATACCCATCATCACGTTGGCGCTGAAGCGCAAAGCATCGGCCAGGAAGGACTGCTTGCCGAACTCGGCCAGCCAGATGCCCGCACAGATGGCGGGGGGCACGGCGATGAGCGCGGCAAAGAGGGTGATGTAGAGCGTGCCGAGGAGGGCGTTGCCGATGCCGCCCTCAAAACCGTGCGGCGCGGTGAGCTTGGTCAAGAAGTCCCAGCTCAGCGCCTCGGAACCGCGCACCAAAATGGTGCAGAGGATCCAGAGCATCACGCCAACGGCGAGAGTCAACGCGGCCACGGAGAAGACCTGGACCAGGTTGTCCTGCAACTTACGCCAGAAGAGGGTCTTGTAGGGCGGGCGGCCCAGGTTGATGAGCGCGGGGCCGGTTGGGGCGGTACGCTCGCCGACGATGGGTTTGGAAATCGGTTCCATGTTATTTCTCCCCGCGTTTGGCGCTGGTCATGCGCAGATAGTATTGCGCGAGCACCTGGATGGCGAAGGCCATAATCAAGAGGATTAGGCCTAGGGCGAAGAGGGCGCTACGTTGGATGCCGTCAGCCTCGGCGAAGTTGTTGGCCAAAGTGGCGGCGATGGTGGTGCAGCCATCGAGGAAGCCCATGGGCACCTTCATGATGTTACCGGCCACGAAGAGAACGGCCATCGTCTCGCCGAGCGCGCGACCCAGGCCAATGAAGATACCGCCGAGCAGGCCGCGGATACCGTAGCGCATCAGGATGTCACGGGCAGTCTCCCACCGCGTGCAGCCGACACCGAAGGCGGACTCACGCAACATGGGCGGGGTCATCCGGAAGACATCGCGCATCACGGCGCAGATGTAGGGCAGAATCATGAGCGAGAGGATGAGGCCGGAGGTCAGCAGGCCCAGGCCGCCATACTCGTGGTCCACGCCCAAGGCGATCCACAGCTTGTCCATCAGCGGCACGAGCACGAAGAGGCCCCACATACCATAGATGATGGAGGGAATGGCGGCAAGCAGGTCAACGGCCTGCCCCAAGAGACGCGAGAGCCACGGTGGGGCGTCAACGATGAAAAGGGCGGAAACGAAGGCCAGCGGCAGGGCAATGACCAACGCGATGATGGTGGTGAAGATGGTACCGGCGATGGAGGGCAACGCACCGTAAATATTCTTTACGGGATCCCATTCGGTGGAGACGAAGAAGCCCAAGCCAAACTCGGACCACGCCTCGCCCGACGCGAACGCCAGCTGGACGAAAAAGGCGACCATCAACAACCCGCACAGCGTGGCGCAAATCATGCACAGCCAGCGGAAAACCGGGTCGCTCCAGGCGGAAGCTCTCATAGGACTGTCTTTTAAGGGTTCAGAGGGGAAGGGAAAGGGGGAAGGGGCGGGGGCCAAGGCCCCCACCCCAAGCACGGCTTACTTGACGAACTCGTCCTTCAGCGCACCGAGGAAGAAGCGGTTGTGCTTGGCATCTTCCATCGTGAGGGGGGTGTAGTGGAGCTCCTGAGCCTTGGCGGCGCCATCAGTGAAGCACCAGGCGACGTAGGCCTTCAGGGCCTCCTTCTTGTCGGCGGGGATGTCATCGCGCACCAGGAGGTAGGTGGTGCCCACGAGCGGCCAGGTCTTGGCATCAGGGTTCACCCAGGAGCCGTCAGGGGCCTGCAGCTGCACGGTGGTCAGCTTGGTCTCGATGGCGTAGGTGTACTCGGTGTAGCCGATAGAGCCAGCGGTCTGCTGCACGTTGTTGCAGACGCCGGGGTTCTTCTGGCCGCCGATGCCGGTGGGCCACTTCACGCTCTTGCCAGCGCCGATGGAGGTCGCCCAGTCAGGGGACTTGTCGGTGAGGTACTCAGTGAAGATGTTGGTGGTGCCCGAGCTGTCGGAGCGGTAGACCACGGTGATTTTCTGGTCAGGCAGGGCGAGGCCGGGGTTCAGCGCCGTAATCTTGGCGTCGTTCCACTTGGTGATCTTGCCCATGAAGATCTCAGCGAGAACATCGTTGGAGAGCTTCAGCTGGCCGGAACCGATGCCCGCGACGTTGATGATCGGGGTAACCGCGCCGGTGACCATCGGGAACTGGGTCAGCTTGGCTTCCGCGATTTCCTCAGCCTTCAAGGGAGCGTCCGTACCGGCGAAGTCGACGGTGCCTTCCTTGATCTGGTTGATGCCGGCGCCGGAACCGATGGACTGGTAGTTCACCGTGGCCTTGCCGGTCTGGGTGTACATGTAGGTCCAAGCCTGGTAGACGGGGTCCGGGAAAGACGCGCCGGCGCCGTTCAGGGTGACCTTGTTGGCGTTGTCGCCGCAACCGGCCACGAGGAGGGCCGCAGCGGCCGCGCAAGAGAGGATGCTCATCTTCATTGTCGTTACTCCTTGGTTAAAAGAACGCCCACAGTATCGCATGCTTGCGTACGTGGAATGTTTGCGAATTGTGAGATTTTGGTTAAAGGCCCCGGTCGGGCTTGCGCCCGACCCGGGGAACCAACCGATCAGAACTTGTAGGTGAGCTCCATGCGGCCGAAGAGGGCGTCATCGTCCTCGCCGTCGTTGAAGTAGTCACCCTTAGACATATACTCACCCTGGAAGGCCATGCCCAGGCCCTTCAGCCAAGGAGAGTCGATCATCTTGCCGATGGCGATGGAGTACTTCACCTGCGCGTAGTAACCGCGGAAGGTGCCATAATCCTCGGTGGCGCTGGCCTTCTCAGTCGTGGGCGCGAACATGGGGCCCGTCTGGAAGGAGAGCTTCTGATTCTCCGCGGGCACCAGGTCGAGCTTGATGTGCGGATAGAGGAAGTTGTTGTAGGCGTACTTCGGGAACATGGGGGCAACGGTCTCGCCCACACCGGTCTCACGGTTGAAGACGGGGTGCCACGCGTTGTCGCCGGCCCAGCCATCCTCGTCACCGCTCATGTACTGCACGGCGGCGGTGAACTTCGGCTGCCAAGCCCAGTCCTTGCGGGAGTAGGTCAGGCCGCCGTAGGCCATCATCGCCAGGTGGCTGTCATCGCCGAACTGGACGGCCAGCTCGGCCTCACCGCTCAGGTTCTTGGTGAACTTGGGCATCAGGCGGACACCGAAGGTGTGCGTCATGAAGCTGTCGTCGTTGTTGCCCTGGAGAGAGTTCCAGTCGCTGATGAAGGAGCCGTGGTCATACTCATGGGCGGCCTCTTCCACCTTGAAGACATAGTAGGCGTCCCAACCGAACTCGTCGTTGGAGCGATCCTGGTAGTACAAGCCCGCGCCGTACTCATCCTGGTCGTAGCCGGAGGTCTCGTAGTCGTAGGACTTGTTGTGCTTGCTCTTCGCGTCGTGCGTGTGGCCAAGGGTCGGCAGCCAATCCTCATGATCCATGTAGATCGCGAAGGCGTCCAACGTACGCTTGTTGCCGAAGTCGAAGGTCAGGCGGACCGCATCGAAGTAGTTGGAGCGGGAGCCGTCACCACCGGTACCATCGCTGATGATGCGCTTGGAGCCGAAGGCCATCTCCTGACGACCAACCTTCACGTCAATGAAGTCGAAGAGGTCGGAATACTTCAGGTACAAGTTATCGATGAAGGTGACATCGGGGAAGCGCTGCTTGCCCTTGTCGCTCTCACGAGAGTTGTAGTAGCGGAACTCATTGGCCACGCGGGCGAAGAGTTCCAACTTCTGCACCGTCATCTTGCCCCAGAGGCGAGTACGAACACGGGCGTAGTCCGTGTGACCCTTCTCGCCATGGCCGTCATCGGGCAGGTTGTTGGTGAAGTCGTAACGGAGGCGCAAGTCGCCGCCGAAATCAAACTTCGCGGAAGACTGGTCTTCCAACGCAACACCCTCGGCCGCCATCACCGGCAGCCCGAGCATCAGCGCGAAAGCCATCATCATGCAACGTTTCATTCGTTTCTCCCTATTGGGGTTCCTTGAAAACGCCGCATAGTATCCCATCACAACGTTAGTCGACTATCGCCGTAATGTTAGAATCTCGTTTAGTTGACCTTCTGAAACGGACTCAACGATTGCGCAAGGCAGGGTCGAAGACGTCGCGCAGGTCGTCGGCCAAGCGGTTGAAGATGAGGACAAGCAGGAAGATGGCCAGCGAGACAAAGGTGAGTTCCCACCAGATGCCCTGCCACAGACGGGCGCGGGCGTTGTTGATCATGATTCCCCACGACGGCTCGCCCTGGACGCCGATGCCCAGGAAGGAGATGAAGACCTCGGTGGCGACACTGGCGGGGAAACGGATGGAGAAGGAAATCAGCACGATGTGCATCACGTTGGGCAGAATGTGCCGGAAGAGGATGCGACCATGCGAATAGCCCAGCACGCGCGCGGCCTGGACGTAGGCGCGGTCGCGGTGTTTGATGACCTCGGCGCGGATGTTGCGGCAGACGCTCACCCAGGTGGTGAGGCCGATGCCCAGATAGATGCCGAAGAGGCCCTTGCCGGCGATGAGGGCGATGGCCAGGATGAAAAGCAGACCCGGCATGGCCGAGACGGTGGCGCAGAGCCACACCACCAGACTGTCAATCTTGCCGCCGAAGTAACCGCCCAAACACCCCAACAAGACGCCAAGGGGAATGGCGATGAGGGAGGTCATGATGCCGACGTGGAAGGCAATGCGCGCGCCCTGGATGAGGCGTTGCAGGACGTCGCGCCCCAGATTGTCCGACCCCAGCCAATAGCGGTGCGTCGTCTCGGGCACCGCGGTGCCGTCGGCGAGGGTGTGGGCGGGCCAGGTGGAGACGCTGAGAGGCGGAAGGTAGCGGCTCTCCATGTGGACCTGGTTGTAGGGTGGGACACGCTCGGGGGCCCAGGTGAGACAGGCGGGGGCTCCTTCCCACAAAGAGCCTTTATAATAACGGTAGACGCCTTCGCCATAGAGAGCCAACAGGGTGTAGAGGCCGATGGCGATGATGCAGAGGCGGGTGACACGGTTGCCCCACAGGCGGGCCCACGCGCCGGGACCGCGGCGGGCGGAAGTTTCGGCGGCGGCGTTCATTGCGCAACCCTCACGCGGGGGTCAAGCCAGCCATAGGCGATGTCCGTGAGCAGGTTGACCAATTGATAGATGAGCGCGCCGAAGATGACCACGGCACGGACGACGGACATGTCGGCGGAGTTGATGGCGTTGATGGAGACGCTCCCCAGGCCGGGGATGCCGAAGAAACTTTCCAGAAGGAGGCTCCCCGTGAAGAGATAAGGAATGGAGAGCGAGACGTAGGTGACGATGGGGATGAGCGAGTTGCGCAGCACGTGGACGAAGAGCGTGCGGCCGCGGCCAAGGCCCTTGGAGACGGCCGTGCGGACGTAGGGGCGGTAGATCTCGTCGAGGATGGCAGCGCGATAGAAGCGCACGTCGCTGCCCAGCGCGCTGATGACGCCGATGAAGACGGGAAGCACCAGATAGTAAGCGCTCTCGTAGCCCCAGATGGGGAAGAGCGGCCACTTGAAGCCTAGGAAGAACTGCCCAAGCAGGATCCAGACCACATAGTTAATGCTCATAAGAGCCGTGGAGAGCGCCAGAATGCCGCGGTCGAGCCACCCACCCTGCGCCGCCGCGCAGAGCAATCCCAGAATGACGCCGATGACAGACCCGAAAATCAAAATGGGCACGGAGAGCGAAAGCGTTGGACCAAGCCCCTGCAGGAGGACCTCCGTGACAGGCTGTTTAGTCTCGGTGGACATACCGAGATTGAGGTGGACGAGGTTGTTCAAGTAGAGGACGAACTGGGAATCGAAAAAGTGGCGCGTGGCGCGACGCACCTCGGTGACCCCGTCTGCAGTGACCACGCGCCACCCCTCCGGCACCGTGAGTGCACTGTCCGGACCGACATCGCGCGTCTCCTCGCGGCCCGTGGCCGTCTCACGAAGCGTGGCCTGCGCCGCGCCGGGCAACGCGTAGTCCCCCGGGCCGAGGGTGCAGGCCAGGCGCGTGCCGCCGTCGGGCGCCTTCTGCACCGCGTCCATGTCGCACCAATTGCCAAAGAAGAGCGGCAAGTCATAGCCGTTCTCGGCATTGAAGTTAACAATCGCCTCCTGCGTGGCATGCTGGCCCAGCACGGACTGCGCGGGCGAGCCGCCCACCACGTAGAACAACACGAAGGAGAGCAACAACACGCCGAAGGTGGTCGGAACCATCTCCGCCAATCGTCTAAGCACGTAACGCCACATAACCCACACATTCTACCACAACCTACCCCCTCCTGTCGGAAATCTCCGCGCCGGACACTCCTGCCCAAACTCCTCTGGGCAGAATCGCCCTATACCTTATATTATATAGAGGAGGTCTGCGCCTCTTTAAGGGCCCTTTCTGGACCCTTAAGGGTTTCGACCCCGACCACTATAGGGTCTCACCTCCGACCACTATAGTGGTTGACCTCGGACCACTATAGGGTCTCAGAAAGGGCCTCCAAGCCCCCAAGCCACAAGTGCTCTGGATGGCCCATACAACCCGGGAAAAAGTGGAAGAATCGCAAAACGCGAGAGGCTCGAAACGGAGGGCTACGGTCGTAATCAGCGGCGAAGCCACAGTGCGACCGATAGAGCCCGAAGTGATTCGCACCTCCCTTTGCGTCTTTGCGATTCGCTCCTTCTCTCCAAGCTCCATTGACCACCGGGACACGAACAAGCGAATCGAGCGCTTTTGGTATACTATGGGGCGAATTCTTTTTGAGGAGACCTCCATGGGATACCACGACGAATTGATCGGCGCTTGGGCCGATTTCAACGACAAGAAAATCACGCCGCTCCAACTGAAGGCCGTCTCTTCCAACTTTGGCATCTATCAGCAAAAGGATGACGCAGTGATGATGCGCATCCGCCGGACGGGCGGCATCGTCACGCTGGCCGACCTGGAGACCATCTCCGGACTCCTCGCGAAATATCACGTGCCCTACGCGCATATCACCACGCGCCAGGCCATCCAGTTGCACGGCGTGGCCCCCACCGATGTCGAGGCCTGCCTGGCGGACTGCGAGGCAACGGGTCTGCGTTTCCGGGGCGGTGGCGGCAACACCTTCCGCAACGTCTTGGTGAACCCCAACAGTGGTCTGCACGCAGACACGGCTTTTGACGTGCTCCCCTACGCCCGAGCCTTGGCGGACGCCTTTTATACCTTCGACACGGCCTATGCCCTGCCGCGCAAGATTAAGATTGCCTTCGCCGACCGCGCGGCCGACCGAATGCTCTGCGCCATCCAAGACCTCGGCTTCGTCGCCACGATGAAGGACGGCAAGCGGTGTTTCGAGACGTGGCTGGCCGGCGGCATCGGCAACAAGCCCCGCGTAGCCTTCAAGCTCTTCGACGCGCTCCCGGCGGAGGAGTGCATCCGCGTGGCGATGGCCGTCACCGACCTCTTCCACGACCACGGCGACCGCGCCTGCCGCGCCACCGCGCGCCTCCGTTTCCTCCGCGCCAAGCTCGGCGAGGAGGGCTTGACCGAACTCTTCAAGGAATACTACGCCAAGGCGGACGAGCGCGGTTATCCCAAGTGCACCGAGGCCGACCTGAAGCCCGAGACCTACCCGCTGACCACCCTGCCCGAGGGCGTGCCCGCCGCGGCAGGGTTCGAGAACTGGAAGGCCGTCGCCTGCGAGCCGCTCGCCGACGGGACCTTCGCCGTGCGCCTCTTCGTGCCCTTCGGTAACTTCACCCAGCCGATGCTCGTGCGTTTCTGCGACTTCCTCCGCCGCTTTGGCCTCACCCGCCTGCAACTGCTCGTGTCGCAGGACTTCGTCATCCCGCGCATCCACAAGCAGTGCCTCACCGCGCTCTACGACGCGCTTCTGCGTGAGTTCCCCGACTTCGACCTCACCCTGCGTTCCTACGTGGGCCATATCCCCACCTGCATCGGCAACACCGTCTGCAAGATTGGCGCGGCCGACTCCCCGCGCATCGGCGAACGTCTGGCCCGCGCCCTCGATGCTTGGCTCCCCGCCGACACCCCGGAGCGTCAGGCCCTCGCCCGCATCGTCACCACCGAGGTCCGCATCAGCGGTTGCCCCAACAGTTGCACCGCCCACCCCGCCGCGAAGTTCGGTTTCCAGTGCCGCAAGCTCGGCGGGCAGGACGTCCTCATCCCCTTCTCCCCCGCCAAACACGAACCGCCAACCCTCGGTGAGCCCTTGGCCACACCCATCGCCATCGAGGACCTCCCCCACTGCCTGCTCGCCAATCTGGGCCTCCTCTGAGGCCCCTTGTGCAGACACCGGCGAAATGTGTTATCCTTAAAGAAAAGGCAATGAAGGGAACCCTATCATGGCAGAAGCGAATGCGATTTACCTCAGCTCCTTCTTCTCCGAGGGCGACATCCTCATCGAGCAGACGGTGCCGTCCTTTTACAACATGATCCACGCGCTCACCGGGCGGATCGTGGCCAACCACCTGCCCGGCGTCAAAGCCGAGCCCATCATCGACGCCGTCCTCCGCCGCGAGCGCGTCTCCCCGACCGTCGTCGGCGACGGCGTCGCCATGCCGCACGCCCGCATCGAAGGCATCGAGCGCCCCTACCTCGCCCTCGGCGTCTACCCCGCCGGCATCCCCTCCGCCGAGACCGACAAGCCCGTCCGTCTCGTCTTCCTCCTGCTTGTCCCCGAGCACCAGCCCGCGCGCTACCTGCAGATTCTCCGCGCCCTCGCCAACCTCCTGCGCGAGCCCGGCGCCGCGGACCGCCTGTCCGCCATGACCGACCCCGACGAGATCATCCGCTTCCTTCGCCGTAGCGAGATGAAGCTTCCGGAATACATCTGCGCCGGCGACCTCATGACGCCCAATCCCGACTCCCTCTCCGCCAACGCCCCCCTCGGTGGTGCCCTCGACAGCATCATGGCCGGCGACAAGGTGGAAATCCCCATCGTCGACGAAGAGGGCCGCTTGGTCGGCGCCGTTGACACGCACGCTCTCCTCGGGTGCTTCATCCCCAAGGGCCTGCGCAAGCTCTTCCCCGGCGCCAAGGGTGACCTGGACTCCACCATGGAGGCCCTGGCCAACCGCATGCGCGAGGCCCACCGCATCCGCGTCCGCGACGCCATGAACACCGACGTCTCCACCTGCCGCATCGACACCCCTGCCCGCGAAATCGCCGCGGACCTGGCCGAGCGCAATGCCGTCAAGACCTACGTCTTGGACAAGGAAGGTCACCTCATCGGCGTTATCCCCCTCGCCCAATTCTTCCGCCGCATCCTCCGCGACTGACCCAAGGGCCGCCATGCGCCGCCTGCCACGCTCCATCCCCACCGCCGACCTTCTCCGCGGAGGCCGACAGTCATGGCGTTGGTTGCGCTTCTGGGTCCCCGCCGAGGGCGAAACCCTGCGCATGGGGCGGATTGTCGGCATCGCCGCCGCCGTCGGCCTCCTCGCCGGACTCCTCGCCATCTGCTTCTTCTCCGCCATCGAGTACGTCCGCGTCTTCGCGCTCGAGACCCTCATCCAAACGAACCTTCCCCTCGCCGACGGTGAAGTCCCCCTCGCGCACCCGGTCAAGTTGCCCATCCCACCCCTTCTCACCGGCCTTGCCACCCTCCTCCTCCCGGCCGTGGGTGCCCTCCTCGCGTGCCTTATCGCCCGGCGCTTCGCCCCCTCCGCCGGTGGTCACGGCACGGACGCCGTCATCGCGGCCTACCACCGCTCCGACGTCGACATTCCCCCTGCCGTCGCCCCCGTCAAGATTGTGGCCTCCTCCCTCGTCATCGGCACGGGCGGCTCCGCCGGCGCCGAAGGTCCCATCACCCAGATTGGTGCCACCTGCGGCGCTTTGGTCGGCCGAGTCCTCCACCTCTCGGTCTACGAACGCCGCGTGCTTCTCGCCGCCGGTATGGCCGCAGGTATCGGCGCCATCTTCCGTGCCCCCATGGCCGGTGCCCTCTTCGCCGCCGAAGTCCTCTATCGCGGCTTCGACCTAGAAGGCGATGTCCTCATCCCCTCAATGGTCGCCTCCACCATCGCCTACATGACCTACGCCTGCGTCTTTGGCTGGGAGCCCGTCTTCCAAACCCCCGGAGAGACCTTCGCCTCGCCCATCAAGTTCCTGCTCTACGCGCTCCTGGCCTTCCTTGTCGCCGCCGCCGTCCGCTTTAACATCCTCTTCTTCCGCCAGACCGAAATCATCTTCCGCCGCCTCAGCCTGCCCCCCTGGGCCAAACCTGCCATTGGCGGACTCCTTGTCGGCGCCATCGCCCTCGTCTTCCCCCAAATCCTTTCCACCGGCTACGGCACCATCCAGCAAACCCTCCACGTCAATGACCGCGTGCTCGCCGACTTCGGCACGCATGCCATTGGTCTGCTCTTGGCTCTTGGCGCCGTCAAGGCCATCGCCACCAGCTTCACCGTTGGCAGTGGCGGTGCCGGCGGCATGCTCGGCCCCGCGCTCTTCTGCGGTGCCGTCTATGGTGCAGGCGCGGGCGCACTCTTTAATACCCTTTTCCCCGGCCTGGGAGTCTCCCTGGCCAACTGCGCCATGCTCGGTATGGCGGCCTACCTCACCGCCGCCGTCCGCACCCCCCTCGCCGCCATCATCATGGTCAGCGAGTTCACCGGCAACCACAACCTCCTCCTCCCCTCCATGTGGGTCTGCGGCCTCGCCTTCCTCCTCACCCCCGGCTGGACGCTCTACAAATCCCAGCTCCGCGACCGCGACTCCTCCCCTGCCCACCTCCGCCGCCACGTCGGCCTCCGTCACGACGTCTCCGTCCGCGTCAAGCGCAAGCCTATCAAAAAGAAACGTCGCTGACCGCGCCGCCCTTTAGGTGTCGCGTACCGCTCCTCTAAACCTTCCAATCTCCCTCCGTAAGGGGGTCTTCACGAACCACTATAAGGGTCCAGGTCGAAACCCTTATAAGGGTCCAGGTCGAAACCCTATAGGGTCCAAAACCGACCCGGCAGGGTCTGAAGAAAAAGAAGGGAAGCGTAACGACACAACACGTGCGGAAAACGTGTACAAGAAAATGGGGGCTCGATTTCCACGAATACGCTTGGCGTGAAACGCAAGGGATGTTTTTTGGTATTATTGTTGGGTTTTTGGCGCAGTGGTGTTTGCCTTGCGCCCTTGAAAGAGAGGATAAGAATGAAAGCGTTGAACTCCATCGTCACGGCTATTCCCCCGTCCGCCACCTTGGCCATCTCGAGCAAGGCCGCGGAGCTGAAGGCCAAGGGCGAAAAGATTTGCGCCTTTGCGGCCGGTGAGCCGGACTTCGACACGCCCGACTGCATCAAGCGCGCCTGCGCCGCGGCGTTGGAGGCGAACAAGACGCGTTATGTGGCGGCGGCCGGGTTGCCCGCGCTCCGCGAGGCCCTCTGCGAAAAGCTCGCGACGGCGAACAAGATCTCCTACGAGCCGAGCCAGGTGATTGTGGCGAACGGCGGCAAGCACGCCCTCTCCCAGGTCTTCCAGACGATGTTGCAGCCCGGCGACGAAGTCATCATCCCCGCACCCTACTGGCTCTCCTATCCCGAGATGGTGCGCGTGGCCGGCGGTACGCCGGTCTTCGTGGAGACGCACGTGGAAGACCACTTCCTGATGACGCCCGAGCAGTTCGAGGCCGCCATCACGCCCCGCACCAAGGCCGTCGTCATCTGCTCGCCCTCGAACCCCACGGGCATGATGTACACCCCCGACCAGCTCCGCGCCATCGGCGAGGTCGCCATCAAGCATGACCTCTGGGTGGTCTCCGATGAGATCTACGAGCGCATGGCCTATGGCGAGGTGGAACAGGCCTCGATGGCCTCCTTCGGCCCGGAGTTCTACGACCACACCGTCACCGTCAACGGCTTCTCCAAGACCTACGCGATGACCGGCTGGCGCCTGGGTTACGCCGCCGCGCCCAAACCCTTCGCCAAGGCCCTCAGCTCCCTGCAGAGCCACCTGGCCAGCGCCCCCAACACCTTCGCCCAGTGGGGTGCCCTCGCCGCCCTCAAGGAGGCCGAGCCCGACGTGCAGAAGATGGTCGCCGCCTTCAAGACGCGCCGCGACCGCATCCACGCGCTCATCTCGGCCATCCCGGGCATCAAGTGCCCCAAGCCGCAAGGCGCCTTCTACGTCTTCCCGAACATCGCGGAATACGGCATGGGCTCGTTGGAGTTCGCCCAGCGCCTGCTCGAGACCAAACACGTGGCCGTCGTCCCCGGCATCGCCTTCGGCAACGACCGCTGCGTCCGCCTGAGCTACGCCTGCTCGATGGAAAACATCGAGGAAGGCGTCGGCCGCATGGCCGAGTTCTGCGCCGAACTCCGCAAGTAAGCCGCCGCCCACGCGGCACATCCCCGGGAAACGATGCACCGCCACGCCTTCTTCCATACCGCCCGCACCACGCAGGTCGCCCTCACCTGCGGTGCGGACATCGAACACCTCGCCGACCTCGACCGCACCTACTGGGCCATTCTCTCCCGCCCCACCTACATCGAGGGACGCGCCGAAACCTTAGCCAGCGACCTCGATACCAATGAGGACGGCCGCATTCGGATGCCCGAGGTGCTCGCGGCCATCGAGTGGCTCAAGCCGCGCATCGCCTCCTTCGACCGCCTCTTCCTCCCTTACGAAGGCCTCGTCAAGGAAGACTTCCGCGACGACACCCCCGAAGGCAAGGCCCTCTCCGACCTCCTCGCCAAAGTCGCCCCAGATAATAAACCTGTCACAACTAAAGCGATTTGGGACTACCACTCTAAGTTCTTCTTCATTGACGTTGACATAGATGGTGATGTATCCATCAGAGTCGACGCGCTTGACAGTCACTTAGAACGCTACGCCGAGTTGGTTTGGAAAGTCGTTGGCCCCGCCAATCGGACACTTGCCGAAGAACATTTGCCGCTCTTTTACGACCTCCTCAATCAGTGGAAGCAGTGGCAAGCAAATAAGCCCAAGGGTCGCTTCACGCTCGAGGACGTGCAGTCCCGATGGCCGTTGCGCAAGAAGATAGACGACTACTTCAAGCTCTGCGACGAACGGTCCTACGATGTCGCCACGCCCCTGGGCCACGACCCCTCCAAGCCCCTCAAGGACGCGCCGATTTCCCTCGCCGGGGACGCAACGCAACTCTCCCTAACGGAGGGCGTCAACCCGGAGTGGGCGAATCAAACCGCCGAGTTGGCCAAGATCCTTGGCTCCACGACGCTTACGCGCGACCTTTGGGAGTCTCTCAAGCGCGAGTGGGACCCCTATGATGTCTGGTGGAATACCGCTCCCATAGAGTTTTACACCTTCTCGTCATTCGAGGAAGCAGATTTCGCCCTTGTGGAGGACCCTACGCAACGCGCGGCACTGGAAGCCGTCCTTCGCCGAGCAAAGGCCGAAGCCCCATTGTTGGATGTCATCGATGAGCTGAAACGCTTCGCCGCCCTGCGTGGGGGGCTCCTGCGCTTCCTGCGGAACTTCGTGAACGTCTCCGACCTCTATCCGCCGGTCGCCGACCCGCTCTTCCTCTGCGGAAAGCTCTTCATGGATGGTCGTATCGCCTCCCTCTGCTTCCCCGTCGCGAACGGTGGAGAGAAGGCCCATGCGGCGCTTGCCGCGCCCGCGCGGTGTTGTTTGGTCTATTGCACGCTTGAACGCAAGCACGAGCCCTCGCGCACCATCTTGGCCGTCTTCACCGCCGGTACGGTCGGTGCGCTCACAGTGGGCAAGCGCGGCCTCTTCGTGGATTTGAACGGCAACGACTGGGAAGCGACGGTCTCCCATGTGGCCATCACCACCATCAGTCTATGGGAAGCCTTCTTCGCGCCTTGGCGCAAGATTGGCGAGGTCTGCTCCGAGACCGTCCAAAAGCTGATTGGCGGTCGCGGGGACACCGCCACCGCCGTGGTGACCGCCGCGGCCGTGACAAAGACACAGGCCGCCGCAGGTACGCCCACCACGGCCGCGGCGCCGGCCGCAAAGGCAACACCTCCGGCCTCGAACGCCTCGCAGATGGCCTCGGTGGCGACACTGGGCATCTCGCTCTCCTTCTTGGCCTCGGCCGCCGCGGCCATCGCCTCGGCTGTGACGCACGCGCCGCTTTGGAAGACCGGCTCTGTGGTGCTGGGTATCATCCTTGTGGTCTCCATCCCCAGCGTCATTCTGGCGTGGATTCGTCTGCGCAACCGCGACCTCGCCCCCATCCTCAACGCCTCCGGCTGGGCCGTGAACCGCTCCATCGGGCTCACGCCGCGCCTGGGTCGCTTCTTCACCCAACGTGCGAACTACTTGGGCCGCCGCTTCGTGCGCCGCCCGAACGCCCGCAAACAGGGAGTCTGACATGGCCTCGAAATACCCGCCCTTCCTCGGCTCCGAACACGCCCCCGTGGCGAAGGATGACGCCTTCTTCCACGTCATCCCCGTGCCGATGGAGCTCTCCGTCTCCTACGGTTCGGGCGCGGCCAACGGCCCCGCCGCCATCCTCGCCGCCTCCGACCAGCTCGAGGCCTACGAGGGCGGCGAGTTCCCATGCGAAGGCGGCATCTACACCGCCAAGCCCGTCCGCCCTACGGCCGCGAAGGCCAAAGACCCCGAGGCCTGGCTCCATGTCATCGAGAAGGCCGTCGGAGAGGCGTTGGACTGCGGCGCCAAGCCCGTGATGCTCGGCGGCGAACACACCGTCACCCTGGGCGCAGCCCTGGCCTACAAGGTGCGCGGTGAGAAGATCGGCATCGTCCACTTCGACGCCCACGCCGACCTGCGCGACAGCTACGAGGGCTCGCCCCTCTCGCACGCCTGCGTCCTGCGCCGGTGCCACGAGCTCGGCTTCCCCGTGGCCCAATTCGCCACCCGCGCCTACTGCGAGGATGAAGCGGCCTACCGCGCGGCCAATCCCAAGACCCTCTTCGCGAGCGACGCCGAGACCCTCGCCCTCAAGGGGCCGCCCACGCCCATCTTGCCCAAGGGATTCCCCAAGAAGGTCTACGTCACCTTCGACGTTGACGGCCTGGACCCCGCCATCATGCCGGCGACCGGCACGCCCGTGCCCGGCGGCCTGCTCTGGTGGTCGGCCCTCTTCATCCTCCGCGAAATCGCCTCTGACCGCGAAATCGTCGGTTGCGACGTGGTGGAGCTGGCCCCCATCCCCGGCCTGCACCACGCCGACTTCACCGCCGCCAAGCTCACCCAGTCCCTCATGGGCCTCATGCACTGATGGACCTCCCCCACGTCACCTCCGCCTTGGACGAGGCGCTCGCCCGCTTCGAGGGCGCCAAGCTCGCCTTCGTCGATGGTGTCTGGGTGAACGAGTCCGTGCGGGGGCGCGACCTAAAGTATTACATCTTCGACTGGGACGACAACGTCCTCTGCATGCCCACGCGCATCCACATGGAGCGCCTCAACAGCAAGGGCCAGTGGGTGCCGCACGTCTGCTCCACCGCCACCTACAGCGTCATCCGCGCCGACACCGAACACTACCGTTTCCCGCAGGGCCGCCGCGAGCTCGCCTTCGTCGAGTTCCAGGACACGCGCACCCCGCTCGGTGGCGGCAACTTTCTGGAAGACCTCGACCGCGCGCTCGATGCCATCGCCGCCGGTCGCCGCACCCCACCGCCGAGCTTCGCCACCTTCCGCAAGACCCTCGTCGAGGGCCGCCTCTTTGCCATCGTCACGGCCCGCGGCCACGCTTCCGAGACCCTCTGTCAGGGCGTGGAACGCTTCATCGAGCGCGTCCTCACCCCCGTCGAGCGCGAAATCATGCTCATCAACCTGCGCGGCTACTCCTACTGCTTCGACCACGTGCAGACCTTCCCCTCGCAAACCGCCGTCCTCCGCCGCTACCTCTCCCTCAACCGTTACCACGCCATCACCTCCCCCGACTTCGACCGCCGCCTGGCCGAGGAGGCCCCCGGCCTCATCACCCAAGAGGGCCGTAAACGTTTCGCCATCCGCGACTTCATCGACCACTTGGTCCACATCCTCGATACCACCGGCATGGCCGCCCTCCGCCTCCCCATCTCCATCGGCTTCTCCGACGACGACCCCCGCAACGTCAAGGCCGTCCAGGAATACATCGAGCGCGTCCTCTCCCGCCGCTTCCCCACCGTCAAGTTCTGCGTCTACGACACCTCCGATGGCGCCGGCGCCCACAAGATGATGATTTCCGGACAACTGGAGTTGCCCCTCGAATGAAAATCGCCGTCGCCTTCTCCGGCGGCGTCGATTCCGCCGTCTGCGTCCGCCTCCTCCAAACGCAAGGCCACGCCGTCGAGGCCTGGCACATGCTCACCCTAGCCTCCGAGCCCGCGCCCGCCGTCGTCGCCCTCGCCGACGCACTCGGCGTCCCCCTGCGCACGGTCGACCTTCGTGCCGACTTCGAGCGCGAGGTCGTCGCGCCCTTCTTCGCGGACTACGCCGCCGGCCTCACACCCAATCCCTGCTGCCGCTGCAACCCCCGCCTCAAGTTCGGCCTCCTTCGCCGCGCCATCGGCGGCCCCATGGCCACCGGCCACTATGTCGCCAAGGCCCGCGAGCCCGAGACCGGCGCCCTAACCCTCCGTGCCGCCTCCGACGCCGCCAAGGACCAATCCTACTTCCTCTACGCCCTCACCCAAGATGACCTCGCCGACGTCTTCTTCCCCCTCGCCGACCGCACCCGCGCAGAGGTCGTCTCTCTCGCCCGCGACTGGACCCTACCCATCCCCGAGGAGCGCCTGGCCTCCGGCAGCCAAGACATCTGCTTCCTCCCCGACGGCGACTACCGCCCCGAACTCCGCCGCCGCCACCCTGAGACCGACCGCCCCGGCGACATCCTCTCCCCCGAAGGCCGCGTCTTGGGTCGTCACCAAGGCCTCGCCAACTACACCCGCGGACAACGCCGCGGCCTCGGCGTCGCCACCGGCGGCCGCGCCTTCGTCGTCGCCTTCGACCGCGCCCGCAACACGCTCACCCTCGGCCCGCGCGAAGCCCTCCTCACGCGTACCTTCCGTGTCGGCCCCGTCAATTGGCTCGTGCCCCCCACCTTTCCGCTCGCCTGCCAGGCCGTCACGCGCTACCACCATCCCCCCTTCGACTGCCTGGTCCACGCCGATGGCCGCGTCGAGGCCGCCGAGCCGCAGACCCTCGTCACCCCCGGCCAGGCCTGCGTCTTCTACCGTGGCCCCTACCTCCTCGGCGGCGGCCCCATCCTCCCGGAGCAACCCCATGACTGACCTTGCCTTCGTTCTCTGCGCGGGCCTCGGCGAACGCCTCCGCCCCATGACCCTCGCCACCCCCAAACCGCTCGTCCCCATCTGGAACCGCCCCCTCCTGGCCCACACCCTCGACACCCTCGCCGGCTGGGGCGTCCGCGAAGTCTTCCTCAACACCCACTGGCTCCCCGAGGCCCTCCGCGCCTTCATCGCCGCCTACCGCGGCCCCCTGACCCTCCACGAACTCCACGAGCCCGACCTCCTCGGCACCGGCGGCGCCCTCCGCAACCTCGCCCCCCACCTCAAAGGCCGCCCCTTCTGGCTCATCAATGGCGACGTCGTCTTCCATGCCGATCCCGCCCCTCTCGCCGAAGCCTTCGAGGCCTCCGGCCGCTTCGCCGCCGCCTGGCTCGAGCCCAAGCGCGGCCCCCGCACCGTCGAACTCGACTACGCCAATCGTGTCACCTGCTGGCACTCCCCCACCCCGGGCGTCGACCGCACCTACACCTTCACCGGCGTCAGCCTCCTCTCCCCCGACGTCCTCTCCTTCCTCCCCGACCGCCCCGTCTGCTCCCTCATCGACGCCCTCGAGAACGCCGCCTTCTCCAATCGCTTCGTCCGCGGCGTCCTCCTTCCCGAGTCCTACTGGAACGACGCCGGCACTCCCGCCGCCTACCTCGAGGCCCACCGCGACGCCAAGCGCCTTCCCGCCCTTGCCCGCTACGCCTCCGGCGCCGCCGACACCCCGCCCGCCCCCGTCACCCAAGCCCTCGCCGCACTCAAGTGGCCGGTGGACGAGACCATCGTCGCCCCGCTCGGCGCCCGCGGCAGCAAGCGGACCTTCTGGCGCCTCTCCGCGCCCCGCCGCAGTGCCATCGCTATCGCCTACGAGACCGAAGGCCGCGCCGAAAACGCCCGCTACGCCGCTTGCGCCAAAGCCCTCGCCAAGGCGCACGTCGCCGTCCCGAAGGTTCTGCTCGACCTCCCTAATCTCTTGGTAATGGAAGACCTCGGCGATGACACCTTCGACCGCCACGTCGCCGCCGTCCGCGAGGATTGCCTCCGCGGGAGCGAGGCGCCCGGCCACGAGGGCCACCACCACGGTTCGCCCCAACTGCGCCAAGTCATAGAACTACTCGCGGCCTTTCATCGTGCCAATGTCGGCGACCTTCCCCTTGAGCCGCCCTTCGATGCCGCCCTCTACGCCTGGGAAGTCTCCCTCCACGAACAATTCGCCGCGCCCTTCCCGTCCGAGGCCAAGGCCGAACTCACGCGTATCCAGGACACCCTCCTCGCCGAACCCACCGTCCTCGTCCACCGCGACTTCCAGAGCTCCAACATCCTCTGGTACGCCAAGGCTCCCGCCGTCATCGACTTCCAAGGCATGCGCCGCGGCCCCGCCCTCTACGACCTTGCCTCCTTCCTCTACGACCCCTACGTCGACTGGGGCGAAGACGTACAAGAAGCCGCCATCGACGCCTACGCCATGGCCGCCAACCGCGATGCCGAAGAGCTCCGCGCCAAACTTCCCCTCGCCGGCATCCAACGCCTCACTCAGGCCATCGGGGCCTACCACCGCCTAGCCTCCGTGGGGCAACCCCGCTTTCTGGCCTACGTACCAATTGCCCGCGCTCGCGCCGCCGCCCTCGCGGAGAAAGCCAACCTCCCCGCGCTTACGGCTTTCTTCAAAGATTGAGGGACGCTTGGCCCGTAACATCCAGGCCAAGCATCGGTTTCTCTTTTCGCAAAACGTCAACGCACGCGAAGCCAAACAAACTAACGCCAGTCGCTTTGCGACGCAAATGTCCACCCATCGTCTTCTCTCTTGAATACTTCTAAAAACGCTTTAGGCTCAAGAGATAGACATGAAAAGGCGTGCGCCCCTATACCCGGCGTTAGCGCCCAGCTTTATGCAAGCGTCACGCCTTTAGAAATTGCTTACTGTTCCACGGAGGAGATTGGAGCCTCGCCCAAGAAGAGACGGCTGACCCAAGAATCCTCCGCCACCACACCGTTCTGAATCAGCAAGCAAATCGCCGTCACCGCGATACCAGCTATCAGCACGCCCGCGAAGTTGGCAACGTAGAACCGGCGCCGTTCAAACCCCAACAGGAAAGCCCCCACCGCGCCCGTCAGCGCGCCCGTCCCCGGCAGCGGGACGCCGATGAAGATGGCCAACCCCCACTCGCCGTAGCGGTCCACCACCGGCTTTAGTTTCTGTTTCCGCTTCTCCACGTGCGGCCACAGTCGCTCACGGAACCACGTCCACCGCTTACGGAAGAACTCCAGGATAGGTAAGAGAATCTCGAACGCCACAATCCCAAGCGCCACGTTCGCCAAGATGCAGATTGGCACCACCCACCACCAGTCGATGTGCACGCCATACAACGTTGCGAAGAAACCAAGCGGAATCGAAAAGCGCAACTCCAGCAAGGGCAAGAAAGAACAAAAGACGAGCGTGATAATTGCCAGGAAGTAATCCATCTCAGGCTCCGTTCATAGGGTATCAGGTTTGGCAAAGAGGCCCGTGCGCCACTCGCCGATAAGAAGGGAATCCGTTTCGCGCAACCCCTGCGCCTCAAAGGCCGCGCGAACCTCCGGATAAAGCGTCTCCAAAATGCCAGAGGCCACCAAAGCCCCGCCCGGCAACACCGCACAAGCCACCTCCACGGCATGCTCGATAAGCACCGGCCCCAGGATGTTTGCCAGCACCACCGCGCCCTGATCCAGGTTCGAAGCCAAGTCCCGCGCCTCAAAGGGAATCGTCACCCCATTGAGTGCCGCATTCTCCTGCGCCACCGTCACCGCGTCCGGGTCGTAGTCAAATCCTCGCACATGAGTGAAGCCGAGCTTCCGTGCCGCGATGGCCAAAATGCCACTTCCGCACCCCATGTCCAGTACCGGTCGTGACAGGTCGCCGGTCGCCAGTCCGTCCAGGAAGCGCAGACACCCCTGTGTCGTCGGATGCTTTCCCGTGCCAAAGCTCATTCCGGGATCAAGCGTGATCACCGCCTCCCCCGGTGCCGCGTCATAAGCCTCCCACGAAGGCCGAATCGTCACCCGCGGCGACACATGCTCCACGTGGAAGAAGCGTTTCCACGCCTCAGACCAATCCGCGGCCGGAAGCGTCTCGATGGTCGGCTCCACCGTAAATCCCGCCAACTCTGCCGCGCCGCGCACGGCCTGTGCCACCCCGGAGGCCGCCGAGGCATCTTCCAAGAAAACATCCAGTCGCGCCGCGTGCGTCTCCACGTCCTCCCACACCGTTGGCGTGAAAGCGTCCGCGTCGAGCAACTCCAACAATGTGTCCGCCGCCTCCGCTGAAGGAAGCGCTGTTGACACTACCGTTACATCCTGTGCTTGCATAGGCTCCATAGTGTACCATAAGTGCCCCACTCTATTTCATCGGTATTCCACCTCTTAATCGCTTCGTCACGAAGAGACAATACGAATGCAACATCCTAATCACTTTCGGTGTCTTTCACCCCGCTTGTGGATACACCTAAAACTTCCAAATCTTCGACATCTTCTGTGGGAGGCCAGAGTGGGCTTTCTGAGACCCTATAGTGGTCCGAGGTCAACCACTATAGTGGTCGAGGGCGAGACCCTATAGTGGTCGGGGTCGAAACCCTTAAGGGTCCGCGAAGAGGCTTTTGGGGACAGATTGAAAGAGTTTGCGTTTTACACTTTTACCATTGTAGGAACACGCCCTCAAGTTAGCCAAAGTTACGATTAAAGCAAATAGATATAAAAAAGCCCCGGAGAAGACCGGGGCTTTTTTTGTGGACTATCCGCTGGACTCAACGCGTGCCGGAACCGGCGCGGAAGAGGCGGAGCTCGGTCCAGACGCCGGTGTCGGAGGCGGAGGCGCCGGCCTCGGCGGTGAGGGTGAAGCGGAGCTGCTTGGTGCCGGCGGGGATGTCGACATCGATGAGCTGCTTCACGTCCTCTGGCTTCATGCCGTCGCGGGAGAAGATCTGCTTGCCGTCGGCGAGGATGCGGAAGGTGACGTTGCCGGTGTTGGCGTTGTCGCTTTCCATGCCGGCGTGGCCCTTGATCTTGTCCCACGTGCCATCGAGGTCGAGGGTCCAATCGGCACCGACGGTATCCTTACGGCAGGCCTCGTAGTCGACGCCGTCGACGGTGATGGTCTCGGTGCCGATGTCCTTGGTCTCGTCGGGGAGGGGCTCGGCATTGAGGTCCTGGAGGACATCGATTTCGGCGGCGGAGCCGAAGTGATCACCGTTCTGGGCGGAGGTGAAGGTGATGCGGAGGTAACGGGCCCAGGTGGCGTCAAAGGTGATGGCGCGGGTCTCGACCTTCGTGAACTTCTCGAACTCACCCTCGGCGACGGTCTTGAACTGGCCGGGGAAGCGGGCGGCCTCGATCTTGTAGCCCTTGATGACGCCGTTGCCGAGGTTGGCGCGCGGCAGGTAGGTGACGGTGTTGACGGGGTAGAGACCGTTCATGTCCACGTCGATGACGTAGGGGAAGGTGGTGGGCTGAGCCTTGTCGTCACGCCAGTAGGAGTGCCACATGGTCTCCTCGGTGCCGTCGAAGGCAGCGGTGATGAGGGCGTCGCCGGCCTGAGAGTTGACCGTGACGGTAAACTCGGAGCGGTCAAGCTCGTTGGTCACCTCGGGCACGGGATAGGGCTCGGTGGGCTGGATGGCGGAGAAGGGCTCGGTGTGGACGACAAAGGCACGGGCCTCGCTGAGCGGGGTGCGGGCGAGCTTCACGCGCAGGATACCATGCTTGTCGGCGGGGTCGTAGTACCACGCCTGGCGACTGTTCTTGTAGGCCTCGGCGGCGTTCTCGCCGTCCAGCTTGAGGATTTCCTGGCCGACAGTGCCATCGGGGTTGACGAAGAAGACATTGCGCGGGGCGACGGGGCAGTGGATGGCGAACTCGTAGGAGCGGGCCTCGGGCATCCCCTCGTAGCCGTTGCCCTCGGCGGCGCCGAGCTGCACCTGGATGCACCCATAGTCGGGCGTGGAGGAGACGGAAGCGGCGATGTCCTGGGTGGTGTAGGCGTCGTACTTCCAGAAGTCCTGGGTCGCGCCATCGTCCTCATAGAGGCGGAAGGTGGCGGTGTTGCCCTCGAAGAAGTCGGGGTAGATGTCGAAGGTGATGGGGTCGAGCGGCTTGTCGCCGAGGACGAGCATCTCGGGATACATCGGGATGATGGAGCCGGCGCGGACGAAGACGGGTTGCGTGGCCAGGGTGATGGGATAGGCCGCGAGGGTGGTGGGGCCGACAATGCGGCGACCATCGTTGTAGTCATACCACGTGCCTTCGGGCAGGTAGATGTCCTTGCGCCAGCCGCGATTGAGCTTCATGGAGGTGTAGACGGGGGCGACGAGCACCTCCTCACCCAGCATGAACTGATACTTCGCGGCATCGCCCCAGGTGGTGCGGTCCTCGGGATAGTTGTAGACAAGGGGGCGAACGATGGGGGTGCCGGCGGCCCAGGCCTGGGCCATATAGGAATAGACGAAGGGGATGAGGCGATTCTTGTGGAGCAACGCGTCGCGGTTCAGGGAGCGGTAGGGCTCGGGATAGCTCCAGGGGCTCTTGTTGACGTTGCTCCAGCCGTTCATCACATAGATGGCGGTGGTCCAGCTCTTCCACTGGAGGTCGCGGAGATAGGTTTCGTTGGAACCACCGAAGATGCCGTCGATGTCGGTGGAGGCATAGGCCTGACCGCTCATGGCAGAGCCGGCGTAGGTGGGGATGTTCCAGCGGATGAGGTCCCAGGAGCCGGACTGGTCGCCCGTCCAGGCGATGCAGTAGCGCTGCGTGCCGGCCCAGCCCTGGACGCCCCACACGAAGGCGCGGGCGTCGGCGTTGCGCTCGATGCCCTCGGCGGCGATCCTGCAGCATTCCAAGGCGTGCTGATAGGCGGGGCCGGACCAAGCGACGTCAATCTTCTGGACGCGGGAGCCGGCCTGGCCGACCTCCCAGTTGATGCGATCAAGCGCACCCTCGGTCCACAAGCCGGTGTAGAAGCCGAGATCGGCGAGCGCGGAGACAACGTAGCCCAGCTGCATATGGTCGCAGCCGTAGCCGTCGTTCAAGAGCAGCCAGCCGCCGGGCATGCCATGCTCGCGGTAAGCCTTGGCCACGCGCACGGCATCGACGGGGGTGACCTCCTTGAAGGAGCCGTCCTCGTTCTGGGCGGGCTCGCGGGTCTCCTTGTCGCGGGTGATGTAGGCATCGGCGTCGCCGAGCTGCAGACCCCAACGGGGGATGAAGTTCGGGCGGCCGGTGAACTGGGTGTAGAGGTTCAGGTTGCCGGCGAAGTCGCCGCCCACGAAGTAGAAGGCGTCGAAGCGATTCTCGGCGTGGGTGGTACGAATCTCCTTGTCGCCGGTGAAGTCATATTCGCCGGTGGCGAAGGTGTGGCGAAGGACGCCATAGCCGGTGTTGGTCTGGTAGAAGGGAGAGGGATTGGGGTGACCGCCCTCGTTCCAGTTGCCGTCAGCCAGGATGGAAATCTTGCGGCCCTTGTGGGCGAACTCGCCGTTCTGCTGGCCGCCGCCGTAGAAGCACTCATCGGCGGTGGTGGCGAGGGTCTGGGTGGTGCCCTTCTCGGCGTCGAGGTCAAGCGGCTTGGTCTCGGCCCAGACGGTCTTGCCGGTGAGGCGGTCGATCAGGGTGAAGCGGCAGTCGGCCTTGTCCACGGTCAGCGTGAGGGCGGTGGTGGAGAAGGTGTAGGTGCCGGCCTCGCGGTTGTCCGCGAAGACCACGCGCGTGGCGTCCTCGGGCACGCCGACCAGGATCTGGGCCTTCTCGGGGTCGTTCTTCGGGTCGGAGAAATCGGCGGAGACATAGGTCTTCACGTTGCCGTCGGCGTCTTTCACGGGGTTGCCGTGGCGGTCGAGCTGAGGCTCAAGCTTCTGGGGCGCGGCCAAGATGCGGAAGACCTGCGGCGTGTAGAACTGCACACGCACGGTGATACCATTTTCCGTGATGAGATCGAAGCTCTTGGAGGTCCCGCTCTGGGGCACCATCTTCAAGACCTTGCCCGGCGTGACAGCCATCGCTGCGCCGGCCATCGCCAGCGCCACCAACCCAGTTATCGCGTGCTTCATACAAACTCCTGTTGGGGTGAAAGACGCGCTTATTTTACCATAACGGCCAGGGGCTGTCCTTGCCGCGCCACGAAATCCCGCCCCTGTACACAAAGGAAAGCATGGGGAGGCCTTTTTTCCGTGCAACTTTGACTAGGCAATATTGTGTGATAGACTAATGGTGGTCTCGCATGAATGAATCATGGGAGCAGCCAAGGAGAGAGAGCCATGGACGAGCAGATGTTTTGTTTTCAGTGCGAGCAGACGGCCGGATGCCGGGCCTGCATGGGCAGGGCCGGCGTGTGCGGCAAGCCCGCGCCGGTGGCGGAGGCGCAGGACCGTCTGACCGGGGCGATGATTGCCTTGGCCCAGGCCGCCATGGCAAAAGGCGCCGCGGACACGCAGGTGGCGGACTTGCTGGTGCGCGGGCTCTTCTCCACCGTCACGAACGTGAACTTCAACGAGGAGACGGTAGACGCGCTGACGGACGAGGCGCACGCCCTCGGCAAAACGTTTGGCGCGGACGCGGATTACAACCTGGCCCGCATCTGGGCTGCGGACGAAGACGTGCGTTCAGCGAAGTCGCTGATTCTCTTCGGGTTGCGCGGCATGGCGGCCTATGCCTACCACGCAGCGGCGTTGGGGCGGCATGACGCGGCGGTGGACGCCTTCTTCGCCAAGGCAATGGCGGCGTTGGGCACGGACGAGACGGTGGAAAACCTGTTGGGCCTGGCGCTAGAGGTCGGCGAGAAGAACCTAGCGTGCATGGCGCTTCTGGACGCGGCGAACACGGGCACCTACGGTACGCCCGCGCCGGCGACCGTGCCGATGAAGGTAGAGAAAGGCCCCTTCATCGTCGTCACGGGGCACGACCTGCATGACCTGCGGTTGCTGTTGGAGCAGACCGAAGGCAAGGGCATCAACATCTATACGCACGGCGAAATGCTCCCCGCGCATGGTTACCCCGAGCTTCGCCGTTTCGCCCACCTGAAGGGCAACTTCGGCACCGCGTGGCAGAACCAACAGCGCGAGTTCGACGCGATTCCCGCCCCCATCCTCTTCACTACCAACTGTCTGATGCCGCCGCGCGAGAGCTACCGCGACCGCGTCTTCACCACCGGGCTCGTCTCCTTCCCGGGCGTGACCCACATCGGCGCAGACCGCGACTTCGGGCCCGTCATCGCCAAGGCGTTGGAACTGGGCGGTTATCCAGAAGACCGTGCCTTCCACGGCATCAACGGCGGTGAGACCGTCACCACGGGCTTCGGTCATGGGGCCATCCTCGCCGCGGCGCCGAAGATTGTCGAAGCCGTCAAGGCCGGGGCCATTCGCCACTTCTTCCTGGTGGGCGGGTGCGACGGCGCACGCCCGGGCCGCAACTACTACACTGACTTCGTAAAGGCCCTGCCGCAGGACACCATCGTGCTGACGCTGGCCTGCGGGAAGTTCCGCTTCAACGACCTGGACCTAGGGACCGTGGCCGGCCTGCCGCGTCTGCTCGACGTGGGCCAATGTAACGACGCCTATGGCGCGGTGCGCGTGGCACTGGCGTTGGCCGAGGCCTTTGGCTGTGGCGTGAACGACCTGCCGCTCTCGCTGGTGCTCTCGTGGTATGAGCAAAAAGCAGTCTGCATCCTGCTAACGCTCCTGCACCTGGGTGTCCGCAACATCCGCCTGGGCCCCACCCTGCCGGCCTTCGTCTCGCCCAACATCCTGGCCCTGTTGGCGGAAAAATACGCCATCGCCCCCATCACCACCCCGGAACAAGACCTCGCCGCCATCCTCGGCTGAGAAGGCGCAAAAGGTAACAAAAAGCCCCACGGCCGAAGGGTCGTGGGGCTTTTTCATCTATGGGACCCGTCAGAGGATGCCGGAAGTGGTGTCGGCATCAGGCGCGGGACGAGAGATTTTGGGGCGGGCGCCGAAAAGGGCGGTGCCGATACGGACATGGGAGGCACCTTCCTCAACGGCGACCTCAAAGTCATTGGTCATGCCCATGGACAGATTCGGAAGCGAGATGGAAAACTGCGTCTCCATCCGGTCGCGAAGTTCGCGGAGGCGGGCGAAATGAGGGCGAGCGTGCTCGGGCTCGGGGTCGAAGGGCGCCATGGTCATGAGGCCGGTGAGCGTGAGAGCCTGGGCACCATTAAGGATATGCTCGATGAGCGCGGGGAGGGCCTCCGGGGTGATGCCATACTTGGAGGGTTCGCCGGAGACGTTAACCTCCAGGAAGATTTCCGGACGCGTACCGGCCTGACGGGCGGCGGATTCAAGGACGTCAAAGAGCTTAGCGGAATCGACCGAGTGAATGGCCTCGAAGAGGCGGACAGCGTGGCGAGCCTTGTTGCTCTGGAGGTGGCCAATGAGGTGCCAGTGGGCAGAGGAGGGACAGAGCGGGATTTTCCAGGCGGCTTCTTGGACCTTGTTCTCGCCGAAAAGAGTCATGCCGGCGTCAATGGCATCACGGACGACCTCAGGTCCGTGAGTCTTGGTGACGGCGACAAGCGTGATCTCGGCGGGGTCGCGATGGGCGCGTTGCGCGGCCGCGGCGATACGCGCGAGAATGGCTTCGTGGAGCGGAATGAGATCGTTCATGGGTGCCTCACTGGAAGGCGTTGCGCATGGCGAAGGGTGGACGGCAGGGACGGCCAGAGGCCTTGTTGACGAAGGCGAGGTCGACGGTGCCGTCGAGGACACGGTCGCCGGCGGGGTTGAAGATTTCGTAACGGAAACGGACGGTGGCGCGGGGAGGCTCGTCTACGTAAACATGGATGTCGAGCACCTCGTCGTAACGGGCGGGGTGGTGGTAACGAAGGTTGACAGAGACAACGGGGGTGATGATGCCCTCGGCCTCGATGTCGGCATAGGAACCACAGGCGGCGCGAATGGCCTCGCCGCGGGCCTCCTCAAGGTAGAGGAGGTAGTTGCCGTGCCAGCAGACGCCCATCTGGTCGGTCTCGCCGTAGCGGACACGGATGTGATGGAGATAATGGTAAGGGAGCATAACTCACTCCTTTTTCTTGGAGGTGCGCTTGGTTCCCTTGGCCACACGCTTGGTGGGCTCTTTGATGCCGTATTTGGCGGCGAGCTCAACGTAACCGGGAATCTGCGCACGATAGCCGGCGACCAAGCGCTTGAGCGCGGAGAACTGGCGCTCCGTGAGGAATTTGCGGGTGTCGAGTTGCTCGGTAAGGCTCTGGATGAAAGCTTGGTCATCGTAGACGCGCTTGCCGCGGGTGACGGGCTCGTTCCAATCCTTGACGGCGGCGATGGCTTCGAGCAGAGCGCGGGCGGCCTCGGGGTCGGCCTGATTGGCAGAGGCTTCGCCGGGCTCGGCGATACGCTTAAGCATGGCGAACTGCTTGGGGGAAAGGTCGCCCTTACGTTCGAACTGGATCTTGACGGACTCGAAAAAGCGCTGTTCCCAAGGCGTAAGCTCGCGGTCGGCCAGCGCTGCGAAGAGACGCTCCACTTCGGCGCGATCAATGGTGGGCGGCAACTCAACAACGGCTTCCAGACCGGGAAGTTGGTCACGGTAAGAGACGGCAACGCGAGTGAGAATGGCGAGCTGGGTCTTGGAGAGCGGTTCGCCAGACTCAAGCTGAGTCTTCATATCGTTGTAAAAGGCCTGGTCGTCCCAGGAAACCTTGCCGTTCTTGCCAACGGTGGGTTCACGCCACTTGGTGACGTGGGAAAGTTGCTCCATCACGGGCGTGACGCGGGCCGGATCGGCGGCGAGCCACTCGGTGAGTTTGGCGTAGAAATCCGCGACTTCACGCTCCCAGTCTAAGGCCCCTTCGGCAACCTTATCGAGAGCATCTTCCATCTGCGCGGTGAACTCGACGTTGACAAAATCGGGCGTCTGCTGGAGAAGGTAATCGATGGTAGCGACACCCATCTCGGTGGGGGTGAGGACGTGACCGCGGCCGCTCTTGACGTATTCGCGGGCAAGCAAGGTACGGATGGTGGCGGCGTAAGTGGAGGGACGGCCGATACCGTTCTCTTCGAGCGCCTTGACGAGAGAGGCCTCGTTGTAGCGCGCAGGCGGCTGGGTTTCCTTACCCTCGCTGAGCCACTCCTCGCAGGTGAGTACATCGCCGACATTGACGATGGGAAGCTTCGCGGCATCGCCTTCTTCCTGGGGCAGAGCGCGCGCCTTCTCCTTACCGTCCCACACGGAGAGAAAGCCCTTGAAGATAACTTGTTGCGCGGAGGCAGTCAGGCGATAGGCATGCTGAGTGGGCGGAGGCGTGGTGGGCTCGAAGGTAAGCGTGGTACGCTCGACCTTGGCAGCGGCCATCTGGCTAGCGACGAAACGCTTCCAAATGAGGTCGTAGAGCTTGGCCTGTTGGGGCTCTAGGCCGGAAATCTCCCGCTTGGTCACGTCCGTGGGGCGAATCGGTTCGTGGGCCTCTTGGGCGTTCTTGACCTTATTGCCGTAGAAGTTGGGGCTGGCGGGAATACACTCGCGACCGAAGAGTTTCTCAATCTCGGCCTCAACGGCACCGCGGATGGAGGCGCTGACGGTGTAACCATCGGTGCGCATATAGGTAATATGCCCCTCCTCATAGAGGGCCTGTGCCAAACGCATGGTCTGGTCGGGGGAGTAACCCAAATGGGTGGCGGCGGCCTGTTGGAGCGTAGAGGTAATAAAGGGCGGCTGAGGGCGGCGAGTGAGCGTCTTGCGGTCGATGCCGATGACCGCGGCATTGCGCCCCGTCAGATCTTTGATATAGGCATCGGCGGTGACCTCGTCCTGGATGCCCTGCACTTCCTTGTCATAGGCCATGAATTTAGGCGCTTTGCCGTCAACCGAGGCAAGGCGCGCCACAAACGTCGTAGGCCCCTTGGAAAGACGCGCGCCGATGAGCCAGTAAGGCGTGGGCCGGAAGGCCTGCACCGCACGTTCGCGGTCAACAATCAAGCGCAAGGCCACAGACTGCACACGACCGGCGCTCTTTGCCCCGCGAATGGACTGAGAAACGAGTTTGGAGAGCTTGAATCCGGAAAGGCGATCCTCGATACGGCGGGCCTGCTGGGCATTCACCAGGTTCTGATCAATCTCCGTGGGGTGGGCCAACGCATCAAGCACCGCGCCCTTGGTCACCTCGTTGTAACGCACACGATAAAACTTACGGTCACCAGGAACATCTTTGAGCACCTCGCGCAGGTGCCAAGCGATGCTCTCTCCCTCGCGGTCAGGGTCACTCGCCAGATAGACGGTGGAAACCTTCGCGGTGGCCTTGCGCAAAGCATCCACCACCTCGCGCTTGTCGCGCGGCACCTCATAGTGCGGGGCAAAACCGTTAGACACCTCCACGCCCAAGCGATACGTCGGCAAATCGCGCACATGCCCCACGGATGCCATAACCTCCGTGTCCGGCCCCACATACGAAGCAATTTTACGCGCCTTGCTCGGCGACTCCACGATAACCAACGAACTAATTTTCTTCTTGCCAGCCATTGCCGCTTTACCGTCCTTTCAATGGATATCCATAACAAATAGCACCTTCATGCCCCTTTTGGCAAGTTTTTTTTGCTTTGCTATACTGTGCGTCATGGAAGAGACAGCATGTACCTGGGCCATTCTTGGCGCGCTTGACCGTGAAGTCGCGCTGCTGCGCGAACGGATGAAGATTGACCACATCGAGCGGGCCATGGGCACGGAATTCGCCTTCGGTTCTCTCATGGGGCACCCCGTCGCGGTGGCCTGTTGCGGTGTGGGCAAAGTCAACGCCGCGGCTTGCGCCACGTGGTTGCTCTGCGCCCGTGGATGCGGACTTATCCTCAACGCTGGCATTGCCGGTGCCGTCGGCCACGGCCTGCGTACCCTCGATGTCGTTGCCTCGCGCGAGCTCTGCTTCCACGATCAAGACCCTGTGATGCTCAAATACTTCCCCGCGCGCCGTTTCTTCGAGGGCGACCCCGACCTCCTCGCGCTCTGCCGACGCGTCTGCGCCAAGCCCGGCATCCTCGAGGGCGCCTACCGCGAGGGACGCATCGCCACCGGCGATCGTTTCGTGGCCGACCGCGCCACCCGCGACCGTATCGTCGCCGACTGCGCGCCCGACTGCGTTGAGATGGAGGGTGCCGCCATCGCCCACGTCGCCTTCGCCGCCGGGAAGCCCTGCCTCGTGATCCGCACCATGAGCGACTGCGCCGACGACGATGCCGACGCCACCTACGACGACTTCATCGAGCGCGCGGCAGACCAATCCGCGCGTATCGTCTTGTCCATGCTGGAGGAAGCCGCCCAGTGAGACGTCTCGCCGTGCTCTGGCCGCTCCCCGTCCTCGCCGCGTTGCTCGCGCTCGCGTGGGGCCTCGCACGTGCCCTTCCGCAACCCGAGCCCGCCGTCAAGCTGATGCCCATCACCGAGCCGGCGACACCGCCTCCCATGCCGCCAGACCCTTACACGGCCCTCGTCGCACGCCTGCCCAAGGACCCCGCACCGGCCGCCGTCGCCGCCGAGGTCTTCACCGACTTCCACATCCAACTTCGCCGCGAGGACATCGCCGCCTGGAATGCCCTCGTCGCGAACGGCACACCTGCCGCACAAGCCCTGCGCACCGTCATCGATTACCGACGCGCCTCCGGAGCCACCCCATGAAACGCCTCCTCTCCCTTCTCTTCGCACTAGCACTCGCCCCTCTCTTCGCCGCGCCGACCGAGTCCGGCCCCGCCGCTTACACGTTTACCCGTGCCGACGCCAAGAGCGCGTGGCGCGAGGGACTCCCCGCCGACTGCAAGGCAATCACCCCCACCTGCGTCTACTCTCCCTCCGAAGGCTCCGTCTACCTGCTTGCCGAGCTGTGCGGCCTGGATGAAGGCTACGAAGTCGAGTTCCTCCTCTTGGGTGCTCTCAGCGACCGCGCCTATGAAGGCCTTGCCATCGCCTGGGACGCGCCTTCCACCATCGTCAAGGCCTTCACCGCCCTCGGCATGCCCACCGGTTCCCGGGCCGACCCGCAGCGGGGCCGCGCCATGGCGCAGGGCGAGCGTGTCACCATGACCATCAAGTGTCTTGGCGAAGACACCGACTTCCGCCCCCTCTCCGACTTTGTCGACGACCAGTGCTCCACCCCCGCCCAAGCCCTCTTCGAGCGTGGCTTCCCCTACATCGGCACCACGGGCTTCGACGACGCCATGCCGGCCTCCATCATCGCCACCTACACCGAGCCCTACGCCATCCTTGGCCTCCCCTACGGCGCCCCCAAAAGCAATGTCTACGGCCTCTTCCGTAGCAAAGTCTCCTATCCCGCCGGCACGCCCGTCGTCGTCGCGCTCAAATGGCAACGTCTCCCCGACGGCCAAGCCCGCGTCCTCAAGCGCCAAGTCACCGTAGACGCCAAAGCCATCGCCGACGCCGACCCGCTCCTCGCCGAGCTTCGCGCCCTCTGCGAAGACCCGCGCGACATCTTCCTCGATGTCCGGCTCGACCCCACGCTCACCCTTGCCCAGGTCCGCCCCTTCGCCGCGCTCCTGGTCGCGCTCGAGGCGGAGGGCGGCCTCGTCCTTGATGTGCCGGCACCCGACCAGCTCAACCTGCGCGCCTTCCTCCCCAATCCTGCTTGGCTCGACCGCTCCACGCGCGTCTTCCAACCCTGGGAAATTGAAATCGCCCACGGCAAAGACGGCGCCCCGCTCACCGTCACCCTCTGCCAGATTCTTGAAGACTGGACCGTCCCCGGCCCCAATCCCGCCCTCACGCGCAAGTGCTATCCCGGCGTCACCCCCGCCACCATCGCCACCGTTCTCCGCCAGGTCGATGTCAACGCCGGACGTGTCTACGTCGCCTTCTTCTATGCCGCGCCCGATGTCACCGTTGGCGAGCTCGCCCCCTTCGCCGCCGCACTCAATGAGGCCTGCCCCACCCAGTGGATTTTCCTCGACGCCCCAACCCAAGCGCAACCCAAAAGATCCACCCCATGAAGCCTGACACCATCCGCCTAGTCTACCCTCAGTGGCAGGGCGGCGACATCGCCCGCTGGATTGACGAAATCGAAGACAAGGCGCTCGCCGCACGGGGATACGCCCTTGGTGCGCGCCTCCTGGATGCACTCGCCCCAAACTGCGGCCAGGAAACCCTCACTGTCCCCGTAGACCTCACTCCCGGTCCTCGCACCGTCACCGAAGGTGTCCTCGACCGTGCCCCCATCCTGCGTCAAACCCGCGCCGTGCTCGCGATGCTCGACGCCCGTGCCCCGGCCCGCATCGTCACGCTTGGCGGCGATTGTTCCACCAGTGTCGCGCCCTTCACATGGATCGCCGCCCACACCGCCGAACCCCTTGCCCTCCTCTGGCTCGACGCCCATCCCGATATCACCCTGCCCGGCGACCCCTATCCGGGCTGGCACGCCATGGCCCTGGCCGCCTGCCTTGGCCACGGCGACCCGACCTTGCTGGCCGCCCTTCCCGCTAAACTCCCCGCCGACCACGTTCTCCTCGCCGGACTCTGCGATTGGGAGCGCGACGAAATCCGTGCCCGTCAGCAGGCTTTTGGACTCCGCCACCTCTCTCCAGAGACCCTCAACGAAAGCCCGACCCCCGTGCTTGAGGCCCTTCATGCCATCGGCGCACGCAAATTGCTCGTCCACCTGGATCTCGATGTTCTCGACCCCGCCGAAATCCGCCTTGCGGTCGGCACCTCCGGCAAACTCACCCTCGCCGCCCTCACCACCCTCATGGTCGCCCTCAACCAAACCTTCGACATCGTCGGGCTCACCATTGCCGAGCCTATGCCTCGCGACGCACTCCGTCTCCAACGTCTGCTTGCCGCCCTCCCGCTCCTTTCTTAAGCCCAGCCAAACAATTGACACTTATTTACAAAAAAGCAACGGGCACGAATGTAGCGTGGTTTGCTAAAATGATAGGCAATTATGCGCAAACTTTGGATTGTCTCGATAGAGATTCTCGTGTTCTTGGCGATTATAGCCATGGGCATAGGGTTCCGTTCGCCGAACGTGAACGCGCCTCTGCCCTTGCCGGAGGAAGCCCCCGCGCTCTTGGGAGCGGCCGCAATCGCTGAGGGTCTGAATACGAATGAGTGGCCGGAAGGCGTGGTAGAGCGCCCTTCTCCTTTTCTCCTCTCCTCCGCACTCTTCGCGCGCTTCCTCCATGAGGATTCCGATAGTCCGCCACCCGCCAGATGTTATCGGATATTCGGTTTGACCCTTTCGGTACTTTTCTTGGCCGCCATCCCGGCGCTCGGATTACGACGCCGTGGTGGGGTCTTCGAGACCGCCGATGGTCCGTTGTGGGCGATGGCCTTTGCCGCCGTCTCACCGGCGTTGGTCTGGTCTGGCATTATTTTCACGCCCTTTGCAGGGCAGACCTTCGCCTTCCTGGCGCTTTTGGTCGCGGCCCGGGCCTATGCGCAATGGCCAACCTATGTGGCCGCCATTCTCTTCGGGACGATTGTAGCCATCGGGATAGCCGTCGACCCCAACGTGCTTTGGGTCCTCTTAGCCTTAGTTCCGGCAATGGCGATTGGCGTGGGCTGGACACGTCTTTGCCTCTATTGGCGTACGGCACATATCGTGGCGATGGTCGCGGCGTTGGCGCTCGTATGGGGGGCGTTGGCGTGGATGGGATGGTGCGGCGGCTCGTTGGAGTTGCCTGCGTTCAACACCGCCACTGAAGATTGGTTGCGGGAATCCTCTTGGCGATTGGTTTGGCTCTGCGCGGGCGGCTTGGCGGTATTGGCCTGGCTGGGAATCACGATTTGGGGCGGCTGGCGCAACGATCGCCGCTGGGCCCGCTTGATGGCCGCAGCCTTTCCGCTCTGCCTGATTGGCTCACTCTTCTTCGACAAAGGCGGAGCCTTGGCCGTTCCCTTGGCCTGTCTGACGCCACTCATGGGTGGTGTGGCGCTCTCCACCATCCCGAAGCCTTGGATTCGCGGGGTCCTCGGCGGTTTGGTGCTCATCTTCCTCACGTTCTGGCTCTACTGGACTGCCGGCGAGGCATGGGAAAACATCCCGGACCGCGACACGCAGAAGGCGACCATCGCGTGTTTGGCCAAGGCCCACACCGCCCCGGCCACCCATAACCCGCGCATCCGCATCCTCTCGGACACCCCAGACGCTTGGGATCCCGAGGCATGTGCCACACTTCTCTGGCCCCTGCGCGCGGTGGCCACCTCTGTGGTTTGTGACTACACTTACACTGAGGCCGACATCTCCATCGTTCCCACGGATACGCCCTGGGAGCCGCGTCAGCACGGTTTGGGCACAATCGAACTGCGTAAAGACCGTACGTTCCGGGTCTTCGCCGACCTCCCGTCGAACGCGAAAGGCGGCGTCCAGTGAAACGATTCCTGCCCCATCTGCCGGCTGCCCTCTTCCTGTTGTGCGCCCTAGCCTGGGTCTTCCCTGCAATCAACGAGACCGTCAGCTCGATGACGGACGCCTCGCAGAACATGGAATATGTCTGGCTGGTGCCAGTCTTGGCCATTGCCGTCTTCTGGGCCCGACGTAAAGCCTTTCTGGCCTCGCTTGGCGCACCCAATCCCTTGGCGGCCCTGCCGATTATCCTGTTGGCCGCAGCCTTCTTCTTCCTGGGGGCGCGCGGCGGGCAATCGCGCTTCATCCAAACCGCCGCTGTCCTGATCCTCTTGGCCGCGCCCTTGGCGTGCTATGGCAAAAGTGCCTTCAAGGTCGCCTGGTTCCCCATCATCCTCCTAGCCTTCGTGATGCCCGTGGGCTTCTTGGACAACTTCACCGTACCCCTGCGCAAGGCCTCGGTCACTGTCACCGCAATCATCTTGAATGGCTTGGGCATCGAGGTCCATCAGCAGGGCACCGCCATCATCTCCACCGGCGTGCCCCCCTTCCAACTCGATGTCGCCGACCCCTGTAGCGGCATCCGCTCGCTCGTCGCCCTCTTCGTGGGCACGGCGGCCTATGGCGCCTTTATGTTGCGCGGTGTCTGGCGCCGCTGGGCGCTCTTTCTCTCCAGCCTGCCCATTGCTTTCCTGGGTAACATCTTGCGGCTACTGCTGACTGCCTTCACGTGCAAGCTCTGGGGCCAAAGTGCCGGCATGGTGCTCCACGACAACGCCCTCTTCATCGTCGCCCCCGTCTACGCCCTCTGCGTCTTCTGGCTGGCCGACCGCCTCCGCCGCAACGACAAAACGGAGGTGCCCACCCCCACCCCGCCGCTGGCTCCCACGCGTAACCGTCTGCGCTTCAACCTCTCCCTTCTCTGCGTCTTGGCGCTGGCCCTGCCCACCTTCCGCGCCTGGGTCGACACCATGCCTGCGCCCGTCTACGAGAGCGCCGACTTCATTGCCCCCGACTTCGTTCCCCTCAAGGGGACCACCCTGCGTTATCCCTGGTTCTGCCAAAGCCGCGATTGCCTCTGGGAACAGGCCTACGACTCCGAAGGTGACCTGCCGGAGGCCTGTCCCCTCTGCGGCGGACACGAGTTTAACCGCATGAGCCGTGCCGAGCGCGACATCCTCCCCGCCGACACCGCCACCCGCAAAGCCATCTACACCCTCCCGGACGGCACCTCCTTCACCATCGCCGTTGTTGTCTCCGGCCACAGCCGTCGCTCCATCCACCGCCCCGAGCTCTGCCTCCCCGCGCAGGGCTATGTCCTCAGCGAACGCGATGTCCGCGACATCCTGCCCGGCGTGCCCATGGCCCTCTTCTCCATCCACCGCGAGCAAGAGACCCGCACCAGCGGCTTCGCCTACGTCTTCCTCAATTCCGATGGCGCCACCGTCTCTAACCTCCGCCGTGTGGTCGGTGACACCCTGGAACGCTCGCTCTACAACCGTATCCGCCGCTGGGCCATGGTCACCATCCGCTGCGACTCCGTGGATTTCCGCACACCGGAGGGCGAGGAGGCGCTCCGCCGCTTCATGCAGGTGTGGTGGCCCACCCTTTGGGCCGAAGGGAAAATGCCCAATGACTAACGTGGAGGTCGCGCGCACGCCTTTGGCCCGGATGCGTGGCCTACTTGGACGGACCGGCTTGCCCGCCGGCCAAGCCCTACTCATTGCTCCTTGCCGTGCCATCCACACGCTTGGAATGCGCTTCCCCATCGATGTCCGTTTCTACGACCGCCGCGGTAAACTCGTCCGCCAAACCCTCGGTGTCAAACCGGGCCGCCTTTGGGTCTGGGGCGGTTGGCGAGCCCGGTACGTCTTGGAATCCGCCGCAGGTGACCCGGCCTTCACCGACAGCACCGATTTGAAAACAATGGAGATAACGCCATGAAGCTCTCCATTATCACCGCCTGCCGCAACAACGTCGCCACCCTCGCCACCGCACTCGACAGCCTCTCCCGCCAGCAGGGCGCGGATTACGAACTTCTCGTCCAGGACGGCGTCTCCACCGATGGCACCCTCGACCTCCTCCGCGAGTGGGAGCCCCGCTTCAACGGTCGCCTCCGTTGGGTCAGCGAACCGGACACAGGCCTCTACGACGCCCTCAACAAGGCCATCGCCCGCGCCTCCGGCGACCTCATCGCCCTCCTCCACGCTGATGACATCCTCAATGCCGACGACGTGCTCGCCCGTTGGTGCGCCCCCTTCCAGGAAGACCCCTCGCTCGACGCCGTCTACGCCGACATCCGCTTTATCGCCCGCGACGCTCCCACCCGCGACGCCCCCACCCGCCGCTACTACGCCGGTAGCTTTTGGCGCCCTTGGATGCTCCGCTGGGGCCTCATTCCTCCGCACCCCAGCTTCGCCATCCGCCGCGAAACCATCCTGCGTCTGGGCGGTTACCGCACCGACATGCGCATCGCCGCCGACCACGAGTTCCTTGTCCGCCTCTTCCGTTCCGGCGCCCGCGCCCGCTACCTCCCCTTCTGCACCACCGCCATGCGCCTCGGCGGACTCTCCACCGATGGACTCCAGGCCAAAATCCGCCTCAATCGTGAGATTGTCCGCGCCAACCGCCTCAACGGCATCCGCTGTTGCCTGCCCATGATGGCCCCCAAATACGCCTACAAAGTCTTCGAATTGATTCGCCGCGCCCCATGACCCCTACCCTCCGCGTCCACTCTTACGAAAGCTTCGGCGCCGTCGATGGCCCCGGCATCCGTCTGGTCGTCTTCCTCCAGGGGTGCCCCCTCCGGTGTCTCTTCTGCCATAACCCCGACACCTGGTCACCCCAGGGCGGCTCCGAAACCTCCATCACCGACCTCGTCCGCCGGGCCGTCCGTATGCGCCCCTACCTCGGCAAAAACGGCGGCGTCACCTTCTCTGGTGGCGAACCACTCCTCCAGGCCAAACCCCTCCTCGCCGCCATCCTGGCCCTCCACGACGAAGGGTTCCACGTCGCCATCGACACCTCCGGCGGCGTTGACACCCCTGACACCCGCGCCGTCCTCGATGCCGCAGACCTCATCCTCCTAGATGTTAAGAGCCCCACGCAGGACGGCTTCCGTGCCGTCACTGGCGCCGACCCCGCGCCCTACTGGCGCACCCTGGACCACCTCCGCGCCACCCAAAAGCCCATCTGGGTTCGCCAAGTCGTCGCCCACGGCCTCAACGACACCCCCGCCGAGAAAGACGCCACCCGCGCCCTTCTCCAAGGCCTCAACGTCCAGCGTATCGACCGCCTCCCTTACCACGAGCTCGGCGTCCATAAATACGAGGCCCTCGGCATCCCCTATCCCGGCGCCCACCTGCGCCCACCCTCCCCGGAGGAGCTCAAGCTGTGACTCCTGACACCACCTCGCAGGCCCAAGCGCTCCGCGACTATCGCGACCGCCTCCGTGACCTCCCCACCCCCCAGCCGGCCCGCCGCGCAGGTCCCGCCAAGCGTGCCCCCTTCAACCCCTACCGCACCCTCGCCGTCACCTTCCTGGCGCTCATCGCCATCGGCACCCTCCTTCTCTGCTCCCCTTGGGCCCAAAGCGACCACTGCTGGGCCTGGCTCTCCCCGGGGCGTCCCTTCGCTTGGGCCAAAGTAGCCGAGGCCCTCATCGACAACCTCTTCATGGCCACCTCGGCCTCCTGCGTCACAGGCCTCACCGTCGTCTCCGTCCCCGAGACCTACACCTTCTTCGGTCAGATTGTCCTCTTGGGCTGCATTCAGCTTGGTGGCATCAGCTTGGTCGCCCTCGGTACACTCATCGTCTCCATCCTGCTCGGCCGCGTTCCCTTCGGCGGTGAACGCCAAATCGCCATCAGCTTCGGCGCGAGTGGCCGCCCCGCCAGCCTCCTCTCCCAAACCTTCCGTTACGTCCTCACCTTTGAGATCGCCGGCGCCATTCTCCTTTTCAGCCGGTATTATTTCGTCCACGGCTACGAATTGGGCAAAGCAATCTGGTTTTCCATTTTCCATGCCGTCTCCGCCTTCTGTAACGCCGGCATCTCCCTCCACCCCAACAATCTCCTGGATATGCGCGGCGACGCCGTCTACATGATTGTTATCGCCCTACTCGTCGCCGCCGGCGGCATCGGCTTCCTTGTCCTCTCCAACGTCTTCCGTTACCGTTTCTGGCGCCGCGACCTCCGCCGCCGCGGCCATATCATTCTCCAGGCCCGCATTGTCCTCTGGATGAGCCTCATTCTCTCCATCGGCGGCGGCCTCCTCTTCACCGCTCTCGAGTGGAACGGCTCCCTCGTCCACGACCCCTCCGCCCCCGGTCTCTGGGCCTCCCTCATGAATGGCGCCTGGCGCGACGCCCTCACCGCCCTCGGCACGGACTTCGAAGAAGCCTGCGCTGGCGTCGCCCAAACCGTCTTCTTCCGAACCGCCGGCTTCAACGCCATCCCCATGGGTGAAGTCTCCCACCCCGCCAACGTCTTCTCCGTCCTCCTCATGCTCATCGGCGGCGCGCCGGGCTCCATGGCCGGCGGTATCAAGACCACCACCCTCGTTGTCGTCCTGCTCACCATCCGCGCCTATATCCGCGGCAATCCGGATGTCCAGCTCCATCGCCGCACCATCCCCGATTCCATCTGCCGCGAGGCCATGGTCATCCTCTTCTTCTACCTCGCCACCCTCTTCTTGCTCTACTTTATCCTCCTCTTCACCGAACACACCCTCATTGCCAAACACGGCGAGTTCGCCCTCTTCTACGAGGTCTCCTCCGCACTCGGCACCGTCGGCGTCACCCTCGATGCCACCGGCGACCTCTCCCAAGTCGGCCGCCTGCTCACCTCCCTCGCCATGTTCCTGGGCCGTATCGGCCCCGTCTCTCTCGCCCTCATGATGGCCTCCCGAGCACAAGCCCCGCACGTCCGTTACCCTGAGGAATCCGTCTCCGTCGGTTAATATCCGCTTGCGGACTCTACAAGGCGCAACGGTAGGCGCGCCAGCGCCCCTCGCAAGACCCTATAGTGGTCCGCGGTCAACCACTATAGGGGTCGGGGTCGAGACCCTATAGTGGTCCGACCCGAAACCCTTATCTATTCAGAGATGGTATTCTAGTGGTGTTTTCTTTGCGTGTGCAAAGGAAGCGTCCCCCGGGGGT
>CALXOF010000007.1 GCA_944389945.1 uncultured Kiritimatiellota bacterium | reverse complement strand
ACCTCTCACATCTTCCAATGTTACCTCATCTCAAAAATTTTCGTCTTCCACAAAAAATATAGTTGACTTAAGGGTCCGCGAGAGACCCTTTTTGGAGTGTGGAAAGGGGGTGAAACTTCGCGTGTTTGCCTAGGGAAGTTTTGATGGAAGATACCCTGTTCAAGGGGGTGGATAGGAGGAAGGGGCCGCCGGTGTCGGTGGCCCTTTATAGATTATGGTATACAGTTGGTCAGAAGCCTTGGCCCCAATAGTGGCCGGGGAAACAATAATGTGCGAAACGGAGGCGTAGCCTTTTGATTCCGGCAGGGGAAGACATCCCCTGTACCCGCGGGCCCGCCGGACGGCGGGCCTTTGTTATTGGACGGACAGGACGCGAACGCGCATAATAAACTCGTCGCCATCCGCGTTTCGCAAATCCAAATGCCCAGAGCACGAGAGAAGTGGCAGGGTTTGACCGGGCTTGGAATGATGCCTTCCCGAGGCGGTGGACGATGGCTTATATCCGGCCAATTCTGGATTTGTGGCGACTTTGGTAGTCAATAAGCCGGAAAGGTGGGCGGCAAGCCCTGGCGCGGTTGCGCCCGGTTCCAGTGGAATTGTTTCGTCTTCGGAGAATATCGTTTGGCCAATCTCGAGTACGCCAGAGGGCTCGAGGGGAGTCAGCGGCTGAATGGTGAATCGAATGGTGGCGGAGGTGGGTTGAGTGTTGTTCATGGGTTTTGTTCCTTAAGTGAGTTACGTTGAGCGATGGGGCTGGGGATGGTTTTGTCGGGGGCGTAAGCCTGGGGCGGCAGCTTGATGGGGGCGTGGCCGGGGAGCGTTTGGGCGCGGGTGATTTTGGCGACTTCGTAGGTGCGGAAGGCGTTGGTGGGCTGGTCGGCTTTGGTTTCTTCCCAGGCGCGGAGGAGGAGCTTGCCGGTGCGGGGGGTGGTGCCGAGGCGGTAAGGGAGGATGAGGCGCTCGGCGGCATTGTACTCGATGAGGAGGGGCGTACCGGCGCGGGCGAACGGGGCGAGCGCGGCGGCGCTGGAAGAGATCGATGTTATAGCAGGAGTAGGAGAGACATCATTATGATTTTCGTTTGGCTTGGCAACAATACCAAGAGCAAGCATAAACATGGATATTACGGCGAGTATTTCTGCGATAAAATCCCGGGTTGACAGTGCGTGGAGTAGCAAAAACGCGGACTCTTCATCGTCCAACATCCCGCCTTTAACCTGTATTTCTATAAGAAAGATTGATGCTCTATCGGCAATATGAAACCATTGCGAAAAGAGAAGCGTTATCCAAAACATCGGAACAAAATCTAGTCCGAAGATTGAGAAAAGGAAGGAAGGTATTACTGCGGACAAAAGGGTTGCGCCGAGATACAATATCGCAGGCGCAATAACTCCCATTGATAAATAGATGGACGTGGTAATCATGTTAGAAGCTGAATGAGAAGGATAACAATCCAGGCGAAGAACGAGAAAACGTATGCGTTTATCTTATAAATTGTATGTATTGGAGAGCCAACATAGAAGACGTCGCCAATCCAACGCCATCGGATGATGATAAATAATACAGTGGTTATAGAAGTCATTGCTTTGTGAGAATATTGAACGAGAAAGAACGTAAAGCAGAATGCCGAAATGCAACCAGCTCGTGTCTCGATTCCGCTAAAGTTTATGAAAAGCTTATAGAGTAGGCCGGCGACCAGTATACTAACGAACAAATGGGACAATATCGCCGTGAGGATAACTCCGCTAGGAGGAGTTGGACGGCGAGAAGGTTGGTTCAGCATAAAGTCATAATCATCTTGCATATTTTTATTATAATCCTTTTTACAGGTTTTTGCACATATTCGTAACTCTGGTAATAGTAGCCGGGGAAGTTTTTCCGCGAAGACGATTTGGAATGAAAACCCTGCGGGCTCCATCGCTTCCGTTGGTCGCGCCTCCCCTTGCGTCTTTGTGGTCTCCATTTTCCCCGAACAGTATTACCTTAGAACTGCCCTATATTTGTGTATTCGGGATTGTGATAAAATAAAAACAACGGATTCTGAATTGGAAGGTTTTAAGGATGATCACCATGACAGAATGGGAAAAACTTCAAGCCGGGTTGGTTTATAACGATTTTGATTCCGATTTGTTCCAATGGCGAGTCGCTGCAAAGAAGTTGTTCCGACAATACAACAAAACAGAGGATGACGAAATAGCGCTCCGGCATGACTTAATGCAAAAGTTGTTTAAGCATGTAGGACGTGACGTGTGGATTGAACCGGATTTCCGTTGTGAATTTGGGAAGAACATTACGATTGAAGACAATGTTTACATCAATTTTGGTTGTGTGATTTTGGACTGCGCAGAAGTCCGGATTGGGGCGAATTCTTTGCTCGGCCCAAATATCGGGATTTATGCCGTAAATCACGCCCTTGATGCAGAGGAGCGCTGTCAAGGAGCCTGTCATGGCAAGCCTGTCCACATTGGACGAAGGGTGTGGCTTGGAGGCGATGTGAAAATTCTTGAAGGAGTCACGATTGGCGATGACACTGTTATTGGGGCGGGAAGTATAGTCACAAAGGATATTCCATGCGGCGTAATTGCGGTGGGCAATCCTTGCCGTGTAGTCCGTCAACTGACAGACGCGGATAAAACAGGCTACTTTACGCCATAAAAGAAGTAAACGAAGGGGCGGCGGATGCCGCCCCTTCGTCTTGGAAACGCTCACAAAGGGGTGCCGGTCAGAAGCCTTGGACTTCGGGGGTGGAGGGGTGGCCGGTGGCGGCGTCGAGGGCGAAGCGCATGCGCTGCATGAGGGCCAGAAGGTCGGAGGCGGTGCAGTTCTCACCGGCGGCGAGGACGTTGGCGTGTTGGGGTGCGACGTAGGCACCGCCAATGCGCCACTGTTTGGCGCCAAGGCGATCGAGAATGGCGCCGGCGGTGAAGGCGTGGGCGGGGATGTGGCGGAGCTGGTCGTCGGAAAGGACGCCGCGGACCTCGATAACGCGCTCCCAGAGGGCGTGGCCGTGGGCGCCACCGTCGTGCGTTCTCTGCCCAAGGTGGCCCAGCTTGAGCCCGAGGAAGGGTTCGACATCGCCACCATCGAGAAAGGGATGGCCGTCCGTGCCGTGCCTGAGGAAGTTCTCAAGCAAGAGGCCCAGAAAGCCAAGGCTGAAGCCCGGCTCAATCGGAAGAGTCGTTTCTGAGGGATGCCATGCGAACCTTCCTTTGGTGTGTGCCGCTTGCCGTGGCGGCGTTGGCTGGATGTGCGAGCGAACCTCCGCCTGAACCCGAACCTACGGTCGTGATTCAGGGTGTGACACCCAAGCCGTCCGTCCAGAAGCCCATTGTCCGTGAGATGCCGAAAGACATCCCGGCGCGCGACTGATTCAAGTGAGTCGCCTCAAAAAAGCCCCTGCCGCCCCCCGGACTCCGGGAAGACGCGGCAGGGGCTTCTTTATGCTTGTCGGCATCTTTTCATCACTGACGCATGTGAGGTGCAACGGCCCCGTGGTCCGTGAACGTCCCTTTTGGGCCGGGGCCGGAAGGATGGAATGTTGGATTCTTTCCATTGGGAGCTTGAGAAAGCGGGTCTTGGGAAAAAGCGTTGAGGCACTGTCTTGAATATTCCTTGATTTTATTGTGTTTTCAATTTGCACCTTGCTTTGTGATACACTTCATCTTGTTTTCGCTTGATTCATGATGAGGTTTCTATGTTTCGCGAATCGACTCTAAGCACATATGTTCAGGAGACACTTCTTGAGGTGCCTTGTGAGGTGTACAGTGGGGAACCTGATGAAATTGTAGGATTGGCGAAGGTTATTGATTGGTGCACGATTGAGCAACTTGTGGCGACACGTTTTGTGAAGGGAATCCGCGATGGACGGCCGCCGTTGCCTACACGGCTGATGATTGGTCTACTTATCCTGAAGTATTATGAGAACTTGAGTGACAAGAGGACAATCGCAAAAGTGGTGTCCGCCCCTGCCTGGCAGTATCTTTGCGGACTTTCACCGGATCAAGAAGGAAAACCCTGCGATGCCTCTGCGTTGGCACATTGGAGGCAACGATTGGGGTTGGACCTGCTCGCTCAAGTGGTGTCTATGGCCGTGAGGGCAGGGGTGGAAACCGGAATCCTTCCTGAGGAAAAATTGAAGGCGGTGATGGACGCGGTGCCCACGGTGTACCGTGTCATACGGCCCAGCGAGGTCAGATTGCTGACGGATATTCATGCGGAGTTGCTTGATCATGTCAGTCGTCTCGGCCTCCACTTGTACAGAACGTATCGCTGGGTTATGCGAGCATGCAAAAAGGAGTACCTTGCAATCGCTCGCCGGCAGCATGTAAAGAAGTCAAAGAGGGCAAAGGCGTTACACGCACGAATCGTCCATGTTTTGCAGGCTGTCGTCAAAGAGCTTGATAGAATCGCGCCTCAGGTAGGAGACGAAGGCCTCACGGAGACGCTTGGCCGCGCCCACGTGTTGTTGGCCCAATGTGAGGTCCCCCAGACGGAGGACGATTTCGCTCTTTGAACCCAGTTCGAGGCAACCGCCAAGCATGGTCCCTATAATGGATGACCATGCCGTCTGCAACGGAATCGATTTCCCGATCGCCGCACAACACTTTATCGATACAAGCTCATTTCTCTTCAACGGGATTGCTGATTCTGCAAAATACTTCTTCTTGGACGGCGAGGTTCTTTCCGCTGAGGAGATCGCACGCGATTTCGGCCTGCCCGTTGGCGATGCCTCCGTTCCCAAGCCCACTGCGTTGGCCTTGCTGGCATTGGGCGTGGGGGCTTTGGTCCTCCGCCGCCGAACCTGAAAGAGCAAGAAGCAGTGAAAAGGGGCGGCAGTTGCCGCCCCCTTCTTTTTGAAGGTAGCTTTTAAGAGGAGCCCGCGAGCGGGAGACGGTCAGAAGCCCTGGACTTCGGGGGTGGGGGGGTGGCCGGTGGCGGCGTCGAGGGCGAAGCGCATGCGCTGCATGAGGGCTAGGAGGTCGGAGGCGGTGCAATTCTCACCGGCGGCGAGGACGTTGGCGTGTTGGGGGGCGACGTAGGCGCCGCCGATGCGCCACTGCTTGGCGCCGAGGCTGTCGAGGATGGCGCCGGCGGGACCCTCGGTCGGGTTGCGGAAGAGGGAACCGCAGCAGCGGAGGCCGGCGAGGTCGGTGCGCTTGGCAGCGAAGGCGGCGCGGCCTTCCTTGACGGTGGCGGGGTCGGCGGGGTCAAGGCGGAAGGTGACGGCGATGACGGTGAGGCCGGCGAGGCCGCGGACGGAGCGGTAGCCGGCGGTGAAGGCGTGGGCGGGGATGTGGCGGAGCTGGCCGTCGGAGAGGACGCCGCGGACCTCGATGACGCGTTCCCAGAGGGCGTGGCCGTGGGCGCCGGCGTTCATGCGGGTCCATCCGCCGATGGTGCCGGGGATGCCCTGCATGAATTCGAGGCCGGAGAGGCTGTCGGCCTCGAGTTTGGCGAGGAGGGCGGGGCCCATGAGGCCGGCGCCGACGGTGACGGTGTCGCCATCGCGTACGTAGCCTTCGAAGGCGGGGCCGCGGAGCATGCAGAGCACGCCGCGGAGGCCGAGGTCGGAGAACCAGGTGTCGGAGCCGCCGCCGTGGATGTGGATGGGGATGCCGCGCCGGGAACAGAGGGTGTGGAGGGCGGAGAGTGCGGGGATGGAGTGGGGGATGGCCAGGAGGTCGGCCACGCCGCCGGCACGATAGAGGGTGTGCTGCGCGAGGGGCTCATTCACGCGGAAGTCGACTTCGTCTTTGAGGATGTCAACGAGGCAGTCTTGGGGCGTTTTTGGGGGCGGCGTTGCGGTGTTGGGGGCGGAGGGTGGCGGTAGGGCATCGCGTAGGGTGTAGCCGAGGCGCTCGACGTTACCGGCGCCGACAGCAAGAATGAGGTCGCCCGGCTCTGCGGTTTTGAGCAGGTAGTGGGCGATTTCGTCGGCATCGCGAGCAAGGAGGAGGCGACGGGAGGGGTCACTCGCGCGGATGGCGGCATAGAGCTCGTTGCTCTCGCATCCGGCGGAGCGGTCTTCGCTGGCGGCGTAGACGGGCATGAGGATAAGCTCATCGACGCCTTCGAAGGCGGGGACGAATTCGAGAAGGAGTTTTTTGGTGCGGGAGTAGCGGTGCGGCTGGAAGATTACGCGCATCCGCTTGGGCTTTTGGAGGCGGGCGATGGAGAGCATCGCCTGGATTTCGGTGGGATGGTGGGCGTAGTCAACGACCACGCGAATGGGCGCGGTCTGCGGGGTGAGCCACTGAAAACGGCGCTTGGGGAGTTCGGCGCAGGCTTGCGGGAGGGCCTCAGCGAGGGCTGTGGCGTTCATGCCCAAGAGCATGCAGGCGGCCATGGCGCCGAGGGCGTTTGCGATGTTGTGTCGGCCGGGGATGGGGAGGATGACCTCCGCCAAGTGATTCGAGCCATGCAGGAGGGTGAAGCGGGATTCTTCTGCGGTGCACCGGATGTTCTCGGCGCGGAGCATGGCGTCCTGGGAAAAGCCGTAGGAAAGGATGGGGCCATGGTAACGCGCGGCAACGCGCATGGCCCAAGGGGAGTTGGCGCAGACGGCGACGCCTTCGCGGGTGTTGTCGACAACGGCGGCGAAGCAACGCTCCAACTCTTCGGAGGAGGAGAAGTGGTCGAGGTGGTCGAGCTCGATGTTGGTGATGAGGGTGACGGCGGGGTGCTCGTAGGCCAGGGTGCCATCGCTCTCGTCCGCCTCGGCAACGGCGATTTGGTCGGGCGGGAGTTTCCCCACGAGGTCGCCATGGCGGGGGCCGGCGTTGGTGAGGAGGCGCTGGGTGTAGCCACCCAGGCACCAGAGGGGTTTCTGCCCGATGCATTGGAGGAGCCGCGTGGTGAAACAGGAGGAGGTGGTCTTGCCGTGGGTGCCACAGACGGCGATGGAGCGCAGACCGCTCACCCAGCCGGCCAGGCATTCACCACGCGAGAGGATGGGGATGCCGCCGGCCTTGGCGAGGGCGAGCTCGGGTTCGTCGGGGCGGATGGCGGCGCTGTGCACGAGTACATCGCATTCAGCCAAGTGGGCGGGGTCGTGGCCTTGGCGGATGGTGATGCCGTTGCGGGCGAAGAAGCGGCCGAGGGTGGGCGGCACGTGGAGGTCGCACCCGGAGACGGTCCAACCGCGGAGGTGGAGCATCCAGGCGATGCCGGCGGCGCCTACGCCGCAGATGCCCATGATGTGGACGCGGCCCGGGGGAAGGGTGAAGAGGTTGAGCGGGGTCTCCATCGTGTCGTCCTTTCGGGGTCTTACGGCCCCACCAACAATTCAATCAAGAAGGGCCCATGGCCGGCGGCGCAGACCTCCCGCGCTCGAGCCAAGGTCGCCTCAAGGGCCTCCGGACGGATGCGCGCCCCGCGGATGCGGTAACAGGGGGCCAGGTCGACCAGGCAGGGATTGGCGAAGGCGAGGGGCAGGGGCACACCATCGGCGAAGCCGTCGTTGCGCACTAGCAGGATGTGTGGCGCGTGGTCGAGCGCCGCACGGTTCAGCCGCGCGTGAAAGCCCTCGGCCAAGAGGTCGGCCGGGGTCAGCTCCACCACTGTCACGGGGTCATTCAAGGTTCTGCACCTGTTCGCGGAAGGTTTCCAAAAGGGTCTTGAAGGCAATCACCAGGCGGGGAATCTCCGAGCCGGCGCACTTTGAGCCGATGGTGTTGGCCTCGCGGTTCAGTTCCTGGCAGAGGAAATCGAGGGGGCGGCCGCAGGGCTCCTTACCCTCCAGCAGACGGTCGGCGTGGGTGAAGTGCGAGGCCAGGCGGGTGAGCTCCTCGGAGATGTCGCACCGGTCGGCGAAGAGGGCCACCTCGCGCTCCAGGGTGGCGGCGTCCAGTGCGGCGCCGTCCGGGAGGAGCTCGGCGATGCGTTTGCGGAGGGTGTCGCGCCAGAGCGGCGGCAGGGTGGGGGCCAAGGCGGCAATCTGGGCGTGGAGGTCGCGAAGGCCTTGCAAGCGCTTGCGCAAGTCGGCGGCGATGCGGCCGCCTTCGGCCTCGCGCATTTCACAGACCTTGGCGAGGGCGGCCTGCGCGGCCTTTTCCACCGTCTCCCAGACGGCGTCGGTCGGCTCGGGGGGCGGCGTTTCGGTCTCGGCCGCCGCCAGCGCCGCGAGGTCAGAGACCGTGGGTTCGCCCTTGAGACCCAGGCGCTTGGCCGTGGCGCAGACCGTCCGGAAACGCGTCTCCAGCGCCGCCGCGGCATCCGCATCGGAAAGGGGCCGCACGTTCACCGAGCACTTCAGCGCACCGCGCACGATACCCGTGCGGAAGAGACCTTGCAAACGAGCCTCGAAGCTCAGCCACTCCTTCGGCAGCCAGAGCGTGGCGTCAAACTGTTTACGGTTGACGGTAGAAAGTTCAACCGTCACGGCGAAGCCCGCGCCCGTGGCCTCGCCCCGTCCAAATCCCGTCATTGATTTCACCATAATGCCCCCATTTTACCATATTCTCGTTTATGCGCAAACCTGAGCAGTCGTGTTCGGGGAGAGTTGGGACACAGATTTTGGCAGATTAAGGGCGTGCTACCGCACGCAGGATTGCCAGCCTATTTAGAAAGCATGAAGGTATCCAAATGACAGGTCTAAAGGATGGTATATCATGCTGTGTGCGCAAGTATTGTTGTGCTTTTAGGAGCTTCTAATGACAGGTCTTTGGCAAGGGTGTGCGCGGTGTTGGTCAGCAAATAACCGCACTGCGATTGATCTTTGACAACTGAATGTAGGATTTGTATCGGGCGATTGGCCCGAAAGGTCTGGCCGACCACTGGAGGGTCAATTGCCCGCTTGCGGGAAACCAGGCAGGAACATATTGGTTTAGGAACGCGTGCGAGAGAGGCGGATGCCGGCGACGACACCGGGGAGGGCGTGGGGCTTACGGAGGGTGACGCGGACGGTGTGGATGCGGGAGTCGCACGCGAAGGCGGCCTCGGCGGCGAGCTGGGCTGCGCGCTCGATCATGCGGCACCGGGCGGCAACGAGGGTTGTGCGGACGCGTTCGGCGACGGCGACGTAGTCGACGGTGTCGGCGAGGGCATCGGTGCGGGTGGCGGGGAGTTCGTCGCAGGTGAGCTCGAGGTCAAGGAAGAGTTCTTGGGGGAAGGTGCGCTCGTGCGGCAGGTCACCCAGGATGCACTCCAAGCGCAGGCCTTCAAGGAGAATGGTGTCGTTCATGGGATGAATCACTCCTTCCCGCTCTCTTCGGGGAGTTCTTCGAGGTCTTCGTCTTGGGCGGCGCGGCGGATGACGCGGATACGGTAGATGAGCCAGCCGCAGGAGAGGAGGAGGATGGGGAAGAGAACGCCGAGGAAGGCGGAGCGGTGGGTGAAGGCCCAAGCGTGGGCGGCGAAGAGGCCGTCCACCAGGAGGTTGCCCCAGAAGAGCCAGAGGAGGGCGGCGGCACCAAGGGCGGGGCCGAAGGGGATGGCGAAGGGCGCGCCGTCATCGTCCGCGTCGGAGTGGCGGAACTTGGCGACGGCGATGGCGACAAGGCCCATGGCCAGGCCGATGAAGGCGGCAAACATGAGGATGAAGAGGGCGCCGCGCCATCCGAAGATTGCGCCAAAGAGCATGAGCCACTTGACGTCGCCGAAGCCAAAGGCGTCTTGCAGGAAGATGCGTTCGCCGAGCCAGGCGATGGCGAAGCCCGCTCCGAAGCCGGCGGCGGCACCACCCAGAGAGGCGAGGAGCGCGGGCCACCAGGAGGGAGCGTGGTGGAGGATGGGGAAGGCGGCGGAGACGGCCAAGGCGATGAGGGTGCCGCCGAGGGAGATGCGGTCGAGGAGAATACGGTTGTCGATGTCAATCATGACGTCGACAACGACGGAGGCGACGAAGAGCCAGTAGAAGAGGATGAGGGCGGGGACCTGGCCGGGAATGGCGTTGAGAAGGAGGGCGTGGGGGTTGGCCCACATCTGGAAGACGAGGAGAAAGAGGAGCGCGGTGACGGCCTCGATGACGGGGTAGCGGACGGAGATGGGGGCCTTGCAGTTGGCGCAGCGTCCGCGGAGGATCAGCCAGGAGAGGACGGGGATGTTGAGGTACCACGGGATGGTCTTGCCGCAGGAGAAGCAGTGGGAGCGGGGGCGGCTGACGGATTGCCCGAGGGGAATGCGATAGATGCAGACGTTGAGGAAGCTGCCGATGATGGCGCCGAGGCAAAGCACGAAGACGAGGGCGAGGCGAACGAGGCGGACGGCGTCGGCCTCGGGCATGAGGCGATACCAGTCGATGAGGGGTGCGAACCACTCACTCATGGTGGGCCAGCCCTTCCTCGACGGCACGGAGCATGGCGGTGCGGTCGGCCTCGATGCCGGTCCAGTAGGTGAAGGAGAGGGCGCCTTGCTCAACGAGCATACGGACGCCGTTGGCGCAGGGGATGCCGAGCGTGCGGGCTTCCTTCATGGTGGGGGTGACGGGGTCGCCGGGAGGAATGACGATGTCGTAGAGGCATTGGCCGGGGCGCATCTCGTCGGCACGGACGGCGGGCTCGGGGAAGATGGCCAGGCCGCTGGGGGAGCACTGGGCGATGAGGTCGGCATCGCGGATTTGGGCGCGGTCGATGACGGCGGCTTCGCGGCCGGAGCCGCGGATTTCCTCGGCGAGGGCCTCGGCGCGGTCGCGGTCGATGTCCAGAAGGCCGACCTGTGCGCCGGCGTGGGCCAGGGTGATGGCGACGGCGCGGCCGGCGCCGCCGCAACCGACGACGGCGACGCGGCGCCCCGCGGGGTCAAAGCCGAGGGTGGCCTTGGCGGCGGCGAGGAAGCCGGGGCCATCGGTGTTGTGGCCGGAGAGCTTGCCGCCCTCCTCAAAACGGACGGTGTTCACGGCGCCGAGGCGCTGGGCCTCGGGCGTGAGGGCGTCCATCATGGGGAGGGCGAGCTGCTTGTGGGGGATGGTGAGGTTGACGCCGCTGAAGCCCTCCACGGAGAGGGCCTTCAGCGCGTCGCCCAACATCTCGGGCGGGACGTCCAGGCGCGTGTATTCGCCGTCGAAGCCGATGCTTCGGAAACTCGCCATGTGCATGACGGGCGAGAAGCTGTGATTGATGGGATGGCCAAGGACGGCGAAACGGCGCATGGGTCACTCCTGAATCATGGCAACGGAGCCGGAGCGGGAGATGTCGAGCACATCGAAGGGGTGGACGAGGGTGAGGAACTGCTCCACCTGCATCTGCGAACCGATCATCTGGATGGTGAGGGCATCGGGCTGGACGCCGACGACCTTGGCGCCGAAGAGCATGGCGACCTCGATGACGGGGGCGCGGCCGGTGGCGCGGGTGCTCACCTTGAGGAGGATGGCCTCGCGGTCGATGTGCTGCTTGGAGGTCACGTCGTCCACGCGGAAGACGTTGATCTGCTTGGCGAGCTGGGCGACGACCTGGGCGATGACGGCCTCGGACCCGGGGATGACGATGGTCATCTTGGAGATGGTGGGGTCGTTGGAGGGGCCGACGTTGAGGGTCTCGATGTTGTAGCCGCGGCCGGTGATGAGGCCGACGATGCGGGCGAGCACGCCGGGACGGTTCTCGACCAGGACGTTGATGATGTGCTTCTGCATGGCGGGCTCCTTAGTCGCGTTCCAGGATCATATCGGAGAGCGCGGCGCCGGGGGCGACCATGGGCAGGACGTTCTCGTCCTCGGCCACGATGCACTCGATGAGCCACGCCTTGTCGTCCGCGAAGGCGCGCTTGAGGGCCTCTTCGGTCTCGGCAAGGGACTTGGCGCGGACGGCCTCGAGGCCATACGCCTTGGCGACGCCGACGAAGTCAGGCAGGTAGCGGGGCTCTGCGGGCTCGGGGATGCGCTCGTTGTCGGGGCGGCCTTCCTGCGAGAGGATGGTGGCGGAATGGCGGTGACCGTAGAAGAGGTCCTGCCATTGGCGCACCATGCCCAGGCGGGCGTTGTTGAGGACGACGAACTTCACCGGGAGGCGGTGCTCAACGGCCACGACCAGCTCCTGGATGTTCATCTGGAAGCCGCCGTCGCCGTTGACGGAGATGACGAGGGCATCGGGGCGGCCGAGCTGCGCGCCCACGGCGCTGGGGACGCCGAAGCCCATCGTGCCCATGCCGCCGGAGGAGATGAAGGCGCGGGGCTCGGTGTGGCGGAAGAACTGCGCGGCCCACATCTGGTTCTGACCGACGTCGGTGGTGAGGACGGTGGGGCGACCGGTGGCGCGGGCGGCGCGGTCGATGGCCTCGATCACGGCCTGCGGCTGGAGCTTGCCGTCCTTGCGCGGGTGGTAGGTGGCGGGTTTAGCCTCGCGCCACTTGGCAATCTGCGCCAGCCAATCGGAGCGGTCGGTCTTCTCCAGTTGCGGCAGGAGGAGCTCGAGGGTCTGCTTGAGGTCGCCGCAGACGGGGATGTGGGTGTGGACGTTCTTGCCGATGGCCGAGGCGTCGACGTCGATGTGGGCGATCTTGGCGCCCTGGGCGAAGTCGGCGATGCGGCCGGTGACGCGGTCATCGAAGCGCGCGCCGGCGGCGATGACGAGGTCGGCCTGTTGGATGGCGTTGTTTGCGGCCACGGATCCGTGCATGCCCACCATCCACAGCGAGAGCGGGGAGGTTTCGGGGAAGGCGCCCAGGCCCATGAGGGTGGTGCAGACGGGGATGTCGTAGGTCTCGGCGATGGAGCGCAGGAGCGCGCAGGAGCCGGAGATGATGGCGCCGCCGCCGATGTAGAGCACGGGACGGTGGGCCTTGTTGATGGCGTCGGCCAGGCGGGCGACCTGCGCGGGCGGCGGCTGGATGGTGGGGTGGTAGGCCCGCACCGAGATGTCCTGCACGTCAGGTTGCAGGGTGATGGCCTGCTGGATGTCCTTGGGGATGTCGACGAGGACGGGGCCGGGCTTGCCGGTGGAGGCGATGAAGAAGGCCTCGGAGATGACGCGCGGGATCTCGTCCACCGAGCGCACCAGGTAGTTGTGCTTGGTGACGCTGCGGGTGATGCCCGTGTTGTCCGCCTCCTGGAAGGCGTCCGTGCCGATGAGGCCGCTGCTCACCTGGCCGGCGATGACGACCAGCGGCACGCCGTCCATCATGGCGGTGGCCAGGCCGGTGACGGTGTTGGTGGCGCCGGGGCCGGAGGTGACGATGGCGCACCCCACGCGACCCGTGGCGCGGGCGTAGCCGTCGGCCATGTGGATGCCGCCCTGCTCATGGCGCGGGAGCACCACGCGCAGCGGCGAACCGTAGAGCTTGTCGAAGAGGTCGATGGCCGAGCCGCCCGGATACCCGAAGACGACCTCGACGCCGTTGTTGAGGAGGCCGTCGATGACGCATTGCGCGCCGGTGCGGCCTTGCGGAGGCTGATAAGGGGTCATGCCTGTGGGGTCTCCTTTCGGTTTACTTGATTTCGCGGCACCAGCCGTGGACGTCCGGCACGCGGCCGAACTGGATGTCCTGCACGGCGTTGTGGAGCTTCAGCAGGTTGGGCCCGCACTCGGTCTCGGAGCCCACGCGGATGACGTCGTCGCCGCGCACGACTTCATAGACGGGCGTCACGACCACGGCCGTGCCGCAGGCGCCGATTTCGGCGAACTCACGCAGCTCCTCGTAAGGCACCGTGCGCACTTCCACCGTGTGGCCCATATCCTTGGCCAGCTGCTGGAGCGAGAGGTTCGTCACGGAGGGCAGGACGGACGACGACTTGACGGTGACGTAGGTGCCGTCCTTCTTGAAGCCCAAGAAGTTGGAGGTCGCGAACTCCTCCACGTGCGTGTGCGTCTTGCTGTCCAGGTAGAGCTCAACGGGGAAGCCCATATGGTGGGCCTTCTCGTGGGCGTAGAGGCTGGCGGCGTAGTTGCCGCCCACCTTCACGTCGCCCATGCCTTGGGGCGCGGCACGGTCATACTCATCGAAGATGATGGCGCGGACGGGCTTGATGCCGCCCTTGTAGTAGTCGCCCATCGGCATCACCATCATCAGGAAGTCGTACTCATGCGCCGGCGCCACGCCGATCTGCGGGCCCGTGCCGATGAGCAGGGGGCGCACATACATCGAGCACCCCGTGCCGTAGGGCGGCACGTAGTCGATGTTGTCCTTCACCACGCGGTCGAGCGCGTCCAGGAACATCTCCGTGGGCACGGGCGGCATCACGGTGCGCACCGCGGTGCGCTGCATGCGCTCGGCGTTGGCCTCGGGGCGGAACGCCACCACCTTACCGTCCTTCTGACGGAAGACCTTGAGGCCCTCGAAGGCCTCCTGGCCGTAATGCAGGCAGCCCGCGGCGATGGACATCGTGATGGTGTCGCCCTGGACGAGCGTCCCCTTGTCCCACGCCCCGTCCTTCCAGTGGTAACGGATGTGGCTGCGCGTGGGCATATACGCGAAACCAAGGCTCGACCAATCAATCTCTTGCATGGTTACTCTCTCACTTTCTCAAGGCACGCCAGTGCCGATTCCAATGCTTTGCGGACCGTCTGGGCGCGCACCGCGTCACGGTCCCCCGTGAAATGGTTCTCAAAGGCCTCCGCGAGGCCATCCCCCCATGCCACGCCCACGTAGACCAGCCCCACGGGCTTGTCCGGCGTGGCCCCGCCCGGCCCCGCGATACCCGTCGCCGAGACGGCGATGTCCGCACCGAGCGCGTTTCGCGCCCCCAGCGCCATCTGTCGCGCGCAGTCCGCGCTCACCGCGCCCACGCTCGCAAGCGTCGCCGGGGAGACGCCCAGGAGCGCCTCTTTCACCCCGTTTTGATAGCTGATCACCCCGCCTTGAAAGACATCGCTCGACCCGGCCACCGCCGTCAGCGTCGCGCCGATCAGACCGCCGGTGCAGGATTCCGCCGTCGCCAAACGCACCCCCGCTCGCCGGCAAGCCTCAATCAGTCTGCCCGCGAGCGCCCGGTTTTCCCGTTCGGTTTCGCACGTATCCATATCCCTTTATTTATACCATAAAATGGGAGAAACGCCAAACCTTGGCGTTCACTTGTCGAGTTTCTTGATCACGCGGGCGGGGTTGCCGACGGCGATGACGTTGGCGGGGAGGCTCTTGGTGACCACGCTCCCGGCGCCGACAATCGTGTTGTCCCCGATTCGCACCCCGGGCAGAATCGTCACATGGCCGCCCAACCACACGTTGTTGCCGATGATGATGGGCTCCGCACGCTCCATGTCCGTCGCGCGGGCATCGGGGTCGGTGGGATGGATGGCCGTATAGAAGTGGCACCCGGGGCCCGCCAGCACGTGCTCACCGAAGAGAATCGGCGCACAGTCCAACATCACGCAACCATAGTTCAGGAAGCATTTCGGCCCCAACTGGATGTTGCGGCCATAGTCGCAATGGAAGGGCTGCATCACCCAGGCGCCCTCGCCCACCGTACCGAAGAGGTCGTTCATCAGCTTCCAACGGCGTTTGTCGTCCGTGGGGCGCAAGGCGTTGAAGTCCGCGCAAATCGTCTGCGCCCGCAGACGCTCCGGTTCCAAGCTCGCCGGGTTGTACCACTCCCCGGACACCATCTTCGAAAAGGTCTCTTCGTCCATAGCGCCGCACATTATACCACATCCATTCTTAAACACACGGTCAGTCACAGTAGTGTCCGGGGAAAATGGGGACCGCAAAGACGCAAGGGGAGGCGCGAACCGTTTCGGGCTCCATCGGTCGCTCTGCGGCTTCGCCGCTGACCGCGCTCGCCGCCCTCCGTTTCGCGCCTTGTCGTTTTCTTGGAAAGTATTTTGGCAACGCTGTAGGACTATAGGACCATTAGGACGGCGACTAACACCTCCAGTATAGCGCCTTATCCGTCGCGCGCTTGTCGCGCGCTCCGTTCTCCGTTCTCCGTTCTCCGTTCTCCGTTCTCCGGGGCGGCGTAGGCCGCCCCTCCTTAGCGGGTGTGGTATAATGCACGGCCCTATGAGCGAGACCTTTGACTGGGAACGGTTGCAGGGGCGTGCACGGGTGTTGCGCGCCATCCGGGATTTTTTTGAGGCGCGGGGATTCTTGGAGGTGGAGACGCCGGTGCGTATCCCGGCGCCGGCGAACGAGGCCTTCTTGGAGCCGCCGCCTTCGGGCGACCATTGGCTGCGCACTTCGCCGGAACTGCACATGAAGCGTCTGCTGGCGGCGGGGTCGGGGCCGATCTTCCAGATGGGGCCTTGCTTCCGCGCGAACGAGCGGGGGCGTCGGCACAACCCGGAGTTCACCCTCTTGGAATGGTATCGCCCGAACGCGGGCATCGCGTCGCTCTACGATGACGTGGAGGCGCTTGTCTCTGCGGTCTTGGGGTGCACGGTCAAGGCGCGGCGCATCGCCGTGGCGGACATCTACCGCGAGGTGGCGGGATGGGACCCGCTGGAGGCATGGGACGAGGACCGTTTCGATGAGGACATGGCTTTGAAGATCGAGCCGGCCCTGCCGCGCGATGGCCTGACTTATCTGACGGACTACCCCGCGTCCGCGGCGGCGTTGGCCCGGTTGAACCCCGCCGACCCGCGCGTGGCCGAACGCTTTGAGGCCTACCTCGGCGGTCTGGAAATCGCCAACGGTTACGGCGAGTTGACCGATGCCGCCGAGCAACGCCGCCGCTTCGAGGCGACCATCGCCATGCGCCGTGAGCGCGGTTTGCCGACCTATCCGTTGGACGAGCCCTTCCTGGCGGCCTTGCCGGACCTGCCGCCCACGGCCGGCATCGCCTTGGGTGTGGATCGGTTGGCGATGATTGCCGCCGGCGCGACGGACATTGCGCAGGTGCGACCCTTCTGCGACCGCTGAGCAGCATTGGGGAGAGAGGAAAGGAAATAGGATTATGGCCGACGAAATCGTCATCACCGGGGCGCGTCAGAACAACCTGAAGAACATCGATGTGCGCATCCCGCGCAATTCGCTGACCGTTATCACGGGTCTTTCGGGTTCGGGCAAGAGCTCGTTGGCCTTCGACACGCTCTACGCCGAGGGACAGCGCCGCTACGTCGAGAGCCTCTCGGCCTACGCGCGCCAGTTCCTGGATCAGTTGCAGAAGCCGGACGTGGAGCGTATCGAGGGCCTCTCGCCGGCCATCTCCATCGAGCAGCGTGCCAGCGGCAGCAACCCGCGCTCCATCGTCGCCACCGTGACCGAGACGCATGACTACCTGCGTCTCTTGTGGGGCAATATCGCCCATGCCCACTGCCCGAAGTGCGGCAAGGAGGTCCACCCCCAGAGCGCCGAGCAAATCGTCGACCGCCTCTTGCAGTTGCCCGAGGGGACGAAGCTTGTCCTTTTGGCGCCGATTGTGCGGGGCCGCAAGGGCCGCCACGAGGAGGTGCGCGAGCTGATGGTGCGCCAGGGCTACGTCCGCGCCCGGGTGGACGGCCAGATGGTGGACGTGGAGAACGAGTGGCCCGACCTGGACAAGAAGTGTCCTCACCGCATCGACGCCGTGATCGACCGCGTCGTCATTAAGGACGGATTGCGGAGTCGCTTGACCGACAGCGTGGAGCAGGCCCTGCGCGTGGCCGACGGCCTGGTGGAAGCGCAGGTGATGGGCGGCGAGAGCACGCTTTATTCCGAGAAGAACGCCTGCGCCGACTGCGGCATCTCCTTCGAGGCGCTCAAGCCGCGTTCCTTCTCCTTCAACTCGCCCTACGGCGCGTGCCCCACCTGTTCGGGTCTCGGCGCCTTGATGGTCTTCGACGAGAACCTGGTGGTGCCCGACAAGACCAAGCCCTTGCGCGAGGCCATCGTGGGTTGGCGCCGCGGCGGCCACCACCTGTTGATGTACTACAACTGGCTCCTCGCCGCCTTCGCGGATTATTGCGGTGTGGACCTCGACACGCCCTTCGATAAACTCCCGCGCAAGTTCCGCGACGAGCTCATGAACGGCACGGGCGACCGCAACGTCCAGCTGGCCTACGTCATCAAGGGGGTCCTCAACCACACCGACAAGCCCTTTGAGGGCGTCCTCCCCAACCTGCGCCGCCGCTACGCCGAGTGCGACAACGACGAGACGCGCGAGACGCTCAGTCAGTTCCTCGCGCCGCGCCGTTGTCCGGATTGCGCCGGGGCGCGTCTGCGGCCCGAAAGCCGCGTGGCCACCGTCGGTGGACGCACCCTCCCCGACGTGATGCACCTGCCCGCGCGCGATGCGCTTGCCTTCTTCGACGCCTTGGCCGAGGGCAGTCCCAGCCCCTTGGTGCCTCAGCCGTTGGCCGAGCACGAGCGCACCGTGGCGGGGGAAATCCTGCGTGAGATTCGCAAACGCATCGCCTTCTTGGTCGACGTCGGGTTGGACTACCTCTCTCTTGACCGCGAAAGCTCCACGCTCTCCGGCGGCGAGATGCAGCGCATCCGCCTAGCCTCGCAGATTGGTTCCGGCCTCGTGGGCGTGCTCTACGTCCTCGACGAGCCGACCATCGGCCTTCATCCGCGCGACAACGAACGCCTCATTGACATGCTTCACCGTCTGCAGCGCCGCGGCAACACGGTCGTCGTGGTGGAGCACGATGAGGAGATGATCCGCCGCGCCGACTACATCGTCGATATCGGTCCCGGTGCGGGCTCGCAGGGCGGTCAGGTCGTCTACCAAGGCCCCGCCAAGGGCCTCCTCAAGTGCAAGACCTCGCTCACGGCGGACTACCTCACCGGCCGCAAGGCCGTCCCCGTTCCCGAACGCCACACCCCCGGCAAGGCCTGGCTGACCCTGGAAGGGTGCACGCAGAACAATCTGCGCGACCTCACCGTGCGTCTGCCGCTCGGCTGCTTCGTCTGCGTCACCGGCGTCTCGGGTTCGGGCAAGTCCACCCTCGTGGACGACATCCTCAAGCGCGCCCTGGCCCACCACTTCCATGGTGCGCGCGAGACCCCCGGCGCCCACCGCCGCATCCTCGGCCTCCGCAATCTCGACAAGATGATCGAGATTGACCAGTCGCCTATCGGCCGCACGCCGCGTTCCAACCCCGTCACCTACACCGGTTGTTTCACCGCCATCCGCGAACTCTTCGCCCAGACCCCCGCCGCCAAGATGCGCGGCTACAAACCCGGCCGCTTCTCCTTCAACGTCAAGGGCGGCCGTTGCGAAGTCTGCCAGGGCGACGGCATGAAGCGTCTGGAGATGCACTTCCTGCCCGACGTCTACGTCCCCTGCGAACAGTGCGGCGGCGCCCGCTACAACCGCGAGACCCTCGAGGTGCGCTACAAAGGCAAGACCATCGCCGACGTGCTGGACATGACCGTCTCCGAGGCCCTCGCCTTCTTCGGCCCCATCCCCGCCATCGCCAACAAACTCGCCACCATCGAGGAGGTCGGCCTGGGCTACATCAAGCTCGGCCAATCCGCCACCACCCTCTCCGGCGGCGAGGCCCAGCGCATCAAGCTTGCCGCCGAACTCTCCAAGCGCGCCACCGGCAAGACCCTCTACATCCTCGACGAGCCCACCACCGGCCTCCACTTCGCCGACGTCCACAAACTCCTCTCCCTTCTCCTCCGCCTCCGCGACCAAGGCAACACCGTCGTCGTCATCGAGCACAACCTCGACGTCATCAAATCCGCCGATTGGATTCTCGACCTCGGCCCCGAAGGCGGCGACCGCGGCGGCACCCTCGTCGCCCAAGGCATCCCCGAAGACGTCGCCCAAGTCCCAGAATCCTACACAGGCCGCTTCCTTGTCCCCCTCCTCCACAAGCAATAAGTGGAAGTTTAGAGGCTTGGAGGCTTAGAAGTTTGGCAAGGTCTTCGCCTGTCACCCGCAAGGGCGCTCCTGCATCTCCTGTGAGGCCTTTGGGGGTGCTTAAACGTCGGTAGCTTCCAATCAGCCGGGCGCTCCGTTCTCAGGGGCACGTAGGCGCCCCACACGCACCCTTGCCAAAGACCTGTCATTAGCGCATTCTAAAAGGGTTACAATCCTTCTACTTTTAACATGATACGCCTTCATTCAGGCCTATCATTCGATGACCTTGATTCCTGCTGATACAGAACAACCGTTCCTTTCTCTCTGTACGGCTTTTTACTGGGCGCGATAGCGTGGGAATCCCAAGGGCGACTCGACCAATGGGAGCGATGGAACCCACAGGGTATCCACGCAAGATTGGCTTCGCGGAAAAACTTCCTTGAGCACGACTAACTGAAAGCGCGGGACTTGTCCGTCAAGCCGGGTTTGTGCTATTATACCTGCATACAACTTGCGCGACACGCAAGGTAACGAACTTCGGAAACTTGGTATGTTTCACACGAAAGAGTCGTTGCTTGGCGGGCCGCAGAACAACGCCGGTACTCATCGGCGGTCGTTTTGCGTCCTCTCCCCAACACACTCTTTCAGGCTTGTAGCAGGGCCCCCGAAGTGATTTGGCGGGAGGACGCTTTCTTTCCCCATCCTTCCGCCGCCTCACTAGGGAAAGAAACGTGAAAGTTGGCTACCTGTGATTGTCTTTCAGTGCAAACAGTGCGGTGGAGAGTTGTCAGTCAAGGAGGGAGATACCCTCGCGACGTGCGAGTATTGCGGATCGACGCAAACGCTTCCTTCTGCTCAGGACGAGCACTTACAGGGGCTCTTTGTCCGTGCGAATGGTTTCCGCCTCAAAAACGCCTTTGATAAGGCCGCTGGACTTTATGAAGCCATTCTCCAAGAGGATTCCACCCAGGCCGAAGCTTATTGGGGGTTGTTGCTTTGCGAGTATGGCATAGAATACGTGGTGGACCCGGGGACCGAACGGCACGTCCCGACCTGCCATCGTCTCAGTTACACGCCCATTCACGAGAGCGAAAATTACGTTGAGGCTTTGAGGTACGCAGATGGCCGTACAAAGGTCGTCTACCAACAAGATGCCGAGGCTTTGGAAAAGCTCCGTAAGGATGTGGCCGCAAAGGCCAAGCAGGCCCAGCCTGTGGATGTCTTTATCTGCTATAAAGAGAGCGAGGAGGGTGACCTCTCTCGTCGGCGCACGTTGGACAGTGAACTGGCCGGAAGCCTCTATGATGATTTGACCGAGGCCGGGTTCAAGGTCTTCTTCGCGCGTGAGTCGCTTAAGGAATACAGCGGCGAGGAATACGAACCCTATATCTTCGCCGCGTTGCACTCCGCCAAGGTGATGTTGGTGGTGGCGACTTCGCGGGCGCACATCGATGCCACGTGGGTGAAGAACGAATGGAGCCGTTATCTGACCCTCATGGCCGGCGATCCCAAGACCAAGCGCCGCTTTGTCCCGTGCATTAAGAATATGGGACCAGAGGATTTGCCGGACCGTTTTATCCGCTATGAATGCGCGAATCTTGGCGAACCCGGCGCGCAGGACGATTTGGTGCGTTCGCTGAAGAAATTCCTTCGCGCGCAACCCGAACAGCAGGCGATGCCGCAAACGATGGCCGCCGCCACAGCGACCGTGGGCTCTCTGATGAAGCGTGCCGAAAACGAGTTGCGTTTCGGTAACTGGAAGAAGGCCAGTGAGCTTTACGATCAAGTCATCAACGTCCAACCAGAATTGCCGGAGGCTTATCTTGGATTGGTGATGGCAGAGATGCAAAGCAATTCGCGCGAGCAATTCGAACAGCTTTTGCGAGACACAAAGAATACGGCCACTCGTCTGACGGCGGAGGCCGCCGGCAATCATGGACTGCACGAGCAAATCAAACGGGCGGTGGCGTCCGAAAACATCACGTTGCAAGAAGGGCAAGAGCTGAAGCAACTCTTGAAAACGTTGGAGCAAGAAGAGCGCGCAGGCGCCATGATTGACCGTCGCGCCCGTAATTGCATTGTCTCCTCGAACTTCAAGTCGCTCTGTTACTATGCAAAGGACGACCTGAAGGCGTGGATTGATGGGATTCTCGAAGAACGGAAGCACGTGGAAGATGCGGAGTGGGCCAAAACGAAAGCCTGTTTCGAGGAGCGGCGTCTTCGCGTGGCTGAAATCCAAAACCTCCTTGATGAGCGTGCTCGCGCGTGGAAGGCCCGCGTCCAAGAGCGTGACACGATGTTTGCGACTGAATTCGCCATGATGAAGCAATGGCAGGAACGGCACAACATCGCCATGCTGGCACCCCGCTGCCTCTTCGCCGGCAAGAGTCATTTCGTGTCGGTGGCCGATGGCTCGTTGACCGATGTGTCGCTCCTTGCCGAGACGCCGCAGACGACGACCGAGAATTGCCTTCAGGCTGTCTACATGGGCGAGCGTCTCGTCAAGCTTGATGTCGATGGAACCACCCGTTGCGGGCGGTCGTTACCTTTCCTTGACGGCATTATCGGCCGTTTGGCCGTGGGCGGCACAAAGCTCTATGCGGTGGACATCGAAAACCGGAGCGTGGCATCGTTCAACGAGGGTGCCAGGCAGTGGTCCCGCCTGCCGCCGCCGCCCCAAAAACGTCCGTCGTACCTGTCTCAACTCTATGCCGGGCAATACGGGGCCATCGTCAAGGACATCCAAGACGTCGGCTATGCCTATATCGTCGGCGATAACACCGTCCACGTCAAGCATGACATCCGCATGGGTGCCGTGGGCGCGAATTTCTACGCGTGGCTGGATGATGATGGCCGGGTGAGCGTTAAAGGAAAGGCTCCGGACATTTCGGCGTGGGAAGGGGAGTGCATCGCGGCCATTTCGGCGGGCGACCGTCACCTCCTTGCGCTGACCGCGGATGGCCGCGTCCTCGCGGTTGGGGACAACAACTCCAAACAGTGCGAGGTCTCCAAGTGGGAAAACTGCGTTGCGGTCATCGCGGGCCCGCACTATTCGGTCGCCATCCAAGAAGATGGCACGCTGCTCTCCACTCACCCCCGTGTTCGTCAGGCCTTTGCCTCCAAACGTATCTCGCTGAAAAAACTCGGCCCGCGCCAGGAGAATAAAGTGCGGTCGACCATCGCAGACTTGAGGAGTCGAATCGCAGGGTGGAAAAACCAAATCGATCTGTTGGCACGGAAAGCCAAGCTCTCCAATGAAGAGTTCTACGCATTGGTGACCTCTCGGATTGGTGATTGAGGAAAGGAGCGCAAAGATGTCTTCTAGCGACGATTCAAACATGGCGTCAGGGTGCCTCGGACTTATTGCCATTGGGTTGATTATCTGGTTTTTGGAGTACATTCTCGGGGCAATCCTGGGCATTCTGCTCCTTGTTCTCCTCTGGTTCTTGTTCTTTGGCAAGGGTGCGAAGGTCCGGAAAATTAAAAAGCATGTGCGCATGATTGAAGTCGCACAGTGGATGACAAACCGCGCCTCCGCCATCGAAGCCTATCTAAAGGCGACGAACGAAGATTCCGCCGTGGTGCTCAAGACGGACATGTTGAACAAGGTCCACCGTCGGCTTGGGTTCACGAATGAGGAAATTCAGCGGGCGGCCTCGGAGAAATAAGGAGAGACGTTATGGCGACGTTCGCGATTGAGTGTCCCAACTGCGGGAAGTATGTCCAGGCCAAGACGTTTCTGGGCGGGCTGTTCGGGACGAAGCAACTGACGTGCAGTTGCGGTTATGTCATCGACGTGAAGACGGAGAAGCTGTCGAGCCGGAAGTGCGAGCACTGCGGCAATGAGGTGGTCTTCGACCAAACCAAGGGCGAGAAGGCGACCTGCCCAGTTTGCGGGCATCCCGTCAACACGCCGACCCAGCAGCAACGCTTTGTGAACATTCCTTGCGAGCAATGTGGGCTGACGCTGAGTGCCGAAAAGGATTCCGTCACGGCTATCTGTCCGCTTTGCGGGCATGAGACTGATGTGGAGCAGGCGTTGGCGCGGGCCAAGGCCAACGATCGTCCCGCGGTGCTGAAGTTTGAGGGACCGCAGGAGACGCTGGTGTGGAAGCACCCGCTGGAGGACTTTGTCTACGGTTCGCAGCTCATCGTGCATGAGAGCCAGGAGGCCATCTTCTTCCGTGATGGCCAGGCGCTGGACACCTTCGGCCCGGGCCGTCACACGCTCGAGACGCAACGTCTGCCGCTAGTTGGCAAGGTCGGTGCGCCCAACGTCACGAACGGTGAGATGTTCCATGCCGAGGTCTACTTCGTCAATCTTGCGACGATTCTGGGCTTGAAGTGGGGCACCGACAGCAAAGTGCGTCTCTTCGATCCCTCCTCCGGACTTCATATCGAGCTGGGGGCTAGCGGCGAATTCAATCTGCATGTGACGAATGGGCGTAAACTCCTCCTCAAGGTCATCGGCACGGGGCGTGAGCTCTCCGGCGATCAGCTCTTGGGGCTAGGCAACGGCAAGGGCTACTTCCGCGCCATGGTCATGACGCAGGTGAAGAGCGGTCTGGCCCGGTGCATCAAGGCGAGCGCCATTAACGTCCTGGAGATTGATGAACGTCTGGCGGAGCTTTCCACCGCTTTGCAGGCGGATATCAACGCAGAGCTTGCCAAGTTCGGTGTCGAAATCTCCGAGTTCATGGTCAGTCGCGTCCTCACGCCGGACGATGACCCCAACTGGCAGCGTCTGCGTCAGCAGCATGCGGACCTCTATCTCAAAGTGCGCGAGGAGGAAATCCGCAAGCGCGAGGCCGAAGCCAAGGCTCAGCGCATGTTTGTTGAAGCCGAGGCCAAGGCGCAGATTCGCGCTATCGAGGCCGGCGGCGAGGCCGAGGCCTTGCGCCGCATGGCTGCCGCGGAGGCCGAGAAGATGCGGATGCAGGGCTATACCTATCAACAGGAGACCCAACGCCAGGTGGGCCTACAGGCCTTGAAACATGGTCTGCCCGGTGGTGGTGGCGGCGGAAGCGGCGGTGGAGCTTCGCCCATCGGTGACATGGCGGCATTGGGCGTGGCCATGGGCGTTATGGGCCCCATCATGCAGGCCACCCAACAGGCCACCGCTCCCGCCTTCCAGGCGATGGGTGGGGCCATGGGCGGCGCCTCTCCCGATACGTGGGACTGCACGAAGTGCGGTGCAAAGGGACTCACCGCAAAGTTCTGTCCCGAGTGCGGCATGCCGAAGCCCACGCCGGGCACCACCTGGGATTGCCCAAAGTGCGGCGCCAAGGCATTGACGGCCAAGTTTTGCCCCGAGTGCGGCGAGAAGCGTCCCGAGCCTGCGACGTGGGATTGCCCGAAGTGTGGTGCGAAGGGCCTCACCGCGAAGTTCTGCCCCGAATGCGGCACGCCGAGGTCCATGCCGGATGCCACCTGGGATTGCCCGAAGTGCGGCGCCAAGGGGTTGACGGCCAAGTTTTGCCCCGAGTGTGGACAAACGCGTCCCTAATTGAAAGGAGACTGCCATGAACACTTTTTCCCGTTACGGATTGCTTTGGCTGGGCCTCCTCTTTGTGGGCTATTCCGCCATCGCCTTCCTCTGCTTTGACACCACCTGCGCTTTCTGGATCTCCTATGTCGTCACCGCCGCGGTCTTTGCCGTGGTCGGTGTGGTCGGCGTGACCTTCCTCAATGCGTCCAAAGACCCGCGTCGGCAGCTCTATGGTGTCGCACTTCTGCGGTGGAGTCTTCTTTATCTGGGCTTGCAGATTCTCTTGAGTTTGCTTGTCATGGCCTTCCAGGCGCATTTGGCCATGAGCGTGATTGTTTGTGCCTACCTCCTTCTCTTTGTCGCGTATGGTTGCCTGGCCATCCCGGCCAAGGCCGTTGCTGAGACGTTGGATAAGCAGGATATTCAGCTCACCACCCAGGCCTCTCCCATCCGTGACCTTCGCGCCCAGGCGCAGATGCTGGTCGCGCGTTGCACAGACCCCACCGCGCGGCAGGCACTGGAAGAACTCTCCGAGGCGCTCCGCTTTAGCGACCCCATCCCGACCGAGGCCACCCAAACCATCGAGGTCGAGCTGACCACCGCACTCAACAGCCTTGGTGAACGTGTCGCCGCCGCCGATTGGGCGACTATCCCCGCGGCCAGCGAAGCCTTCCGCGCCACGTTGGGTGCCCGCAACGCGCTGTGCAAGCGGACAAAAGCCTAAAAAGCCTTCGCTTCCGTTTATGCCTTAAAAGATGAGGGCTCCCTCCTCCAAGAGGGAGCCCTCAAAGGTAGTGTTTACCATCCTTTCCAAGCGTCCTCTAAAGGTCCCTTTCTGGACCACTATAGGGTCTCGCTATGGACCACTATAGGGGTCGACCCCCGACCACTATAGTGGTTGACCTCGGACCACTATAGGGTCTCGCCTCGAACCCTTAAGGGTCTCGCGAAAGGCCTTTAGGGAGTCTCTCAGAAACTGTTGGTCCTTTCGGTTGGAATCGCCTTATCGCTGTTTCAATCTGTGAAACCTTTCATGCAATAAAACGCTCCAAACCAATATTCGCCGCTTGACGGGGTGGCGCGGGATGGGATAAACTAATCCCGTAAATGGAAAGGGAAACGTAAGTGGTGGTCCATACACGGAGTTTGACGCTGAGTGTCAGAACGAAGAAAGGAAGTGAAAAAGCAATGAAATGGTTTCTGTTTCCGGTTTTCCAACTGACGATATTGGTGTTGGGTGGAGGATGCTATAACACGGGGCCTTCTATTCAGGAGTGGGATCGTACCTTTGGAGATGAAGACTTTTCTTTACGTGAGATTAAGAAAAGCATGGATATACACCCTGTTGGCGCATGTGTTCTGGATGGGACATTCCTTTTGATCAATAAGGATATCGATGGAACGCGCAGGCCCGTGTGCCTTTCAGGGGAGCCCTATGTGAGAGGGTACCATTGTGTATGGAACACTGATATGGTCGCGGCCCCATTCGACCTTACGCCTTGCGTTGGAGAGTGTTTTGAGCATCCTCCATGTGATTGGTACAACCTCTTTCTTCGTGAAGGGGAGGCGATTGGTTGTTTCGAAGATCAGTATGTGAATAAAAAACAGTTGGAGGTTCGTTGGAAGGACTCACAACATATTATTCCCTATACAGCCTCAACCTCTGTTCAACCAAATCTGTCACTAAACAATATACGGTATGATATACGAACGCGTCATCGAACGGGAAAAGCCACGCTTTTCTCTACAAATGATTCGTATACATTTTCCTTTGCAAGAGCGGCAACGTTTACCGCTTTTGCAATAAAAGACGCCAACAATGCTACGGGAAGACACTTTTATTTTTTGCTGAGAACGTACTATCCTGCACGCAGTTATCTGGCCATCTGTGACGAATCTTTGGAAACAATTTATTTTAATCCTCTTTATAGGCAAGAATTCGCTGGCGACCAGTATTTCTTCGCCTACGAACCTTCTATTTCCCCATGCATCTTGCTCATCGTAAAGGGGTTTCACAATTCAACCATACGGCTATTTGAAATTGTGGACAACGCCGGACAATAACGAGTGAATGTCCTTATTGATGAGTGCAAACGCAAAAGGTACGAACGACAAAGGAATCCCTTATGAAACTTCCAAAGATTGTGATTGTAGGTGTCGTTTTTGCTTTGGTGGCATGTGGATGCCAAGGTGGGGCAAGCCAGAGGGAAACATCCGTTAAAACAGGGATTGTCCTTGATTTGTCCGCTCGTTCTGTCGCAGGTGATACGGGCGAGGAGGAGGATTATAGGAAAGGGATAAAAGCGATTCATCGCGGTGCATGCGTGTCACTTTTTTCGTGTGAATGGGGTGATCAAGCGAACCCTAAGTGTGAGCTGGTGCATCAAGGATTACGTCTCTGTCTTCTTTCAGATTCACACTACTTGCAAGGGGTGGGACTAGGCGTGTTGGCTCTCGGAGCAAGGGAAGTCGATGGCGTGTTGGTCGGCGGATTGGTCGGCGGAGAAGATGTTGATGGCGTGTTGGTCGGTGGTTTGGTCGGCGGACGAGAAGTCCATGGTATAATGATTGGACTTGTGACAGGTCTTTGGGGTAGTCGAGTCACCCTTTCAGAGGGTGGCGGTCTGGAGCTTGGTGCAATCAATTTAGGCGCTGGATATTGGGTTCAGGTGGGTGGGATCAATTCCGCCATCCGAAGTTTGCTTCAAGTTGGCATTTATAATGTCACTGGGTGCAATGTGCTCGGAGAGGGTTATTGGGGAGGACAAGTGGGCCTGATAAATGTACAGGTCGATGAGGAAGACTATCAGAAAATCAATCTTATTCAATTGGGGTTGCTCAATGTAAATTTAAAGTTCGTGAGCGATGAGTACAAGTGGGGACAACTTTGGCAATTTGGATTGTTGAATCGAACCGCCTCCGGATGGTGGTTGCCCCTCTCTAATTGCGGATTTTAGCATGAGAAAAGGAGGCCATTACTACGCTGGCCACCTCTGCGTTCAGTGGTTGAATGACTCTGTTTTGGCTTTGGGGATACAGATTTGAGGTGAAGAAATGAAGGACTGCTGCCTGCTTGTCACATTGGGGTGCCTGTTGTTTTGCGGGTGTTTCGGAGTTCCCGCAACGGAACAAGTTATGTCTTCGGAGTTGAGGTGCGCTTCTATAATAGATGCGATAGACAGCTCGATATTACTTAAGACAAGGTGGCATGATTGCGAGCTTCAAGGGACAATATCGTTGCTAGACCTATTTGCAAAGATAGAAGCGCTTGATGAGAGGCAGAATGTCTTTGTTCTTACTGATGGGACCGGCCGGGTCCATTGGTTAACTCCGGATGATAACCCTAACCTTGACAATCCGTTGGGATGGCTGCCGCAAATAGATGGTCTTTACGCGCTTGCCAAAACGCGGACTTCGGGGGTTTATTTCTTAAGCGAAAAGCCGGACAATCAATATTCCATGACAGTGGCCATAACCATTTTGCTATGGCCTTGGCAGGTTGAAAATGAGGGAAGTGACAAACTCAGAGCAGAAGCATTGGAAACGCTGGCAAGTCCGTTTTTATATCCTTGTTCTGGGCTACCTACAGAAGCTCTTGGGACAGTCATTGGTTTGCTGCTAATGGATTCTCTTGAGGATTCGATTTCCTATGCAGGAAAAGATGAGGTAAGACGGATCTTTGAGGATGGCTTAACTGATTGCGAGAAGGACGCACTTAAATCAATCATCCAAGATCCGGATTGGAAAACCAAGGTGATTTTATCGCTTTTCAGGGTTCGCCCATAGTGTGATATTTACGATTGTCGTGTACAAGAAGAGGTGAATGGAGAGAAAGGGATGGCCATGAGACTTTCGATGTGCTTGAGTACTGTGCTCTTTGTTATTGGATGCTCAATGCAATCCTCAAAATCGACAGAGGACAACGTTGCGGCAGTTGATACAGCGCGTCTGATGTCGTCAGACGAAGGTGGTGAAGCGCGAAGGGGGCGTCTGGAAAGTTCCCTTTCCGCTTCCAAGGTTGCGGCAGGGGAGGTCTTTTATTTGGAGGAACGGTTTTCAAATGAGGGGAATAGACGGTGTTCGATTTTGTCGACGGGAGTGTACTCGGCTTTAGAGCGATTTTGCGAAGAATCGGGAGACTGGGAACAGGTGGAGGTGGATCCAGAGACTTTTACATGCGTTCCTGAGTCGGGCGTGGCGGGTTTTATCCCATGGCCTGCATGTCCCATTGCCAGCGAGTATGAGATTGAAAATCCTTCCATGGAGAGGGCTGAATGGCGTGAGCAGTCTTGTGTTGCATACCTTCCTCTCTTTCCGGGGGAAACGCTTTTTGTGAGACAAACGCTGTCCATCAATAAACCTGGCCGATATCGGATTTACTATTTTGGTACTTCGTGGACAACCTTACCTTTGCCGATGGAATTTGAGGTTGTTGAATAGTATTAAAAGAGGCGTGGCGATGAAAAAGGCCGTTTATCCATTGGTCTGTATCCTGCTTGGGCTGTCGCTTACCTCTTGTCGTTCGCAGGTGGACTATCGCGAGTGCCCGAACGAGGCCGCGCTAGGGGAGTCTTTCTTCCTGGCTCGAAATGATTTGTTGCAAGGTACCTTTTATTGTGGGAGTGATACGGCGTGGCACTATTTCGTGGTCAAAAGGCGGGTGATGGGTGTCTCTTTCAGAGAGGGGTTCAGGGCGCCTGCCACAATCGAATTGCCATTTCTCATCAAAGCATTCAGCGAAGAGGAAACCTTTTGGGTCGCCATTGACGGCTATCAAGATTGGCTGAATGGGTTGGGTGAATGAAGGCAGAGTTGTTTGTCTCCATCTGGGAGCTCTTGGGGTGCAGGGTGGTCGCTTTTTGTTACAATGGCATCTGTTTTGAGAAGCGATGTGTCGGCATTGCAAAGGAGAAGCGATATGGCGACTTTCCAAGAAATGATTGGAACGGTGATTCCCGAGAAACTGCGGGAGATTGAGACGCGCGAGCAGGTGAAGATTCTGCATTGCGTGGAATCGGGCAGTCGCGCGTGGGGATTTGAGTCGCCGGACAGTGACTATGACGTGCGGTTCGTCTATGTGCGCAGGCCGGAGCATTATCTGCGGCTGGACAGGCCGCGGGATGTCATCGAATGGCAGTTGGACGAGACGTTGGACATCAATGGCTGGGACTTGCAGAAGGCGTTGCGGTTGTTGCATGGCTCGAACCCCACGCTCTTTGAGTGGGATCGGTCGGACATCGTCTATCGGAGCACGCCGGAGTGGGCGGGGATCTCCGCCGCGATGGGACGCTTCTTTTCTCCGAAAGCCGGGATTTATCACTATCTCCACACGGCTCGGGGGAACCTGCGCAGTTACTTCAACGGCGAGCGCGTGAAGCTGAAGAAGTATTTCTACGTGCTTCGGCCTATTCTGGCGTGTCGGTGGATTCTGGCGCGTCGGACGCCACCGCCCATGCGGTTTGAGGTGTTGGCGGAGGCTTGCCTCGACCGTGCGTTGGAGCCGATTGTGGCGGGATTGTTGCGGCGGAAGCGCGAGACGCCGGAGCTCGGGACGGGGCCGCGCATCGCCGCGCTCGACGCCTATCTCTTCGCCTCCATCGAGGAACTGGAACGCATTGTGCAGACCTTGCCGCATGAGGAGAAGGGGACGTGGGAGGCGTTGAACGGGCTCTTTCTGGAAGCGCTCCAGCAAAGCTGGGGACAGCCCGGGCTGACGAGCTGAAGTTTTCCACGAAGACGCCAAAAGAACGCAAGGGCCTGGGCACTTCACCGTTCGGCGCGTTGCGCCTCACTATCGTGCCCATCCCTTGCGTTTCTTCCGTTTTCTTGAAAGTCCCAGGCTTCGCAGGAGGACTACCAGGACAAGGGGTGGATCTGTCGTCTCGGAGAAGGGGAGGGGTGGTTGTGCCACCCCAGAGAACAGTGAACAGAGAACAGAGCGCCCGATAGAGCCCGAGGCGGTTCGCACCCACAGTTGCGTCTCCGCAATCCACCATTTTCCCCGGACTGCATTGGAGCGAAATGTGTTTTTACTTGATTTTATCGCGAGAATTTGGGATACTTATGCGTGTTTTTTGGTTTTGAGGGTATTTCGATGTTACGTTGGACTGAGACGTTGCTGAACACGTTGCGCGAGCCTCCGCAGGACGCCGAGATTGTCAGCCACAAGTTGATGATCCGCGCCGGAATGATGCGCAAGCTGGGCGGCGGGCTCTATGTGTATTTGCCGCTAGGCATGCGCGCGTTGCGCAAGATTGAGACCATTGTGCGCGAGGAAATGGACCGCGCCGGCGCGCAGGAGACCCTCTTCCCCATCCTTCAGCCCGCCGAGCTGTGGAAGCAGACGGGGCGTTGGGAGACGATGGGCCCCGGGATGTTCCGCGTGAAGGACCGCAAGGACGCGTGGTATGTCCTCGCGCCGACCGCGGAGGAGGCCTTCACCGCCCTGGCCAAGAGCGAGATTTCCTCTTACCGTCAGTTGCCCCGCATCATCTATCAGTTGCAGGATAAGTTCCGCGACGAGATCCGTCCGCGCTTCGGCCTCATCCGCGGCAAAGAGTTCATCATGAAGGACGCCTATAGCTTTGACGCCGACGACGCCGGCGCCGACAAGAGCTATTGGGCGATGCACGCGGCCTATGTGCGCATCTTCGAGCGCGTGGGCCTGAAGGCCAAGCCCGTCGAGGCCGACACCGGTGACATCGGCGGCAACTTTTCGCATGAGTTCATGGTCTTCGCCGCCAACGGCGAGGATGGCATCCTGGACTGCCCCGCGTGCGGTTACGCCGCCAACCAGGAGCGAGCCGAGCGCCGTGTGCAGGTCGTGCCATATCAGACCGAGGCCGGTGCGCCCGAAGAGGTCGCCACCCCCGGCCAGCACTCCTGCGAAGAGGTCGCCCGTTTCCTGGGTCGCCCCATCGACCAGATTGTGAAGAGCCTGGTGCTCCTCGTGGGCGGGAAGCCCGTGATGGTGCTTGTCCCCGGCGACCGCGAGCTGAGCGAGACCAAGCTGCGCCGCCTCTTTGGCGGGGCCAAGGTGGAGGAGGCCGACGAGGCCACCGTCGCCAAGGTCGCCGGCCCTGTGGGCTCCATCGGCCCTGTGGGCGTGGAGCTGCCCATCTATGCCGACCGTGCGCTTGAGGGCGCCGCGGATATGGTGGTGGGCGCGAACAAGGAAGGCTTCCACCTGGCGCACGTCTCCCTGGCGCGCGACGCGAAGGTCGTCGCCTACGAAGACCTCGTCACCGTGCGTGAGGGCGATTGCTGCCCCAAGTGCGGCGCGACGCTGACCATCCGCCGCGGCACCGAGGTCGGCCAGTGTTTCAAGCTCGGCACGAAATACTCCGCCGCGATGGGCGCGACCTATCTGGACGAGCAGGGCGTGGCCAAGCCTCTCATCATGGGCTGCTACGGCATCGGCGTTTCGCGTACGCTTCAGGCCATCGTCGAGCAGAGCAACGACGCCGACGGCATCATTTGGCCCGCCTCCGTCGCCCCCTGCCAGGTCAACCTGTTGATTTTGGACCCGGACAACGCCGAGGTCGTCGCCCAGGCCGAGGCCCTTGGCAAGGCGCTTGAGGCCCGCGGCATCGACGTCTTCGTGGATGACCGCGCGGAGCGCCCCGGTGTCAAGTTCAAAGACGCCGACCTCATCGGCTTGCCCGTGCGCGTTGTGGCCGGCGCCAAGAGCCTGGCCAAGGGCGGCTTCGAGATTCGCCGCCGCACCGAGCGTGACTCCGTGGTCGTTGCCCCCGATAAGGCCGTCGAGACCATCGCTGATTTGCTTCGCTGAACCCTTTAGTTTAACCGTCAAAAGGACCCAAAAAATGAACGACGAACTCCCCACCGAGCGTAAGATCCCTTCCACCAGCACCCGTCGCGACATCTCCATCGCCATCGCCTCTACCCATCATATCCCTCAGACGCTGGCCTATCAGATCATCGACACCACCTTCGAGGCGCTGTTGGACAACCTGAAGGCCAATGGCCACGTTGAGCTGCGCGGCTTCGGCGTCTTCGAAATCGTCGAGCGCAAGGGCCGCAAGGGTCGCAATCCCAAGAAGCCCTCCCAGGAGGTCTGGATCCCCAACCGCAAGACCATCAAGTTCAAGGCCTCCCGCCTGCTCCGCGATGAGCTTGCCGACGCCAACCTTCCCCCTCGCCTGCGCGACTGATTCCCGGAGCCTTGTCTCCGTGCGGCCGCGATGCCCTCCGGGCCGCGGCCGTATGTATTCTTGGAGGTTTTCATGAGCAACATTTCCTTCGAAGCCCCGCGCGGCATGCGCGACTTCTATCCGGAAGACATGGTGTGGCGCAACCGCGTCTTTGACGCGTGGCGCGCCGCCGCCGAACGTTTCGGTTTCCAGCCCTACGACGCCTGCGTGGTGGAGTCCTTGGAGCTCCTGCAGCGCAAGAGCGGCGAGGAGGTTTCCGAGCAGATTTACGCCTTTGACGACAAGTCCGGCCGCCACCTGGCCCTGCGCCCCGAGATGACGCCGACCCTCGCCCGCATGGTCGCCGCCCGCCAGAGCCGCCTCAATTTTCCCATCAAGTGGTACGCCGTCGCCCAATGCTTCCGCTACGAGCGCATGACCCGCGGCCGCAAGCGTGAGCACTATCAGCTGAATATGGACATCATCGGTTCCGAAGATGTCCTCTGCGAGGCCGAGATTCTCGGCGCCGCCGTCTCCGCGATGCGCGCCATGGGCATGCCCGACGATGCTTGGCGCATCCACGTCTCCAGCCGCGCCCTTTTGGGCGAATTGCTTGCCCGTAGTAGCATCCCCGCCGAGCAGCACACCTCCGTCTTCGTGGCCCTCGACAAGCGCGGAAAGATTTCTGACGAGGAGATCGCCCACCTGTTGCGCGAAGCCGGGCTGGACGATACGGCCATCGCCAAGACCTTCGAGCTCCTCGCCGTCACCTCCCTGGAGGGGGCCGAGGCCCTCGCCGGCGCGGACTCCCCCGCGCTCGCGAACCTGCGCGACCTCTTCGCCCTCGCCGACCGCATGGGCTATGGCGACCTCCTGCAGTTCGACATCTCCGTCATTCGCGGTCTGTCCTACTACACCGGCATCGTCTTCGAAGCCTTTGACGTCCAGCGCCGTTTCCGCGCCATCTTCGGCGGCGGCCGCTACGATTCCCTCTTGGCGTTGGTCGGCGGCAAGCCCACCCCCGCCGTCGGCATGGGCTTCGGCGATGTCGTCGTCGGTGAAGTCTTGCGCGAGGTCTTGGGTGATGCTTGCCCCGTCACGCGCCGCGGTTACGCCATTGGCTACATGGACGAGGCGCAGCGCCCCGCCGCCATCGGCCTGGCCGCCAAGTTGCGCGCCGAGGGCCACCCCGTCGACCTCTCCTTGGTCGCCCAGAAGCCCAAACACTTCTTCTCCAAGGCCGGCGCCTCCGCCGCCAAGTACGCCGTCTTCCTGGGACCGGACGACATCGCCGCCGGGACCGCCCAGGCCAAGGACCTCGACACGCGCGAGGCCACGCCGTTGGCCTTGGTTTAAGGAGCATCAAGGTGGGCGCGGTGACGGTTGGCGAATCCGCGACGAGTGGGGACTTCTCCTCCGCCTCGCCGGTGCAGGACCAACCCGTCGTCCGCCCACGCCTCGAGTCCGTCGGCGGCCGCCCCTGCGGTCGTCTGGCACCCTCGCCCACGGGGGCGCTTCACCTCGGTAACATCCGCACCTTCATGGTCGCCTGGCTCCAAATGCGGGCCTGCGGCGGCACGGTGCGTCTGCGTATCGAGGATCTCGACCATCCCAAGCACAAAGCCGGCGCCGCGGACGCCCTTATCGAGGATTTGCGGTGGCTTGGCTTTGATTGGGATGGCCCTATCGTCAAGCAGTCCGACCGCCTACCTTATTATAAAGAGGCGTTGGGACGCCTCGCGCCGCTCTATCCCTGCTTTTGCTCCCGGGCCGACATCCAAGGCGCCCAGTCCGCCCCGCATCCCGGCGAGGTACTTCGCTATCCCGGGACTTGTCGCCGCCGAGTCGACCCCGCGCCGGAAGGTCGTATCCCCGCGTGGCGTCTGCCCTTGGGGCCGGAAGATGATGGCCGCTATGTCGATGCCTTCGCCGGGCCGCAGACCAAGACCGCGGACGCGCTTACCGGAGACTTTGTCCTCGCTCGCGGCGAGGACCCCGCCTATGTCTTGGCCGTTGTTGTGGACGACCATGAGATGGGTATCACTGACATTGTCCGCGGCGACGACATCCTTCCCGTCACTCCCGCGCAGAACGTCCTTTATCGTCGTTTAGGCTGGACGCCACCGACCTATTGGCACATCCCGTTGGTTGTCGGCCCGGATGGGTTGCGTCTGGCCAAGCGCCACGGCGACACCCGCGTTTCGGCCTATCGCGCCGCCGGTGTCACCCCCGGGCGCATTCTTTCGGCCCTCGCGCGCACCTGTGGTTGGCTCGCCCCCGGTGAAAGTGTCTCCTCGCTTGCTGACCTCATCCCCCGCTTTTCCTCCGACACCATCCCCCACACCCCCCTTGTTTGGCACGATTCCTTGCTTTGACCTAATCATGTCCGTGGAAATCGGCAGGTCTCCTTTTCCCGCGAAGACGCCAGTGTGCGCGAAGCCAGATGGGCTAACGCCGGTCGCTTTGCGGGCAGAATGCCCGCTAATCAAACTCTCCAGCCCATCGTCTTCGCGCTTAACCGTCTTTCAACTGTCGTTGGCGCAGGAAAGTGGGGAGTGGGAGGGCGCACAACCGTGTGCCCGGCGTTAGCGCCACACCTTTCCTGTAAGGTTTGCGTCTTTGCGGTCTATTTCTCTTCCCCGTTTTCCCTCCTTTGGGGTGGCGTCAACCACCCCTTTCTGGACCCTTAAGGGTTTCGACCCCGACCACTATAGGGTCTCACCCTCGACCACTATAGTGGTTGACCTCGGACCACTATAGGGTCTCAGAAAGAGCCCTACAGGCCCCCTTTTAAAGAAGGTATAACGAGGCATGAAACGCCTTGTTGTTTGATCCCATGCCGACTACTGTCCAGAGAAAATCTTCCTCGGGAAAGTGAGAGGCGCGGTTGGTTTAGATCACAGAGGCTCACAGAGGAACTCACAGAGACGCAATGCGCCGAACGCTGATTGCCAAACATACTGGCAGTCCTGCGTGCGGTAGCACGACCATAATCTGCCAAAATCTGCGGTTCCTGAGCGTGTCGTGTCCTCAGCTTTTCCCTGTGTCTTCAAACCTTCCCAGACAGCTTAGGAATGGTGGGCTAGGGCGCCAGGGTCAGTTGAGGTTGAGGAGGCGGGCGGCGTTGGTGCCGAAGATGGCGTTTAGGCGGGCTTGTGGGAGGCCCCAGGAGGCGATGCGTGCGGCGTGTTCCGCGGGGGAGGCCCAGGGCCAGTCGCTGCCAAAGTAGAGGTGCTCCATGGGATGCTCGCGGGCGAAGCGTTGGATGATGGGCTCGACGCCGGTGGCGGGTTGGAAGGCGAGGTCGACACCGATGGGCTGGCCCAGCAGGAGGTCGAGCGTCTCGGGGTGGCGCCAGGCGGCGCAGTGGGCGCAGACCAGGCGGAGGCCCGGCACCTCTTTGAGCACATGGAGGATACGGCGCGGAGCGGCGAGGTCGTCCTCGCCCGCGGTGATGTCGTGGCCGGTGTGGCAGAGGATGGGGAGGCCGGCATCGCGGATGACGGCCATCAGGCGAATCATCGCGGGGTCGTCAAGGGCGACGTTCTGGGAGTAGGGGTGGAGCTTGACCATGCGGGCGCCGAGGTCGACCAGGGTCTTGATGTGGGCGGCGGCATCGGGGTCGTGCGGGTGGAGGGAGACACAGGGGATGACGCGGCGGGTGGCCTCCTCGCCCATGGCCCCGGAGCTGAGCGCGGTGAGGAAGCGGGCCATGTAGGCATGGTGCTCGGGGCGGGTGGCGATATTGCAGATCGCCACGCGGTCAAAGCCGGCGGCGGCCTCGGCCCGCAGGAGGTCGGGGACGGTGCCATCGCCGTGCGGCGCGAAACCGGGGCAGGTGCGGTGGGCGAGGGCCAGCAGGCCGGCGATGACCTTTGGGGCCGTGTGTGCCGAGAAGGCGTGGGTGTGCAGATCGATGCGAATCATGGCTTGAGGCGGAAGGCGCAGTCGTGGATGGGGGCGCCTTTGGAGAGGAAGAGGCGTTCGAAGTCCGTCTGCTCATCCTCTGGGCGGACAAGGACGGGGATGGGCTCGAAACGGGAATCTGCGGTCAGCCAGTCGCGGACTTCGCGGAAGTAGTCTTCATGGTCAGTGGACATATAGAAGGCGCCACCGGGAACGAGGATTCTGGCGAGGACGTCACACATCTCTTGCCGGAAGAAGCGATTCTTGTGGTGGCGGCGCTTGGGCCAAGGGTCTGGGAAGAAAAGGTAAAGCGCTTGGCAACAGGCGTTCGGGAGGAGTTCGCGGACAAAGCGCCCGGCCTCAACGCGGACGAAGGTGAGGTTGTGGAGTGCGCCTTGCTGGGCTTTCTTGGAACATCGACGGAGGCGCTCCATCATGCGCTCGACGGCGATGAAGCGCACCTCCGGGCGTTTGGCGGCGTTGGCGGCGATGAAGCGCCCGCTGCCACAGCCAATCTCAATCTCAAGGGGCGTGCCTTCTGGGACAAGGTCGCGAAGCGGGAAGTCGCGGTCGTCTTCTTTGAGTTCAAGGACGTTGGGGAGGATTTCGGTCATATCACAGGAGTTGCGCGAAGGGGTCGCCGATGGCGGCGAGCCGGGATTTGAGCATGGCGCGTTGGGCGGCCAAAAGGGTGGGGCGTTCGGCGGCAAGGTTGCGGGTCTCATGCGGGTCGGACGCGAGGTCCCAGAGGGCGGCGCCCAAGGAACGGCTCTTGGCGTCATAGACGAAGACCGCCTTGGTCGTGGCGCCGCGCAGGCCGCGTTTGCCGGAGCGCAGGCCTTTTTTCGGGGCGTCCGGGCCGAGGAGGACGGGCAGGGTGGGGAAGGCGTCCACCACCGCGCCGCCGGCGAGGTGGAAGTAAAGGCGAGGGTCGGAGAGGTCGGTGCCGGTTTGCCCGAGTAGATAGGGCGCGAGGTTGCGGCCGACCATGTGCGCGGGGATGGGCTGGCTCAAGAGGCCGAGCAGGGTGGGGGCGAGGTCGAAGGCATCCACGAGCCCGGCGTCTTGCCGCGGGGCGATATGCCCGGGCCAACGGATCAGGCAGGGGATGCGCATGGACTCTTCGAAGGGGTTGTTCTTGGCGGGCAAGCCGTGCGCACCCAGGCAACAGCCGTGGTCGGAGCAGAAGAGAACGATGGTGTCCTCGGTGTGGCCGGTCTCCGCGAGCGCGTCCAAGATACGACCGAACTGCTCATCGACCCCTTCCACGGCGGCAAGGTAGAGGCCGATATTCTCGCGGAAATGATCACCCATCGGAGTGCCCGCCGGAGGGTAATCGCCCGAGGCGAGCGTGGTCGGGTCAAGCCCGGCGTAGCGCTTTTTATAGCGCTCCGGGACGAGTTTGTAGCCGGTGTGCGGCGGGTTCATGGAGACGACGAGGGCGAAGGGCCCCTTTGTCTCGCGCAGGAAGGCGATGGCGCGGTCGGCCTCGTGCTCGGGACCCCAGGCATCGACGTAGCGGAAGCCGTCACGGTCGGCCTCGGTGTCCCAGTACATGGGACGCAGGTGGTTGTCGTAGGTGCCGTAGGCGTGCCAACGGTTGAAGCCGTGGCGACGCTCGGGCGGACACCACTCGTTCCACTTCTTGTCGCCACGGTTATTGGAGGTCGGTATCCAAGGGCGATGGGGCGCGTCCAGGTGCCACTTGCCGATATAGCAGAGGTCGTAGCCCGCGCGCGACAAGACATCCGACCAGCAGTCCAGGTCGGCGCGGAGCTCCGGGCCGCGGCGTTGCTCGGTGGAGACGCAGTTGCCCGTCACGCCGCTCACCCAGGGGAGGGCGCCGGACATGAGGATGGCGCGGAAGGGACTGCAGACTGGATAGTTGCTGACGGCTTGTGTGAAGGCGCGGGCCTCGGCGGCGAAGGCGTCCAGGCGCGGGGTGCGCACCTTGTCCGCGCCCATGAATCCCATTGCCTGAGCCCGCATTTGGTCGGGGAAGACAAGGACGAGGTTGGGACGCGCGGTGGGGTGTTGCGCCGCAGACAAACGCGCCGCGCAGAGTGCCATGCCGCACCCTGCCAAGAAAGACCTTCTGGAAAGCGTCATGCCCACGTGCGGAACGGATGAAGGGGCGGCGAAAGGTCGCACGCCCCTTCGCCGGGAATCATTCCTGGGTGCCGAAGTAAGGCTCGTCGTCCGCGAAGGGGTCGCCGGAGGGACCGTTCGCGAGCGCACCTTGGTAGGAGACACAGAGGTCCACGAGAGCCTCGGCCTGGGCCGGGGTCACGGTGAGGGTGAGGGTGGCGGTGGTACCCGTGGCCTCGCAGGTGACCGAATCGGCGAGTTGGGCGAAGGGCTCGGCGTAGGGGGTCCCGGTGAACTGGGGCACAATCATCTGGTGTGCCATCACCTTGATCGCGATGAACTGGTCGCGCATGAGCACGGCGGTTTCCTCGGACTCAGTGTTGGCCTCGAGGGTGAGCTGCATATTGCCATCCGGATTATAACAGGTGGTGAGGGAGATCGCGTGCATCTGGAAGAGGAAGGGCACGTTGAGCATGACTTCCTGGCGGTCCGTGGGCGAGGTGATGTAGCGGTTCAGCAGGTCGGCCACATCACGGACAACGATTTTGCACCAAGGGCCAGCCTCCGTGGGTGCTTGGAAGGCCTTGGCCAGCGGGGAGTCCGCGGCGGGGGCCTCTGTGTTGCCGACGGCGCGGTCGGCGGTCGCTTGTGTGTCGCTGACAACGAACGTGAACCCGCCTTCGATGGACTTCCAGCCAACGAAGGGATCCGCACCGGCGCTTTCCGGGTCAACCGAGGTGAGCACGGTCCATTGACCGTCCTTCTCCAGTTTGATTTCGTTGCTGAGATTGTCCGCAATCAGTTTCTCAACGGCTTTGTTTGCTTCATCGAGGTTTGCCTCGGGATTGCCAATGAAGCAATAGAGGCCCAAGTCTGCCGGCCACTGATCCTGGTCAAACAAGCTAAACGCTGTTACGGTCTTTGGCAGGGTCACGGCGTAGGTCACGTGGCGCAGGGTGGGCATCTCGCCTTCCGGGGTCATGCCGAGGGTGGCCTTGAGCAACGGTTGCAGCTCTTCCGGAATGGTGATGCCGGAGGTTTCCACGAGGGCTTGAGTCTTCTTTTGGAGCGCCTCCCAGGCGGCTTTGTTGGGGACGTCTTGGTTTAGACGGTCCGCCACAATGAGGATCTCCGTGCCGGGGACGGCCCAGGCGGGATTGGGGTTATTGTTCGCGTTGTTTTGCGTTTCGGCAGGTTCGTCACTGCACCCCGTCAAGCTCCAAGCGGCAAGTGCGGCGCAAGCGCCAAGTGTCGGCAGACTCAGTTTACTTTTCATGGTTGTTCCTTTCGTATCGCTAAAGACAAATCAGTGTTGTACGCATCTCGTGAGGAAATTACTCGTAGACTTCGAAGGGGATTTCGTCATCCTCCGCCGGTGGTGCGGCCTGGATGGCGGCGGCGAAATCCAAAAGGGCCTCGGCTTGGTCCGGCGTCAGGGAGAGCGTGAGGGTGGCAGCGTTCCCTTCAGCCTCGCAGCGCGCCGAGTCGATGATTCCGGCGAAGAGGTCGGCATAGGGCGTCCCATAGAATTGGGGGACAATCCCCTGGCGGAGCATCACTTTGAGCGTGATGAGCATGTCCCTGGTTTGCATGGCTCCGTCGGCGGAGTCGGTGACGGCCTCGACATAGAGACGGAACGTCCCGTCCTGGCGGTAGAAAACGGTGACGATCAGACTGCGCACCTGGAAGAGGCAAGGCATGAACTCCATGATTTCCTGCCGTTCCACGGGATCCGTCACGTAGCGGTCGAGCAGGTCGGCGACGTCTCGGACGACAATGCGTCCCCAAGGGCCCTGAGCGGAGGGAGCCTTGAAGGCCTCGGCCAATGGGGTTTTCGGCGCGGGGGCGACCCGGTTGCCGACGGCCTGCTCGGCGGAGTCGTAATCCTTGCAAAGCGTGACGGCGAAGCCGCGGTCGATGGGGCACCAGGCGATGAGCGGCATACCGGCGGCCTCAAGCGGGTCGAGAGGGGTAAGCGCAGTCCAGCGCCCCTTGTGCGTCAGTCGCGCGCCGGAGTCCGGGCGGCCTGTGACCAACTTCTCGATGGCGGCGTTCACGCCCGTCAAATCCGCCTTTGGATTCTCAATGAAGCAATAGAGGCCCAACCGGTCCGGCCATTTGTCCTGGTCGAGTTGCGCAAAGGCTTCCAAGGTCTTCGGCAAGGTCACGGAGACAGTCCAAGACTTTACGTCTTTGATTTCGCCGTCCGGGGTCATGCCGAAGGCGGCCTTGAGGAGCGGAAGGAGGTCGTCGGGGACATCGTCCAGGTTGGCGTCAAACAGGTCTGCGTATTTTTCCTCGATGGCGTCCCAGCGGGCCTGATCGGGGATGTCGGCGTCCAGTCGGTCGGCGACGAAGAGGAGGTCTGTCCCGGGGATGGCCTGGGTGGGGGCAGGCGCTGCCAAGAGAAGCGGCGCGGCGAGGGCACAGACTGTGGACAAAATCAGACAACGTTTCATGGGAACCTCTTTTCTGTCTTGGGTGGTATGGGAGTCTTTCGTTCTCGAAGCGGCGGATGTGCTCACTCTTCCTCAAAGTCGATTGCGTCAAGAATGGCGCGGGCCTCCTCTTCCGTCATGGGGGCGGCGTCAGGCTCCTCGATGGCGGGGAGGGCGCGTTGTGCCTCCTGCTTCGCCTCGATGGCCTTCCACTCCTTCCAAAGGGCGCAGTATTGCTCCATGGTCAACGTGAGGTTCGCCGTGGCAAGGGTTCCGTTGCTTTCGCACCGCGTCCCCATCAACCAACGCGAGGTCTGCGAATCCGGGGCGCCAAAAATCTGCGGGACGATCAGGCCCCCCACCATCATTTTATAGGCGATGAACGTATCTCGCACCATGGCGGCCGATTCTTCATCCTCGGCCTTCGCGCCGATATCAAGCGTGATTGCCTTGGCCTCGTTGATGCCGATTTGGACCCAAAGATCTGAGACAGTCCGGAGCCACCCCACGGTCATGTCGAGCTGAGCCACGAGCTCCGGGTCTGTGACGTAACGCTCCAAGAGTCCTTTGACGTCGCGCGCCAACAGGTGGAACGAGCTGTTCGGGGCAGATTCGAAGAGACGCGCCACGGAGGCGTCGCCCTCCGCCGAAGGTACCTTCCCAGCGAGCAACGCATCCGCTTTCGCGAAGGCATCCCCCAGCACACACACCACGCCGCCCGGGATGGGCCGCCACCCGCCCAGAACATCTGGAGCATTGGGTTGTTCGGCCTTGGTCTTCGCCGTGAGGCGGATGGTCTGCCATTCACCCTGCGGTACACGCTCCACCGTGCCGATGCCCTGCGCGAGCTCATCGATACAGGCGATGGCGGCTTCGGGGTCAAAGGTCGGGTTCTCGATGATGCAATAGGTCTCGCCGAACAGGGGGAAGTCAAAGCCGGCGTCTTGCGCTTCCGGTATCTTTTCCGGGAGGCACCAGGATAACGTGATGGACTGCGCGGGGTAGATGCCCAGGTCGTCTTTCGCTCCCAGGAACGTTGTCAAGAAACGCTCAAATCCGTTGCCTGAAGAAGCGAAGAATAGCGGGCTGGTGGCGATGGCCAATGACGTATTTACTTGATTGTCTGCGAGAAAGGGGCCTTCCGGCACGCCGGCCTCGGTCAGCGCGGCTCGCCACGCACGCACCACGTCGCGTTCCCGGTCTGGCTGGCCTTGTACTGTGAGAACAAAATCGGCCTCCGCCGGCACCCACTTCGCCGATGGTGTCGCTAAGCCGTACGCCGCCAACGCCGCGCACGCGAAAACCGAAACAAATCCCTTCTTCATGGCAACATCCCTTGTTCAACGATTGATAAAAACAGTCTACCACATTTTACCCCCACCGTCCAACTTACGTTGAACGCGTTTTCCAAGAAGACACCGAGTAACGTAAGGGCTTGGGCTCTTCGCTGTTTGGCACGTTGCGCCTTACTACCGAGTCCATCCCTTGCGTTTCTGTTTTTTTGGACGGGAGTGTAGTACCAAATGACAGGTCTTGGAGATGGCGTATCTTGCTATAGGGAGCGTGGTTGATGTTGATTTAGAGGAATCAAATGACAGGTCTTTGGCAAAGGTGCGTGGTGCAGTCATGAAGCAATCACGCCTGATCTTTGATAACTGAATATCTGTGTTTGTATGGGATGATTGACGTAGGGGAACGGTCTCACGATGGCCTTATTTATATAAGGTAGCGTTTGGCACCCTACAGATTGACGAGAAAGCTGCTCGGACACTATTGGGGGCGTGTCGCTTTTGGTATACTGAGGAGCATGGACGCGCAATGCGAGGAGGTCCCTTGGGCGCTTGCTCCCGGTGAGGGGGTGGGCGAATGGTTTGTGCGTGCCCGGTTGGGGCGCGGCGGTATGGGCGAGGTCTATGCCGTGCGTGATGCTTCCACCGGTCAGCTCTTCGCGCTCAAGCTTTTTCTCGCGGAGGGCAAAGACGCGGACTTTCTGCGACAGCGATTCCGGGATATGGCGGCGACGCTTCTGAACGTGGCGCATCCCCATGTCGCCAAGATTCTGCGTACGGGGGTGCTTGCGCTCACCGGCCGCGCGGAGGCGGTTCCTTATGTCCTGATGACCTTGGTTGGTGTTACGCCGGAGGTGCGTGGCGCGGCGTTGGATGACCCGGCCACGCTGTTGGACGCACCGACTCCATCGGCGGACACCCCGCTTGTTTCGCTCACTGCTGCGGATTTGCTGGCTTCCAAGCGCGGGGTGCCGTTGCCGTTGCTTGAACGACTTTGGGCGGAGAGTGCCGAGGCGCTCCGCTATCTTCATGAGCAGGGCATTGCCCATGGCGACATCAAGCCCGGTAATCTCCTCCTTTCCGCGGGCGGGCACGTCACGCTCACGGATTTTGGCATGGCGCGTGTGGCTGCGGGGCCACTTCGACCGCCGGGTTATGAACCCACCTTGGCGGATTTGCGCGGTGCCGTCCGCGGTACGCCGGACTATCTTGCGCCGGAGTGTCTGCGTGGTGGTCCGCCGACTCCAGAGGCCGACCTCTATGCCCTGGGCGCGACCTTCTTCCTCCTGCGCACGGGGGTGCCTTATGCCGAGAGTCCGGCTGTCCGTCTGCTTCTGGAGGACTCGCTGAGCTCGGATTGGAGGGAGCGCTTTCGTGCGCTCCTAGCGCCGGACCCCACTACGCGCCATTGGCCGGTTCTCGCCCCAAAACGCCCGGTGATGAGCCGCCGGGCTTGGCTGGGACTAGGGGTGTGCGTGGCGGCCAGCGTGGTTGGCGGTGGGTTGGCCGTGCGTCTGCTTCGCCGGGAGGTCTCGGTGCCGGGTTCTATCGGCCACGCTTCCCCTGCTTCGGCCCCCGAGCCCGCACCTTCGCCCGTTGTGCAGGCGTGGAAAGAGGGACGTTCCATTGTGCTTGGGCCCGGACAACGCGCCGAGGTGGGGATGGCCTTTGCCACGGAGGTGCCGGGCATCACCTTGGGCCGTGGGGCGAGGTTGGACTTTCGCATGGAGGGGCAGGCCTGGCGCCTCGGTCCCGCCGTGGTTGACGATACCGCGACCTTGGCGGTGCATGGCCCGGGCAAGCTGACCATCTCGGCCGATGCTTCGCGAAAGTTCCGTGGCACCTTGCGTTTGGAGCAGGGCGCGGAGGTTCAGTTTGAGGGGATTTGCGGTGGGCCGCCGCAACTTTCCCTTACGCAGGGGACTACCCTTTCCGTGCCGGGCAACAACCTCCGCTTGAACCAACAGTGCCGAGCCTTGGACCTTGCGGACGGAGGGACGTTTCGCTATACCGGCAAACGCCTTTTTCTCAACTTGTCCGCGGAAAAGCCTGTCCGCTTGGGGAGCGGGGCGGTGGCCGATGCCCATTGGGTTTCTTACGGCGGACGTTTCCACGCCGTGGCGGGCGGTGGCGTTGTGGCCGGCGATGGCCATATCTATGGGGACCTGCGCCTCTCCGCAGAGACAGGGGCGACCTTGACCGTGCGGGGACGCCTCATGATGTATGATTATTGGAAGCATGGGCGTATCGTCGTCACGAAGGAGAATGGTGGCACGGTTATGCTTGCGCCGGATCCTTGTTGTCCGCTCTGCGCCGTGGAGCTTAACGCGGGTCGCACGGTGCTTCGCACCCGGGTCGTTCAGGATCTTGAGCGCAATTGGTGCGGTAAAAAGACGTGTGGGAACTGGACTCTTCGCCGCGGCGCCACGCTCGCCGGCACAGGGAGCCTCACGTTTTCCCAGTCGGCGCGGCTGATTGTCGAGCGGGAGGGGGTCTTGGAGGGCGGCGAGGAGGGGCGTGGCACGCTCACGCTGTCGCGCGTTCTCTTTCAATCTGGTGCAGTCTTGGTCTGCCGCGGCGACATGGTCGCCATCGGCGCGCTTGAGGCGCAGGGGCCGGTCACACTCCGTCTGGATGGTGCCGCGCCCGGCGTGCTTCTCTCCTGGGAGACGCTGAGAGGCCCCATGCCTGAATTCCGTGCCGAGGGGATTCCCGCCGGCCGTTCCCTTCGTGTGGAAGCCAATGGAGTGGTGTTGACATGAAACCGCCGGACACCCCGCGCACCTTGATTCGTGATTTGGCCGACCCCGAGGCCAAGGATGCCCAGTGGAGCCGCTTTGTCGCGCTTTATGAACCGCTTGTCCATGCGTGGCTGAACCTTCGTGGGCTACGGGACAATGCGCTGGAAGAGGCCGTTCAGGACGTCTTGATTCGTTTGGTCAAGGCACTTCGAAATAGTCCTTATGACCCGGGGCGGGCACGCTTCCGCACCTATTTGGGGTGCATCGTTGATAGCGTGGTACGCGATTGGTTTCGCCGTGTGGCCGGCGAAAGTCGACGGCGTGGCGAACTCAGCGGGCATGCCATCACCGCCATTCAAGACCCTTCCCCGGGGATTGATGAGCGGTTGGATTTTCAGTTTCGGCTTGCCGCGTATGAGGTTGCCCTTGGCGTCATTCGAAATGACCCGGGGCTCTCTGCATTTCAGCAGACCGTCTTTGATGCTTGTATTCTGGGTGATGAGGCGCCCACCACGTTGGCCAAGCGGCTTGGTCGTCGGGCCAACACCGTCATTCAAGCCCGGTGCCGTCTCTTGGCCCGTGTCCGTGCCCACGCCGATGCGCTTGTCCAAGGGCCGGAGGGGCGCTAACGCGCTCCCTGTGTCTTTCATGGAAGCCTCCCGCGGACAGAATCTTGGGGAGGGCTTAGGCGTCTTGCCCTTCGGTTTTCTTTTTGGTCAGGCGGCGCATGATGGCGCGGCCAGCATACCATTGGAGGACGCCAAAGATGGAGAAGAAGGCAACGATAATGAGGATGACCAGGATGGGATGGTTGCCCCAGAGCGTCTTGAGCCAAGCAATGACAGGGGCGTAGAGCGTGGGCATGAAGAAGATGGTGATGAGACTCTGGAGGATGCTGGAGAGCGCGGAGTAGAGGCAGTAGAGGCGGAAGTCGACACGGAGCATGCCGGCGGCCAGAATGGCCGGGGTTCGGATGCCGGGCGTGAAGCGGATGATGAACATGGTCTTGCCGATGTGGCGGTCAAAGAAGTGGCTGCAGGCCTCAATTTGGTCTTGGTGCTTGCGAATCCACTTGGACCGGCCGGCGTAACGCATGGCGAAGCGGGGCGGAAGGTAGGTAATAATGTCGCCGATAAAGACGCCCCAGAAGGTGGCCTGAAAGGCGGTCATATAGCCCATCACGCCTTCTGAGATGAGCGGCGGAACGATAGTCCAACAGATGATGTTCTCGCCGAAGATGGTGGCCACGGCGGTCAGCCAGCCTTGGGTCCATGGATAGGCCGAGGAAGCTTTGATGGCCTCGATGAGGGCATCGAGATCGACTCCGGCGAAGGCAAGACAAAGATCGTTCATGGCGGCGAGGATTCCTACGGTTTGTCTGCGGGGATGTTCAAGTAGTGGCCGATGGGTTCCGCGATTTCCGCGAAAAGGGGCGCGGCGACGTTACCGCCAGAGTGGCGGGGACCTCTGGGACGTTCCAGGGTGACGAGGATGGCGAGGCGCGGCGCGGTGGAGGGAAAGATGCCGACGAAGGTGGCGTTGTAGTCCGTGTCGTTGTATCTGCCGTTGATGGGGATTTGGCCGGTGCCGGTCTTTCCCGCAACGGTGTAGTCGTGAAGGGCGGCGCGCCAGCCGGTGCCGCCTTTGGAGCGGTCGGTGACGCCGCGGAGCATGTCGAGGACTTTGGCACTGACCTCCCGAGAGAGAGGCCGACAGAGTTCTTTCGGTGTATTGGCGCGGAGTAACGCGCCCTCATGGGAACGGATCTCTTTGAGGATGGTGGGGCGCATCTGCTTGCCGCCGTTGGCGATGGTGGCAAAGGCATTGCAGAGCTGGATGGGCGTGACAGCGATGCCTTGACCTAGCGTCATACGTGTGGGGGAGAGCTTGCTCCAGTTTTTGTAGTGGGGCAGGATGCCGGCCTCTTCGCCGGGAATCTCGATGCCTGTCTTTTGCCCAAACCCCATGGCACGGAAGGCGCGCCACACGCGTTCGTACTCCTCCATTCCGAAGTCCGGTGAGGGTTCGGCCATCTTGAGACCGATCATGGCGGTGCCGATGTTGGAGGATTTCGCCAGGATGTCCGCGGGGCGAAGAATACCGCCGGCATGGTCGCGCAGGGGGCGGCCGGCGTAGTACCACACGCGGCTGGTACCGATGTCGAAGGTGGAGTTCTCGTCGATGATGCCGAGTTGCATGGCCATGGCCACGGTGATGGCCTTCATGACGGAGCCGGGCTCATAGTTGCGGGCCACGGCGATATTCTTCCACTGCTCCTGCGGCATGTGGTTGTAGTCCTGCGGGTCGAAACTGGGCTGGGTGGCCATGCCGAGAATCTCGCCCGTGTACACGTCTTGGACGATGATGGTGCCGCTGTCTGCCTGGTAGGTCTTCAGTGCCTGCTCGAGGGCTGGCTCGATGATGTATTGGATATTGTTATCGATGGTCAGGATGACATCATTGCCATGGACGGCGGGGACTTCCTCGATGCGACGATTGGGGATTTCCCGGCGGCGGGCGTCCACTTCGGTGACAATTCGGCCGTCCTTGCCACGAAGTTCCTCGTCGAAGCGTTGCTCCACCCCCTGCACGCCGACCCCCTCGGCGTTGATGAAGCCGATGAGATGGGCCAAGCGTGCACCGTTCGGGTGCGACCGCACGGAACGCTTTTCGGCGAAGTTCACGCCGGCGATGCGCCCCTCTTTCGTCGTGGGCGAACTTCTCCTGATGAGTTCTTGAATGGTCTCGTTGTCGGAGATTTCGCAGATTCTGGTGGTGCGGCGGCCTTCGTTGTTGTAAAAGGCGTCGTAAACGCGTTCCTCGGGCACGTTCAGCAGGGCCGCTAGGTCCAGGGGGAGTGCGCTACGATCGATGTCGGGCGATTCCAACTTTGGGTCTTCGCGGTCGATATAGACGATGCGTCCGCTCAGGCTTTCGGCCAACACGTATCCATTGCGGTCCAGGATACGCCCACGCAACCCCAGGAGGTCACGCTCTTGGAGATAGTTGTTCTGTGGGATTTCCGCCTTGCCGAGGTGGAGCGTGTAGAGGCGAACAAGGTCTGCGGCAAAGAGCGCCCCCATTGCGAGGACGGCCAACCCAATCCAAATGCGCGCACACTTACGCTCCGTACGCTCCATCGGTGATTTCCTCGGGCCTCCTTATCGGGCGTTTCTCGCCATGGCCTCCCCGGTGCGCATGCGGCGCTCCTGCGCCAGCTGAAGGCGCAGGGTCTCAGGCATTCGCATCCTGCCGTTCGTCGACATTGTGATGGTGCGTTCCGGCGGCGCGTAGGAGAGGCGCAGGCCGCTCTCGGCAATGGCCCTGTCCAGGTGGCTAGGTTCGGTCAGGCGGTTCCACTTCGCCTCTTCGCGGCGCAACGCTTCCTGCTGCGTGCGCACTTCCTGCTCCAGTAGACGAATCTGTGCGCCTACTTGGTCGTTACTCACGTTGAGCAGGCAGTAGAGCACCCACGGCACCGCGATGAGCACCAGCATGACCGCCAGACCGATGTTGGCCGCCTTGAAGTGAAAGGTTTTCCGTCTCCGATTCCGTCTCATGGCTCAATCCTCCGCCTTCCGCACTGCGCGCAACTTTGCGCTCCGCGCCCGCGGGTTCCTTGCCGTTTCTTCTGGCCGCGCCGTCACGGCCTTCCGCAAAATCCATTCCGTGCGCGGCAACTCTCCGCGCCACACGCTTCCGCCCTGCAACAACGACTCCTCGCGTCCGCAGTGTGCCCGGAAGCTCTCTTTCACCACTCGATCCGAGAGGCTCTCGAAGGTGATGATTGCCAGACATCCGCCCGGTTTCAGCAGGTTCAGCCCGCCCGCGATGGCTCGGCGCACTTCGCCCAGTTCATCGTTCACCGCCATGCGCAGTGCCTGAAAGACCCGCGTGGCCGGGTGGCGTCCTGGCGTGTGCGCACTGCCGACCGCCTTGGCCACGATGTCGGCCAGTTGCGCCGTTCGCGTGATGGGAGCCGAACGGCGTTCCCGATCGATGGCCTTCGCCACGCGTAGGGCCTGACGCTCCTCGCCCAGTTCGCGGAAGAGCTTGGCCATTTCGCTCACGTCCAGTCGAGCCAGAAGCTCGGCCGCCGTCTCGCCCGCATCGTTGCGCATCCGCATATCCAGCGGGCCATCCGCGCGGAAACTGAAGCCTCGCTCGGGCGTATCCAACTGGTCGCTGCTGACACCCAAATCCAACAAAATCGCATCCACGGACGTGATGCCGTTCGCCGCCGCGATGTCGGCCAAATCCCCATGCGCGCCCTGCGCCAGGATGTGCCGCCCGGGCACGGCGTCGCGCGCCAGATTCGCCTTGGCCCGCGCGAGCGCCTCGCCGTCGCGGTCGATGCCCAGTAGCGTCCCCGTGGGGCCGGCCAGACGCATCACCGCCGTCGCGTGCCCGGCCTGGCCCAACGTGCCGTCCACATAGATGCATCCGGATTTCGGCGCGAGCGCCGCCACCGTTTCTTCAAGAAGCACAGGAATATGCATCGTCGTGCCTCCCTTAGAAATCCAATGCCGAGAGCGCCTCGCCCAGGGCCGCCTGATCCACCGGCGCCTCGGGCGCCTTCTCGGCTGCCCACACTTCGCCATACGTCACCGCGCCCACGAAGGCAATTTTGCCTTCGATGCCGGCGAACGCCAACAGCCTGTCGCTGATGCGGATGCGCCCCTGTACGTCCAGCGGCAGTTGCTCCGTGTTCTGCCCGATGATTCTCAAGCGTTGCGCCACCGCGGGGTCCGCGAAGCGCTTTGCCCTCAGCTTCGCCTGAATGCCCTGCATCCGCTCCACCGAGAGCAGACGCAGGCATTTTTCGTGCGGGTCCGCCATCACAAAGACATATTTCGGCCGTCCCAGCGCATCGCGCCACCCTGAGGGAATCGTCACGCGCCGCTTCGGGTCAAGCGCATGCACCGCCGAGCCGGTGAACACCGCCTCGCCCTGCATCACTGTCTCCTCGGGTATCTCTGCGCTCATGACTTATTTGACCTTTTGTGACACTATTAAACACTTTCACCCACCCCTTAGTCAAGCACTATCTTTCAACCCTTGATTTTGCAAGGGTTCTGCCCATTCTCTTCCCTTTTTATCCGAACTTTCGCGCGCCATCTTCCCCCACCGGTTCCCACATGCTTTCTTTGATATGCACGCGCCGCCCGGCATCGGGATTGGCCTCCCGCTGTCTCCCGTCATCGCTAAAATAGTGCGCCATGAAAACAACGCTTTCCATCTTTGCCCTTGCCGCGGCCCTTGTCGCCGCGCCCCTCCACGCCCAACTTCGCTTCGCCGACTTCTCCGCCGCCGAAATCGCCAAGATCGCCCAGGTCGCCCAAGTCAAGCCTCACCCGCGTCAAGTGGCCTGGCAGCAACTGGAGCTGACGGCCTTCATCCACTTCGGCGTCAACACCTTCACCGATCGCGAATGGGGCACTGGCAAAGAGGATCCCAAGGTCTTCAATCCCACCGCCCTCGACTGCCGCCAGTGGGCCAAGGCCCTTAAAGAGGCCGGCTTCAAGCTCGCCATTCTCACCGCCAAGCACCACGACGGCTTCTGCCTTTGGCCCTCCAAGCTCACGAACCACACCGTTGCCGCCTCTCCTTGGAAGGATGGTAAGGGCGATGTCTGTCGTGAGTTTGCCGATGCCTGTCGCGCCGAAGGCCTCAAGGTCGGTTTTTACCTCTCCCCTTGGGACCGCCACGAGCCTTCCTACGGCACAGACGCCTACAATGACTTCTTCGTCGGCCAGCTCAACGAGCTCTTCGATAACTATGGCCCCATCGACGAAATCTGGTTTGACGGCGCCTGCGGCGAAGGCCCCAACGGCAAGAAGCAGGTCTACGATTGGTCCCGCTACTACGCCACCATCCGTGCGCGCAACCCAGACTGCGTCATCGCCGTCTCCGGCCCCGACGTCCGCTGGGTCGGCAACGAGTCCGGTCTTGCCCGCGACAGCGAGTGGTCCGTCATCCCTGCCGAGGCCGTCGACAACGAGGCCGTCCGTGACGGCTTCGCCCCCTTCCACTTCGATGGCAAGGACATCGCCGCCATGGCCCGCCGCCAGCTCGCCCAGGAGCGTCCCTCCGCCAACTCTCTTTCCCTCGGCTCCCTCGACGAGGCCATCGGCTCCCACCACTGCGTGTGGTATCCCGCTGAGTGCGATGTCTCCATCCGCCCCGGTTGGTTCTGGCACGCCAGCCAGGACAACCAGGTGAAGTCCCTCGACAAACTCATGTCCATTTACGATCGCTCCGTCGGTCGCAACGCCGTCCTTCTCTTGAACATCCCGCCCACCACCCAGGGCCTCCTCCACCAGAACGATGTCGCCCGTCTCAAGGAGTTTGGCGAGACCATCCGTAAGACCTTCGCCACCAATCTCCTTGGCCCCGCCGTCCCCGACCGCACCGAGGTCATCCTCGACGCCCCCATCCGCTTCGACACCCTTGTCGCCCAGGAAGACATCACCCAAGGCCAGGTCGTCGAGCGCTTCCACTTTGAGGCTAAGCTTCCCGGGCAGTTCGGCTGGCAGCGTATCGCCGGCGCCACCACCATCGGCCACAAGCGCATCCTCCGTCTCAAGGAGCCCATTGAGGCCACCGCCGTCCGCTTGGTCATTGACGAGACCCGCGCCCGCCCCCACATCCTTTCCATCGGTGCCTATCTCGCCCCCTGATTGGGCGCATCAACGCTTCCTCCAGGCCTCGGGTCTCCAAACGGCCCGGGGCTTCTCTGTTATAAATCCACATGAATCAAATGGCTAGAGCGCAGCTCTGCTCAAAACACACGCACACGTCCAAGCGACTCTGCAAGGCCCCTTGGAGAAACCCTTAAGGGTTCGAGGTGAGACCCTATAGTGGTCGGGTCGAGACCCTATAGTGGTCCAAGGCGGACCCTTATTATAGGGTCTCAAGGGGGGGTAAAAAGGGCCTTTGAGAGGTGCCTTTCGGGTGGTCGCAAGGGGGGATTTGACTCTGTGAGGTCCCTATATAATAAGGTAGGGGCCAAAAAGGGGCGGCGGGCGCGGTCAGCGACGAAGCCGCAGAACGACCGATGGAGCCCGAGGTGTTTCGCGCCCACAGTTGCGTCTTTGCGGAGATGGGCACCCTTAGTCGAGGGACTCGGCGGCGGTGTCGGTGAGGTGACGGGTCTTGCCGTCAAAGGAGAGGCCGATAAGGAGGACTTCTTTGCCGGAGTGACGATACGACTCGGCGTAATCCTTTTCTTTGATTCGGGCGAGGGCTTCCTGGGGCGTGCCGTCGACCTTAAGCTCGAAGATGAAGACGCGTTCAGGCGTCTCGGCAACGAGGTCTGCGCGGCCGTGGGCCTGGTGGTCCTCGGCGGTGACGCGGAAGAATCCACTGGAGGTTAGGAGCACATAGAGGATGCGTTGGAAGGAGAATTCCTGTACGCAGCTCTCTTTTGGGCCATAGGTGAGGTGGGCGTAGAGGTCGGAGAGTTTGCCGAAGAAGGTGGCGAAGTCGGCTCCCATCAGGGCCCGACTGACAATGCTGAGATAACGGTTGTCGCTCTGCCCGGTAAACTTCTGGACGAGCTGGGAGTTGAAGGCACGGCGAACCTCTTCGTCCGGGAGTCCGAGGGTGAAGGTGCTGTTTCGGTAGTCTTTGATGGTAAGGTACCCGCCCTGATAAAGCATGGCGGTGGGCTGGATATTCTCCAATTCACCAACGTCCAAGTCTTCCTCGAAGACGCCCTCGATATTTTCGTAATCTTGATCGGCGAGTTGGTTGTTCGCGAAGTAGTTGAAGACAACGGAAGTCAACCCGGTGGAGGTCCACGTGCCGAGGAACTCGGGGGTGCACGTTCCGAGCGTCTTGCCAATGGCGCAGGGGTTGTAGACCTTGGTCGTATTCCAACGGGTGAAACGGTAACCGTTGTACCACCAGCGGAGCTTCTCACGGTAGTCTTCGTAGGAGAGGCCCATGACCTCGGCGTGGCGGCGCATCGCCGGATCGAAGTAGGTGGTCAGTTCGTCATCGGTATAACCCAACAAGGTGGCGTAACGGTCATCCATCGTCAGGTTGTTGAGATTGTTCAGCGCCGAGAAGACGGAGAGCTGCGTGAACTTCGTCACACCCGTCATCATCATGAAACGGATGTTGGCTGCATTGTTCTTGATTTCGCCGTAGAAAGCGGAGAGTTTGGCTCGGATGGCGTTGGCTTTGGGGATGTCGTTCAGTGCGGCACCGACGGGCGCGTCGTACTCGTCGATGAGGATAACCGCGGGCTTGCCACGGTCTTGGGCGAGCTTTTGGATGGCATTGGCGAAGTTGTCCCCTGGGGCAAATGCGGGATCATAGACAACCCCGGCCGCCTTAATGGATCGCATGACACGCGCCACAAACGCAGAGTTGAAACTGTCGAACGTCGTTACGTCCATTGTGCCGAAATTGAAGTGCAACACCGGATACTCAGTCCAGTCATAGCCCAACTTGTCGATGGCGAGGCCCTTGAAGAGCTCGCGTTCGCCGCGGAAGATGCATTCCAAGGTGGAGAGCATGAGCGACTTGCCGAAGCGCCGTGGACGAGAGATAAAGTAGAGCGAACGCGTCGGGTCACAGACCAGTTCATGCAGAATCTCGGTCTTGTCCACGTAAATGCACCCATTCTCCCGCAGTTTGCGGAAGTCGGCGATGTCTTGGGCGATTCTCGGTTCCATCTTGCGTCCTCCTCGTGTCACAGTATAGCAAAAGACCCCCAGGCCCGCACTGTCGGTCCGAAGGCCCAATCGTGTCCGGGAAAATGAGGCTTGCCGATTTCCCAAGACAGTTTCCTTTGGCGGGTGTCACTTCATGGAGGGGAGGACGATGCCGCGGAGGATGACGCGTTGGCAGAGGAGGAAGACGAGGGCGGTGGGGATGGAGACGAGGACGAAGCCGGCAAGGGTGACCCAGGGGGTGCCGGCGTAGGTCTGGCTCATCTGGTAGAGCCAGACGGAGAGGGTCCAATGGCTTTGGCGCTGGCAGACGAGGAGGGCCCATTCCCAGGAGTTGTAGGCGGCGATGAAGGCGTTGAGGGCGTTGACGGCGAGGATGGGGGTGGTCATGGGGAGGGTGATGTGGCGGAAGATTTGCCACTCGGAGGCGCCGTCGATGGTGGCGGCTTCGTAGAGCTCGCGGGGGAGGGCGTCGAAGAAGCCTTTGAGGACGAAGATGGAGAGGCCGTTGGCAACGGTGGGGAGGACGAGGGCGGCGAAGGTGTTGAGGAGGCCGAGCTCGCGGATGAGGAGGAAGCCGGGGATGGCGGTGACGGCGGCGGGAAAGGCCATGGTGGCCAGGAGGAAGAGGAGGATGCCTTCGGTGTGGGGGAGGCGGAAGCGGGAGAGGGCGTAGGCGGCGAGGGGATTGACGGTGAGGGTGGCGAGGATGGTGAGCAGGACGAGGACGAGGGTGTTCCACCAGGCGCGGCCGCGGAGGAAGAGGGCGTCGACGACGGTGCGGTAGCTAGAGGTGATGTCTTGCCAGAGGAGGGCAGTGCCGTGGTCGGCGAAGGTGACGGCGTAGGCTTGGGCGAGGGGGAGGGGGACATCGCGCCAGTCCGTGACGGCGTAGGGGGCGCCGTGGGCGTCGCGGTAGGCGGCGTTGAGGGCGTCGAGCGTGCGGTAGCGGGCCTTGAGGAAGGCCTGCCAATCGGCCTCGGCGGAGGTGGCGATGAGGGCGTCGTAGGGGAGGGTGGCGACGAAGGCGCGCCAGAGGGGGGTGTTGTCGTAGGGCTTGAGGGGGATGTCGGCGAGGCGGTGGGGCGCGGTTTGGCCGGTGAGGCGTTCGTAGTCGGCGGGGGAGCGGATTTGGGCTTGGACGAAGCGGATCCAGTCGGCCTGCGTCTCTTGGTTGATGCGGACGCGGAGGAGTCGGCGGGGGTAGGCGGTGGTGACGAATTCACGCCAGGCGGGGTCGGCGTCGTCGCCGGGGAAGGGGGCGGGGGCGAGGTTGCGCTGGGCGCGCCAACGGGTCCAGCGGGGGGCGAGGCGGTAGGGGCGGGTGCGCGCGTAGGGGTAGGGGACGTCGCGGCAGTGGGCCTTGAAGGCTTGCCAGAGGGCGGTCTTGGGGTCGTCGGGCCAATCCCAGTCGGGATAGTGGAGGGGGACGCGTGACTGGGCGCGGAAGCGGATGGCGTGGAAGGAGTTGTAGCGGATGTCCCAGGTGCGGTTGAGTTCGTCCAGGGCGGCCTGTTCGCCTTGGTGGCCGGTCTTGGCCTCGAAGGTCTCGCGGACGTAGGGGGCGACGTCGCGCTCGTCGTAGGAACAGACGGAGTTGCGGACGTCGTAGGTGCGGTTGAAGTCGGCGTAGTCTTGGGCCATGGTGCGCCAGGCGGCGGCGGTCGCGGGGTCGTCCATGCCGTCGATCCACGGTCGGGCGAAGGCGCGGATGGCCTCGGGGTCCTCGGCGATGGCGGACCAGGCGGTCCAGTCGGCGGGGGCGTTGGGGAAGGTGTTTTTGGGGAAGGCGGGGTGGAAGGAGGAGAGGACGCGGACGAAGCGGCCCTCGGGGGTCCAGACGGAGGTGAGGAGGGGGGAGTGGCGGTCGTAGTCGAAGCGGCCGGACATGGAGCCGGCGACCATCATGAGGAAGGGCCAGACCATCGTGAGGGCGCCGAGGGCGAGGACTAGGTAGATGACGGCCAGGATGAGCCTGGCGCGGAAGGTCTTGCGCTCGGTGGGCAGGATGATCATGGCGGGGCCGGTCAGTCGTTGGGCGGGGTGGCCGGGCGGAGGTCGGCGGCCTCGCGGAGGAGGGTGTCGCGGTCGGCGCCTTCGAGCTGGCGGGCGTAGAGGCGGTCGAGGAGGTCGCCGAGGGCGGGGCCGGGCGTGAAGCCGAGGGCGAGGAGGTCGCGCCCGGTGACGGCGCGGGGCGGGAGGATGGGCTCGGCGGCGAACTCGGCGAGGCGGCGCTTGGCGAGGTCGTAGAGGTCGAGCTTGGCGTGGGAGGAGAGGCAGTCGAGGCGGTGGAGTTCGAGTTCCAGGGGCATGGTGGGGCGGCCGAGCATCTTGCGGACGTTGGACTCGCGCATCTTGGGAAGCTCGACAAACTGCATATGGTTGCGGACGGCGGTGACGACGGCCTCGATGACGGAGCGGCTCTCCTTGAAGCGGCGAAGGATGGGCTCGGCCATCTCGGCGCCGACGGCGGCGTGGTTGGGGGTGCGGTGGCGGAGGGTGCCGTCGGGCTCGACGGTGGTTTGGAGGGTGGCGGGTTTGCCGATGTCGTGCAGGAGGATGGCCCAGACGAGCGCGGGGTCGCGCGGCGGGGGCGGGGCGAGGTCGAGCATCTTGGCGGTGTGCGCCCAGACGTCGCCTTCGGGGTGCCAGAGGGGATCTTGCAGGCAGCCGCGCAGGGCGAGGAGTTCGGGGAAGAAGGTCGCGAGGAGGCCGCTCTCGGAGAGGAGGTCGAGCGCGCGGGCGGGGCGGGGGGCCTCGCAGAGCATGCGGAGGAACTCGGTGCGGATACGTTCGGCGCTGACGCAGGGGAGGGCGGGGGCCTCGGCGCGGATGGCGGCCCAGGTGGCGGGCTCGATCTCCCACCCGCAGACGGCGGCGAAGCGGATGGCGCGGAGGAGGCGCAGGCGGTCTTCGCGGAAGCGGCGGACGGGGTCGCCGACGGTGCGCAGGCGGCCGGCGCGGAGGTCTTCCAGGCCGCCGACGTAGTCGATGACGCGGCCTTCGAGGGGGTCGTAGAAGAGGGCGTTGACGGTGAAGTCGCGGCGCTGGGCGTCGTGCTCGGCGGTGTCGTAGACGATGGCGTCCGGGTGGCGGCCGTCCTGGTAGCCGCCGTCGGTGCGGAAGGTGGCGACGTCGTAGGGGACGCCGTCTTGGAGGACGAGCATCACGCCGAAACTCTTGCCGACGCCGACGCTCTGGGCGGGGAAGAGTGCGGCGATTTGGTCTGGGGTGGCGGAGGTGGCGACGTCGATGTCCTTCACGGGGGCGCCGCGGAGGGCGTCGCGGACGCAGCCGCCGGCGAAGTAGGCGGTGAAGCCGTGGTCGCGGAGGCGGCGGACAATGGCGCAGGCCCGCTCGGCCAGCGCACCGTCCGTGCTTTGGAAGGTCAGCGTGGACATGGGTCAGCGGCGGTAAGGGTTGGGGAGGCCGTGCTCGCGGGCGAAGGCGCCGATGCGGCGGAGGAGCGCGTCGGAGGGGTTGGTCTCGTATTCGACGAGGAGGTCGAAGAGCGCGCGGCGGGCCCAGTCGGTGCGGAGGTCGCCAGAGGCTTGCGGCGCGTTGGTGAGGTCGAAGGTGAAGACGGCATCGTAGGCGTCGTTGGCGGCTTGGCCGCGGAGCTGGCAGGTGACGGTCTTGGCACGCTTGGGGACGCGACCGTAGACGATGAGCGGACGGTCAGCGAAGAGGTGGGTGAGGTGACGCGGGTGAATCTCCCCGCCGCTGGCGGAATCGAAGGTCAGGATGGGGTCTTTGAGGACGGGGTGGCGGATGGAGTCGAAGACCGGGGTGAGCTCATCGGCGAGCGTGGCGACGTTGCCGGAGGCGGTGACGTTCTCGCCGCGGTTGGCGTAGCTGAGGAGGTCAAGGAAGTAGGGGTCGTAGTGGGAGGTGCGCTTGCCGACGGAGCCGGTGCCGAAGGCGTAGATGGCGATGCGGCCATCGTTCTTGCCGGAGAACTCGCTGATGATGTGGGCCGTGCGGGTGTCGCCCACGGTGGGGTCGCCGTCGGAGACGAGGACGGCGATGAGGGGACGCGCGGGGTCGGTGGGGAGGGTGAGGATGTCTTGCAGAAGGTTGAGGATGTCGGTGTTGCCGATGGCGCGGAGGGAGTCGATGAAGTCTTCGGCGTAGGCCTTGGAGTCGGCGTCATAGGTGCGCCAGGAGCCGGAGGGGGTCAGGGTGTTGTGGCGGAAGGCGAAGACGATGAAGCGGTCGCCCTGGCGGAGGGTGTTGGCGAGGGCGGCCTTGAGGACGCGCTTGGAGGAGGCGAGGCGGTCGGCACCGATGGAGCCGGAGACGTCTTGGATGATGAGGACGTCTTTGGGCATGATGGGGAGCGGGCTGTCGGGCTTGCGGCGGATGTCCAGGCGGAAATAGCGGTGGTTGGGGTCGGCGGGACTGTCCTGCACGGTGAGGGCGAGGGCGAGGCGGTCGTCGATGTCGCGGAAGACCGGGGCCTCGGTGTTCTCTTTCGCGAGGGTTTCGGCCCAACGGCTGGTACTGATGGCGGCGGCGTTGGGCGCGAGCACGGCCGACGGTGCCGGAGGCAACAGCGGGGAGGCCGGGAGGTTGGATGGGGTTTCGGTGGTGTCTGCGGCAGGAGGCAGGGGCGGCGCCAAGAGGGAAGCGGCGGAGCCTTCCGCGACAAGCCGTTCGATGGAGGGTGCGGTCGGCGCGGGCGCGGGGGCGGCCTCGAGCGACCAGCGCGGCGTGGGCGCGGAATCAACGGCACCCGTGAGGTCGGGGAGCGGGAAGGGGGGCGGCGTGAAGGCTTCCGTCGCCTCCAGTTGGGGCGGCGGGGGCGGGGCGGGCGCCGCGGCGAGTTGCGGGAGCGCGGGCGCCGGCGGCGTCTGGGTCGGGGCGGACTCCGCCCGATCGGCGACTTCCTGCGCGGATTGCCCGGCCGCGGCGGCGGGGTCTGGCGCCGCCGGCTCGAGGGGGGGCGGCGCGGCGGTCTTCGGCACCAGGGAGACCTGCAACGGCGGGATCCGCTCCATGGCCGATTGGGCCTCCTGCAGATGCGGCAACCCTCCGCCGAAACGGATCGGTGCGCACAACAGCAGAATCCCGAAGTGAATCAGCACGGAGAGGGCGATGGCGGCCAGAAGCGTGAGCGTATGCCGCCCCACGCCCAACCCATCGTCGGGCGCGTCAAAGGGGAGGCGTTGCCCACGCCCGAGCATCAGAGGTCCTTTCCGCAACAGTTCTTATACTTCTTCCCGGAGCCGCAGGGGCAGGGGTCGTTACGGCCGACCTTCGGTTGGGCGCGGAGGGGCTCCTGCTTGGCGGGCTGAGCCGGTTGCGCGGGCGTGGGCGCGGCGGGAGCGGAGCCTTCTTGCATTCCAAGGGCCTTCATGAGCGACTCCAGGGAGCCGTCGCCGGCGGGTGCGGGCTCCGGCTTGGCCAGGCCCGGGACGGTGACGGTGAAGGAGGCCGGCATGCGGCGGGGTTGCGGGGCCGGCTGCGGCGCGGGTGCCGCTTGGGGCGCGGAGGCGGCTTGGGGACGGCCGAGGTTGGCCGTGATGTCGCCAAGGTCCTGGTGGACGGTCTGAGCCTTGCGGGCCGCGCGTTCACGCATGGCGAAGTAGGCTTCGACGTTCGTGGTGGTGGTGAAGGCGGCGCGGACGATGCCGGCCTTGATGGTGCCCATCAGTTCATCGAACATCGTGAAGGCCTCGCGCTTGTATTCCACGAGGGGGTCGCGCTGGCCGTAGCCGCGGAGGTTGACGCTCCGGCGCAGGTCGTCCATCGCGGCGAGGAACTTCTGCCACTCTTCGTCAATGGCGGTGAGGCAGACCATGCGTTCGAGCATGGGGAGGGCCTCCGGGATTTCGCCTTCGCACTTGGCCTGATAGGCCTCTTCCACGCGCCTGAAGAGCTCGGTTGCGGCGGCCTGCGGGTTGCCAATCCAGCCTTTACATTCCTCTTCGGAGCAGGCGATGGGGAAGTTGGCGACCCAGTCGGCGAGGGCCTTGGGGTCGGCATCCTTGGCATCGGCGAGCGCGCCTTCGCAACGGTCGACGATGAGGTCGTTGAAGACGTCCAGGATACAGTCGTGGGCGGCGCCTTCCTTCATCAGGATGTCCTGGCGCAGACCGTAGACGATGGTGCGCTGGCGGTTCATCACGTCGTCGTATTGCAGGGTGCGCTTACGGATGGAGAAGTTCTGCTCCTCCACCTTGCGCTGGGCGCGCTCGACGGTATGGTTGAGCCAACGATGCTCGATGGCCTCGCCTTCCTTCAATCCCAGGCGCGACATGAGGCCGGCGAGCTTGTCGCCGCCGAAGAGGCGCATGAGGTTGTCTTCCAGCGAGAGGTAGAAACGGCTGGCGCCGGGGTCACCCTGACGGGAACAGCGGCCGCGCAACTGGCGGTCGATACGGCGGGATTCGTGACGCTCAGAGGCAATCACGTAAAGGCCGCAGGGGCGTTCTTCCAGGAGCTTGCGCAAGGACTTCTTCTCGCCCTTCGGCACGGAGTCCAAGGTCAAGGTCTTGTCCTTGATTTGCTCCTCGCTCATCCAGACGACGCCGGGGCCGAGCTTGATGTCCGTGCCGCGGCCGGCCATGTTGGTGGCGATGGTGACGGCGCCGGGCTGGCCGGCCTGGGCCACAATCTCGGCTTCCATCGCGTGGTTCTTGGCGTTGAGCACGTGGTGGGGGATGCCGGCGATGCGGAGCATACGGCTGAGCACCTCCGAGGTGTCGACCGTCACGGTGCCCAATAGTACGGGCTGGCCGCGCTCGTGGGCCTTGCGGACCTCATCGATGATGGCGCGGTACTTCTCGCGTTGGGTCTTGTAAATCTGGTCGTTGCCGTCCACGCGGCGGATGGGGCGGTTCGTCGGGATGACCACCACGTCCAGCTTGTAGATGTCGTTGAACTCCGTGGCCTCGGTCTCGGCGGTACCGGTCATGCCGGAGAGTTTCTTGTAGAGACGGAAGTAGTTCTGGATGGTGATGGTGGCCAGGGTCTGCGTCTCGCGCTCGATGTTCACGCCTTCCTTGGCCTCGACGGCCTGGTGCAAGCCCTCGCTCCAACGGCGGCCGGGCAGGATGCGCCCCGTGAACTCGTCCACGATCATGACCTTGCCGTCCTGCACCACGTACTCCTCATCCTTATTATAGAGGGCGTAGGCACGCAGGAGTTGGTCCACGATGTGCAGGCGCTCGCTCTTCGCGGCGAAGGCCTCCTGGATTTGACGGCGCTTGGCGGCGCGTTCTTCCTGGGAGAGCTCCTTCTGCCCCTCCAGCGCGGCCAGTTGACCCGGCAGGTCGGGCACCACATACATCTCCGGGTCGTCCGGCGAGATGAAGCGCGTGCCCTTGTCGGTGAGCGACACCTCGCGGGTCTTTTCGTCGATGGTGAAGAGCAGGGCCTCCTTGAGGGCGCGGGCCTCGCGCTTGCGCATATCGGTGAGCATCATGGCCTCGACCTGCTCATGCAGACGGCGCACGGAGGGCTCCTCGATGAGGTGCTGGAACTGCTTGTTCTTCGGCGTGCCGTGATAGACCTGGAAGAGCTTGAGCATCGCGGCATCGTTGTCGCCCTTGGCGAGGTCGGCCTTCGCCTCGGTCAGCAGCTGCGTGCAGATCTTCGTCTGCTCACGGAAGATACGCTCCACGCGCGGCTTCTGCGCCACGTACTCGCCCGAGGCCGAACGCTGCGCCGGGCCGGAAATGATGAGCGGCGTACGCGCCTCGTCGATCAAGATGCTGTCCACCTCGTCCACGATGGCGAAGGCATGGCCGCGCTGCACCACCTGCGAGGGGTCGGTCGCCATGCCGTTGTCGCGCAGATAGTCGAAGCCGAACTCACTGTTCGTGCCGTAGGTGATGTCGCAGGCATACTGCTCACGGCGCTCGGCCGGACGCATGGAGTTCTGTATGCATCCCACCGTCAGCCCCAGGTACTTGAAGAGGTGGCCCATGAACTGCGCGTCGCGCCGCGCCAGGTAATCGTTCACCGTCACCAAGTGCGTCGCACCGCCCGAGAGCGCGTTCAGATAGAGCGGGAAGGTCGCCACCAGCGTCTTGCCTTCGCCCGTCTGCATCTCGGCGATCTTACCCTGGTGCAGGACGATGCCGCCGATGATCTGCACGTCAAAGGGAATCATGTTCCAGGTGACCTCGTGGCCGCAGACCTCCACGGTCGTCCCCACCAGGCGGCGGCACGCGTTCTTCACCGTGGCATACGCCTCCGGCAACAGGTCATCGAGCGTCTCGCCCTTCGCCAAACGGTCACGGAACTCCTGCGTCTTGGCCTTCAGTTGCTCCTCGCTCAGCGATTGATATTGCTCCTCAATCGCGTTCACCTTGTGGACAATAGGCAGCAACTTCTTGACGTCGCGTTGGTTCTTCGTGCCGAAAATCAGTTTCAGAAGGTTCATGGCAAATCCTTGTCAAATGTAATCCCCAGTATATCAAAACTCCTTGCCGTCCGTTTCCAGGCCAGCCTGTTAGTTCACCCAAGAAAGGCCAAGAGAACAAGAGAAAGAGGGGATTATTCGGGCGGTCATGCGTCATCGTCCGCCGAAGAGAACACCGAAGCCCCATGGGCAGAGGCGCCGAAGTAAAACGGCCACACTCAATGAGACCACGATCGCCACCACCAGATGAATCAGGTAGGAGACACAGGGGGGGACAGTCGTCAGTACTTGGAACTCATGCGTAATCAAGGAAAACACGAAAATAGGGAAGATGTGGATAAGATAGAGTGGGAAGGCCAGGGAGGTCATGTTTTTTGGCCAGGGGCCGCTCGGGAACAGCCGCCAAGTGGCCCAAAGCGAAATCCAAATGCCAATGTCGGAAAGTGTCCCGGAAATCCATCGGGATGTCTCCCAGTCAAGGCACAGTTGCTGTAGGCAAAAGCACCCCAACCCGACGAGCAAAGCACTTTTATTCGCCCAACGCGGCATCTTTGCCGGGAAAGGATGGAGGCGAAGGAAAATCCCCAACGCAAAGGCGAAAAGGGAACATGCCGAGAAAATCCCCAGTTTCCCGAACAGGAACGGAGCGCCTTCATTCTCAATCTGTGGGGAGAATGGAATCGTCCACAAATAGAGCGAAACAAGCCCGGCGGCGAGGCATATCACCCAGGTGCGGCCATGTCGCATCATCCAGACAAGCGGTGCCGACAGCAAAATGAAGACGAAGAGCGTGCGAAGAAACCAGAGCGTATATACGTAAGGAGAGGCAGACACAAGCCCAATATTCCAAAAGAGCCCGCACCAATCGTCAGGCAGGTTACGCCCCAATGGCGCACCCGCCAAGATGTTCGCCAAGACAATTTCACCGAGGAGGAATGCCGCGAATAGGATTGACCAAACGCAAAAGGGGAGCACCAGGCTGCGAAGTCGTTTTCGAACCTCTCGAGCCCACCACCCCTGCTCCGTCACGTGTCCGGCCAAAAGAAACCCTGAGGTCACAAAGAAGAACGGTACCGCAATACGCGCCAAGCCATTTACGAGAAGCGCCCCAATCCACCATTGCACATTCGTTGGTGAAAGGCCTTGGGGATTGGGAACGTGGATGCTGACGACGAGCAACGCACAGAAAAATCCCATGTTGGCCAGCTTGTGGCTGAGGGAGGATGGGATGGATGTTTGCATAAAACAGCCTCTTTCGGTATCTGCATCGAGGCCCTAGGAAAGCCGTTGACAGGATACGCGAAAAGAGGCGTGCCGAAACGACACGCCTTGCCTCAACGCGTTGCTCTGTCAAAAGAATTTCCTAGGTTCCGATGCAAGCAACACAGTTGTGCAAAGCACAATGAGCGACGGCTCGCCCGTCGCGTGCCATTCATGATAGCAAAAGTGCCCTTCCCGCGCGGCGGGTGGTCGCGGGGGGAGGGGGGAGGCGTGGTTTTGGGGAGGGTGGAAAGGGGCTTTCGCGAGACCCTTAAGGGTTCGAGGTGAGACCCTATAGTGGTCGGAGGTCAACCACTATAGTGGTCGGGGTCGGACCACTATAGGGTCTCAGAAGGGGCCTTTTGAGGGGAGGGGAGAGAGGTCCGGAGAGGGGGTGTCAAGGGTTCGGTAAGTGGGGACTTGGCGGAGGTGGGGGAGGATTTCTTTCGCGGGGGCGAAACCTTGATCCGCGGCCTTTTGGAACCACTTACGGGCCTCTTCGCTGGATTGGGGGACGCCGGTGCCGCCGGCATAGGCGACTCCTAGATTGAACTGGGCGGCGGGGTTGCCTTGTTCGGCGGCTTTGCGGAACCAGACGACGGCGTCTTCGTAGGATTGGGTTGTGCCTTGGCCGAGCATGTAGGCAAGTGCGAGGCTGAATTGGGCATCAACATTGCCTTGCTCGGCGGCTTTGCGGTACCACTTGATGGCTTCTTGGAGGGATTGGGGTACGCCCTGGCCGTGTTCATAGAGCGAGCCGAGGAGATATTGCGCGGTGGGGTCGCCGCGTTCCGCTTGGAGGCGCAAGTCTTGTTCCGGCGGGACTTCGTTGCACGCGGTTAGGGCAAGGAGCATCAACGCAAGTGGGAAGAGGAGGAATCGTTTCATCATGGATGGTCTCATCAGGGAGCATTTAAGCGAGGAGTAAGGTGGGGAGATTGAAGACGGCGTGGAGGGTGATGGCGGGCAGGAGCGTGCCTTGACGTTGGGTCAGAAAGCCGAGCCAGAGGCCGACAAAGAAGAGGGGAAAGAAGAAGGCGTTGGGGCCGTGGGCGAGGGCGAAGAGGACTGCGGTGGCCCAGGGCGCGGCGCGGCGGCCCACGGCGTCGAAGAGCGCGCCGCGACAGAGAAGTTCTTCGGCCAGGGGGCCCAGTCCGCAGACAAAGGGGAACAGGGCGAGGGTCTGGAGGGGGGTGAGGGCGCCGACCAGACTGACGGCACTTTGGGTGGCGCCATCTGCGGCGACGGCAACGAGAGCCCAGGATCCGGCAATCAGGCAAACTGCGTGGCCAATGAAGGCGCGCAACCCGAAGGGTGGGGCGTCCGGCGCGCGCCAGGCGAGCAGGTTACGGAGACGGGCGCGTCCGCCGGCGAGGAGCCAGGGGATGGCGGGCAGGAAGAGGAGCGGGAGGCCGACGGCTTGGGAGAGAAGCAACGCGGAGAAGGGGTCGGTCGGCGGCGGGGCGGGCGTCTTCGCGGGGAGGTTGGAGAGGCAGAAGAGGAGGGTGACGGCGAGGCCCAGCGCGAGGGTAAGGACGCGCAGAAGGGCTTGGCGGAGGTCAATGGGGCGTTGCGTCATGTCACGGAGAGGCGAGGTCGGCCAGGGTGAGGGCGTCCCAGCCGGGGAGGGAGAGGAGGTGGCGGAGGAGGAGGGCGCAGGCGGCGGCATCGTAGAGCGCGTCGTGGGGGGCACGGCCGGGGATGAGGGCGTCGAGTTCGGGTTGGAGGCCGAGTGCGGGGATGAGGTGCTCCAGTGCGTGGCTGGGCAGGGAGGGGTAGGCTTGGCGGACGAGGCGGAGGGTGTCGACCCAGAGGGGATAGCGGGTGAGGGGCGCGAGGCGGGTGAGGATGGTGCGCTCGGCGGCGATGTTGTGGGCGACGGGGACGGTGGCGGCGAGGAGGGGATGAAGGCGCGACCAGACGTCAAGCGCCTCGGGCGCGGCGGCGATGGCGGCGCGGTTGGCGCGGTGTTCGCCGGGCGCGTGCTTGGAGAAGGGGTAGTTTTCGGGGACGCGAAGATAGGTGTCGAAGCGCGCCTCGATGCGGCCGCCTTGGAGGGAGACGGCGCCGAGCTGCCAGGGAAGGGACGAAAAGCCCTTCACCACGCCGGTGGTCTCGAAGTCCAGGGCGGTGAAGGGCGCGTCCCGCGCGGGGGTGTCGGGGGCGATCACTGGATTTCGTTGAGGGGGATGCGCTGGAAGTAGTGGTAGTCGCTCTGGCCCTCGTAGAGGACGCCGACGAAGTCCTGGCCGCGCTGGCGCATGGGGCAGAGGGTGGAGTAGCCGGCGCAGGCGCGGGGGTCATAGACGATGCCCTTGGACCAGGTCTTGCCGTTGTCGGTGGACTTGCGCAGGGTCATGGTGTCGCGCTTGCCGGAATTGGGGTTGGAGAAGACGAGGGTGTTGCCGACGCGGAGCATGGCGGCCTGGCAGAGGTTGCCGGGCTGGCGGAGGGGCGAGGTCTCAACCTTCTGCCAGGTCTGGCCGAGGTCGGTGGTGCGGGCGGTGACGCGGGTCTTGGGGCCGCCGCCTTCGCGGGTGTTGAGGAGGAGGGAGCCGTCGGCGAGCTGGACGACGGTGCTCTCGGAGCCGCCGAAGGGCGACTGCTTGGAGGAGGTCCAGGTCTTGCCGTGATCGGTGGAGTAGATGAGGGCGCCGTGGTGGGGGGCCTTGCCGTCGTTGCCCCAGATCTGGGCGGGGAAGACGAGGGTGCCATCCTTGAGGGCGATGCCGGCGCCGGGGCCCTGGAAGATGCAGCCCCAGTTCGCGGTGTCGGGGTCGTCGAGGCGCTTGACCTCGGGGGTGATGTTGTGAGGCTCAGACCAGGTTTCGCCCTCGTCGTCGGAGTAGGCGACGAAGAGCTGGCCGCACTGGGCGGGGTCGACGGTGCCGGTCTTGGACTTGAAGATGGGGTGGCCGGACTTGGGGGCGCGCAGGGCGATGACCCAGACGCGGCTGTTGGAGGGGTCAACGAGGATGGCGGGGTCGCCGATGCCGTTGCCGCCGGGGAGGTTCTTGTAGTCGATGGCGGTGCGGATGGGGCTCCAGGTGTCGCCGCCGTCCTTGGAGGTGCTGACGCCGACCGTGATGTCCGCGGGGAGGTCGCCGGCATGTTTGTAGCGGATGTCGAAGACGGCCACGAGGGTGCCTTTGGGCGTCATGACGATGCCGGGGATACGGAAGTTTTTGGAGGCGCGGAGCTTGCCGTTGGGGAGGCGCTGGTCGACGATTTCCTGTGCGGGCTTGGTGACGACGCTGGCCACGCGGACGCGCTTGCCGTCAATGCGCAAGGGGCGGCCGACGGAGGCGGTGTCGGAGAGCTCGGCGTAGAGGCTGAAGGAGTTTTCACCCTTCTTGACGGGGACGGTGAAGGTGGCTGCGTCGTTCTCCACGCGGGCGCACTCCGACTGTCCGAGCGAGAAGCAGACGACGTCGCTGGGGTTCGTGCCGCGGATGTCCAGGCGGAGCTTTTCGGCCTGCGCGTCCTGCGCGGCGGAGAAGGTGACGGTGGCGATGGGGACGTCCTTGCGGCCCTTGATGGCGGGGTTGCCGGTGGGCTTGACGTCGATGGCGGAGACGGCGGCTTGGGCGCAGGCCGCGCCGAACAAGAGGGTAAGGAAGAGTGCGTGCTTCATGGGGACTCCTTTCGCAACTGTGCCTTTATCCTAACATATCCGCGCCAAGAATGCGAACGTAGTGGAAGTTTGGAAGCTTGGAGGTTTGGAAGATTGGTTTTCGGGCTGGGGCTCTGCCCCACGCCCCAGCCTTTCCTAGCTCTTAACCGACAGGGCGGCTTTGGTTCAAATCAAGGGGAGACGGCGAGGGGTTCGGTGGCGGTGCGGGCGGCGAAGTCCGGGGCGTGGGTGAGGGTGAGGGTGGCGAGGCCGGGGACGCAAGCGCCGGCGTGGGTGGCCTTGAGCTTGTATTGGATGGTGGTGACGCCGCGTGGAAGCGTGCCGATGAAGAAGTCCGTGCCGACGTCGCCGGGGATGGCGTAGGCGCCGGTCTGCCACTCCCAGGCCGGGAGCTGGTGGAGCGGCTCGGTGTTGGCGGGGCGCTCGTCGCGGAGCCAGGCGTGGCTCATGGGCTGGGCGGCGGTGATGCGCAGGGTCACGGTGACGGTGTCGCCGACCTTGGGCCGGGCGGGGGCGTAGGTGCGGGTGAGGGTGAGCGCGGCGTCCTCGCCGACCTCGGGCGCGGGCACTTGGTCGAGCGGGAGGGTGTAGGCGGCGACGACGCTGCCGAAGCTGAGGCCGGGCTGCTCGCGGGCATAGGTGACGCGGCGGAGGCCGGGACGCTTCTCGCTGGCGCGGCGCAGGGTGGGCTCGGGGCCGACGGTGGTCTCGGGCGTGCCGACCAGGCGGAGGCCGAAGGCGGCGGCGAGGGTGGCACGGGTGTTGCCCCAGCCGTTGAGACGGCGGTGCTGGAGGAGCCAACGGGCGGCGGACTGGGCGTCCTCGGCGCGGCCATTCTCCAAGAGGGTCTCCAACCCGAGGACGTGGCTCTCGATGGGGGTGCCCCACCAGACCCACCAGAGGCGTTCCTGCGGCCACCACACGCCCCAGGTCTTGGAGGCGTTGATGGCGTCGGTGACGTCCTTGAGGCCGGCGTCGGCGACGGTCTTCACGCCGAGGCGCTTGGCGGCGACGGCCAGGAGGCGGCGCTCCTGCACGCCCTTGGCCTCGCGGTAGGCCAGCAGGAGGGAATCGGTGAGGTCCTCCTCCTGCGGCCAGACGTCGAGGAAGGCGCTTCGGGTGTAGGCCCAGGCGGCGAAGGAGAGGGTCTTGGGCTTGGCCTTGAGGGTGGCGAGCACGGCCTCCTCAAGCGGCTTGGGCGCGAGTCCGAGGCGGTGGAGACGGGCCGTACCCAGGCAGATCTCGGCGGTGGCGTAGACGTCCTCCGGCCCGCCGGGGAACCACGGCCAGAGGTCGCCGCGCTTGGCGGCGAGGAGGCGGTTGAGCCAGCCCTCCTCTCGGGCGTCGGCGTTGGCGAGCGGGGTCTTCATCTCGCGGAGCAGGAGGCTCGCGGCGAGGTTGGCGAAGAGCTGGTCGCTGCTCTCGTAGGGCCAGTCGGGCACCTTGGCGAGGCTCTCGGCGACGGCCGCGGCGGGGGTGTGGTCCCACCGCACGGCGAGCTCGTCGAAGGCGGTGGGCTCGAGCACATCGACGGTCGTGGGCTCGGTGTCCACCAGCGTGAGGGGATAGACATCCTCCACGCGGACGCGGTTGTCGAGCACGGGGAGGTCGAGGCGGACGGCGTCGCCCTCGGTGGCGAACTCAAAGGTCTGCGTGCCGGGGACGGCTTGGGCGGCGATGTCCCAGCTCACGGTCGCGGCGCCCTTGGGCGGGAGCGAGACGGGTTTGCGTTCGCCGCGGTTGAGGGTGGCCCAGGTATCGAGGGGCTTGTCGGTGGTGTTGGCGAGGCGGACGTTGAGGGTGAGGCGGTCGCCCACGCGCAGGACGCGGGGGAGGTAGGGCTGGAGCATGACGTCCAGGCGGGCCTGGCAGTCGCGCGTGAGGGTGCCGCTGCGGCCGTCGGGGGTGAAGGCGAAGGCCATGAGCTTCCAGGTGGTGAGGGTGTCGGGCAGGGTGAAGGTGAAGATGGCCTTGCCGCCCTCCAGACGCTTCTGCGGCGCCCAGAGCGCGGTCTTGGCGAAGTCGGTGCGCATGCGCGGCGGCGGGGTGGGGGCGACGGCGCCGGCACCGACGGACTTGGCGCGTATGGCCGCACTCTCCTCGATGGGCGGGGGTTCTAGCGCGACGTTGGCGGCCTTGGGCGCGGCGGCCCAATCTCCGAGGAAGCGGGCTCCGTTGAGGCCCCACGTGGCGCTTTCCTCTTCCTCTTCAGAAGGCCAACGGAACATCGGCACGCGGTGCTCGTGGCCGGGCGCGCAGAAGTCCCAGGGGAGCGGTTCTCTTGCGGTGATGCCCCAGCTGGGCTGGAACCAGTCGTTTGTGAGGCCCCACGCGTTGAGATAGGTGGGGAAACGGGCGGCGAGGGTCGTCCAGACGTAGGGGCGGATTTCGTCAAGGGCCTTGTCGTAGCAGGTGACGAGGAGCTCGGCGTCGGGGTCGTCCACGGTGATTTCCCAGGTCTGCTTCGAGCCGGGTTTGGCGGTTTCGGCGAAGCGTGTGGCCTCGACCTTCAGGTCCGGCGGCGGCTCGACATCGTAGGACAGGGTGGAGGAACGGAGGCGCGCGCCTTCGAAGCCGTAGACCGTGATGGAGAAGTTCGGCGCGAGATCGGCCTCGAGGGGCAGCTTGAAGAAGGGACCGGTCAAGGGGATGACGCTGCGCAGGCCGTTACGCGTGGTGACGGCGAGGAACTTGGGGCCCTTGCCGAGGGTGGAGGCGAAGCCCTCGAGCGTCTCGCCGACCTTCAGGGGTTTGTCGGTGGATTGCTTGGTGCGCAGGAGGGCGCCCGTGGAGCGCCAGGACTTCGGGAAGACGGAGAGGTCGCCGTCGCGCGGCACAACGATGGCGCCGGTGGCGTTGGTGACGGCGCCGGAGACGGTCATGAGGGTGAAGCTGCCGCCAGGGAGGGCGAGCGGCAGGGTGGCCTCGGCCTTGCCGGGCTCGGTCTGGCGCAGGGTGAAGTCGAGGGACTTGAGAATCTCCTCCGCATCGTCGCGGCGGACGGTGAGGGTGCCCGAGACGGCGCGTTCGGCGGAGAGCGTGACGTCGAAGGGCGCGTCGGCGACGGCCCAGTCGTCGGGCGCAATGGCGACCTCGAAGCCGTATTGCGGCAGCCAGAAGCCGCAGGTGGCGTCCTGGCGCTCGCCGTTGGCGTTGAGGACGGCGACCTCGGCGCTGACGAATTGGCCGCAGTCGCGTATGGGCAGGAGGGCCTCGAAGGCGAAGGTGCCATCGGCGCCGACGGTGGCCGTGCCCTCGATGGGCTCGAGCGCGGCACGGACCTTCCAGGTGACGGAGGCGCCGGATAGCGGCGTGCCGGTGAGGTCGATGGCCGTGCCGGCGAAGCGGACGGGCTCGGTCACAGGGTCGCCGACGTTGGCGCGGCGGAGCTCAACGGTGAAGGCGGGGGCCTTGAACGCAATCACCTGCCCCATATAGTCGGAGGCGCGCCAGGCCTCCACCTCGGCATGGAGGGTGCCGGTGAAGTCCTCGGGAATCTTGAGCTCGCCGGCGAAGGAGCCGGCGGCGTTGGGCTTGAGGTCGAAGGTCGCGAGGGCGCGGGCCGTGCCGCTGTGGGGGTAGCCCTTGATGACGAGGGGCGCGGAGAGGCTCGGGTCGGGGCGGACGGCGCCGGTGGCGGGGTCGCGGCGGAGGCAGATGATTTGGAAGCGGACGGTCTCGCCGGGCCGGTAGAGGCCGCGGTCGGCGTTGAGGGTGAAGAAGGGCGTGGCGTCGGGCTCGCCGGGGGTGGAGGCGTAGTCCGAGATGGTGATGGTCTGGCCCTGCCAGGTGACGGCAGCGGAGACCGAGTTGTCATAGGTGGGCAGGCTGAGGTCGGGGAAGGTGGCCAGGCCGAGCGCGTCGGTGGTCTGCGCGATCGGCTCGCCCTGCTTGGGCGTGAGGGTGACGGTGGCGCCGGCGAGGGGCACGCCGGTCTCGCTGTCGGCCACGAAGACGGTGTAGGGGTCATTGTGCACGCGGGCGGCGGTGAAGGGCGCGGCGGTGATGGTCGTCGTTGCCGAATGCTGCACCAGCGCGCCGAAACGTTGCGGCACGCGGAGGCGGAGGGTGTGTTCGCCGGGCGCGAGGGCGGGGAAGGCGACGGTCGCCTCGGTCCAGACGTAGGGCTTGGCCTCGGGCAGGTCGTGCTCAACCCATTCGCCGTCGTCGATTTGGATGGCGAAGCGCTTGGCGTTGAGGCAGCGCACCTGCACGTCGAAGGGCTTGTCGGGCGGCACCAGCTCGGGCACCTCCTGGAACTGCACCTCGATCTTGCGCATCGCCTCGATTTCCCGCTGGAGGTTCGCCTTGAGGGCGTGGTCGGCGGCGAGGTCGCGCGCATCCATCAGGAGGGTGAGGCGCTCGGTGGCTTGGGCGTCCTCGCGCAGATTCTCGGCCCGCTCCTTGAGGATGAGGGCGCGGACATCGGCGGGCCAGACGCGTTCTTTGTCGAGGGCCTCCAGGGCGGCGTTGCGTTGCTCGAAGGGCAGGTCATTGATGGCAACGATGCGGAGGGTCCCGGACAGGGCGTCGTCGCCTGCGGCCTCGGCGGCCTTCAAGACTTGCCCGCGGACATCCGGGAAACGGTCATCGCCCAGGTCGCAGAGCACGTTCTGCCAAAGTACCGCAAGGGCGGAGGAGGCGTAGGCGTCCGGGGCGCGCCGCGTGGCGGAGAGAAAGGGCGCCGCGGGCGTCCGAGCGTAGAGGTCGAGCCGTCCCAGCGCCTCCTTTGCGCGGGCCTCCAGGAGGGCCAGCGCCTGGGTGTAGCTCCAACCCTGGCAAGCTCCCTTGGCGGGGTCGGGCACGCCCTCGTCCTCGCCGTCCCGGAATTGGTACTGCGCCCGCTCCAACATCAGCGTCGTGTAGAGCCACAGGTAGGGTCGATCGGCCTCGGACGCCTCGCGTTCGGCCTTGAAGAGCCGGTCGAGGGTGGTGAAGACGCGGTCGTCGCGCCGTTGGGTCGTGGGCTCATCGCGCAGGAACGTCTGCCAATCCGCCCGCACCGTCGCGCCGAGCACCGCTAAAAGCAAGCAAAGGATAAACCGTCTCATGGGAACCTCCTGACGACCCTAGTATAGCATTGTTTTGGGGGCGCCGTCATGGCAATATCGTCAGGGAAGAACCCTGGAACCGCAAAGACGCAGGGGGCGCGAAACGCCAGGGCTCCATCGGGCGTTCTGCGGCTTCGCCGCTTCGCACAGCGGCTTCGCCCGTCGCCCCGCAGGGGCGTTCTGTTCTCCGTTCTCTGTTTTCCGTTCTCCGGGGCGGCGCAAGCCGCCCCTTCCCATCACGGCGAGAGGATGCCACCTTCCAGTCGCAGGGTGCGGGCGCAACGCGCCGCGGTCTCGGGACTGTGGGTAATCATGACGAGCGTGGCGTTGCGCTTGGCGGTGAGGTCGAAGAGCAGGTCGAGCACCTGGGCGCCGGTCCCTGCGTCGAGATTGCCGGTGGGTTCGTCGGCGAGGATGAGCGCGGGCTCGTTCATGAGGGCGCGGGCGATGGCGGCGCGTTGTTGCTCGCCGCCGGAGAGTTCCAGGGGCGTGTGGCGCAGACGGTCCGCCAGGCCGACGGCGGCTAGCAGGGTCTCGGCGCGTTCGCGCATGGCGCGGCGGGAGAGGCGGCCCAGGGCCATGGCCGGGAGCATCACGTTCTCGGTGATGTCCATCTCGGGGAGCAGGTGGTAAGCCTGGAAGACGAAGCCGATGGAGGCGGCGCGCAGGTGGGTGCGTCGGCGTGAGGAGATGGCGTAGAGGCTCTGTCCCGCCACGGTCACGGCGCCGCGGTCAGGGCGGTCCAATCCTCCGAGCACGTGCAGGAGGGTGGACTTGCCGGCGCCGCTTTTGCCGACGATGGCGAGGGTCTCTCCCGGCTCCACGGCGAGGTCCGCCCCGCGCAGAATCTCCAGACGTTTACCGTGGAGCGTGTAGGACTTATGGAGGTCGGTGGCGGTGAGGATGGGTGTGTTCATGGGCCTCATTCCTTGCGCAGGGCGTCGACGGGGTTCATGGCGGCGGCGCGCCAGGCCGGCAGGAAGGAGGCCAGCGCGCAGAAGCCCACCACCAGCACGATGACTTGGACAATCTCCAGCGGCACAACGCGCCACGGCAGGGCATCCAGTCCGTAGACCTCCTTGGGGAAGACGTCCATGCCGAAGCGTGCCAGCAGATCCACCAGGTTCTGGAGGTTGTGGAGAATCAGGAAGGCCAGGCCGATGCCCAGCGCCACGCCGATGACGCACTGGATCCAACCGTAGAGGACGAAGGTGGCCGTGAGCTGTCCCGTCGAGAAGCCCAGGGACTTGAGCAGGCCGATTTCGTTCGTCTTCTGCACGGTGATGACGATAATGGTATTGACCACGCAGAAGACGGCCACCACGCTGATGAAGATGAGCAAGAGCGTCATCATGTTTTTCTCGGTGGCCACGGCGTTGAAGATCATGCTGTCCAGTTGCTGCCACGTGCTCACCGTGCACTGGCCGGGGCCGTAGATGCGATCGACCTCGCGCTGGACATCGGCCACGAGGCCCTGTCCCGGGCGGAGCGCCTGCGGGTCTTCCACGCGCAGACTGATGGCGTTTGCGCCGCGCGAAAGGCCGGCCAGGTCGCGCCCAACGGGCAGGGAGACAAAGAGATAGTTGAGGTCATAATCCGCCTGACCCGTGCGGAAGATACCCGAGACAATGAGGCGCTCGGGGAGATAAATCTCGTCTTCCTTGACCAGGTTCATCGGCGAATAGACCTCCAGCTCGTCGCCGAGGCGCGCGCCCAGACTCCGAGCCAGGTCGACCCCGATGACTACGCTGTCGCCTGTCAGGTCAAAGGAGCCTTGGTCCATTTGGATGGGGAGCGAACGCTGGGCGCGCTCGGCATCCACGCCCAACAGAATGGGCGCCAACAGATGACGGTCATACTCCACCAAGACGCGCGTGGCGATGTTCGGCGAGGCGACCTTCACCCCGGGCAGTTGCTCCAACTGTTCGCTGACCGCCGCCTCATGGCCGATGACGGGACCGTTCGTCGCCTGCACCATAAGATGGGGCTGAAAGGCGAGAATCTTGTTTTCCCACGTGTCGCCGAAGCCGGTGAAGACCGCCCGGACAATGATCACGATGGCCACGCCGATGGTCACCCCGAAGACCGACAGAAGGGTCACGACGGAGGCGATGCCACGCTTGGGCCGAAGATACTTAAGCGCTAAGAAGAACGGAAACATGCCGACAGTATACCATAAGCACCCGCCTTACAGAAACAGGCGAATCCAAACACCCCCTCAAAGGGTCTCCAATCGTCCCCCAAAAGGGTCTTTCGCGGACCCTTAAGGGTTTCGCCTCCGACCACTATAGGGTCTCACCCTCGACCACTATAGTGGTTGACCTCGGACCACTATAGGGTCTCAGAAAGGACCATTTAAGGGGCCATGAGGTCCTCCCCACTGTGCCGTCTAGAAGACAGAATCTTCGCCGAAAAGCGGGGTAATTCGGGTTATAGATTCCTTGATGGCTTTGTTTCCTTTCGCCGTCTTCGCCATCCACCCCTTACCTTATATATAATAGACATGCACGGCCCTCCAAGCCGATAAAGGACAGAAAGGATTGGATGAATTTGAATTCGTTGATGGCATATGCTACCTTATTTCCAGAGGCGGGGATTTGTCCTTTTCTCGTGGAGACGCGTCGGTGAGGCTGGAGCGAACCGTTTCACGGTCGGGCCATGAAGTGAAAGCCGGCGCGTCTCCCACTTTCAGTACTCCCAACGCCGTTTCATTCAGTGTTGACACTCTTCCCCGAATTTTGCGACAGTATGGGTAGACGCGGGTTGCGTCTCGGAGGTGAAGGCTACTACATTGTCGCTTTGACTTTGGATCGGCTCGATATGAAATCCGGGACGCAGTCCGCGTCTGTTATTGCGGATTTGCCGTGCTCAGGGTTGACGTACGTATCGGATTATGGGACACTGATGTTGTCAAGGGCGTGATGCGCTCCGGTCGGCGCGAGGTTCATTCAGGGTCGCGCGAGGTTACTTCCGGACTCGCATCCGCCCTTTTTGTACTCGTTATGTGGCGTGGGGTTGACAGGAACGTGGAGAATGCAAGTGTTTTTGCGCAGGTTTTAAGGCAGAGAATTAAACCTTTGTGGTGGCTTTCTTTTTGATGTCTGTGGGGCGGGGGTAGTTGTTGATCCACCACTGAGTGTGACGCTCTTCGCGTTTGCTCATCTTGGAGAAGTCGGTCCCCTTGTCGTGGCGGCGGCGGATGATTTTATTGCAGTTCTCAACGTTGCCTTTTTGCCATCCGGCATAGGCGTCGGTGTAGTAGATGGTGGCGCCGGTGATGGCGTGGAGTTTCGGTGCGTCGATGAAGACGATGTCGTTGTCGGTGAGGATGGTCTTCATCTTTACGCCGGCCGCGGCGGGCTCCTCGTCCTGATCGAACGCCGCACCCGCTACGTTCTCCTGCGCCAGCTTCGCACCATCAGCCAAAGCGCCGTCCATCGCGCCCTCCGCCGCCTCGTCGCCGAAGGTGCCCTCCGCTCGATCCGCACCATGACCACCGATCGCAACGCTCCTGATCCGAAGGCGAAAGGCCACGACTGCGAGTTCCTCGACCAACCCGCACTCGAACGCATCGTCCGCGCCCCCGTCTACTACACCTACGCCTACAGCGCCTGGCAGAAAGGCTCCGTCGAAAACTTCAACCGCCAACTCTGACGTCACCTCGGCAAAGGCACCGACTTCTCGACCGTCAGCGCCCGCACGATCGCCCGCGTCGAAGCCCTCATCAACCACATCTCCCGCACCACTTCCCTAAAAGGACTCTCCACCAATGAAGCTTTTTCAGCTATTGCCTAAAAACTTCACGTTTTTGCTTGCAATCAGCCCGGAGACGTGGCTGGGGGAGGAATGCGTGATGTGGTGGCGCGCAGCTGAGGAGGGAAAGAATCCCCTCTGGCCGCCACGGCATCGGGGCTAGATACAACGCAACGCAGACACGCCGATCGGTGGACACCCTCACCCATCCCCGCATTCGCCGTGTTATCATTTTAGGAAAGGTACGACATCAAAGGAGAAACCCATGCGAACCATCCTCCCGTTCATCCTGGCCCTTGCCGTGGCCGCCCCGCTTTTCGCCGAGCAGACCGCGCAACAGCGCTGCCTGGCCGGCGCGCTCGACCGCATCGACCCCGCCGCCCTCACCCGTCTGGCCGACGATTGGGAGGCCGTCTACGGGGTGGGGGCCGGGAGCGCCGCGCTCCGCGCCTTCGTCGACGCCCTGCCTGAACGCCGCCAAGCCGCGCGCGACGCCCTCGCCAAGCGCGGCGACGAGGCGCCCGCCGACGCCCTCCTGCGCGACCTCCGCCGCGCCGTCCTCGCCCGCCCCGGCCTGCAAGGGCTGGAGATCCTCGCCGTGCGCTACGAGATGGGGCCGAACGCCCGCCGCCACAACGCCCCCGGGCAGCCCAGCATGGCCTGCTACAACCAGGTGGAGGCCAACCGCAACATCTCCTCGAGACTGCTGCGCCTCTCCGACTTCGGCAACCCCGCCCCCACCGTCGCCACCTTGCTCGACTCGCCCGGCGCCACCCTCTCCTGCGTGGATCTGCACTGGGGCGCCGACAAGGTCTGCTACGTCCGCAAAGACCCGGCGGACGGCGGGCGCCTGAAGCTTTGGGAACTGCGCCTCGACGGCTCCGAGCCGCGCCCCCTCTCCCCCGCCAAGGCGGATTTTGACGTCGGCGATGGCTGCTGGCTGCCCGACGGCCGCCTCCTCGTCACCGCCACCGCCGCCGAGCAGGGGCTGCCCTGCGAGTCGGGGCGCCTGGCCATGACAAACACCTATCGCCTCGACCCCAAGACGGGGAAACTCGACCGCCTCACCTTCGACCAGGACTCCAACTGGTCGCCCACCGTGATGGAGGACGGGCAGGTGATGTACGTCCGCTGGGAATACTGCGACCTGTCGCACTTCTTCAGCCGCAACGTCATGACCATGCGCCCCGACGGCACCCGCCAGCTGGCCTACTACGGCTCCAACGGCTTCTGGCCCAACCACTACGGCGACCCCAAGCCCATCCCCGGACAGCCCGGCCGCTTCGTCTGCGTCGCCACCGGGCACCACGCCCCCAAATCCGGCCGCCTCGCCCTCTTCGACGTCTCCAAGGGGCGCACCGAGAAGGCCGGCGCCGTCCAGATGATCCCCGGCTTCGGCAAGCCCATCCCCGAGCGCGTCGAGGACTACCTCTACGCCGGCGACTGGCCCCGCTTCCTCTCGCCCTTCCCGCTCGCCCCCGGCCCGGGGCGTGGCGACGCGGGCAAGTTCTTCCTCGTCTCCATGCGCCCTTCCAAGGACGACCTCTGGGGCATCTATCTGGCGGACGTCTTCGACAACCTCATCCCGTTGGCCCAGATGGAGGGCGCGGCCCTCTGCGAGCCCATCCGCGTCGAGCGCCGCCCCGTCCCGCCCGTCCTCCCCGACTTCGTCCGGCCCGGCGCGCGCACCTGCACCGTCCACGTCGCCGACATCTACAACGGCCCCGGCCTCGCCGGCGTCCCGCGCGGCGCCGTCAAGGCCCTGCGCGTCTTCGCCTATCACTACGCCTACAACAAGGTCGGCTCCCACGAAGGCGTCGGCACCGAGTCGAGCTGGGACATGAAGTACCTCCTCGGCACCGTCCCAGTCAACCCCGACGGCTCGGTCTTCTTCACCGCGCCCGCCCACATCCCCCTCTCCCTCCAGCCGCTCGACGCCCGCGGCCAGGCGCTCCAGCTCATGCGTTCCTGGCTCGTCGGCCAGCCCGGCGAGCACGTCTCCTGCACCGGCTGCCACGAAAGCGCCAACTCCATCTACGACGTCCCGCCCCTCCCCGGCGCCCCCGCCGCCCTCACGCCGCCCGATTCCCCCGGCCCCGCCTGGAGCTTCATGCGCGAGGTCCAGCCCATCCTCAACCGCCGCTGCGTCGGCTGCCACAACGACCAGACCACCGACACCGACGGGACGCGCGAGGGCCTCTACGGCAAGCAAAACCTCCGGGGCCGCCGCCCCAACCTCGCCAGCCTCGCCCCCACCATCCTCCCCTACCGCGACGGCCTCAACCCCGGCGGCGCCGGCGCCTTCACCCGCTCCTACCACGACCTCAACCCCTACGTCCGCCGCCCGGGCCCCGAGAGCGACAACCACCTCCTCAACCCCGGCGAATACGCCGCCAACACCTCCCCGCTCATCCAGCTCCTCCGCAAAGGCCACCACGGCGTCACCCTCGACGACGCCGAATGGCGCACGCTTTACACCTGGATCGACCTCAACGCCCCCTTCTGGGGCACGTGGACCGACTTCGCCCTCAACTGGGCCAACGAGTTCCACCGCAACTGGATCGGCATCAAAGGCCCCCAGATGCAGCTCGAACGCATGCGCCAATCCAAGGCCCGCCGCGAGGCGTGGAACAAAGCCTGCCAGGTCTCCAATCCCGACCCCGCCCTCGAGGCCGACGCCTACGGCTTTGAGCAGGCCAAGGCCGACCTCGCCAAGGTCGCCTTCCAGCCCCCCGCCGCCGAGGCGCCGCGCCCCGCCGCCCCCACCTTGCCCGGCTGGCCCTTCCAGGCCAAGCCCGGCGAGGCCGTCACCCTCCGCCTCCCCGGCGGCGACCTCACCTTCCGCAAAATCCCCGCCGGCGCCTTCGTGATGGGCGACGCCCAAGGCTATCCCGACGAGACCCCGCACATCGCCCGCGTCGAGAAGCCCTTCCTCATGGCCGAGGTCGAGCTCCCCCTCCGCAACCTCCTCGCCTGGAAGCCCGACCACTACAACGGCTACGCCGACTGGCTCGGCAAAGACCACACCGCCCCCGGCGCCAGCCTCATGGACAGCCCCGACTTCCCCGCCGTCCGCCTCTCCTGGCGCGAGGCCCAGGCCTACTGCGCGTGGCTCTCCGAACAGACCGGGCGCCGCTTCCGCCTCCCCACCGAGACCGAATGGGAGTGGGCCGCCCGCGCCGGCACGGCCACCGCCCTCCCTTGGGGCGGCGAGGACGACGACTTCGCCCCCTACGCCAACCTCGCCGACAAAGCCCTCGACAAACTCCCCCATCAGCGCCAGACCCTGCACTACATGCTCCGCGACATGCGCCGCGACGACGGCCAGATGGTGCTCGGGCACGTCGGGAAACACCAGCCCAACGCCTTCGGGCTCAAGGACATGATCGGCAACGCCGCCGAGTGGACGGCCTCGCCCTACCGTCCCTATCCCGCGAGCTCAGAGCCACCCGGCCCCGACGAAGAGGTCGTCTGCCGCGGCGGCGCTTGGGATCTCCTCCCCCGCTTCTCCCGCTCCGCCCTCCGCACGCCCTATCCGCAGTGGCAGCGCGTCCACAACGTCACCCTCCGCCTGGTCTGCGACGAGTGATCAGCCGAGCGTGCCGTCGGGCAGGATCGCCGTCGGCACGAAGGCCGTCGGCACGCCCCGGGGCGCGGACTCGGGCAGACGGCAGCGCAGGTACTCCGCGCTTCACCCCTCGCACCGGCCCGTGCGCGTGCGCTCCGGGATGACGCACAGCTCGCGGCCCAGGAAACGGCGCAGCGCTAACCGGCGCGTCTCAGCGGCCACGGCCCGCAGCGCGGCGGCGCGGGTGGCGATGCGCTCCGAGGGCACTTGGCCGGGGAACGCCGCGGCGGGCGTCCCGGGCCGCTTGGAATACGGGAAGACATGCGCGCCCGTGAAAGGATAATCGGCCAGCAAACGGCGCGTGGCCTCGGCGTCGGCCTCCGTCTCGCCCGGCAGGCCCGCGATCCAATCGGCGCCCAGACCGCAAAACGGCAGCGCCACGCAGAGCGCGTCCAGCGTGGCGCGGATCCGCGCGGCGCCGTAAGGCCGCCCCATCCGCGCGAGCAGCGCGTCGGAGCCGGACTGGATGGGCAGATGGAAGAAGGCGCAGAGGCGCCCCCCCCCCGAGCCGGCGGCCAACCGGAAGAGCGCCGCGTCATCCGTCACGCAAGGCTCCAGCGACCCCAACCTGAAGCGCCCCTCGCCGGGGACGTCAACAGTTCCGGCAGCGCCGCGCCGGTGTCGGGGTCGCGGTAAAGCGCCAGATTGCAACCGGTGAGGACGATCTCGCGGAAGCCCTGGGCGAACCGCTCGGCGGCGGCGCGCAGCAACGCCCCCATCGGCACGGAGGTCGGCGCCCCGCGCATCCGCGGCACGATGCAATAGGCGCAGAAACGGTCGCACCCGTCCTGCGCGATGAGCGCGGCGCGGGGTGGTGGCGACGGCGGCGCTGGTCTTCCCCGCGTGGCTGGTCATCGTGGTCGTCAGCGGCTTTTACCTGCAATTCCGCGAGAACACGTGGGTGGCGGCGGCGCTGGCGGGTATCCGGGTGGCGGCGATCGTGCTCATCGCGCGGGCCTTCATCCGCATGGGGCAGGGCGTGCCGCGCAACGCGGCCAACGCGATCGCCGGCGCGCTGGCCTTCGTGTCGGTGGCGCTGCTCGGGCTCAACGCGCTCTGGTTCGTCGTCGGCGGGCTGCTTTTCGGCGTGCTTTGGTATGGCGTCCGCCCCCGGCTCGCCGCCCGCGTGGGGGCCGGGCCGTGATTTACTGGACGCTTTTCTGGGTCTTCGCCAAGGTCGGGCTCTTCACCATCGGCGGGGGCTACGCCATGATCCCGCTCATCCAGCAGGAGCTCATCGACCGCCATGCGTGGATCACCGCCGAGCAGTTCACCGACTTCGTGGGCATCGCCGAGAGCACGCCCGGGCCCTTCGCCATCAACATCGCCACCTTTTCCGGCATCCACGTGGCGGAGCAGCATGGGCTGAGCCCCCTGCTCGGCAGCGTCTGCAGCACGGGCGGCGTGGTGCTCCCCTCCGTCGTCATCATCCTGATCGTCGCCGGGGTCTTCCGCTACGCCATGCGCCACTGGGCCATCCGCGCCGCGCTCGAGGGCGCCAAGCCGGTGGTCGTGGGGCTGATCGGCGCGGCGGCGTGGACGCTTCTGGGGCACACGCTCCTGCCCGGCGGCGGGGCGGGGTTCCGCTGGCTTTCCGCCGCGCTGGCGATGGGGCTCTTCGCCCTCACGCAATGGGTGCGCCTCGGGGCCGTCGCGCTCATCCTGCTGGGCGGCGCGCTGGGGCTTGGGCTGCGATGCTTCGGCGTCTCTTTGTGACGGCGCGGCGGCTCCTGGGCTGGGCGCTCGACTTCGTCTACCCGCGCGACTGCGTCTTCTGCGAACGCCCCGCCGGCGAGGGCGGCTACATCTGCGCCGACTGCCTGGGGCGCCTCTCCCTCGCCCGCAACCCCGCGTGCCTTGTCTGCGGCGCGGAGTCGGCCATGCCCGGCGGGCCCGACTTCATCTGCTCGGACTGCCTCCGCCGCCGCCCCGCCTTCACCCGCGCCTTCGTCGTGGCCCGCTACGACGGCGCCTTCCGGCATCTCATCCACACCTTCAAGTATCACGGCGGCGTCTGGCTGCAGGAAGACCTCGTCCGCTTCCTTTCCGCCACCTACATCGCCCGCATCGCCCCCCTTGGCCTGCGCTTCGACGCCATCGTCCCCGTCCCCATGCAGCCCGCCAAGCTCCGCGCCCGCGGTTACAACCAGGCGGCCCTTCTCGCCCAGGCACTCGCCCGCGACCTCCGCATCCCCTGCCGGCAGCGCCTGCTCCGCCGCGTCGGCACGGGCGTCGTCTCCCAGACCCGCCTCCGCCGCGAGGAACGCCTCCGCAACGCGGCCGCGGCCTACCGCGCCGCCCACCCCCGCCATCTCCGCGGCAAGACGCTCCTGCTGGTCGACGACGTGATGACGACCGGCGCCACCTGCGACGCCTGCGCGCGGCTGCTCCGCCGCGCCGGCGCCAAGCGCGTCTACGTCCTGGCCTTGGCCCGCCCCATGCGCCTCTGACGCGCCGGGGCGGGAGCGCGGCTCAGGGGACGAGGAGGGCGGCGTGGGGGGCGACGGTGTGGGCGGAGCCGTCGGGGAGGGTGATGGTCTGGGGGGAGTCGGAGTCGTTGAAGAGCCCGTGGACGGGGCGGGGGGCGATGTCCTTGCGGAGGACGAAGTAGTCCTTGGTCTCTTGGACGAGGGCGATGGGGGCGGCGGCGTGGCGCTGGTCGAGGGCGATGAGATCCGGGTCGGTGAGGAGGGCCTTGGTCTCGGGGGCGAGGTGTTCGAGGTCGCTGGAGATGAGCAGGGGCGCGGAGAGGAAGCACCAGAGGGTCATCTGATAACGCTGCTCGGCCTGGGTGAGGCGGCTGGGACGGAAGGTGACGTTGGGGCGGTTGGGGGTGCCGATGAGGCCGATTTGGAGGATGTCGGGGTCGTTCCAGTGGCCTTTGGAGGCGTGGGGGAGCCAGCGGAGCTGGGCGCGACCGATGGCGCGGACGGAACCCCACGTGTCCTGGATGTCGCCGGTGGTGCGCCAGAGCTGGGCGTGCTTGGCGAGGGCGGGGAAGTTCTGGATGGGGGCGGCGTTGGAAAGGCTGAGGACGATGTCGCGGCCGGAGTCCCGGAGGTCTTGGGCGATGCGGGCGGTGGTGGGGACGTCGTTGGGATTCCAGTCGACCTTCACGTAATCGAAGCCCCACTCCGCCCATTGCTTGGCGTCCAGCCCGAAGTGCCAATGCTTGCCGACGCGGTCGACGCCGGCGCGGTGGAGCCCGGGATAACGGCCGTAGACCTGGCCGGGCTGAAGGCGCTTCTCGGGCGGGAGGGCGTTGGGCTCGCCGTCGTCGGTGGAGCCGCCGCGGAAGCCCGCGTAGGTGGAGATCCAAGGGGTGGAGTAGAGGCCGGCCTTGAGGCCGCGCTCATGGATGGCGGCGCAGAAAGCCTTCATGTCCGGGAACTTGGCGTTGGGCTGGAGGGCGCCGCCGGCGGGGCGCTCGCCCTGCCAGCAGTCGTCGATGTTCACGTAGGCCCAGCCGGCGTCGGCGAGGCCGCTTTCCTCCAGCAGGCGGGCGATTTTCAGCATACCTTCCTGGCTGACGGCCTCGGAGTAGGAATACCAACTGTTCCAGCCCATCGAGGGAGCCAGGCAGATGGCCTCGCCGACCTTGACGGTGAGGCGCTCCTCGACGCTCTCCCGCCCGTCGGTGGCGCGGAGGACGACGGCGTGGTCGCCGGGACGGTCGAGGCGGCCCCGGAGGGTGCGCCGGGCGGCGTCGAAGGCAAGCCCCTCGGGGAGGCTGACGGCCTCGACGGCGGTGGCGCCGTGGACAGGGACGCGCCAGATGAGTTCGTGGCCGGGGCGGACGCCGTATTCCTGGGCGCCGATGAAGCGGGGGGCGGCGAGGGCGGCGCCCGAGGCGAGCGCGCAACCGATGAGAAACGCGGACTTCATGGGATGGCTTCCTTTCATTGCTTGACGAAAACGGCAAGGGCGCGGATGCGCGGCTCGGCCTTGGCGCGGGTGACGCGCAGGCGCACGGCGGAGAGGGTGCGCGGGGCGAACGAGACGATCCGCTTGTGGCCGATGTTCGTGCCCTTGGCGAGGGGCTCCCATCCCCCGTCCGTCAGGCCCTCGAGTTCGTAGGCCAAGACGCGTTCGCCGTGGGCGAGATCTTCCTGAAGGATGGCGCGGTCGAGCACGGCGGGCGCGTCAAGGCGGAGCTCCAGCGTCGTGCCGGCGCCGGAGGCGATCTTGAGCGGCGAGCCGAAGCGGGCGCGAATGGCGGCGCCGAACTCCGCCAGACGGCGGACGTCGGCCTCAGGGACAAGCCCGCGGTCGTCGATGACGACGCCCAGCAGCATGTTGGTGTTGCGGCCGACGGTCTCCTCGTATTTGCGCATGAGCTGGGGGACGTCGAAGAGGCGGTCGTCCTGCCCCTTGCGCCAAAACCAGCCGCCCTGGAAGGAGGTGTTGTGGCGGAGGGTGAAGTCGGCCTCGCCGGGGCACCACCGCGGGGCGTCGGGGGCGCCGTGCAGCCCCTCGATGACGCGCGTTCCATCGGCCTGCGTGGTCTCGGCGCAGGTGGCCCAGCAGGGGTCGGGGGCGGTGCCGGTCTCGTTGCCCACCCAGCGGACAAGGTGGGGGTGGTCGGGCGGGCCTTGGAAGGCGACGGCCTGGGGCTGGAGTTCGCGGAGCAGCGCGGCGACATTCGCGCCGCCGCGCTCCCGGGCCAGGACGCCGCCGTCGAACCAAATCTCGAAGAGCGGGCCGTAGTTCGTCCAAAGTTCGCGGAGCTGGGTCTCGACGATGGTGTTGTACTGCGCTTGGGTGATGGGGCCGCCGGGGCGGACGCGGCCGGGGTTGTCGGCCCAGAGGTAGCCGTTGGCGGTGGTGCTGGCGTAGAGGCCGGGCTTGAGGCCGTGGCGGCGGCAGGCCTCCACGAATTCGCGCACGAGGTCGCCCTTGCCGCCCTTGTAGGGGGAATTGGCGATGTTGTAGGCGTGCGCCTTGGTGGGCCAAAGGCTGAAGCCGCTGCAATGCTTGGCCACGAGCACGGCATACGTGGCGCCAAGCCCCTTGGCCGCGCGCAGCCATTGGTCGACGTCGAGGGCCGTTGGGTTGAAGGCCTCCGCCGACGGGTGCGACCCCCAGGCGCGCCAGTTGTAGTCGGGCCGGAAGACGGGCATGTCGAAGTGGAAGAGCACGCCGATCTCCGCCTCCGCCCAAGCGCGCTGCTCGGGCGTCGGGACAACGACGTCGGGCGCCGCCGCGGAGGCCATGGCGCAAAGGGTGAGGGAGAGGGCGGCGAAGGCTGTCAGGCGCATGGGCGGGTTCCTTTCCCCACCACGATACCACACCGCGCCGAACAGCCCGTAGGAAAACGTCCATCCGCCCGCGCCGCGTACCGGAGGACGCGCCGCCGCTCACGACCCCGCGACGCGGCGGCCGGCCAGCGCGGCGAGCGGCCAACACAGCGCCAGCGCCGCCAACAGCCAAAACGGGACGGGCGCGAGCGTCAGCCAGAGGATTTGGAGGGGGATGAGAAAGCGGATGAGCCCGGCGACCAGCGCCGACACGTCGCCGCGCCGCCGCAGGATGGGGATCAGCAGCGCGGCCGCCGCCAGCGGCCACGGGACGGTGGAGACGCACCGCCAAAAGGCCTCGGGGTCGTTGAGATCCGCCGGCGGGGTCTGCGTCGTGCCCAGCATCCAGATGGCCGGCCACGCCCCCGAGGCGACGTTGAAGCGCGCCCGCACCGCCACCCGCCCATACCGCATGGAGAACTTGCCGAAGGAGTTCACCGAGCCCGAGGCGTAGGGCTTGGACTTGGTGTAGCTCCGCCAATCCTCCCACCCGTTCTTGCCGTAAAAAGGGTTCGAGTACCCGGCCTCGTCAAAGGTCGCCGTCAGCCTCAGCACACCGTTCGCGACGGAGGTGGTCTATCGTTACCTTGAGGCGCTCCATCGCCAAGGCAAACTGACGGAGGCCTTTGTCGCCAAGCTGATCAAGGAAAAGCTCTTTTGCGCCTTGATCACGAAGGAGGAGGACGCCCTCTTGTCGAAGGCGGGACTTCGCAACAAGATGCCGGAGGGGTGGTCGTTCGAGACCGGGGACATGTTGGCCCGCTATCGCGTCGTCGGGATCAAGATGCATACCTTCTGATTGTGCGCGACGTGTCTGACGGGAATGTGGTTGGTGTGTCAATGAATCCGCACGGCGTGCGGCGGGGTGGCGGGAATGTGCTTGTTCATTGGTTCTTCACACCCTTCCGGTGACCGTCCTATTTGTCCGATTTCACTTTCTGACATCAGCCCACCGCTTTTCACGCTCTTCCAGCGCCTCCTTCACTTTGTCCCGTTCGTATGTGCAACAAGCGAAGAAAGCCGTGGGCAATCGATTGAATTTTGGGCCTAAAACTGGTATCATGGAGGTTGTTGAAGGAGAAGTCGATGAAAGTTGGCGTGTTGTTGGCCTCGTTTCTCTTGGCGTCGTATGCCCTCGCCGGGGGAATCAAGTGGGAGTATAAGCAGTTTTGCGAGCGTCGGCCGGCCTATCCCTCGGTGGGGGATTCGCCGGTCGCGACGTTTCGCGTCTCTGCCATGAGACCGACGTTGCCGGCGGGACTCGCCGACCAGCAGGCGTCGTTGGAGCGCTTCATCTGCAGTTATCTGACGATTCCCTATTATCAGATAGGATGGGGAAGGGATCTCTTCCGGTATGGCTCGACCGTCCCCGAGGCCGTGCGGTCTCTGTGCGACGCGTGGTATGAAGAATATGCCGCGGCGGCCCAAGAAGCCCTGGGGGACGGGCCGTTGCCGATCTTCCTTTCCGGGTGGTACCGCCGCGTGGAGGGACGGGTTGAGTATCTTGACGAGCGCTATCTCGTTTACAGGGTCAAGTTGGACGAGTATGAAGGCGGCGTTCATCCTGCTGTGTGGTATCGCTATCTGGTGTGGGACTTTGAGAGGAAACGCCCGCTTTGGATCGACGATTTCCTCGACATGAGGCACCAGGACGCCATCCTTGGGCTCGTGCGCAAGCAGGCGGCCGACGACGCGGGATATCCCGATTACCAGCGGCTTTGCGAAGAGGAGTTTGTCTTCATCAATAGGATGCCTGACAATTTCGCCCTCGACGACGGCGGCCTCTCCTTCATTTACAACGACTACGAGGCGAGCGGTTATCGCGGCGCGCCCGTTGAGGTTTATGTCGGGTGGGAGGCGCTGCGCCCTTTCATGAAAGACCCCGACATGATCCCAAGATTGCCCATCTACAAGCAGGCCGTGGAAGACCGGCCGCTGGTCATCCAAAACCCCGTCCAAATCGGGGGCTTGGTCTTTGGCGAGCTTGAAGACGCGCGTGCGGGGCGGGACAAAGCGGAAGACGAAAGATAACCCAGCCTTGGCGGTGTCTCGCACTTGGGGCGATTGCCGCGTTCCGGGGGAAGCCGCGGCGCCTGTCGCCTTCGTGAGGCGGGCGTGGGTTCCCGTCAGAGACATTGCGTGCCGTCCTCGCTTGTCGCATTCAGGCCGCCCTGCGTCCTCTAGGAGTATCCAAGCGTTTCCCCCCACAAAGGGTGGAGTGGTGCCGATGGGGCCCTATAAGGGTGTGCCGCAAGACCTTTAAGGGTTGGGGAGTGGGCCTTATAAGGGTTCGGGTCGAGACCTTATGGGTTTTGGGGCCTTTGGGGCCGAGGGGCGCTTGCTTGGGCCGGGAAGTCGGGGCGTCTTCTTTCGGAGGCGTCGGCGAGATGACGAAACGTGAGATCATCTTGGCGCGGAACGCGCTTCGTGCGCTGGAGGGCGCGGGCCCGGCGGGCCTGGGCCGGGAGGCGTTGACGGAGCAGGCGGGGACGTTCGCCGAGACGATCCTGAGCCGCGCGGAGCTCCGTCTCCAACACGGGGAACCTCCCCGCCAATGCCGCGATTGCCGCCAACATCCTAACATTCTCCTTGCGAAAGCCTAACACTCCCGCCGAAGACGGGCACAAAAAAGGGGCGACCGGCACGCGCCTTCGCCCCTGATGAGAACCTTATGGGTCGGGGATGAACAACGTCTGCCCCACACGCAGTTTGGTGGGGTCGGTGATGTTGTTGGCCTGCATGATCGCCTTCACCGACACCTTGTAGGCCAAGGCGATTGCCGAGAGCGTCTGCCCCGTCTCCACCGTGTGGCTGTAGCCCGAACGCTGCCGCTCCGCCTGCCGCTCCCGCGCCTCCGCCGCCCGGGCCTGCTCCTGGCGCTTGGCGATGGCCGAGATCCGCGCGGAGAGGTCTTCCACGATCTCGTCCCGCAGGCGCCCCTGCGCGGAACGCACGGCGGCGAGGTCGGAACGGAGCGCGGCCACCTCGTCCTTCGACGCCAGCCCCGAATCCCCCGAGCCGCGCTCCAGGGCCGCGATCCGCGCCGCCAGGGAAGACTGCCGCTGCTCGATGGCGTCGAAGCGCGCCGCCAAAGTCTGCACCTGATACTGAAGCTCGCGCAGCGCCTGGGCCTGCTGGGCGTAAGCCGAGCCCACGGCCCGCTGGGCCGGGGCCGCCGCCGCCAACAAGGCCGCCGCCGCGAGCGCAAGGAACGTCCGCATGGCGCCCGCCCCGCTCAGCGCGCCGCCGCCTGGGCGAGTTTCTCGAGCAGGACGTCCGCGCGCGTCACGCCCACCGTCGTGTCGACCGCCTGGCCGTCCTTGAAGACGATCAGCGTGGGGATGGTCTGCTCGCCGAAACGCACCGCCAGCGCGGGGGCCTTGTCAATATCCACCTTGCCGACGCGCACCTTCCCCTCCAGCTCCGGCGGGAGGGCCAGCTTGTCCAAGATCGCCCCCTGCATTTTGCAGGGACCGCACCACGTGGCCCAGAAATCCACCAACGTCACGCCCGAGGCCACCGCGGCGTCGAAGGACGACTCGTCGAGATGCTCAATCGTCCTGGCTCATTCCTCGTCAGGAGTTCGTACAACGCCCCCAGTATAACACAAAACGCAGCCTCGCCGAAACAAGCGCAAGGAGCGATCAGCCGCCCTGTGCCGCCTCGGCGGCCAAGGGGGACGCCGAACGGCAGGCCTCGACGCGGAAAAGTCCCCCCTCCGATTCCTGCGGCGCCGTGATGGTGACGCTCCGCCCATCAGGCCCCACGGCCTCCGAAACGCCCAAGACACTGTCGTCCGAGACGGAGCGGAGACGGAACGTCGTGCCAGGGACGAAACTGGCCCCGGCCGGCGCACGCAGCGCGGCGGCGACCGCGAGGCGCCCCCCGTCAAACGTCAGATCCGTGACGGCAAAGTCATAGCACACCTCCACGCCGCCCTCCCCATCCGCGTGCGCGATCCCATCCAGACACGCCAACGCCTCGGAAGTCGCCGCCGCGTCGAGCGGCCTTCCGTTACCCAACGCCCGAACGGCGGAAGGGACGACATTGCCGTTGACGCGCGTGAGCGTGGCCGCGGCGGCGGGGGAATAGGCGGAGGCGTCGTCGGCGGCGCCATTGGGCTTGGGCGGCGGCGTGGGACGCACCCAGATCTCCAGGTTTCGGACGGCGTAAGCGCCAAAGGTGAAGGCCTCGGCGAATTCATCAAGGAAAACCCCGTTGACGGAAGGCGTCCGACCGCTGGTGTGGGTGGCCAAATCCCCGATGAGCACCTCATCCTCCCCGCTGTCGGAGCCCCAACGGTTGTAGGCGAAAAGCAACGTCGCCGGGGTGGCGGCCTCGGCCGTGCGAAGCCAAAACTGGAAAATGCCGTAGGCGCCCGTGGCGTTGAGGGTGTCGTTCCAGTCATACCATCCGGCGAGGCCGCCGGGAAGCCCGTCCGCGCCGTCCGCCGAGCCCGCGCTCCTGGGCGCGAAGGCCACAAAGCACGCGGCGGGGCCGGCGGCCTCGGGGAAGGCGTTGCCGAAGACGTGCGCGTCTCTCAGGTCCGCCTGAAGCACGGCGTCTGGCAGCCCCAAAGGCAATGCGCCCGGCGCGGCCGCGGCGGAGATCCAGACCGTGCGCACGGGGCCACCCGGGCGGGCGAGTTCCAGATAGTAGGCCACACGGTCATACTTCGGGACTGTGTCCTTGTCCAACGCGGCCTCCGCCTCGTCGCGCACGGCGGCGGAACGAAGCCCCTCCGGCGTCCACCGGACACGGATGTAACCCTCGGCCTCCGGGATGTTCGCCTTGGCGCCAAGCCCGGCCGGCGCGAACGCGGCCTCGGCCGTCTCGGCCGCGGTCTGCCCGGCGCGGCGGGCGGTGAGCGCGAGCGTTGCCGCGCGGCCCGCCGGAAGCGGCTCGGCGAGGGTGGCGGTGAGCGTGCGGCCATCCTTGGAGAGGGTCAGCCCCGTGGCCGGCCGTCCCGCGACGGCGAGGGTGGCGCCCTCAAGAAGGATAGTGTGGTTGAGCGCGACGGCGACCCGCGCGCAATCCCCCTCCGGCGACCAGGCCGCGACAATGGCGAGCGGCTCGCGGAGCCCCTCCTCCCGGGCGGCGATTTGCTCGATGGCGGCGCGCCACACCGCCGCCATGCGGTTATAGCCGGCCTGGTTCGGATGGAGGTCGTCGAGGTAATAGGGATTGTTAACGCCGGACTCGGCAAAGCCCAGCGCGTCCAACATGCTGGCCAGGCGCACCTTGGCCGAATCGCCGAAGGCCTCGCGTCCGGCGGCGTTGAGCGTGCCGAGGCGGCAGGGCACCTCCGCGCCATCGACCGTGAGCGTGGCGGTGACGGTATTGAAAAGGCTTAGGATCGCGCCGTTGTAAGCCGGGCGGAAGGGGTCGGCAGCATAGGCCTCGGCCGTCTGCCCGCGCATGGCGGGGATGGGCGAGACGAGTATCCACGCGTCGGGGCGTAGCGCCACAAGGCGCCGCACAAGCGTCTGCCAATGGGCAAAGGCCGCCTCGGAATCGCCCCCGGCGTCGTTCGTGCCGATCATGAGGGTGATGACGTCGGGATAGCCATCGGCGTCCAGGAAATTGTCGAGGCCCTGCAGGTAACCCGCGCGGTTGCCGCCGGTTTGGACGCGCTGTCCGCTGATGCCGTTGTGGCGGCGGCAAGCGGGCAGCGCGGGGGCGTTGGCCTCGGCGAGCGCCTCGGAGTAGAGATTCTCCCAGAAGCCGGCGGAGCGCACGTTCCAGCCATCGCGGGCGAAACCGTCGAAGAGGGGTTTGCGCCAGTTGGCGCCGTTGGAGGAACCGTGGGTGATGGAGTCGCCCATCGGCAGGACGACCAGGTCCGCCTCGGCGCGGCGGATCGTGAGGGTGAGCGTGCCCTCCGCGAACCCCGTGTCGGCGACGGCGCCGGGCAGGTCGGAGCGGGCCAGGAGCTCCGCCACGCGGTCGGGATCGGCGAACCCGTCGGGGAAGGCAAGCGCGGCGTAATCGCCCTCGGGGAACAAGGCGAGCGCGTCGGCATCGATCGCGAAGGGCGGCGCGCCGGCCTCCCAGCGGGTGAACCGGGCGCCGGCGGGGAGCGTGAGCGCCTCGCCTCGGGCAAAGGCGCGGAGTGTCCCCTCGGCGGGGACACCGCGGAAGACGGCCACACGCTCAAGGGTGAAGTCGAGCCCACCCGCGTCGGCGTTCACGAAGTTGCCGAAGACGATGCGGTCGGCCCGGAGGCCGGTACCCTGGAGGCCGGTCACGGACGTCCAGGCCGGCACGCCGTCCGCACAGGGGAAGACGGTCTCATACGGGCAGGCCGGGTGCCGGTGGTGAGGGCGACGCAGACGCTCTCCGCGCCGGAGAGCGCGTCGGCGGGCGGGAAGACACCGCAATCGTCCCAGACGGCATTGCCCCACGTGCCGGTGAGGGTGGTCGCGGTCTTAAGGGCGCAGCCGACGCCGGTGGTGCCGTTCCCGACGTGAAAAAGCGGTTTCCCGAGCGGCTCGGGCGGGACGCCGCGCACCACGGCCACGACGGTCAGCGGATCGGCGGTCTCGGCGTAACCCACGTCCAGCGTCTCGCCGAAACGGATGGCGGGGGCGATTCCCGTGCCCGTGCGCAGCGCCCCCTCCTCCACGCGCCCATCGCCGAGCGTGAGCCGCCAAGCGGAGGCATCGAGCCCCCCGACCGCGAAAGCGGCCTGCGGGGGCAAGGGCGCATCGGGCGCGACGGCGGAGCAATCCTCCCAAACGGCCAGCAGCCCATCCTCCGGGCCGGGGATCCCGGGCTCGACCCAGATTTCCAAAAGCCGGCGTTCGTAGGCGGCGGGCGCATAGGCGGTATACCCGGAGAGGCGCGAGAAGTGCGTCCAGTCATAGACGGCGGCGATTTCCCCGCCCAGGTTATTGCGGTGCGTGCTGAAGGACCCGATGCCCATTTCCGTGTAGGCGGGGTCGCCGCCCAGGAACCCGTTGTAGGCGAAGAGCATTTCCGCGGCGGGGTCGGTCCAATCCCCGGCGGCGCCCTCGCGGATCCGGGCCACCTGCATGCAGCCCCAAAGCCCGCCCCCGGAGGCCAGCGTGTCGTTCCAGCCAAAGGCGCCGGCATGGGCCTCGGCGGGGAAGCCCGGCTGGTCGGCGGCCGTGTAGGTGTAGGGCGAGAACTCGATGACGCCGCGGCCCCCGGTCACGGACTTGGCGAAGTTGCCGCGGTTCCCGAAGACGGCGAGCCGCTCGACGATGGCCTTGCGCGCGGGACCGCCGGCCGCCGGGATGCCGACCTGCGCGGAATCGCCGCCGAAGGCCGCCGCGTCCATCGAGACCCAGACGAACTGCGCGGGCTGGCCGGGGCGTTTGAGCTCGAGGTAGTACCCCACGCGGGCGATGGCGGCGGGCGGGTCGGCGAGCGTGGCCTCCGCCTTCCCGGTCGCCAGATCGGTCGCGCTCAGGCGGACAAAGCCCGCGCGGAAGGAATCGGGGACATTGTCGGCCGCGCCGGAACCAAGGAGTTCGATGACCGACGCGTCGGCGGTGAGGGTGGCCGCGTCGGCGGTGAGGGTGGCCGCGCCCGCGGCGAGGGTGGCGGCGGAGACCTCGTCATTCCGGAAGGCCCGGTTGCAGGGGAAGACCAGGACGCGCGGATCCTTCGGGTCAAGCCGCCCGCCGGTGAGGGTCGGGCCGCCCGTCAGGGCAAGCGTGCCTCCGACAAACGCCCCCGCGGGTCGGTTGAGGCGCACGCGCACCTCCCCGGCGACGCCGTTGTGGAGATGGACGATGGCCGGCGGCGCGGCGTTCAGCGTGGCAATGGCGGACTCGAAAGCGGCGGTGCGCCAGGCTTCGGCGACACGTTGGCTGCCGGTCTCGTTGGGGTGGACGCCGTCGGGCTTGTAGGCGTCGGAGTCGAAGGTATCGTCGAAGGCGACGCGGGCGACATCGGCGAGCCGGACGTTCGGGCGGTCGAAGGGCGGCTTCTTGGCGGCGGCCGCGGCACGGACACGCTCGTTGAAGGGCCCAAAGCGACCGTCGGATTTGTTGCCGGGCTTGACGGGCAGCAAGGTGGAGACGAGCACTTGGCTGTGGGGGCGCAGGTCGGCCAGGCGGCAGGCGAGTGCCACCCAGCCCGCGAAGACCCGGTCGATGCCGGCCGCGTCGTCGGAAGGGAGGAAGGAGAGGTCGTTGATGCCGAGCATCAGGGTGATGACGTCGGGGTAACCGGCGTGCTCAAGGGCGCTCTCGACGTTGAAGCGGTGGGCCCCCTTCTCGGCGATGGGGGCGATGAGCCCGCCATAGAGGCCGCAATGCCAGGCCCAGTCGGGATTCGCCGTGGCCTCCTCGGTGCCTTGGTGGCCGGTGCGGAAGCCCACGCAGCGGACGGGCAGCCCGGCCTCGGTGAGCTGGCGCCAAAGTTGGTAGCGATAGCCGCCGCGCGTGGCGGCGTCGCCGCGGTCGGGGTGGCCCATGTCGCGCTCGCCCTCGGTGATGGAATCGCCCATCGGCATCCAGACAAGCGTGTCCGGCAACCGCTCCTCGGCGCCGCGCCCAAGGACGGTGGCGGACAGCGCAAGCAACACGGCGGCAAGCAATCTCATAGGAACTCCTCCCTTCAGCGCAGATAAGGCGCAAGGTCGATCCGCTCAAAACGGATCTGGTTGTTGGCCTCGTAAAGGACGCCCAGTGTCGTCTCGTCAAGCAGGCAGAGCGAGACATAACCCTGCCCGCCGGTCGCCCCGGCGTGGATCACGAGGGGATTCTCCAGGTCCCAGGCCACGCCCTCCTGCCCGGCGTCCGGGTTGTCCGCGGTGAGGTCGCGCCCGAAGACCAGCGCCAGCCGGGCGCGGGTGGCGGGGTCGAGTTGGTGGGCCAGCACATAACGCCCCACCCCGTCGGCGCCCGTGCCGATGCGCAGGCACGAGCCTTGGACGTGGATGACGTTGGGGATGTCGGCGAGCTGCGACCAGGTCTTGAAATCGGTGGTCCGGAAAAAGAGCCTGCGGCCGTTCCCGGCCCCCCATGAGCCGCCCTTGGACATCATGAGCCACGAGCCGTCGTCCAATTCCATCACGCAGTTTTCCTGCGCGTTGTGGGGCGCTTGGGCAAGGGTCTTGGGCGTGAGGCCGGTGGTCTGCCAGGTCTCGCCGCCGTCGGTGGAATAGACGGCGCAGCACTGGGCATTGGTGGTGCCGCCGTTCACGAAGGCCTGGACGGGGAAGACAAGCGTGCCCGTGGGCATTCCCGCGCGGCCGATCTGCGTGACCATGCCATGGCCGGGCCCCGCGAGGACGCCGCGCCCGGGGTTTGCCGTCCTCCCGATGCCCGCGAGGATATCGGCCTTGACGGAACGCCGCCCCTCCCACTTGGCGTCCGGGCCGACGCCGCGGGAATACAGGACGCAGTCGTTGCGTTCGCTGTTCTCGCCGACATACGAAAGGCCGCCGCCGGTGATCGCCATGAGCCAATAGCGTCGCCGCGCGGGGTCGAAGAGGAGGGCGGCGTCGCCGATATCCATTTCCTTGGTGATATTGGCCTGATTCTTGCCATAGTCATAGGAACCGTCGTTGGCGCGGAAGTTGGGCACGTCCACGGCCAGACGCGGCTTGCCCCACGAGACGCCGAAATCGTCGCTGTACGTCTCGCCCAGGTCGATGCCGCTGAGGCGGAAATCCCCCAGGTCGCCGCTGCCGTAGCGGACGTCATAGACCGCCACCACCCCGCCCGCGCCATCGGTGGCGAGGGCCGGGATCCGATAAATGGTGGCGTCATACCCTTCCGGCGTCCGCTCCGAGGCCAGGGCGCTGTCCGCGGGCACGAAGCCATCCTTCACCAAATCGTCCGCCACCACGGCGGCGATATGCGCGGTCGTGCCCGTGCCGCCCCACGTGCTCGCGGCCACGGAGACCGAGCCGTTGGCGTCGGTCGGGCCCGCGAGGGTGACCTGCGCGCCGTCCGTCACGGCAAGCCCCGTGAAGGTGAGCGTGCCCGTGGCCGCCGCGCCATCGGGCGTCTCGAGACGTGCGGCATGGGCCACGCCGTCGATCGTCAGCGTGTAGAGCCCGCCGGGGACAAGGCCCGTGCCGGAAAGGGTCAGCGTCAGCGTCGTCCGCCCCGCGGCGCCAAGATCCGCCGGATCCCCCGCGAAGGCGAAACCCAAAAGCGTGGCCGTACCCGAGCCGGCCGCGAGGGGACGCTCCGCGGGCGCGGCGGGCCGCAGGTCGACCAAAGGCCCCGGCGCGCCGGCCGTTTCCTCGGCGCGGACCTTGAGGAAGGGGAAGTCCGGCGCCGACACCTCCAGCACGGTGCCCGACGCGACCGGCGCGGGGAAGCTCGCCAACCGCTCCCACGCGCCATCGAGCGTCCGCGCGCCCAACAGGGAAAGCGCACCGTTGCGCAAGGCCGGCGTCCCGTCCGAAAGCGTCACCGACACGCGGTCGCCGACCTCCAGCCGCCCGACGGCGACCTCCGCCGCGCCGCCCCCGTCCATCCCGAACGCCCACAGCGCCAACGCGGCGTCGCGATCGCCCAGCCGCTCGCCGTTCACCGAGACCCCCGGCACGGCCAGGGCGCCGCGAACCCGAAGTAGATGGAGCAACGGCCCAACACCCAGCCCGCGCAGCGCCTCGGGCACGTCGTAAAGCGCGGCGACGGGGTTGTCGGGCACGGCCGTTTCCGCGAAGTCCACCCGCGCGGCATGGAGGCGCAGCCCCGCCAAGGGCAAACCGCCCGTGGGCGTCGCGCCGAAGGTGATGGCCGTGAGCGGCGCGCCGCTCCACTTGATGCCCGGGGCCTCGGCCAAAAGGTGGCCATCCTCCCACAGCGCCGCGCCGCCGCCGATGGAATAGACGAGCGTCCAGAGATGGCGCCCCGCGGCGGGACGGCCATACGTCACGGTCTTATCATGCTCCTTGGAGCCGCTGTGGCGGATGGGGTCGGTCTCCGCCGCGCACGCCTCGGCCTGCGCCGTGAAGACCTTCCCGTCGCCGCGCGTCATCTCCCAGCCCACGAGCGTGCCCGTGGCGCCCTCGGGCAACGTCGCGTCCACCGTCACGGCCACCGCCGTATGGCCGGCAGCGAAACCGGAAAGGCGCAGCGGCCCGCCCGACAAGACCAACTCCGGCTCGCAGACCGGCGCGGCGGGCAGCACCCAGCGCGCCGTCGCGTCCGTGCAGACAAAGGGGCTCTCCGCCACGCCCAGGCGCAGCGACGCGGTGTGGACCGTCAGTCCCGCCATCGGCGAGGCGGGCGCGTCCGAGGCGTCGTTGCCAAAGGTGAGGAACGGTACCGCCGTCCTCGACCAGACCAACCTGGGCGAGGCGTAGGCCAGGGCCCCATCCACCCAGACCCGCGTGCCCGAGGTGGCCGAATCGCGCGCCGCGCCCCCCACGTTCGGCCGCTCGGAGTCATAGGTCAGGCGGAGCGTGTGGCGGCCCGGCGCGAGGGCGAGCGACTGGCTTCCGGGCGTCTGCTTCCAACCGTTGTAAAAGGCCGAGAGTTCCCCCGCCGCGCGGCTTGCGATACGCACCTCGTTTGCGCCGGAGCGGAACCCCAGGAGCGTCCCCGTCGCGCCCTCGGGCACCGTCACCTCGGCCGTCAGCGTGAAGGCCGTCGTCGGCGCGAAGCCGCCGACGGCCAGCGGCCCGCCCGCCAAGGTCAGCCCGCCATCCGCCCCGACCGTCGCGTCCGCGGGGATGAGCGGCGTCGCGTCCGGGTCGTCGCACGCGAAGCCCGCGAAGGCGGGGGCCTTCCCCCCGATGAGCAGCCGGTTGCCCGCCACCTCGGGATCCTGCCACACGCGCACGTAATCGATCTCGTGGGTGATGGGATAGCCCGCGCCATTCTCCGGCGGGTCGTTGGCCATGCTCCCCAGCGCCAGGTTCAGCACGAAGTGGAAAAGATTGTCCGCGAAGGGCGTCTCGCCGCTCTGCGGGGCCACGAGCGCGCCGGGGTCGCGCACAAGCACCGGTTCCCCGTCGAAGGTGATGGCCAGGCGTTCGGGCGTCCACTCCAACCCATACTCATGCCAGGCCGCCGCCGCGAGATCCGCTTGGTCCAAATCCTTGCACAGGAGCGTCTCGCCGTCCATCTTGTAGGCCGCGCCCGTCCACGAATCGCCCCAATGCAGGGTGGAATGGATGGTTTGGCGCGCCTGCGCGGCGGCCTCCGCGTCGTCGTCGTCGCGCGTCGCGTACTCCATCAGGTCGATCTCGCCGCACTGCGGCCACGGGACGGTGGAGACCGCCCGCCAGAACGCCACGGCGTCGTCGAGATCCGCCGGCGGCGTCTGCGTCGTGCCCAGCATCCAGATGGCCGGCCACGCCCCCGAGGCGACGCTGAAGCGCGCCCGAACCGCCACCCGCCCATAGCGCATGGAGAACTTGCCGAAGGAGTTCACCGACCCCGAGGCGTAGGGCTTGGACTTGATGTAGCTCCGCCAATCCTCCCAGCCGTTCTTGCCGTAAAAAGGGTTCGGGTACCCCGCCGCGTCAAAGGTCGCCGTCAGCCTCAGCACGCCGTCCGCGACCGTGAGGTTGGCCGGGTCGGCGCGATAGAGCTGCGCCGCGCGGTCGTTCCGGACCAACCCCTGCTCCGCCGTCCAGCGCGCGCCGTCCAGCGCCTCCCCCTCGAACTCGTCGTGTCACACCAGCACCTCCGCCGCCGGCGCCATCCCTGCCGCGGCCATCAACGCCAGCCAGCCAAACCAAACACGTCGCATACCGATTCCTTTCACGATTCCTTTCACGCGATTACCGTTTCAGTCTAACATGCCCTGCTCCGCCCCGCGCACGAAAAACGCGCCCCGCCCGTCCATGCGGACTGCGGGGCGCACCTTCCCGAGGTAAAGCCGGCACACGGCCTCACGCCATCCTGCGGCGGAGCGCCGCGCCCGCCACGCCCAACGCCAGCACCGCCAGCGCCGTCGGCTCCGGCAGCAACCCGATGTCCGCCGCCGTCGCCACCCCCGCCACCGTGTACAGCGTGCCATTCACCCCGGGCGTCACGCCATTCAGCTCCACGTTCGCAAACTCAGCGTTGTTCGTGAACCTGGAACCACCTTGGTAGTTTCCGTCAACAAATGTGCCGTTGATGTACCAGTCGATATAAAGGTTATTCGTTTGGGTCGCATCAAAGACAATCGAGATCAGGTTCTCCCCCGTCTTCAGCACTCCCGTTAACGCCGCTATGTTGCTCGACGTCTTGCTCCACGTACCGCCGTCCCAGGTCATACCCAAAATCACGTCGCCCGAGTTCGCCGCCTTCTTGATGGTAAGGGTCTGATTCTTGCTCGACCCGGCGTCGACGGACAGCAACGTCGTCTCGGCGCCGTCCAGGGAAGCCAGGTTGAACGCGAGGGCGACGGAGAAGGAACCCTGCGCCCAGTCGAAAGTCTGGGCCTTGTTCGCCGTCACGTCGGCGTCATTCCAGCTCAGCGTGGCCGCCTGTGCGCTTCCGGCCAGGCAAAGCAACGCGGCGGCGATCAGTCTCATTTTCATCGGTAACACTCCTTTTTCGTGTGAGGGTGGGGCGACATGCCCCACGACTACGCATAGAATACCACCCCCCCCATCTGGTCAAGAAGTTTTTCGCCGGGGCTTTCGCACGGTCGTCCGCGGCGCGAGCCGAAGGCCTCTCCGCCGCCCAGGCGCTCGACGCCGAGGCGCTGGCCGCCTGCGGCCTGCGCGTGACGCAGACCGAGCGCTTCTACTGCGAGCCGAAGACCGAGGAGGCGTGATGGCAAGTGGTAAATGGTAAGTGGTAAATGGTTGCGCCCCGCGAGGGGCGCCTGAGCAAGGGAGAAAGAAATGGAGCAGGGTGAGTGGGCGCGTCTGCTGGCGCGGGCGCGGGAGCTGGAGGCGCGGCTGGAGCGCGCGCGGCTGTGGCGCCGGGAGCAGGCCGCCGAGGAGGCGCGTCTGCTGGACGCGCTGTCGGCGCAGCGGCGGCTGATGGCCAAGGGTGCGGCGCAGGCCTACCGGCTGAGCGCCGAGCTCTCCGGCATCCGCCTGCGCCTGCACGAGGCGCAACGGGCGGGGGAGGGGCTTGGTGCGGGTGCGGGGTGCGTCCGGCTGTCCCGTGCCGTGTCCGCCCGTGGCGGGGACCCGCCGGGGAGGGCGGGGTTGCGCTACAATGGGGGCATTGCGGTTCGGCAAGGGAGCGACACGATGCGCGGATTGGTTTTGATGTTGGCGGGGCTGGCGGCGGCGACGGTCGCGGCGGGGCCGTTGGAGGAATTGGCCGGGCGCGTGGCGCCGGGGCTTGAGGGGCGGGTGCGCTTCCGGGTGGACCCGGGGCTGGGGGCCATCCGCATCGCGCGCGAGGGGGCGGACGGGGTGGCGATCGCCGCGCCGGGAACGCGCCTGGCGGCGGCGGGGCTGGGGCTTTATCTGCGCGAGGTGGCTGGCGCGCACTGGTCGTGGTGCGGGAACCGTCTGGAGGGCCCGTGGCCGGCGCCGGCGCGGACGCTGACCTTCGAGCCGGCCTTCCCGGAATCCGTCGCTTACAATTATTGCACGCTTTCCTACACCATGGCCTATTGGGACGAGGCGGCGTGGCGGGAGGAGCTGGACCGTCTGGCGCTCTTCGGCGTGCGCCGCTTCCTGGTTCAGGCGGGCGTGCGGAAGGCCTGGCAGCTGACGCTCCGCGAGCTGGGCTGCCCCGAGGCGCGTATCACCGCCTTCCTGCCCGACGAGGCGGCCGCCGCGTGGTGGGAAATGGGCAACCTCGAGGGACTCGGCGGCCCCGTGCCGCAGACGGCGATCGATCGCGACGCGGCGGTCGGCCGTTTCGTCGTCCAAGAGGCGTTGGCGCTGGGGATGGAGCCGATCCTGCACGGATTCGTGGGGCTGATGCCGCACGACGCGCCGGAGTGGCTGGACAAGGCGCGTTTCCCGGACGCGCGTTTCGTGCCGCAGGGGACATGGGTGGATGGTTTCGTGCGGCCGACGGTGCTGGATCCGACCACCCGGGCCTTCCGCGACGTCGCGGCCGTTTGGTACCGCAATCTCTTCAAGGTTTACGGCGTGGCGCGCGCGGAGGCCTTCGCGGGCGACCTCTTCCACGAGGGCGGGCGCACGGGCGGGCTGGACGTCACGGCCTGCGCGCGGGCCGTCCAGGCCGCCCAGCAGGCCGCGTCGCCGGGCGCCAAGTGGGTCATCCAGGCCTGGGGCGCCAATCCGCGGGCGGCGCTGCTCCGCGGCCTTGACCCCGGACACACGCTCATCGAGGCGCTCGTGAAAAACCAGTCTTCCGGGAATGTCGGGTGCCGCGCGTTCGGCGATATCCCGTGGGTGTGGTGCGAGCTGGTGAACTTCGGCGGCAAACACGGCCTCTGCGGCGGCGCGCCGATGGTGGGCGCGCTCGGCCGGGCGCTCGAGTCCCCCGGCGGCGGCACGCTCGCCGGGCTGGGATTCCTCTCCGAGGGGTTGGAGACCAACCCGCTTATCTACGAACTTCTCGCCGAACGGCTCTTCCTGCCCCGCGGCAAGGTGATGGACCGCGCCGATCTCGGCGCCTGGCTGGCCCTCTACGCCACCCGCCGTTACGGTCTCTGCACGCCCGCCGTCCACGAAGGGCTCTCCATCCTTCTCGATTCCGCCTACACACACACGCGCGACCAGGAGGGCGGCTTCGAGAGCGTCTTCTGCGCCCGCCCCTCGTGGACGGCCCGCAAAACCTCCACGTGGTCCACCGCCGAGCCCTACTACGACCCCGTCCTCACCCTCCGTGCCGCGCAGGCCCTGCTCCGCGCCGCCCGCGAAACCCCCGCGCTTCTCGCGCGGGAGACCTTCCGCTACGACTTGGCCGACGCCGCGCGCCAGGCCCTCGCCGACCTGGCCCGCCCCCTGCTCTCCCGCGCCAAGGAGGATCCCGCCGCCCGGGCGGCCTTCGTCGAGGCCATCGTCCGCACGGATGAGGTCCTGGCGCACGAGCCCCGCTGGCGGCTCGATTGGCATGAGGCGCGCGTCCGCCGTCAAGGCGGGGAGGCCGCCGCCCGCGCCTGGCGGCGCATGGCCTCCACGTGGACGGGCCGCCGCGGCGCCCTCAACGACTACGCCCACCGTCAGCTCGCCGGCATGATGGGCGGCTACTACCGAAAACGCTGGGAGGCCTTCTTCGCGGGCGGGGAGGGGCTGGAGGCGCGCCTCGCGGCCATTGACCGGGATTTCGAGGCCAACGGCGTGCCCGGCCCCGCGCCAAAGGGCGATTTCGTGGAAGCCGTGGCCGAGGCGCTCGCCTTCGCGCAAGGTTGCCATGCCCGGTGGCCGGCCGCCTTCCGTTTCGCCCCCGGGGTGCCGTGGGATCTCGCCGCCGGCCGGATGACGGTGGACGTGACCGACCAAATCGGCCCCGCCGGCCTCTATGAGGCCGAAATCCTCTGGAAGCGCGGCCCCAACGCCCTGAAAATCGCCAAGGTGGAACTCCTGGAGAACGGCCGCCCCGTGGCGGAGGACGCGCACGCGGGCTATGCCGGCATCCGCCGCGACAAAAACGTCTACGCCCTCCGCCTGCCCGCCCGTGCGCCCGGCACGCCCGCCTATGCCCTGCGCATCACGGGCGAGGGCGACGGCGGCGACCGTTCCGCCGGCGTCGCCGTCATCGCCCCGCGTTCCGGGATGTGACCGGGGGCGGGCCAATAGTGTCCGGGGAAATTATGCGAAGACGAGTGGAAGGGTAAGTCGGAAGGGGGGGATGAGTGGCGGAATGGAGGAGGATAAGGCACGTTTTTTGGTGTGAAGGGGCCGAAGAAGGAGTTCCGCAAGGTTGTAGGCGGAAAGCAGGCAGTAGCGGAGACGCCTCAGGCAGACGGTCGGCCCGCCGATGGAGGCCAGGGCTTGTTCCGCAAGCATGGAGAGGTAGGCGAGGGCGAGGGCGACAAGCCCGCAGACGGCAATCTGGATGCGGATGGCGTTCTCGCTGGTGCCGTAGAGTTTGGTGATGTGGAGACGGGTTTTCAGGAAGCGGAAGAAGATTTCGATCCGCCAGCGTTTGCGGTACATTTCTCCGATTTCGGCTGCTGTCCGGTCGAGCAGATTGGTGATGATGGTGATGGGCCGTTCGTGCCCATCGAACGGCGGTAGGACGATTTTGCGTAGGCGCGGGACGCCGCGCCTAGAAAGGTCCTCAATGCGCGTGACGACGTATTCATCCGAGATCGCGCCTTGGCTGAGCGCACGGGGGACGTCGCCGACAGGATAGTAATACGTGTTGTTTTTGGCGCGGATGACGAAGCGCATGCCCTGCAGGGCGTTCATCCGGAAGAGGTGTTTGTCCTCGTACCTCCGATCTGCAACCAAGATGCTGTCCGGGCGTGGCGTGAGACGCGTTTTCGCGATTGAAATATCGGCGATTTTCCCGTTTGTCAGAATGATCTGCGTTGGATTGGAAAGTGTATGATGTTTTCGCGCACTCTGAGAGGGGCTGTGGGCCTCCCCCCTGCGCCCCCCTAGGGGGCGCAGGGGAGGAGCCCTGGCTACTCGAGGTTACTTCCGGACTCGCATCCGCCCTTTTTGCGTCTGATACGTGGTGTGGGGTTGACAGGAACGCTAAATTGTGGGACATTGAAAGCGTCCGTGAGGGCCTGTCCGGTCGGCATTGCGTCCTTTTGGGTTTCGCGTGAGGTTACTTCCGGGAGACGCCCCGCCTCGACAATGTCTAGAATCTCAAGTGATCATCTCTCCGACAAAGAGCCCCGACCTTACGGCCGGGGCTTCGTATTGGAGGGCTCTTTAAAATTCAGCTCCTCTTCCAAAACTTCTTCGACAGAAGCCTGCGCCGGACTGTGCCAGGTATGAAAAGCCCCTGAAACTCAGCCATGCGGGGCCAGCGTTTGCCGAAGGGCGTGTGCGCGAGTACGGCGATGATGAGGCGCAGGAGATGGTTGTAGGCGCGTCCAAAGAGCCATTGCCAGCGCGGGATATGGCAGGATTCCGTCACGTTCATCCCAAGCGCAACTTGAACAAACTTCACCCACACCGCCGTTACGTCACGGAAGCCATCGCGTGTACGAAAACGCATCCGCGTGGGCAGATCTACGACATAATGAATCAGTGCGGGGAAATCGGCCTCGTTGAGACGTTCGCTGAGCACGCCCCAGGGTTTGGAGAAAAGGCCAATGTGCCCCTCGCAGAAGAGGTTGAGCGCGTCTTGATCGGGGAAAGGCGTGTCAGGGTGTGCTGTCAGGAAGTCCATACACCAGTGGATACCATCATGTGCTCGGAACCAGTCGAGGTTGATTAGAATGAAGCCGGCACAGAAGTAATGGGTGAGATCCTTCTGGAATCCTTTCTCGGTGAACCAGGCACGGCTCTGGGGAGAACATCTGTCTTCTGGTCCCACGATGGCGAGATTATCCGCGCAAAAGGTCAATGCCTTAAAAGGATCCTCCGTAAAAAGCGTGTCTCCATCTACATAAAGACACCACGGAGCCTCTGGAAGGAGTTCCGGCAAGAAGAGGCGCGCGTAGGTGCCGAGACTCCCATGCCATGATTTGAATCCCGCGAAGCGGGCCATGTCAATCACGTGACGCCGGAGGGTGACGCGGGAGTCGCCTTTGCGCACGAGGGTGCAGAAGCGTTCCCAGTCGGCATCGTCTAGGCCGCAATCGAGCAGGTGGATGACGAGGCGCTCGGGAGTGCTGGCTAAGCGGGCCGCGCTAACCGCTGAGACGGCGGAGATAAAGAGATAACCCTTATCCGTCGCGTAGACCAGGTGTAAGTCTTCAACATGGGGGGGGGTAGGTGTTTGCATGGTTGTAGTATAGCATTTCCTACTTATTATGAGGAAGGGTATTTGTGGCTTTACATCTTTCTTACACGACAAATGCAAGATTTTTCTTGACGGTGGGGTGGGGATGATGTATCTTATGCGGCAATGAAACACACCGTTTGCTTCAACGTTGCTCGATGGCTCTGGCGAGGGGACTCGCCGGAACGCCTTGCCGCATAAGCAAGCAGACAGGACTGAAAAGGTTTCGGCGATTTGGGCCTTGGGCTTGGGTCGCCGATTTTGTTTGGGCATACGCCGCGTCTCCGGAAGGCAAACTTCCTGGGGCGCGGCTTTTCGTTGGATGGACACGATGCAAGAAATCATGGATTATGGGCGCTTCGAGGCGCTGTGCGGGCAGGGGCGCCCCATCCCGCTGACGGATGAGACGCTGGCCGACGTGGAGACGCCGGTGAGCGCGTTGGTGCGGGTGGCGGCGGCGCACCCCGATTGCTTCCTGTTGGAAAGCTGCGGGCAGGGCGGCCGTTTCAGCCGTTACTCTTTCTTGGGGTGCGCGCCGCGCGGGGTCTTCACGGTGGAGGACGGCAAGCCCTTCCTGGACGGGCAACCGCTCCCCTGCGACGGCAATCCGATGGAGGCCCTGCGTCCCTTGCTGGGACGGGCCCCGATTGAGACCGAGGGGTTGCCGACCCTCTTGGGCGGCGCGGTGGGTTATGTGGGCTACGAGATGGCGGGGCGCTTCGAGTCCCTGCCGCCGCCCAAGGGCCGCGCCGACACGCCCGAGGCCCTCTTCCTGCTGGTGGACGACCTCCTTGTCTTCGACAACCTGCGCCACACCATCCTGGCCGTGGCGACGGTCGCCCCCGCGCAGTATGCGTCGCCCCGCGCGGCTTATGAGGATGGGTTGCGCCGTCTGGCCACGCTCAAGGCGCCATTCTTCCGTCCTCGTCCCCTCCTGCCCGAGACGACGCCCCAAGCCGAACCGCCGCGTCTGCACAGCAACCTGGAGCGCGACGTCTTCTGTGAGCGCGTAGAGGCCGCCAAGCGCGCCATCCGCGACGGCGAGTGCATCCAGGTGGTGCTCTCCCAACGCTTCGAGGCCGAGTGCGACACCGAGCCGCTTCAGCTCTATCGCGCCCTCCGCGCGGTGAACCCCTCGCCCTATACCTTCTTCTTCCGCCATGGGGACCTCGTGCTCATCGGTTCCTCGCCCGAGACGCTGGTGCGTCTGGAAAAGGGCCGCAGCACCGTCCGCCCCATCGCCGGTACGCGCCGCCGCGGCGCCACGCCGACCCAGGACCGCGCCAACGCCGATGAACTCCTCTCCGACCCGAAGGAACGCGCCGAACACCTCATGCTTGTGGACCTGGGCCGCAACGACTTGGGCCGCACAGCCGTGCCCGGCAGCGTCCACGTGGAGGACTTCATGCACATCGAACGTTACTCCCACGTGATGCACCTGGTGAGCGACGTCCATGCGTTGCTTGCCGAGGGCTACGATGCCTTCGACCTGCTCCGTACGGCCTTCCCCGCCGGCACCCTCAGCGGCGCGCCGAAAATCCGCGCGATGGAGCTGATCAACGAACTGGAGGACGGGCCCCGCGGCGTCTACGGCGGCGCGGTGGGCTACTTCTCCAACACCGGCGACATGGATTTGGCCATCACCATCCGCACGCTCCAGCTCAAGGGGCGCCGCCTCACCGTCCAGGCCGGCGCCGGCATCGTCCACGACTCCGTTCCCGAAAAGGAATACGAGGAGACCATCAACAAGGCCTCCGCCGTCTTCCAGGCCATCCGCCTGGCCGCCAAAGGCTTCGATCTCCGCTGAAAGGACCGCCATGATCTTCGTCCTCGACAACTACGACTCCTTCACCTACAACCTCGTGCACCTGCTGTACGCGCTGGGCGCCGAGGTCACCGTCCGCCGCAACCGTGAGGTCACGCCCGAAGAGGTGCTTGCCTTCCGGCCCGACGGCATTCTGCTCTCGCCCGGGCCATCCTCGCCCGACCATGCCGGGTGCCTTTGCGACCTGGTGCGCGCGGGGGCCGAGGCCGGCGTGCCGATGCTCGGCGTCTGCCTGGGCCATCAAGCCATCGGCCAGGTCTTCGGCGCGCGAGTCGTCCATGCCCAACGCGTCATGCATGGCAAGGTCTCCGAGGTCACGCATGACGGCCGCGGCGTCTTCGCCGGCGTGCCCAATCCCTTCCGCGCCGTACGCTACCACTCCCTCGCCCTCGACGCGGTTTCCCTGCCCGCGTGCCTCACCGTCACCGCCCGAGCGGAGGACGGCGAAATCATGGGTATCCGCCACACAACGCTCCCCATCGAAGGCATTCAATATCACCCCGAGTCCATCCTCACCGAGGCCGGCAAACGCCAGCTCTCCAACTTCATCACGGGGTGCCGCCATGCGTGAACTTGACCGTGCCTTGGCGGACGCCCTTGCGCGTCGCGACCTCTCCGAGAGCCAGATGGGCGCCGTCCTTGACGAGGTCGTGCGCGGCGAGGCCGAACCCATCCGTTTGGGGGCGCTCTTTGTGGCCCTGCGCATGAAGGGCGAGGCCCGCAGCGAACTCGTCGGCGCCGCGCGTTTCCTCCTTCGTCATGCCGTTCCCATCGATGTGGGTCTGCGCCCCGTGACGGACATGGTGGGCACGGGCGGCGACGGCGGCGCGAGCTTCAACGTCTCCACCGCGGCCTCTTTGGTCGCCGCCGGCGCGGGCGTGACGATGGCCAAGCACGGCAACCGCGCCGTCAGCGGCAAATCTGGCGCCGCGGACGTGTTGGCGGCCAGTGGGTTCAACCTGGATTGCCCGCCCGAGGCTATGGAGCGCGCCATCGCGGAGATTGGGTTCGGCTTCCTCTTCGCGCCGCGGCTCCACCCCGCCTTCGCGAAGGTCGGACCGGTCCGCAAGGCGCTCGGCGTGCGTACCCTCTTTAACCTGCTCGGGCCGTTGGTGAATCCCACCCGTCCCGCCGCGACCGTTATCGGCGTCTACGACGCGGCCCTCACCGAACTCTTGGCCGGGGCACTTCACGACCTGGGCGTCAAGCGCGCCCTCATCGTCCACGGTCACGACGGGCTTGACGAACTCACCGTCACCGCGCCCAGCCGCGTCACGGCGCTCGACCCGGAGGGCGGGCTCCACACCCGCGAACTCTTCCCCGAGATCCTCTTCGGCCAACGCTTCCCCGCCGCCGACATCCGCGGCGGCACGCCCGAGGAAAACGCCGCGCTCATGCGGGCCATCTTCGAGGGACGCAAACGGGATGGTGCCCGTGCCATCGTCGCCCTCAACGCCGCCGCCGCCATCTTCGTCTCCGGCCTCGCGTCGTCCATCGAGGAGGCCCTGCCTATGGCCGAGCGCGCCATCGATTCCGGCGCGGCCCTCGCCAAACTCACCGCCCTTGTGGAGGCCAGCCATGTTGCCTGACATCCTGGAAAAGATTGTTGCCGCCAAGCGCGAATCTCTCACCGTCGCCAAGGCGGCCCTGCCCCAATCCGAGCTTGCGCGCTTGTGCGCCGATCTGCCGCCCACCCGTGGTTTCGCCGACGCGCTCGATGCCCCCGGCATCCGCGTCATCGCCGAGTCCAAGAAGGCCTCGCCCTCCAAGGGCCTCATCGCCCCGGACTACGATCCCGCCCGGAACGTCCGCCGCTACGAGGCCCTCGGCGCCGTCGCCTGTTCTGTCCTCACGGAGGAGCGCTTCTTCCAAGGTTCCCTCGCCGACCTCCGCGCCGCCCGCGCCGTCACTGTGCTTCCGCTCCTGCGCAAGGACTTCATCTTCGACGCCTACCAGCTCTTCGAGGCCCGCGCCGCAGGGGCGGACGCCGTTCTGCTCATCGCCGCCATGTTACCCAACGCCCACTTGGCCGACCTGGCCGCGCAGGCCCACGCCCTCGGGCTTGACGTGCTGGGTGAGGCGCATGATGCCGAGGAGGTCGATCGCTTGGTCGCCTTGGGGTTACGCGTTATTGGCGTGAACGCCCGCGACCTGCGCACCTTCCGCACCGACCTCTCCGCCGTTCATGGGCTCTTGGCGCGTATCCCCGCCGACCGCATCGCCGTCGCCGAAAGCGCTATCACCTCCAAGGCCGACCTCGAGACCGTCGGAGCCCGTCGCTGTTTGGTCGGTGAGGCCCTTATGCGCGACCCCGACCTGCTCCCGAGGCTCCTGAAATGAAGGTGAAGATTTGCGGCGTGACGACCCCAGAAGACCTCGCGCTTGTGGACGCGGCGGGGGCCGACTTCGCCGGGTTTGTCCTCTGGCCGCACTCCAAGCGCTACGTGGGGCTCGACCGTCTGGCCGAGTTGGCCCGCGTACCCGTGCGGCTCCTGCGCGTCGGCGTTTTCATGGACGCCACACCGGCGGAGGTCGCTCACGCCGTCCGCATCGGCAGATTCGATGTCGTCCAACTCTATGGCTGTCCCTTCCGGCCCGCGGGCATCCCGGTCTGGCGCGCCACGCCCGGCCCCGCCGCCGAGGCGATTGTCTTCGACACCGCGCCCGGACAGGGCGTCGTCGGCGATTGGGGACGGGCCGCGCGGTTGGCGCGTCGGCGGCGGTTAGTTCTCGCCGGCGGGCTGACCCCCGACAACGTCGCCGCCGCAGTCGTGGCCGTCCGCCCCTGGTGCGTGGACGTTGCGGGCGGCACCGAGGCCGCCCCCGGCCGCAAAGACCCGAACAAAGTATACGATTTCATTCGAAAGGCAAAACAATGACCCACATCGGACAATATGGCGGACAATACGTCCCCGAAACCCTTATGCCCACTCTCGCCGAGATTGACGCCGCCTTCCGTGCGGCCCTCGACGACCCGGACTTCCAAGCCGAATATCAGGCGCTCCTGCGCGACTACGTCGGCCGCGAAACCCCGCTCTACGAGGCCCGCCGACTGTCCGAGGCCCTCGGCGGCGCGCGCATCTTCCTCAAGCGCGAGGACCTCAACCACACCGGCGCCCACAAGGTCAACAACGTCCTGGGGCAGGCCCTGCTCGCCCGCCGCATGGGTAAGACGCGCCTGATTGCCGAGACCGGTGCGGGCATGCACGGCGTCGCCACCGCCACCGCCGCCGCCCTTCTCGGCCTCCCCTGCGTGGTCTACATGGGTGCGTTGGACGTCGCGCGGCAGGCCCCGAACGTCGACCGTATGCGTGCCCTCGGCGCGGAGGTTGTCGCCGTCCAATCTGGCTCGCGCACGCTCAAAGACGCCATGAACGAGGCCATCCGCGACTGGGCCGCCTCCGCCGAGCACACCTTCTACGTCATCGGCACCGTCGCCGGCCCCGCGCCCTATCCCGAGATGGTCAAGGCCTTTCAGTCCGTCATCGGCCGCGAGGCTCGTCGCCAGTGCCTCGACAAACTTGGCCGCCTCCCCGACGAGGTCATCGCTTGCGTGGGCGGCGGATCCAACGCGATGGGCATCTTCGCGGGCTTCCTCGATGACCCCGAGGTCCGCCTCACCGGCGTTGAGGCCGCGGGCGAAGGCCTTGCCACGGGCCGCCACGCCGCCAGCATCAATGGCGGCACCGTCGGCGTCCTTCACGGCGCCAAGACCAAACTCCTTCAGACGCCCGAAGGGCAAATCCTCGAGGCCTACTCCGTCTCCGCCGGCCTCGACTATCCCGGCGTAGGTCCCGAACACTGCCACCTGGCCGCCCTGGGCCGCGCCCGCTACGCCGTCTGCGATGACCGCCACGCCATCCACGCCTTCGACGCGCTCTGCCGTTGCGAAGGCATCATCCCCGCGCTCGAATCCTCCCATGCCCTCGCCGAGGCCATTCGCATCGCTCCGACCCTTCCCCGCGAGGCCGTCCTCGTCGTCAATCTCTCCGGCCGCGGCGACAAGGACATGGACAATGTCACACAATGGAAGGCCGCCCACCCGGACTACCGCTACGAAGGGCCTCACTCCCCCGACGGCGGCACGCCCCAGGGGCCTGGTTCGCAGCCAGTCACCGTGGAAACCCAATCTCCGTCTTCCGTTCACCGCTCTCCAACGGGAGGAGCCCGCCTCCAGGCTGCCTTTACCCACGCCAAGGCCGAGGGCCGCGCGGCACGTGTCCTCTACATGCCCTGCGGCTTCCCCTCGATGGCGGAGACCGAGGCTGCGATGGAGGCGCTGATTGCCGGTGGCGCGGATGTCTTGGAGCTGGGCGTGCCCTTCTCCGATCCCATCGCCGACGGCCCCGTCATCCAGGCCGCGGGCCAACAGGCCCTTGCGGGAGGCGTCAATCTGCCCAAGATTCTCGACCTTGCTGGGAACCTTCGCGCCAAACATCCCGAGACCGGCCTCGTCCTCTTCTCCTACTATAATCCCATCCTCGCCTACGGCCCCGAGCGCCTCTGCGCAGACGCCGTCGCGGCGGGCATCGATGGCCTCCTGGTCGTCGACGTGCCGCACGAGGAAGAGGCCGAGCTGCGTCCCGTCGCCGAGGCCGCCGGACTCTCGTGGATTCCCCTCGTCTCCCCCGCCACCACGCCTGAGCGTGCCAAGAGCCTTGTCGCGGGATGCGACGGCTTCGTCTACGTCATCACCGTGCGCGGCATCACCGGCGAACGCAAGGCGCTCCCGCCCGAACTCGCCGAACGCCTGGAGGCCCTCCGCCAAGTGACCGACCTGCCCCTTGCGGCCGGCTTCGGCATCTCCGACCATGCCACCGCGGAGGCCATCGCCGCCCATGCTGATGGCTACGTCGTGGGTTCTGCCGCGGTCCGCGCCCTCGCCGAGGGCGGCATTCCTCGCCTCAACGCCTTCCTCACCGCCCTCCGCGGCGCGTGAGGGGATGTCGGGGACAGCCCACGTCTCTGGACGCGTCCCTTTACAGGGTGCATCCCGGACCCTATAGTGGTCGACCTTGGACCACTATAGGGTCTCACCTCGGACCACTATAGTGGTTGACCTCTGACCCCTATAGTGGTCGGTTCAGGCCCCTTGTAGGGTTGACCGTGAGCCCTTGTAAGGTCTGCCTAGGGAGGTTAAAAGGTTGACTGCTCCGGGGTCCCTGTCTTCCTGGGATATAACAGGGGGACAACAACAAGAAAGGGACGGCTTCGGCCGTCCCTTTTTTGTTGTCTGTTTCAAGAAATTGGTGGAGGTGGGGGGAATCGAACCCCCGTCCAGAATAGCGTCACAGCGATGTCTACGTGCGTATCCGGCCTTTTGTCTCGCGACGGACAAGCCGACCGACGGGCCACATCCGACGCATACCCTCATGATGGTACAAGCTCGCGTCCCCGAAGGTTCGGTTCACGGCAGGACCTGCTAGTCGACGCTTCCACGCTCAGCAGGCATCGGCGTTTCAGCGACGGGCCGTTAAAGTTAGGCCGCGTAGGCGAAGTTATCGTTCGCAGTTAGGTTTTGATCGATGTTTTACGGGGCCAACGATCATCCCCGGCACGCAACCGAAGTTCGGACATACCCTGTCGAAACCTGGTCACCCCCTTGAAAAAGGTGGCATTATTGTAGCACACCTCATCTTCTCTCCGCAACTTTGCCCGAAATGTGTTGGTTCTGCGGTCAGAGGTCCGGGCGGATGACGCGGAGGGCGCGGGCTTTGGCGTGGGGGCCGGCGGGGTCGTATTCGATGAGGAGTGGGGTGGGGTCGTTGCCGGCGTCGCAGTATGCTTTGAAAAGGAGGGCGGAACGGAGCCAGGCGGTGAGCGCTTCGCGGCATTGGCCGTTGGCGTAGAGGATGTCGCCGAAGTGGTCGTAGTAGGCGCAGAGGGCGGGGTCGTCTTCGGTGAGGCCGTCGAGGACGCGGAGGTAGGTTTGGAGGGCCTCGACCTTTTGGCCGCAGCGGAGTTGGGCGATGGCGAGGGTGTCGAGCGTGGCGGGAGTGTGCTCGGCGAGCGAGATGGGGGCCATGAGGGCGAGGGCGGCCTGGTTGTGTTCTTTGGAGGAGAGCAGGAGCGTCCAGGCGGCGGCGTTGCGGAGTGCGAGGTTGTCGGGGTGAGCGTGGAGGGCTTCGAGGTAACGCTCCGGGATGGCGGAACGATTGTTCCCATAACAGAGGACGGCAGTGTTGACAAGGTCGTCGGCGAGGTCGTCATCGCCGGCTTCATGGCAATGGTCGGCCCAACGAAAGAAGAAGAGGGCGACAGTGTCTTGGTCGTGACCTGCGAAGGGCGCGGTGGCTTGGATGAGGGGCAGGAGCCAATCGGCAGTGCGGAGGGTGCGCTCCACGGCAGGCGCGGCGAGGGGCAACGCGAGGAGGGCGAGGAGGGGAAGCAGACGGCGCATCAGGGTTCCCAAGGTTCGATTTGGGAGAGGAGGGGATGGGTGGTGTCCTTCGGGGAGAGGATGGGCGGGACGCCGGTGTCGGGCCAGTCGATACCGAGTGCGGGGTCGTTGAAGCAGAGGCCGCGCTCGGATTCCTTGCAGTAGAGGTTGTCGCACTTGTAGGCGAAGAGGGTGTCGTCCTCGAGGACAACGAAGCCGTGGGCGAAACCGCGGGGGACGAAGAACTGGCGGCGGTTGTCGGCGGAGAGGAGGACCGCGACGTGCTTGCCGAAGGTGGGGGAACCCTTGCGGATGTCCACGGCGACATCCCAGACGGCGCCGCGGAGGACACGGACGAGTTTGGCCTGGGCGTGGGAGCCGGCCTGCCAGTGGAGGCCGCGGACGACGCCGCGGGCGGAGCGGCTCTCGTTGTCCTGGACGAAGTCGGCGAGGATGCCGGCGGCTTTGTAGCGGGCGGCGTTGTAGGTTTCGCAGAAGTAGCCACGGGCGTCGGCGAAGACGTCGGGGACGATGATTTTGACGTCGGGGATGGCGGTGGGGAGGACTTCCATGTTAGGCCTCGGGTTCGGGGGAGGTTTCGCGGGCAAGGAGCTCGTGGAGGTAGGCGCCGTAGGTGGATTTGCCGAGGGCGTCGGCGGCGGCGCGAAGCTGGGTGGCGTCGATAAAGCCCATGCGCCAAGCGATTTCCTCGACGCAGGCGACGCGGAGGCCTTGGCAGGACTGGACGGTGCGGACGTAGTTGGCGGCTTCGAGGAGGGAGTCGTGGGTGCCGGTGTCGAGCCAGGCGAAGCCGCGGCCGAGGAGCTTGACGTTGAGGCGGCCCTGCTCGAGGTAGACGCGGTTGACGTCGGTGATTTCGTATTCGCCGCGGGCGGAGGGCTTGAGGTCGGCGGCGATGCGGACGACGTCGTTGTCGTAGAAGTAGAGGCCGGTGACGGCGTAGTTGCTCTTGGGTTGGGCGGGCTTTTCCTCGATGGTGACGGCCTTGCCCTTGTCATCGAAGGAGACGACGCCAAAGCGTTCGGGGTCGCGGACGTAGTAGCCGAAGACAGTGGCACCGGCGGCGCGGTCGGCGGCGCGGAGCATTTTGCCGAAGGATTGGCCGTGGAAGAGATTGTCGCCGAGGATGAGGCAGACGGGGTCGTCGCCGATGAAGTCGCGGCCGAGGACGAAGGCTTGGGCAAGGCCGTTGGGGACCTCTTGAACCTTGTATTCGAGGCGGAGGCCCAGGTGGGAGCCGTCGCCGAGTAGGGCGCGGAAGAGGGGGGTGGCCTCGGGGGTGGAGATGATGAGGATTTCCCGGATGCCCGCGAGCATGAGGGTGGAGAGGGGGTAGTAAATCATCGGCTTGTCGTAGACAGGCAGAAGCTGCTTGCAGACGACGGTGGTGGCGGGGTAGAGGCGGGTACCGGCGCCGCCGGCAAGGATGATGCCTTTACGCATGGGTCAACTCCTGGTTGGAGGTCCGGCTGAGGATGAAGCCGGGGGCACAGACGAAGAGGAGTCCGTAGAGCAACATGCAGGCGGGACTCCGGAAGACGATATCGATGAAACTGTGCAACGTCATCATGAGGATGGCGACGAGCGCGAAGACGCAGTAAGCATCGAGGCGGTTAAGCCAACAACGGTCGGCCAGCACGTCCGTGAAGGCGTGCCGCGGGCTGGTGATTAGCACCCACAGGAAGGGAAGTGCGAGCGAGGCGAGGCATCCCAGCATCAGACCGAAGCCAATCCAGCCGTGCTCGGCGAGGAACTGGAGGGTGTCGTTGTGGACGTTGGCCTGGCCGACACCGCCACTGGCACCGAACCAACCCTTTTCCTCGGGCGCTTCCGGATTGATGTAGGAGGTGTTGAGCCACCGGAAACTCCACGCCCCGGAGCCGAACCAAGGATAGTCGTCATGCTGGCGGCCGGCGAGGATGCCTTGATAGCCGGAGCGGGCGAGCATGGGGTTTTCGAAGAAGGCCTTCCAATCGGTGTCGTAAATCTCCTCGAAGACAACGTCGAGGGCTTGGAACTCGCCGTAATGGGGGAGGGCCTCGGCGGCGGACTTTGCGGATTTCGCGGCTTCGAGGGCCGCTTGGTCACCGTCGGCCTTGGCCTGGGAGAGGTCGGCCTGGGCCGTCTCTACCGCCTCCGTGCGGGTACGATTGGCGTCGATGACGTAGATACGGAAAACGGCGGTGCCTAGGACGACGGCGGCCACAAGGAGGAGCGTGCCAAGGGCAGAGAGGCGGACACGCATCGGCCAGGAACCCAGGCAACGGAAGGGGATATAAAGCGTGGCGAAGGCGACGATGAAGAGCGAGAAAAGCATGCCTGCCCGCGAGCCGGTGAGGATGGCCGACACGCAGCACAGTGCGGCACAGATGATGTAGACGATGGGATGGAGGCGGGCGGCGTCGCGGTGCTCGTTCGCCCAAAGCGCCATTCCGATACTCAAGAGCATCACGGCGGAGAACCAACTGGCGGCATGGTTGGGATAACCGAAGGTGGCGAAGAAATAGTCGAGTCCGCCTTGACTGTCGACACCCGAGGTCGCATTCATGCCCCAATAGAGGAATTGTCCGTCGAGGGCATATTGCACGATACCGGCGAGAGCCAGCACGGCGGACATCACGCAGGCATATCCCATCAGGGCGCGCTTGGTGCGTTTGAGCAAGGCGTGGCGTACGGCGATGAGTGCGATTAAGATGGGCGGGAACCAATCCAACGCGTTGCGCGACTCTGCTGCGATGAGGCTCCAAGGGAGTCCCGACCAGGGTTGCGTGCTAAGGATGGGGATTGTGAGGATGGTCTCTGGCTGTTCTGGTGGCGTGAGGCCCTTGAGCAGAACGTCCATGGCCTCATCCGGCGGAAGGCCTTCCATGGCGGCCAGCGTGTCGGGCGTCAGGTAGGGCGCGACTTGCGCGCAGGTCTCCTGCAAGGCCTCCTCGGTGACCAACGTCGTCGAGACGGGGCTGGGCAACTGCCACGCCTTCGCCTCCGGATTCCACTCCACGGTGACGCAGGCATTGAGCCACTGGAGGGTCAAGAAGGCGATGAGCGCCACGGAACACCATGTGAGCGGGTCGCGCACGATGCCGCGCCAGACGCGTCGGCGGGCATCGAAGAGCGTCTCGCTGCGCTTCTGCTCGGGGAGCAGGAGGGCGACCTCACCGATGAGAAGCGTGATCCAGGGTGTCCAAGGCGCAAGCCAGGGGGCGACAATGCCGCCCCCCAGCCATGCGTACAGGGTCAACAGGATTGCGACCAGCGCACACGTCAAGTAACGTTCCATGCGTCCTTCCCGGGTGGGTCACCCATCCTGCCGATTGTTGGCGTTAGCCGATGAGGATGCCCTTGGCCTTGAGTTGCTCGGCGTTCAGGGCGTAGGCGGGGTCAATCTCCACGGGCGCGCCCTCGGGCAGGGTCACACCGGCCTGGGCGAGCCAACCGCGCCACTTGGCCTGGAGGTCACGCTTGGTGGTGGAGGGGGAGTCGTTGCCCTCGGCGTTCTTGACGGGGCTGAACTCCTGGGTGCGGTCGAAGGCCATCGTGAGAAGGGTCTTGGCGTTGGGGATGACGTCGAAGATGAACTTCTCGAACTTGTAGCCGTTGGGCTTCTCGGGCTTCACCGTCTCGCCGGCGTCGTTGACCATCGCGATCTTCTTGTGAGCGAGGTGGAGCGGCATGGGGCGTTCGGCCTCGGCCTGCAGGAAGGCGCGGGAGAACATGTGGATGGCGGGCGAGCCGTAGGCCAGCCACAGGGAGCCGTCGGGGTTGGTGCGCTCCATCTGCTCGTCGGAGAGCTCGGAGTATTCCACCATCGCGTAACCGTTGTCGCGGATGACAACCACGCCCATGCCCTCGTGGGCATCGCGCTTCTTGCAGACCTTCAGGCTCATGTCGGCGCCCTTGGTGGCGTTCAGACCCACGAAGGTGGGGTCGGCGATGTCGACCATCGGGTTGTCGACCTGGAAGAAGAAGACCTGCTCGATGCCGCGCTTGGCCATATCGGCCAGGGCGCCGGAGCGGTCGAGCGCGGCGAGGGTGCCGCCGTGGCCGTCGGGGCTCATGAAGATGTGCCCGGGCTTGTCGAGGATAATCTTGCCCTCAGGGTCGAGCGCCGGCCACATCCCCTGCACGAAGAAGAAGACGTCCGCGCGGTCAAGCCCGAAGTAGTCGTTGGCCTCGAAGACGGCGCGGGTGGCCGCGTCGTTGGTCTCGGAGGTCATGATGTAGAAGGGCACGGGCGCGCCGTAGGTCTGCTTCAGACCCAACAGCTTGCGCGCGTGGAACCAGAAGAGCGGACGGTCGCTGATCGGCCCGATGGGGTAGGCGCCCTTGGGACCATCGTAGCCTAGACGGGAGCCCTGGCCGCCGGCGACGAGCAACGCCGCTACCTTGCCGGCGCGGAGGAGTTCCTCGCCCTTGGCGTGATAGACCGCCTTTTCGTCGCCCTCGGGGGTCTCCACGGGGGCCGGCTCGAAAGCGCCTGCGGCGGCGGCCGGCTTGCCGGCGTCCTTCAGCATGGCCTGCATGCGACCGATGGCCGCGAAGTCGAGCGTCGCGATTTGCGCGAGCAGGGCGGCCTGCCCGGTCGCGTCAAGCTTGTCCCAAAAGCGGAGCACGCGGCCCTGCCCGTTGTTTTCCAAAACTGCCTTGGCCTCTTCGAACGTCATGGTTAGTCTCCTTGGTTGATTCGGGAAATCACTCTTGCGCTTGCTGGGCGCGTTGCTTCAGGTAAGCCTCGATAAAGCCCTGCACGTAGCGGCCATCCATCATGCCTTGGACGTTCGCCGTTTCGTAACCCGTGCGGTGGTCCTTCACCATCGTGTACGGCTGGAAGACGTAGGAACGGATCTGGCTGCCCCAGGCAATCTCGCCCTTGTCGCCGTAGAAGCGCTCCATCTCCTTGCGCTTCTTGTCCATCTCCAGCTCATAGAGTTTCGCCTTCAACACCTGCATGGCGCGCGCCTTGTTCTGGTGCTGGGAGCGCTCCACCTGGCACGCCACCACGATGCCCGTGGGGATATGCGTCAAGCGGACTGCGGAGTCGGTCTTGTTCACCTTCTGGCCGCCGGCGCCGCCGGAACGGTAGGTGTCCACGCGCAAATCCTCTTCCTTGATCTCTACGTCCACGTCGTCGGAGATCTCCGCCACCACGTCCAGCGAGACGAACGAGGTGTGCCGGCGCTTGGCCGCGTCGAACGGCGAGATGCGCACCAGACGGTGCACGCCGCGCTCGGCCTTCAGATAACCATAGGCGTACGGGCCCTTGACCACGAACATCACGCTCTTGATGCCCGCCTCTTCGCCCGGCTGTAGGTCGAGCACCTCGACCTCAAACCCCGCGTCCTCCGCGTACATCTGATACATACGGAAGAGCATCTGCGCCCAGTCACACGCTTCCGTGCCACCCGCGCCGGAGTGGAGCGTCAGAATCGCGTTGCAGGCGTCCAACTTCCCGCAGAGGAGGGACTGCAAACGCAGCTTGTCCTCGATTTTCTCCGCCTTTTCCAGGCTTCCCGTGGCCTCGGAGGCCATCAAGTCCTGCTCTTCGCCGGGTTCCTCCGCGTCCGCCATCTCCAGGGCCATTTCGGCCTCTTCGATGGCCGAAGCCAAGTCATTGAACGGATTGAGCACCGCCTTTTCCGCGTTTGCCTCCGCAATCACGCCGCGCGCGGCCTCGGGGTTGTCCCAAAAGCCCGGCTCCGCTTGGCGCGCCTCAGCCTTCGACAGACGCTCCTGGCGTTCCTCAATCTTCAAATAGCCGCGCATTTCCTCCAAGCCTTCCTTCAGCTTGGCCACGCGCGCCACGATACCATCCCGGTCAAACATTGTGCAGAAACTCCTAAAGTCCTTTCATTATACCACAACCCCTTCCTCCATGTGCGCGTCCTAGCGCACGAAGGGCACCCCCCAACCGAGTTTCCGCGAAAGCGGCGCGTAAGGATTGCGGTGCCACGGCGTCAGCAACCGGATGGGCCGCGCCGCCGCTTGCGCGCAGACCGAATCGCCGGGCGCCAAGGGAGAGGCCGATTGGCCGTCCACATAGACCGTTGCCGGGCCGCCGCCTTCTTCGCTCACCCGCACCGTGATTTGCGTCGAGTCCGGCACCACCAAGGGGCGGGCACTCAATGCGTGCGGCGCGATGACGCTGATGACCAACGCCCGCGCGTCCGGCGCCATCACCGGCCCGCCCACCGAGAGCGAATAGGCCGTCGACCCCGTCGGCGTGGCCAAAATCAAGCCGTCGCACAGCCAGCGCGCCACGGGATAACCGTCCAAATCCAGTTCCAACGCGAAGGCGTGTCCACCCTCTGCGCGCGAGATGACCACGTCGTTCAGCGCGTTCGGGATGGCCTTAGGCGCACCATCCCCGATACGGACCTTCGCCGAGAGCGCCGTTCGGGCCTCTTCCTCGCAACGCCCCGCCGCCAGATGGGCCAAGGTCGGCGCGAAGCCCTCTTCGTTGACTGCCGTCAGGTAGCCCAGCCGCCCCACGTTCAGTCCGATGAGCGGCAGGTCGACCCCGGCCTCGGCCAACGCGTGCGCCGCCGCCAGGAGCGACCCATCGCCGCCCAGCGAAGCCACCGCCTGCACCCCGGCGCCGGGGAAGCCCGCCAACGGCAGGGCCGTCGCGCCGGGCAAGGCCGCCGCCGTCTCAGGCTCGGCGCACACCGCGATGCCCGCCGCCGCGGCGGCGCGGGCAAAGGCCTCTAGGCCCTCCCGCGCCCGCGGACGGGTCAGGTTGGCGATGACGCCAAGTCGCTTGATGGGCGCCATCACCTCAGAGCAACACCTTCACGATGGCCTTCTTCACCCGCGTCGCCGCCGGCGTCCGCTGACCGGGCGCGTGCGCGTCCTGCGGGAAGAGCACGAAGAAACCGTTGGGCACAAAGGGAATCGCCGTCCCCTCGCCGGCCACAAAGCCGATGTCGTCCTGTTCGGAATAGGGCTGCGTCACCGCCAGGTCGTCCGTCAGCGGCCGCCAGCCAATCGCCTCGTTCCCTTCGAAGAGGAACTGGATGTCCGCATAGCGGCGGTGGAACTCCAGACGGCACGTCGAGGGGTCGCGTGTGTCATATTCCTGCACGTTCGCGAAGAGCGTTTCCGTCCCGTCCGGCGCCGTCTCGATGACATGGTGGCCCGCCGGCAACGCCGCATTCGCGGGATCCTTCAGCCACGCAAAGGCCTTGGCGAAGCGCGGCCCCAGATTCAACTTCTCGGCATTCTCAAGCGTATCGATGATCATACCCGTTCCTTTCGTTTCACTACCTATATAATAACACATTCCTCAAGGGGCGGCTTGCGCCGCCCCGGCAGTAGTGTCCGGGGAAGTTTTGTAGACACAGGGGGGCACAGAGGAAAACAGAGGAACACAGAGAAGGGCTGCCAGTGTTAGGAAACCACAGATTTCGCAGATTAGGGCAGATTTTTGGCCGGCTACCGCCGGCAGGACTGCCAGTGTGTTTTTTATCACAAAGGGCACAAGGAGCCACAAGGGACACGAAGAAAAGGCGGCGTAGGGGGCGGGCCGTGCGTGTGCGCCCGGCGTTAGCGCCTCATCTTTCCTGCAAGATTTGCGCCTTTGCGGTCCATCTCTTTTCCCGGACACTATTGGTGTATGAACGCGCTTCGCCCCTACCTTATTATATAGTACCTTCTGGAGGCCCAAAAAGGGCCTTTGGAGGAACGTTTAAAGGGCCTTTTTGAGACCCTATAGTGGTCCGAGGTCAACCACTATAGTGGTCGAGGGTGAGACCCTATAGTGGTCGGAGGTCAACCCTTATAGTGGTCCAGAACAACCCCTTTAGAGGTCGGCGATGGGGGTTGCGTCGAGAAGGGCGAGGGAGGGGACGGGCTCGCGGTAGGTGTCGATGGCGAGGGTGAACCAGGCGCGGAGGGGGAGGCCGCGGCGCCAGTCTTTGGCGCGGTCGGCGGCGCCGAACCAGATGGCTTTGAGCGCGGGGCCGCCTTCGATGGGGGTGAGGGAGAGTTGCAGGTGGCTCTTGTCGGCACCGACGGGGCGGGCGACAGCCAGGGTGAAGTCTTTCTGGAAGATGGGCTTGGGGTTGCCGTTGCCGTAGGGCTCCAGGCGGGTGAGTTCGCGGCAGAGGTCGAGGGTAACGGGAAGGTGGGAGAGGTCAGCATCGTAGAGACGGTCAGCCGTGAGTGGCTCTCCGATAAAGGCTTTTGGAAGGCGCTCGGCGAAGGCATTGTAGGTGCCGGGGCGGAGGGAGAAGCCGGCGGCCTGGGCGTGTCCGCCGAAGTGGTCGAGGAGGTCGGCGACGGAGGTGAGGGCCTCGACGGCGTTCCAGGGTTCGCAGGCACGCATGGAGCCATGGCCGCCGCCGTCGGGCGTGCGGCAGACGAGGGCGACGGGGCAACCGAACCGCTCCATGAGGCGCGCGGCGACAATGCCGACCACGCCGGCGTGGAAGTTTTCGCCGCCGACGACCAGAAGGTTGCCGGAGGGTGTGGGGGCGCCGGCAAGGATGGCATCGAGGAGTTCGTGTTCGATGGCGCGGCGGCGCTTGTTGATCTCAACGAGCTGTGTGGCGCAGTGGTCGTTTTCCAAGCCGATGGCGGCGTAGGCGGTCTTGAGCTCGCCCAGGCGCCCGGCGGCGTTGATGCAGGGGACCAGGGAGAAGGCGACGCCTTCCGCGGAGTAGGGGAAAGAGAGGCGTTGTTGCTTGGCAAGGGCGCGGAGGCCACGATTGGCGCCGGGCGCGGAGAGGGCATGGAGACCTTTGGCCACGAGGACGCGGTTTTGTCCGGTCAGGGGCATGACGTCGGCGATGGTGGCGACGGCGGCGAGGTCCAGGAAGGCATCAGGGTCTATCTTCAGACCACGTTGGGCCAGGGCGCGCACGAGCATGAGGGCGACGGCGCATCCGCAGAGGCTTTCGGCGCCGGGTGGTGCGGAGAGACGGGGGTTGACAATGGCGTTGGTCGGGGGCAACTCCGGGGGCGGCGTGTGGTGGTCGGTGACGATGACGTCGATGCCTTGGGCGCGAAGGCCGTCGATTTCGTCGCGGGCGGTGATGCCGCAGTCAACGGTGACGATGAGGGCGGGGAAGGGCGAGTAGGTGAGGCACCGGGCAACGGAGTCTGGGGTGAGGCCGTAGCCTTCGGTTTCACGGTCTGGGAAGAAGGGTTTGACGCGTGCGCCGACTCTGGAAAGGGCATGGACCAGCGTGGCGGTGGCGGTGATGCCGTCCACGTCATAATCGCCGAAGACGGTGATAGGCTCGCGGTTGACGACGGCGCAGAGGAGACGCTCGACGGCGGCCTCCATGCCATCGAAGGCGAAGGGGTCGCAGAGGGGCGCGGTTTCGGGGCGTAGCCAAAAGATGGGGTCATCGTTGCCCAAGCGGCGGGCGAGGATTTCGGCGACGAGGGGGGAGAGTCCGGCCTCGGCGGCAAGGGTCGCGGCGAGGGCGGAATCGGCGCTTGGGGCGGGAATCCAGGCCATGTTAGGCCTCCAGGAGGAAGGTGGCGGGTCCGTGGTTAAGGAGGCGGACCTCCATCTCGGCGCCGAAGCGGCCGTGGCCGAGGCGGTCGCCGAGGGTGGCGCGAAGGACGGCTAGGCAACGTTCGTAGAGCGGCTCGGCGACCTCGGGGCGGGCGGCGGTGGAGAAGCCTGGGCGGTTGCCGGAGGCGGTGTCGGCGTAGAGGGTGAACTGGGAGATGAAGAGGACGCTCCCGCCGACGTCGAGGACGGAGCGGTTCATGGCGCCGCGGTCGTCCTCGAAGATGCGGAGCTTGAGGAGTTTGGCGCAGAGTTTGTCGGCCTTGGCGGGGGTGTCGTCGGGGGCGATGCCGCAGAGGACGAGGAGGCCGGGGCCTTCGAAGCCGGAGAAGCGGGCGCCGTCGATGTCGACGGAGGCGCCGATTACGCGTTGGACCAGGAAGCGCATGGAGGACTCCGGGGTTGGGTCAGCGGGTGAGGCGGATGCCGCGGCGCTGATAGGTGGGTTCGTCCAGGTTCTGCCCACCGTAGATGGTGGGGGCGACGTCGGTGAAGCGGTTTTTGGCGGTGCCGAGGACCTTGGTGCCGGCGGCCTTGGCGCCTCGCTGCCGCTTGGGGAGGGGGCGCGGGGCCTCGCCGTCCTTGGCGGCGGAGACGTTGGTGAGGGGGTGGCCAAAGGCGAAGAGAACGACGGAGAGCGAACCCTCGCGGGCCTCTTCGTCGGCGGTGCCCAGAAGGGTCTCTTTGAGGGACTGGCAGTGGGCGCGCAAGCCTTCCATCACGGTGCCGATTTCGCAGAGGCGGAGGTCCGGACCGGCCAAGATACCGACGATGAGTTGGGCGGCGTTGGCTAGGCGGTCGACGCCGTTGACGCGGAAACGCGGGTCTTCGCGGAGGGCGTTCAAGGCGGTCTTGGCGCGGTTCTCGCCGGAGACGGTAACATCGGCGAAGCAGAACGGCAGACCTCCCTCGACATCGTGGGTGAGAAAGGCGCGGAAGTGTTCCGCATCGAAGGCGATGAAGCCGGGGTGGGCGACCAAGGTCCAGAGCAGACCCAGACCGGCGGCCAGGCGGTCGGCGGCATGGGCGAAGGCTTCGGCGGCAGGAAGCGTGGCGGCCTCTTCGCCGACTAAGGCATCTAGCGAGATGCGCGTGAGGGCGTCGGCACGGGTCTCCATGATGGGCAGGAGGACATTCGCGGCGCGCTTGCGGTCGTCGCCCTCGAAGGAGAAGGGCGCAACAGCGAAGACGAGGGTGGCGATGCCTTTGGTGCGGAGGGCCTCGAGGAGGGTTGTCGCGGCGCCGGCGGTGCCACCCCCGCAGCAGGTGAGGAGGATGGCCAAGCGGGGTGTACCGACCTGTGCGAGGATTTGCGTGGCGTCATCGCGGAAGGCGCCCGCGCCCAAGGAGTGCGAACCACCGGTGCCGCGCCCGGAGAGGCGCTTGGCGCCAAAGACGGAGGTGGAGACACCGACGGCGGGGGTGATGGATTGGAGTGTGGCGTCGTCCGTGTCGAGGATGAGGGCGCGCAAGGGCGTGGTGGCGCGCTCGGCCATGCGGCGGACGATGGACGCGGCCGCGCCGCCAAGGGAGATGAGCAGGAGGTCTTCGGTTTCCATGGGTCTCAACCTTTGAGGAAGGCGCGGATGCGGGAGAAGAGGGAGGGTGCGCGGTCTTCCTGGGAGAGGGTGCGGTATCGCCAGTTGAGCAGGCCAACGGCGGTGGCGTGGCGGTAGGGTTCGTCCATCATGTCCGGCGGCAGCTTGACGTTATTGCAGGAGATGCCGAGGACGCAGGGCAGGCCAAAGATGTCGCTGGCTTGCTCGGTGATGAGGGGCAGGGCCGCCGTGCCGCCGGTGAGGTAGATAGCCCCGCGGATGTGGGGGAGCACGTCGCGCAACTGTTCGGCCAGGATGTGGAAGGTCTCGTCGATACGCTCGGTGATGATGGTTTGGATGGCGTGAATCGAAAGGGACCGTTCGGTTGTGGCGAAGGTGGTGCGCAGGGCGTAACGGTCATTGGCGAGGTCGGACTGGATTTGCGCGGCACCGCGGGCAAGCTTGACCTCCTCGGCCTGGGCCTGGGAGATTTGGAAGGCCAGCGCGAGATCGTTGGTGAGGTGCGAGCCGCCCACGGCCAGATTTCCGGCCGCCGCCACGACGTTGTTGCAGATGGCGATGTAGTCGATGGTGCCATCGCCGAAGTCCAGCACCAGGGCGCCGTCATTGCGCGCCTTGGCGTCCAGCACCGCCTCGGAGGCCGCGAACCCGGAGAAGGCGGGCTCCACCAGCCGCAGACCGGCGTGATGGACGGCGGAGGTTAGCGCGTCAAGCGCCGTGCGCGGGACGGAGATTTCGAGGACGTTCGCCACCAGCTCGGAGCCCGTCATGCCCAAGGGCGTGCCCACGGGCTGGCCGTTGACCTCATATTTCTGCCGGAAGCGCTGGAGGATTTTGTTGGTGGAGTCGTCAGACTCGACGGACTGCGCGTTGTCCTCGGCGGCATCGACGTTGTCTTGGTCGATGGCGTGGCCGGGCATCAGGAGGGTCTGCCCGGAGCGCACGGCTGCCGTGAGTCCGAAGCAGGAGATGGCGGCCGTGACCTCGGCCAGATCGATGCCGAACCGACGGTCCATGTCGTCGCGCACCTTGCGGATGCCGGCGGTAACGGCGTCGATGTCGCGGATGAAGCCTTTGCGCACGCCGTGTGTTTCGGTCGAGGTGCGCCCGATGACGGTCAAGCCCTCTCCATCGTACTCTCCCGCCAGGAGACTGGTGGTCTGCGTTCCAATGTCCAATGCGCCCAAAAGCATGCTCATGATGTGGTCGCTTCCCTTCACTCCGAGACGGTGATGTAATCTGTCAGCGCGTTAATGTGGCGTTTGCCGACGAGGTCCGGCATGGCGAGCGTCTTGGCGACTTTGTTCAGGCGTGCCAGCATGGCCTCGCGTTCGGCCCGGCGGGCCTCTTCGGGGGTCGCGTCTGTATCCATGCCCATGCCCTTCCAGGCGAGGATGACTTCGCGGCCATCCTCCAGACGCACCTCCACGCCGTCTTCGACATCATAGGCACCGGGGCGGAGGGAGACCGCCGCGATTGCGGGGAAGGGCACGGTGCCGCCGACCTTCGTCGCGTCGATGAGCCGTAGCATGCAACGGTACCCCGCCGGCAATCGGGACCCGGGGTCATAATTGCCGATGCCGTCCCAGCCGGAGATGATGGGGAGAGGCGTAGAGGCCCTCACCACCGGACGAAAGCACACGCCACTAATGTTGACGTAAAGTCCACCGGGCAAGCTGGCGATGGGCTTGCGTTCTTGCACGTGTAGCTCCACTTTGCCTTGCTTGGGGTAATAGGTCATCTTCGCATCGCTGAAGTAGGGCGACTGCCGCAACTGCTCCACGATGGGCTGCTGCATCAGCTCGTAACCGTTGACCGGTTTCGTCAGTCCGAAGATTCCGGCGAGGTAAATCTCTCGCACGAACTGCTCCGTCGCGGGCGAATCGCACCCTGTGATGACGATGTCCCCGGGAGCCACCAGGAACTCCGTTGCGGGGCTCTGGCTATCGGTCTTTGTGAGATACTCGGTCTTCGTGAGGTGGAAGAGGTAAAGAGCCGCCGCTAGGACGACAATAATCGGCAAGAAGGGCAACACTCTCGGGAGTGTCTTCGCACAGAAGGTCCACGCCGCCACGCAGAAGGCCCACGCCTGCGCCCAAACGGACTCCTTTTTTCGAGGTGTCTTTTTCGTGCGCTTAGCCATGCTGGGCCGCCTCCACCAACCGTGCACAGAGCGCGGGGAAGGGAATCCCCGCCCGCGCCGCGGCGTCCGGCAACAGGCTCGTCTCCGTGCATCCCGGCGAGGTGTTCACCTCCAGCACGTAGAGCTTACCTTCGGGCGACAGGCGGAAATCCACGCGCACCGCCCCGCGGCATCCCGTCGCTTTCGCCGCCAAAACGGCCAAACGCTGTGCCTCGCGCGTCGTCTCGTCTTCCGGCGGATAGAGGTGTTTCGAGACCCCGGGCGCATACTTCGCGTGGTAGTCGTACCACCCGTTCGGCGCCACGATTTCCAACACCGGCAACGCTTCGTCGCCAATCACCCCAACGGCCCATTCGCGGCCCGCCACAAAACGCTCCACCAGTGCCTCGCCTTGCGCATCCTGCGCCGCGGCCAGACGTACGGCTTCGGGCCACTGCGCCGCATCCGTCACCTTGGAAAGGCCCACGCTGGAACCGTCGCGCGGCGGTTTCACCACCACCGGCAGGGGGAAGGGCGGGGGAAAGTCCGCCGCCGCGGCCGTTACCACCGCGCCCTCCGGTGTCGGCACGCCGGCCTTTCGGAAGGCGGCCTTTGCCGCCGGCTTGTCCATGCACAGGCGACTCGCCGTCGCTCCGGGGCCCGTGTAAGGCAGGCCCACCGCGTCCAAATCGGTCTGAATGCCGCCGCCTTCGCCGTAGCCTCCGTGCAACGCGATGAAGACCGCGTCCACGTCGTGCGGCATCTCTTCGAGGGAATCCTTCGTCAGCCGAGCCTCCACGACCTCATACCCGGCCGTGCGCAAGGCCTCGGCCACTGCCGCGCCCGACCGTAGCGACACCTCTGCCTCATGGCTCGTGCCGCCCATCACCACTGCTATCCGCTTCTTCATCTGGAAATCCTCGTAAAACCTAGATATTCTACCACATTCCCCTCCTTCCTTCCCCCACTCAATTTTCCCAGACATAATTGATGGTCCCCAGAGGCGGAGGGTTTGGTATACTGAAAGTGTAAATAGAGAAAGGTGACGAGGGATGACGACTGAACCGAAACTGTCGATTGTGGTGCCCTGCCTCAATGAGGAGGCGTGTGTGGAGACGTTTGTCCGTGCGGTCGATGAGACGGGAATTGCGGGGGTGGAGTTCGTTTTTGTGAACGATGGCTCGACGGATGGGACGCTAGAGGTGTTGCGCCGTTTGGCGGAGACGGATGGGCGGATTCATTATGTCTCGTTCTCGCGATGCTTTGGGAAAGAGTCCGCGTTGTTGGCGGGGTTACGGAAGGCGCGTGGAGCCATTGTGGTGACGATGGACGTGGATTTGCAGGACCCGCCGCGGTTGTTGCCGGAGATGTTGCGCGGAATCGAAGAAGAGGGATATGACTGCGTGGCCACGCGGCGCTCGACGCGTGAGGGAGAGCCGCCGGTGCGGTCGTGGTTTGCGCGACGCTTCTATTGGTTGATGCGGCATTTCTCGGAAGTGGATCTGGTGGATGGCGCGCGGGACTATCGGATGATGACGCGCCAAGTGGTGGAGGCCATCTTGGCGATGCCGGAGTCCAACCGTTTTACAAAGGGCATTTACCAGTGGGTGGGGTTTGACACGAAGTGGATTGCCTTCCCGAACGAATGGCGGAAGGTCGGGGAGACCAAGTGGTCGTTCTGGCGTCTCTTTCGGTATAGTCTGGATGGCATCATGGCCTTTTCGGTGGCGCCGCTGATGTTGGCCTCGCTCCTGGGAGTGCTCTTCTGTGGGCTCTCCTTTGTGGCCCTCCTCTTTGTCTTTGTGCGGGCATTGATGATTGGGGACCCGGTGGGCGGATGGCCGTCGTTGGTCTGCGTCATTACCTTTTTGGGCGGGGTGCAACTCTTCTTCATCGGGGTCTTTGGGGCCTATCTGGCCAAGACCTACACCGAAGCCAAACGCCGCCCGGCCTACTTCGTCAAGGAAGAGCGCTGAGGTCTTAGCCCGTAATGCTTGAAAAAGAAATAAACCGCAAAGACGCAAGTCTTGCAGGAAAGGTGAGGTACTAACGCCGGGCGCACGTCCGTGCGCCCTTCCGTGCCCCACTTTCCTGTGCTAAAGACGCTTAAAGGACGGTCTAAGCGCGAAGACGATGGGTGGGAGGGTGCGATCAGCGGGCATCTAGCCCGCAAAGCGACCGGCGTTAGCCATCTGGCTTCGCGCGTATTGGCGTCTTCGCGGAAAAAGGAGGTTTGTCGATTTTCTCGGAACTTCACCCGTCGCGCGCTTGTCGCGCGTTCTGTAGCCGTGGAAGGTTTGCGGCTTCGCCGCTGCACGCTCTGTTCTCCGTGGCCGTGGAAGGTTTGGCCCTCCGGGCCTGCACGCTCCGTTCTCCAGGGCGGCTCCGCCGCCCTTAGCCAATGAGGAGGTCCAGGGTCGTCCGGCGGGGGCCGGGGGGCAGGTCGAGGTGCGCGGCGAGGAAGACGCCAAGGAAACGGCGCAGGCCGAAGACGCCGGGGAAGGGCTCGGGTCGGCCCAGGTCGTCGCGGCGGTCGGCGGCGCGGGCTTCGGCCAGAGTCTCCGTGAGAGGATGGGCCAAGAAACGGTGATAGAGGGCCGGGATGTCGTCGTGCAACGTGAGGGTGGGGGGCGTGCGTAACCGGGAAGGACGGTGCTCGCAGACAAAGCGACCCTCCTCCACGGAGAAGAGGCCGCGGGGGGTGGGGGCACACCGTGGGCAGGGGGAGAAGTCGGGGCCGAGGCCGACAGACCGGAGGAGGTTCGATTCAAACCAGAGCAGGGCGAGCGTGGCCTCGTGCGGGGCACAGGCGGGGAGCGTGTCGAGCAGGTTGCCGAGAATACGGAAGAGGCCCGGGTTGGCCATGCCGGGCTGGGCCGTGCGCAGCGTGAGGTCGCAGGCGTAGGCGGCGGCTTCGGCGGCACGCCAAGAGGCGCGGAGCCCCTCGCGTAGCAGGATGGGCGTACACTCGCGGATGTGGTGGACGCCGTTACGTTCGCGGGCGTAGAAGACCAATTCGCAGGTGTAACCCACGTCATAGCGGCCGATGAAGGCGCTCTTGGGACGCTGGGCGCCCTTGACGGGGGTAGTGACGCGCCCGTGGTCGAGGGTGAGCCAGGTGACCATCTGCGACGTCTTGGAGAAGGGGCGGACGTTGAGGCAGATGGCGAGGCTCTTCAGCAGGGGCGAGGCCTGGGGGGCGTTCTCACTGGGCGAAGTCACGGCGGTAAGTCGTCAGCCATTCGGCGAAGGCGCGGTCGAGGTAGTCCGGGGCGAAGGCGGAGGCGTGCGGCAGGAGGAAGCAACGCGGCGCGCGGCGCAGGGGGCCGTTCTCGGGGTAGGGCTCTTCCTTGAAGACATCGAGGAAGGCGGCGTGAAGGGCACCGGCCTCGAGCGCGGCGCAGAGGGCCGCCTCGTCCACCGCGTTGCCGCGGCCCAGGTTGCAGAGGACGGCGTGGCGCGGCAGGAGGGCCAGCCGGCGGGCGTCGATGATGTTGTCGGTGTCGGGGTTGGCGGGGAGGGCCAGGAAGAGGGCGTCGGCCTGCGCGAGGAGCGTGTCGAGGTCGGCGAGGTTTGCGTGGGTCACGCCGTCGACGTGGACGCCGAGGGCGGAGAGCTTCGCGCCGATGGCCTTGCCGATGTGGCCGTAACCCAGCACGACTGCGCGGCTGCCGGCGATGGCGCGCCGCCCGGGCGTATGGATGGGCCAGGCGTCGTCTGCGCCGCAGAGACCAGTCCCGGGCAGGAGACCGCGCCGCACGGCCAGGAGCATGCCCACCGCGGTCTCGGCCATTAGCTCGCCATGAAAGGTCCCATGCGTCAGGCGGATGCGGTCGGGGATGCGCGCGCCGAGGAGTTCGCGGCCGGCGGCGGGTGTGGCCATCCACTTCATGCGGTAGGTCAACGGCAGCCAGGCCTCGGAGAAGGTGAAAGTCATCGCGTAGGTGGCCTTGGAGAGATTGCGGATGAACTCCTCCTGCGTCTCGGCGAAGACGACGTCCAGTTCCGGCACTTGCTCCGCCCAACGGGCGACTTGCTCGCGCGTGGCAATGAAGTCGGAGACGCCACGGTAGGTCAACCAAATCAACAGCATGGGTTTCATGTTCACACTCCTTGTGGGGGCGTCCGCCGCCGCTCGCGCGTCGAGGCGATGCCCAGTTGTTCACGATATTTCGCCACGGTGCGGCGCGCCATGGGGATGCCCTGCTTGGCGAGCGCCTCGGCGAGGGCTTGGTCGGAAAGGGGGTGGGTGGGGTCTTCGGCCGCAACGAGTGCCTTCAGCGCACCCTTGGCCTGTTGGTCGGAGACGGCCTCCGCGCCCTCGCTTGCCACGGCGTGGGTGAAGAAGGCTGCCAGCGGGAGCAACTTGCGCGAGGTCGCCACACGCACGGCCTTGTCGCGCACCACCCGCGAGATGATGCTTTTGTCGTAACCGATTGCCTCTGCGACCTCCTTCTGCAAGAGGGGGCGGAGCGTGGCCGGGTCGCCGCCGCTGTCCAGAAAGGCCGTCTGCCGGTCGAAGACCGTCTGGGCCACCAAGCGGAGGGTATCGTTGCGCTCGTGATAGGCGTCCGCTGCGAGGCGAGCCTGTTCGGCCAGGGTACTGACGCAGGCACGCTCATCGCGTGTCCGCACCGCCGCCCGGGCGGCCTCGATGGCGGCCTCGTCCACGCGGAAGAGGGGAAAGAGCCGTTCGTCGCAGACCGCCCGCCAATGGCCGTCGGGCTCCCGCAGAGCCACAATCTCTGGGCTCTCGAGCGGCTCGTTGGGTGCGAAGGCGCGTCCGGGAAAGGGATTGCGGGTGCGCAGATAGGCCAGGGCCTCCGTCAATTCCTCCGGCGTGCAGCGCAGGTCGCGTGCCAACCGCTCGCGGGAGGTCGTGAGCAGACTGCCCAGTCGGTCGCAGAGGCGTAGGTAGAGCGCGCGGTCGGGGAGGTGTCGTGGGTCGGCCCGGGTCTGCAACGCCAGGCATTCGGCCAATGAACGCGCCCCTACGCCCACGGGGTCAAGCCCCTGCACGGTCTTGATGGCCGCCTCCACGTCGGCCTCGGAGAAGGCCTCCGGCGGACGGCCCTCATTGGCTTGCCACCAGTCGCCGAGCAGGGTGTGCGTGTCCTCGCGCAGATAACCGTCCGCGTCGAGCGCGTCGCACACCAGCAACACCAAGTCCCGGCGCGGCCCCGCTTCCATTTGCCGGAGCACCTGCCGCTCCAGATGACGGTAAAGCGTCTCCGGTTCGGTTTGCGTCTCAATCAACCAATCGTGACGGCGCGCGGCCTCGGCTTGGACCTCGGGGTCGGCTTGGTCGCCAAACCCTTCGAGCGAGGCGTTGAAGTAATCCAGGTTCTCGGACTCGTCCGCGGACTCCGCCTCGCGCTCTGCCAGACCATCGAGCGACACCGCACTGTGGAGCGGGTCCGCGTATTCCAGAAAGGGGTTCTGCTCGGCTTCGCGGCGCAACTCCGCGCGCAACTCCGGCAGGGGCAACGGCAAGAGACGCAGACGTTGCCGCGCCTGCAGCGAGAGCGTTGTCTCCTGCGTTTGGCGCTGTTGTTGCGCCGCTCCTAGGCTTTGAACGAGCCCGGGCACGGGGAAGGTCAATCCTCCAGCAAGGCGTCGGCGAAGGTCTGCCGGGCGGCCTCTTCGCCCTTCACCTTGACGATGATGGCGCGCGCGAAGTCCTTGAACCGCCCGGGCCCCTCCGCTGTGATGAGGTTCCCCGAGACGACCGCCTTCTCGCGGCGGTACTCAGCGCCCAACGCCGCCGTGAAGTCCGGAGCGGGGTAGCACGTCGCCGGGCGTCCGGGCAGAATACCCGCCGCCGTCAGGACCAGTGCCGGCGCCGCGCAGATGGCGCAGACCAACTTGCCCGCGGCGTCATACTCCTTGATGAGCTCCAGAACACCCTGCGTCGCGGCCAAGGCTTGCGAACCGCCCATTCCGCCCGGCAGAATCACGCCGTCGAACTGCGTGCTGTCCAGCTCCGTCAAGCAGAGTTCCGCCTCCACCGCGATGCCGTGCGCGCCCAGCGTCAACGGCGTGGTGTTCAGCGTGCAGGTCGTGACCTCCACGCCCGCCCGCCGCAACAAATCCAGCGTACCCAGCGCCTCGATTTCCTCGAAGCCATTCGCCAACATCATGACCAAAGCCATAATCAGTTCCTCCAAAAGGTTCGCCCCATTATACCAAATCACGCCCCCGGGACTGATTGGCGTAGTGTCTGGTTTCCCACGAAGACACAAGGGGCGCTTGCGCGCCCCGGAGAACAGGGAACGGAGAACGGAACGCGCGGTACGCGCGCGACGGACAAGTCACTATCCAATTAAAATGCGTGCGCCAGCACGCCAAAATCTGCAACAATCTGCGAGATTTGTGTTTCCATTCTCATTCTGGCAGTCCTGCCGGCGGTAGCCGGCCCTTAATCTGCTCAGAATCTGCGGAATCTGCGGTTCCCTCATACTGGCAGTCCTTCCGTTCTCTGTTCTCCGTTCTCCGGGGCGGCGCCGACGGCGCCGCCCCTGCGTTCTTATGGACGCAGGGAAAGGGGTAGGGGAAGCAGAGTGGCAGAGTCTGGGGGAATATGCTAAAGTAACGACATATGAAAAGGAGCGACATCATGAGGAAACTGTTTGCCTTGTTGCCTGCGTTGTGCGCGGGCGTCCTGTTCGCGGCACCGGAATGGGAGAATGAAGCCATCTTCCAGGTGAACCGCGAGCCTGCGCGCGCGGCTTTGATGCCCACGGCGCCGAACAGCGTCCTCTCGCTTAACGGCAAGTGGCGCTTCCACTTCTCTTACACCCCCGCCGAGCGTCCGCAGGACTTCTGGAAGACCTCCTACGATGTCTCGAAGTGGGACCTCATCACGGTGCCGATGAGTTGGCAGATGGGCGGCTACGGCACGCCGGTCTATTCCAACGAGATCTATCCCTTCAAGATTGACCCGCCGCGCGTGACCTCCACGCCGCCCAAAGATTGGACCTCTTTCAAGGAGCGTCCCTCCGTGGGTAGCTACCGCACCTCCTTCACCCTGCCCGCGGGTTTCAACAAGGGTAAGGTCTATCTGCGCTTCGATGGCGTCGAGTCCGCCTACTACGTCTGGGTCAACGACACCTATATCGGCTACAGCGAAGACTCCTTCACCGCCGGCGAGTACGATATCACCAAGGCCCTCAAGCCCGGCGAGAACACCCTCTCTGTCGAGGTCTACCGTTGGAGCGATGGTTCTTACCTGGAAGACCAAGACTTCTGGCGTCTGGCCGGCATCTTCCGCGACGTGACCCTCTTCTCCACCCCCGCCCTGCAGATTCGCGACGTCTGGGTGCGTCCCGGCCTGGCCGACGATTACGTGACCGGCACCGTCGCCGGCGATGTCTGGGTGCGCAACGCGGGTGACACCCCCTCCGTTCCCACCGAGGTCTCCGTGACCATCGGCGACATCTATTCCGCCAAGCTCCCCGTCCCCGCCCTCAAGGCCGGCGAGGAGGTTAAGCTGGCCTTGCCCGCCGGTACCGTCAAGGACGTGGCCCGCTGGACTGCCGAGACCCCGAACCTTTACGCCACCACCCTCTCCCTCCCCAATGGTGACGCACGCGCCCTCAAGCTTGGCTTCCGCCGCATCGAGGTGGGCAAGCAGGGCGAGCTCCTCGTCAATGGCGTCAGCACCAAGCTTTGGGGCGTCAACCGTCACGAGATGGACCCCGACCGCGGCCGTTACATGACCGAGGAGAAGATGCAAAAGGATGCCCTCTGGATGAAGAAGGGCAACTTCAACGCCGTGCGCACCGCCCACTATCCCAACGACCCGCGTTGGTACGAGATTTGCGACGAGATTGGCCTCTACGTGATGGACGAGGCCAACATCGAGGCCCATCAGCTCCGCGGCCATCCGCAGTGCTTGAACAACAAGCCGAACTGGCACGCCGCCTACGCCTTCCGCGTGCATAACATGTTCCAGCGCGACAAGAACCACGCCTCTATCATCATGTGGTCCCTCGGCAATGAGACCGGCGGCGGCAAGAATCTCGAGGACCAGGGCGACTGGCTCAAGCAGAACGACCCCTCCCGCCTCGTGCACTACTGCGACTTCCCCGAGAACTCCCCGCACAACGACATGGATTCCTCCATGTACCGTCCGCACGACCAGCTCCGCAACATCGCTAAGCGCCACACCCACCGCCCTTACGTCCACGTGGAATACGCTCACTCCATGGGCAACGCCTGCGGCATGTTCGATGAGTACATCAAGATCTACGAGGAATATCCCCGCATGATCGGCGGCTTCGTCTGGGACTACATCGACCAGGGCCTCCGCGCCACCAAGGACCCCAAGACCGGCCTCTTCAAGCTCGAGCCCTTCACCGGCAAGTCTCTCGCCTTCGGCGGCCTCTTCGGCGACCGTCCCAACTTCGGCGACTTCTGCGACAACGGCGTCATCACCGCCGAGCACAAGCCCAAAGGCCAGTTCTGGGCCGTCAAGCGCGCCCAGCAGCCCTTCGGATTCACCTGGGATGAGTCCAAGCAGTCCCTCTCCGTCCGCAGCAAGTTCTTCCACAAGACCGCCGAGGGCTACGCGCTCTACGACAAGAACGGCACGCGCCTGGCCGACCTCCCCGCCCTCAAGCCCGGCGAAACCACCACCTTGGCCGTCAAGTCCGTGCGTGACGGCGACCTCGACTACCCCGTCTTCATCGGCGACAAGGGCGTCGACCCCAAGGCCATCGTGACCGACTGCGTCGCTTGGTTCGCCATCCCCGGCGGCACCCGCGAGCCTCTCAAGTTCAAGAACCCCAAGACCCTGCCCAAGGTCGCGGCCGCCGTCACGCAGACCGAGGATGGCGCCCTGCGCGTCTCCGGCGTTGGCGTCGAGGGCACCTACCTCCTCTTCCGCGACGGCGTCCTCGCCCAGGTTCACTACAACGGCCGCGACCTCCTCGCCGCCCCGCCCCGCTTCACGATGTACCGCGCCCGTATCAACAACGACCGCTACATCAAGGACTCCGCCACCTGGCGCTCCCTCAAGGAGCAGGGCAACCGTTGCCTCTCCATGAAGTGGCGTAAGCTCGAGGGCGACCAAGAGGCCGTTCAGATCATCGCCGAGATGGAGACCGACGGCGGCAACGTCCCCTACAAGTACACCCTCGTCTGGACGGTCCTCATGAACACCGTCACCTGCGAAGGCATCTTCTATCCGCAGTCTCCTGAGGAAATCATCCCGCGTCTGGGCTTTGAGCTCGCCGTCAATAAGGACCTCGACACCGTCCACTACGACGCCCTCGGGCCCTTCGAGAACTACGTCGACCGCAAGTTCCACACCTGGCGTGACCACTTCACCTGCTCCGTCAAGGACTTCTTCATGCCCTATCCCGAGACCCAGGAATACGGCAACCGCGAGGACGCCCATTGGATCTTCCTGGAAGACGGCGAGGACTCCCTCTGCTTCTTCTCGCCCGTGTGGAACCGTCCCTTCGCCTTCTCCGTGAACCAGTGGGACGCCGTGACGCTCTTCGACGCTACGCTGCCCTCCCTCCTGCCCACCCCGGACAAGACCTGGCTCCACCTGGACTACGCCCAGACCGGTCTCGGCAACGGCTCCTGCGGTCCCCGCCCCTGGGCCGAACACCTGGTCTACAACAAGCCCTTCTCCTTCGGCTTCGCCCTGCGCTTCGGCTCCAAGCCCTTCAAGCCCCAGCCCTTCCGTCCCACCGCAGGCCTTGCCCTCGTGACGCGTGACGGCAAGAACCAGGTCACCGTCACCCCCGACCGCCCCGACGCCAAGGTGCAGGTCTCCGTGAATGGCCAGGCGCCCTTCGTCTACGACAAGCCCTTCGCGCTGGAGAGCGGCACCGTCGCCGTCACCGTCATCCCGGACGACGGCCAGATTCCCACCCCGCCCCTTTTCCGGACCTTCGACAAGGAGGCCGTCCGCACCGCCTGGAAAGTCGTGAACGTCTCCTCCGAAGAGCCCGGCGAGGGCAACGTCGCCAACATCTTCGACGGCAACCCCAAGACCTACTGGCACACCGACTGGCGCAACGTCCACCCCGATTACCCGCACAGCTTCGAGCTTGACTTCGGCGAAGTCCAGACCGTTGCCGGCGTCCGCCTCCTGCCGCGCACCGACGAGCTCAACGGCCTCATCGGCAAGTGCTCCATCGAGCTCAGCAAGGATGGCAAGACCTGGACGACCGTCTTCGACGGCGACACCGGCTGGAAGGCTAACAACCGCAAGTGGCGCGACATCGACTTCGCCCCCACCGAGGCCCGTTACCTCCGCCTCACCGCCAAGGCCCCCGCCATCAAGGGCCACATCTGGGCCACCCTCAGCGAACTCACCCTCAAGATTCGCTGAGTCTTCCCCCGCGCGTCCCCAACGCGCCCCACTCAAACGCAAGGCGCCGCCTCTCCCCAGGCGGCGCCTTTTTTTGTTGCCCTCACCCCCTCTCCTCAACACCCACCTTAAGGGCCCTTCGCGGACCACTATAGGGTCTCAGGTCGGACCACTATAGGGTCTCGCCCCCGACCCCTATAGTGGTTGACCTCGGACCACTATAGGGTCTCAAAAAGCCCCTTTACGCCCCCTCCCAAAAGCCCCCTCAATCCCCTCCGAAAACTCTCCCGCCGGGGCATTCTTTCGTTGCCGTGATTTTCAGAAAATTTGACGGAAGGGCCTTGGAAAGGGTATACTAATAGTATTGTGAGTCTGGGCGCGGGTGAGATACGCCGCCCCGATGGTCGGCACAGGTGCACACAAAGGAAGCAGCGACGTTCCATGAGTGATGGTCATTTGCAGAATCTGATTACGGGGGGGGGGTAAACATCCTTGGATTGATGGCGCACCCCCGCGCACCTTCGCCGCTTGGCTGACCTCCGCCACAGCCGAGAATCTCCTTCCAGACGCCTCTTTTCTTGTCCCCCGCCTCACCCTCGGCGGCCTGGCGATTCTGCGCGATCGGTTCATGCGTCCCGCCCGTTTGCGTATTCTTTTGCCGGTGGGGCCGGTGTTGCGCGACGCCGCTGAGGCCCCGCGCTACCGACTGCTTGCCACCACCCCCGCCGAACTTATCCTCGACAATCAGCTGACGCAGGGTGTGGACGCTCGGCGCTTGCATCGTTGGCTGGCTTCTGACGCCATTGAGGTCCGTACCGTTGCGTGTGACACTGCACTGCCATGGATGGCCGCCGTCGATGGCGTGCTCTTGGTGGGCAATGCCGAGCTCACGCGCGAGTGTCTCGCTCCCGCGTACGCGATGCCCCAGGCCGGACTTTTCGCGCCCGATGCGTCTTCCGGCGCCGCTCTTGCCGCAGTCTACGAGCGTCTTTGGGAGCAAGGCCAGGATGTCAAGGGCGAGCTACGCAAAACTTTGGCTACGCTCTATGCGCCCAACGCCCCGCGCTTCATTTACTTCCTTTCCCTCTGGCACCTCTTTCACGACCGTCTCGATGAATGGCGCGGAGCTATCGACAATGACCGGAGTCTTGAAGAGACCCCTATCTGGAAGGCTCTCTATGCCTTCCAGCGCCATGGTGCCATCGCAGCCCTTCGCAAGCTCAAAAAAGATGGTGGTTGTATCCTCGCCGACAGCGTTGGCCTTGGCAAGACCTATACCGCGCTTGCCGTCATCAAGGCCTATGAGCGCATGAGCCAACGCGTTTTGGTGTTCTGCCCCAAGAAGCTCCGTACGAATTGGGCACGCTTTTTGCAGGATGACGACTATAACCCACTTCCAACGCTGAATGGGCGTTCAGACTTCTTCTACGCCTTGCTCAATCACACTGACCTCTCGCTTGACCAGGTCGACCCCGGCCGCGGGATGCGGGTGCCGCGCGAGGAGTTCTTTAGGAAAGACTTCGGTCTCATCGTCATCGACGAGAGCCACAACTTCCGCAACCGCGGCGGCAAGCGCTATCAGTTTCTTCTCGATTATCTGAAGGCACATCCGAAGACCAAGCTCCTCATGCTTTCGGCCACGCCCGTCAGCAACCGCTTGGCCGACCTTACCCACCAGTTGGGGCTGGTCTATCGCGGGGATGAACCGCCGAGCGGCCCCTTCCTGCGCGAGGTCGTCGCCGTTGTCCAAGCCGCCCAACATATCGCCACGCGATGGAGCAGGGAACATGCGGATGACCCCGAGGCGCTTTCTGCCGCCACGTTGGCCAATGTCCTGCCGTCGACTTACTTCCGTCTGCTTGAGCGTTACACCATTGCCCGCAGTCGGAGCGGTATTTCGAAGTTCTACGATGACGCGGAGACCGAAATCGGCGTCTTCCCGAAGTGTAAGTCCCTCTCCTGTTATCCTGAAATCGACACCCAATCCGCGCGGGTCGACGTCACCACCCTTAGCGACCGTCTCAACGACCTCACCTTGGTGGCCTACAACCCGACCCACTGCCTGCGCGCCGGCATCCGGTGGCACGAGGAGGAGGAGGGTAAGCAACTCCTCGACAAGAACCGCCAGAAGTCTCTCACCGCCTTGATGCGTATCAACGCGCTCAAGCGTCTGGAGAGCTCCGTAGACTCCTTCCGCCGGACGGTCCGTGACGCCGTTCTGGCCCGCACGCAGGCCCAGATTGAGGCGCTTGCCAAGGGAACGGTTCGCCTGCCATGGGTCACCGCCAAGGCCTTGCTCGGCGAGGTCGAGGCCAAACGCCAGGCCAAGGCCGCCGCGCTCGGCATTGATCCGGATACCCTTGATGAGGATGATGAGGCTCTGGCCGAGGGATTGTCGCGAGAGGTTGTCCTTCCAGCCAAGCAATACTTCGATGTCGCCGCCCTCAAACGTTACCTGAAGCAAGACCTAGGTGTCCTTAAAGGCATTCTGGATGATGTCGAGTCTGTTGGGCCCGCACGTGACGCCAAGTTGGCGGAACTGGAGCACGTGTTGCAGGAAAAGGTGGATCATCCGCTCAATCCCGGCAACGAGAAAACGCTTATCTTCTCCGCCTTCGCCGATACCGTTGAATACGTTGCCAAAGCCCTCGCAGAACGCCATCCCGAACGGCACATTGCCTGCGTCTCCGGCTCCAAGGGCATCGTCTGGCATGGCGGGCGAGCCAAGGCGGAAGAGATGGGCAGAATCCTCCGCCGTTTCGCCCCTTATGCCCAGTGCCCCAAAGATCCGGAGACCGGTGAACCGCGCCGCGAAAAGGAGCCCGAGATCGACTGGGTCGTTGCCACCGATTGCCTCTCCGAGGGGCAGAACCTCCAAGACTGCGATTTGGTCGTCCACTACGATATCCATTGGAATCCCTTGAGGCTCGCGCAGCGCATCGGTCGTATCGACCGTATCGGCTCTCGCAATAAGTTTATTCGTAATGTCCTCTTTTGGCCGTGCAAGGACCTCAACCAATATATTGGTCTGGAGCGCATGGTGCGCACCAAAATCGCCTTTGGTGCCATTGTCGCGCCTGACGGCGCCGCCCTCGGCAACGAGGTCAAACAAGATTTGGATTACCGCGAGCGCCAACTCCAAGCCATTCAGCACAGTCATTTCGACATGGATGCCTTCTTCACCGGCAACCAAGGCGAATTCGACGATTACCTTGCCGAACTCGATGCGTGGCTTCGGGCCGACAAGGCTCGGGAAAAGCGGTGCGCCGAGGCGCCCCTCGGCCTTTGCGCCGTCACCCCCGCCGCCCTCACCGAGACCTTCGCCAAGAGCGGGCTTCCCGTGCCCACGCGCGGCGGCGTCCTCTTCCTGTTGCGTCGCGCCGGCCTCTCTGAGGAAGAAATCAAGGTCAATCCTTTCCGTGACTGCTTCTTACTTGCGGCGGACAAGGATGGTAAGCCTCTCGGCGCGTTGCAACCACTCTCCCCCGAAGAGACCCTCGCCCTCTTCCGCGCCCTCTGCCGCGACCGGGCCAAGGCCGACACCGTCCTCGCCACCCGTCTTGGAGACCTCGACCCCAAGGCCTTCACCCCCGCCCTTGAAGGAGCCCTCCGCCAGCTTGGCGTCACTCGCGAGACCAACCGTGCCAAACTCCTCCTCGGCGACGAACCCTTTGACTTCCACACCGGCCTCACTGACGACCGCGCCGCCCTCACCCTTCTCACCTTCGCCCTCATCCTCCCGGAGGAAACAATCACTGAAGTGGGAGAATAGACATGACCTCATCTTGGTTCGGAGATTTGTACGACTCATTAGACAACTCACGTGGGTTGTCCGTATGGGATCCTGTGTCGTATATGGACCTTATCCGTAAATGTCAGCAAAGTGGGCGGTGGCGTCCCATCGAGATTGAGGGCGTTGACTATCTGCCTTATGAGAATGTTTTGCCGTGGGAGAGCAAGTTCAGGCAGGAGTATGAGGCGTTGCCGCAAAGTGGCCCCGTCACGCTGCAAGGTGAATTATTGAAAGAGGCCCGCTCTTGGGAATTAGAGGAGTCTTGGGCGAATAAAGCAGATTTTGTACGAGCCTGCAAGGCATGTAGGCGTGATACGTTTGCCATCAATCGACGTAGGCGGAACCTCCAGCAGGTCATTGATAGGATTCAGGGGGAGCTCAGAACGTCGGCGAATTATAAGACAGTTGAAGCGTTTGTCGTTCAGAACCGTAAGGAGGTGAGTGCTGACACAATCGATTTGCTTCGTTGGGCGTCACGAGGTGGGCGTCCATTGTGGGGGACGGGGGGAGTTGAAGTGAAGTACCATATGGCTACAGCCTCAACGACGCTTTACAGGAGGTCAACTCCCGAAGAGAAGTCGTATGGGAATACTGCACTTTCTGTTGGAGTGCGCATGGGTCATAGGGAAGAGGTCCATTATGAGAAATTGTTCCCTCCTACTCGAAAAGGGCTGTTTCGTAGGATTTGGGGTGCCTTGTTTGGAGCGTAAGATATGGACGAGGATGAGAACCTGACGGGATTGATCGCGTGGCTGGGGATTGTGGATCCTCAGTCGGCGGAGGTGCGGCTGACGAAGAAGGCGTTGGCCGAGGCGGTGGAACGGCGGGGTGGGGCGGCGCTCCCCGAGAAAGATTGGTTTGCCATCAAGGGCGTGACCTGTCTGACGCGATTGGATGCGACGGTGGACGAACACTTCGCCCCCGAGGGGAAGGTGCGCGGGGTGGACGTGGTGGAGGTGGCGTGGGCGGACTCGCTGAAGGACACGGCGCAGATCCGGCGCGTGGCGGAGTGGCTGGGCAAGGCCTTGACGTTGAACCCCGTGGCGGTCGCCTTCGTGCACCTGATGGACTACTGCATCGACATCCGCCCGGCGATGATTGTGCCGGGGGGCGATGTGGCCGTTGGCGCCATCACCTCGCACTACGGCATCATCTCTTCCCTCCCGGCCTTTTGGTCGAACGCGGCGCAGGAGGCCACGACGGCGTCGGCCTGGGCCAACGCGGCCTTCGATTACCTCAAAATCGAGGAACGGATCGAGGAGATCGACCAAGAGATCGCCAACCTGAACAAACAGCGCGACCGGGCACGGACGGACGCCGAGCGGATGGAAATCTACCGGCGGCTGAAGGAACTGGCGGACGAGAGGCAGACCCTGAAGAGCAAGTTGGAAGCGTGAAAGGATGGATACCATGGGCTTTGAGAACCTTCCCGAGACGACGGCTGATTTGGCGCAGGAGCAGATGGCGAAACTGCGCGCCCTCTTCCCCGAGTGCGTGACCGAGGGGCAGGACGGCCTGACCGTGGACTTCGACCTGCTCCGCCGCGCCCTCTCCCCCGAGAAGGTCGTCGAGGGCCCCAACGAGCGCTACCGTCTGGAGTGGCCCGGCAAGCGCGCCGCGCGCTATGCCGCCAACGCATCCACGGCCTCCACCCTCCGCCCCGTCCGCGAACGCTCCAAGGACTTCGACACGACGCAGAATCTTTACATTGAGGGCGACAACCTCGAAGCCCTCAAGCTCTTGCGCACCGCCTATTCCGGCAAGGTCAAGCTCATCTACATCGACCCGCCCTACAACACCGGCCACGACTTCATCTACCACGACAAGTACGTCCGCTCCGTCCGCGAGGAGATGGCCAAGGCCGGCCTGATCGACGACGAGGGCCGCCAGACCGAGGACAAGGACCCCTTCCAAAAGAATGATGAGACCAATGGCCGTTACCACTCCGATTGGCTCACCATGATGTACCCCCGCCTCCTCCTCGCCCGCGACCTCCTCACCGACGACGGCGTCATCTTCATCTCCATCGACGACAACGAGCAGGCCAACCTCAAGCGCCTTTGCGACGAAGTCTTCGGCGCAGGAAACTTTGTCGCTCAAATCAACTGGAAAGCTCGAAGTGGGCGCGAGGATAGTACGCATTTTGCTGCTCTTCATGAATACATTCTATGTTATTCGAGGTCATATGAGTTTCAAGCAGGTGAACGGATACGCGAAGGAGATGTTTACCCGAAATATGATGAGGTAAAGAAGCGTCGCTATAAGACGCAACTATTACGGAAGTGGGGGTCTAATAGTCTTAGAACAGATCGCCCTAATCTCTTCTATCCTATTAAAGCACCAGATGGAACGGATGTTTATCCAATGATTTACGAGCGTGTCGGCAAAGGCGGTATACAACCAGCAACCTTCGTTCGTAAGACCGAAGGTTGCTGGCGCTGGAGCGCCAGCAACCTTTTCGCGGCCATCGAGGATGGCCGTGTTGAATTCACGAAGAATGAACTTGGAGAATGGATCCCGTACGAAAAGATTTTCGAACCTTTGGAGGGGGAACAAAAAACGCAAAAATATACAACGTGGATTGATGATATCGGGAATGGAACCGAGGAGTTGAAGAAACTTTTTGGTCGTTCTCCCTTTTCGTTTCCTAAATCAACATCGCTTATCAAACGTTTGATGGCGATGGGGAATTTGTTGCCAAGAGAAAGTACAGGCGAGAAACAAGAAAGTGACCTGGTTCTGGACTTCTTCTCTGGTAGTGCGACGACGGCGCACGTGGTGATGGCATTGAATGCGGAGGATGGCGGAACGCGGAAGTTCATTATGGTACAGTTACCAGAGGCGGCGGAACTAGGGAGCGCGGCGATGGATGCTGGGTTCCAGAACATCTGTGACATCGGTGAGGAACGTATCCGACGGGCCGGGGAGAAGATTCTTGAGGAGTACCCGGAACTGCGCGGGAAGTTGGATGTGGGTTTCCGCGTGTTGCGGGTGGACGAGAAGAACGAGGCAGAGGTCGCGCAGACGCCCGATGACGCACTCACGAATTGGGAGGCCGCCCTGCAGGAAGAGACCATCAAGGAAGGGCGGACGGAGGAGGATCTTCTCTTTCAGGCGCTTTTGCGGGTGACGGAGCCGCTCTTGGTCGAGCGGATCGAGCGGGAGGTGATGGCCGGGCTGACCGTGTGGTCGGTGGCCGACGGCTTCGTGGTGGCGTGCCTGGCCGGGGAGGGGCAGCTGACGGCGGCGAAGGCCGAGGCCGTGACGCGGTGGATCGTGGGGCAGGCCGTCTCGCCGAGCTACGTGGCCTTCCGTGAGGCCGGGTTCGCGGACGACAGCGTGAAGCTGAACGTGGAGGCGGGGCTCCGCCAGGCCGGGTGCAAGGCGACGCTCTGGGTGCTGTGAGGAGGAACGCGATGGCCAACCGACTGGAACTGAAGTTCGACCGTCTGCCCTACCAGTGGGACGCGACGACGGCGGTGTGCGCCGTCTTCGAGGGGCAGCCGCGGCAGGAGGCGGTGCGGCGCGACGATTGGGGGATGCCCGTCTTCGCGAACGCGCCGTTGGCGTTGGGCGAGGAGGCGCTGCGGGCGAACCTGCGGGCGCGCCAGGCGCGGCTGGGGCTGCCGCAGTCCGCGAAGCTGTGGCGGGGCGCGGGGGAAAAGTGGCCCGTGAACCTGGACGTGGAGATGGAGACGGGGACGGGGAAGACCTATGTCTACACGCAGACGGCCTTTGAGTTGCACAAGCGGTATGGGTGGGGGAAGTTCGTCGTCGTGGTGCCGACGGTGGCCATCCGCGAGGGCGTGAAGGCGTCGCTCGAGGCGACGGCGGGGCACTTCTTCGGAAAGTACGGCGTGCGGGCGCGGGTGGCGGTCTACGACTCCAAGCAGCCGGGGCGCCTCTCCGACTTCGCGAACTCGCCGGGGCTGAACATCCTGGTCATCAACATCCAGGCCTTCAACGCGCGGGGCGAGGCCAACCGGCGCATCCGCCTGCGGCAGGACGAGGCAGAATCCAACTCGCCCCTGGAGTTGCTCGCGGCGTGCCACCCCATCCTCATCCTCGACGAGCCGCAGAAGATGGAGGGCAAGGCGACGACGGAGGCGCTGAAGGAGTTTGAGCCGCTCTTCGTGTCGCGCTATTCGGCCACGCACAAGACGCGGCACGATCTGGTCTACCGGCTGGACGCGTTGGACGCGTACAACCGGAAGCTGGTGAAGAAGATCGAGGTGACGGGGCTGCGCGTGCGCAACCTCTCGGGGCAGGCCGGCTATCTCTATCTGGCGGGGGTGGAGCCGCAGGCGACGGGCGTGCCCAAGGCGCGGCTGGAGTTCGAGCAGCGCACGGCGGGCGGAGACATCCGCCGCGTGACACGGCTGGTGGGGCGGGAAGAGAACCTCCACGATCTCTCAAGCAAGTTGCCGGAATACGCGCAGGGTTACGTGGTGCAAGAGGTGGCCAAGGACGACGAGGGCGGATGGGTGCGTTTCGCCAACGGCCTGACGTTCCGGGCCGGCGAGGCGGTGGGCGCCGTGGAGGCCGACGTGCTTCGGGAAATCCAGGTGCGCGAGACCGTCAGGGTGCACCTGCTGAAGGAGGCCGCCAACCTGGCCAAGGGCATCAAGACGCTCTCGCTCTTCTTCATCGAGCATGTGGCGGACTATCGCGTCTATGGGCAGGCGGACGACCGAGGGCAGCTGGCGCAACTTTTCGAGCGGGTCTATCGGGAAGAGGTGGACCGCGTCCTCCAAGACCTGGCGTGGCCGGCGGCGCACAAGGCCTACCTGCGCGGCATCCGGGCGGAGGAGACGCACGCAGGCTACTTCAGCCAGGACAAGAAGAGCAAACGCGCCGTCGACCGCTCGGAGAGGGAGGTCGAGAAGTCCGGCGGGGAGGACTACGACCTCATCCTGCGGGACAAGGAGAGCCTGCTGTCGCTGAAGGACACGGCCCGTGCGCGTGTGCGCTTCATCTTCTCGCACTCGGCGCTCCAAGAGGGGTGGGACAACCCGAACGTCTTTGTCATCTGTTTCTTCCGACCCCTTGCGAAGGCGGAGACGGAGCAGGAAAAGAAAATCCGGGATCGACTGCGGCAGAAAGTGGGGCGTGGCCTGCGCCTGTGCGTGACGCAGGACGGGTCGCGCTGGGCGACCGGCGACACGCACGACGTCAACCGCCTGACCGTGGTGGCGCGGGATGCCTGCCAGGATTTCATCGCCGCTTTGCAGAAGGAGTTCGCCGAGGCCATCAAGAGCCGCTCGTGGGCCATCAAGCCGGACTTCCTGAAGGGGCGCGCGCTGAAGACGCCCAACGGGCTTACGCAGACCATCGACGGCACGCAGTCCAGGAAGGTCCACAACTGGCTCTTCAACAACGACTACCTAGACAACGAGGAGGCGTTGAACGAGGCCTTCCGCAAAGACCGCGCGGCAGGGACGTTGGCGGAGGGCTTCCCACGCGAGCTGGAGGATGTGCGCGAGGCGGTGTTGGCCATCCTGGACACGTTGGCCGCCGGGCGCGAGATCAAGGTCGAGAACGCCCGCGCCCGCAAGCGGCTGGAGGTCAACCAGGAGAACCTGCGCAAGCCCGGGTTCCAGGAGCTGTGGCAGAAGTTGCGGCAGAAGACGGTGTGCAGGGTCAGCATCGACACGCCGCGCCTCATCGAGTCCTGCGTCGCGGCGCTCAACAGCACGGAGACAGGGCCCAAGGTCCCTCAGCCCAAGGTCGTCATCGAGCGGGTGAGCCAGAAGGACGCCCTCACCTCCACGGCTGTGCGGGGTGGGGAGGCCTTCGGGGAGAAACGGTCGCGCTCGGAAGACGTCGCGCTCGGCGGCGGCAAGGTGGCGTATGACCTGGTGGGCGAGCTGGCCGACCCGAAGCGGACGGGCTTGACGCGCCGCACCCTCGTGGCCATCCTGCGGCGCTTGGAGCCGGCGGTGCGTGCCCTCTACGCGGTGAACCCGGAGGTCTTCATCGCGGAGGTCGCCCGCATCATCAACACCGAGAAGCTCCGGCAGGCGCTGGAGGCCATCGCCTATCATCCGACGGACGAGCGGTATGGGGACGACTTCTTCATGGAGGAGGCGCCGTCCCTGCCTTCGGAGCGTTGCGACGAGGAGGCGCGCCTGCGCCATCACCTCTACCCGTGGCTGGACTCCGACTCGAAGGTCGAGCAGCGGTTCGCCAAGGACACGGACGGCGCCGAGGAGGTGGAGGCCTTTGTTAAGTTGCCGTCGGAATATACAATCCCACTTCCGAATGGGGAAACCTACAATCCGGACTGGGCGGTGGCCTTCAAGAAGGGAAGCGTGCGCCACGTTTGCATTCTCGCAGAGACCAAGGGCTCTTCGGATGGGTGGGAACTGCCTGATAAGGCGAAGTTGCGCAAAACGTGCGCGGAAGCGTGGGTGCGAGCCTTGGCCCCGGACGATTCTGTGCGTTATCACCTAGTGGCCAACTATGAGGAACTGCAGGACTGCGTCAATCAAGACTGAGGGCGGCGGTGCTACTCTGTTTTCCACGAAGATACGAGGGAACGCAAGGGCCTAGGCACTTCGCCGTTCGGCGTGTTGCGCCTCTTACCCAATCTCCAACCCTTGCGTTCCTAGTGGTTCACCGGGACCAAATGACAGGTCTGGAGAATGGTGTATCTTGCGTTGGACAAGGGGATTGTTATTGATTTAGGGAAGGCAAATGACAGGTCTTTGGCAAGGGTGCGTGGTGTGAGTGCCAAGCATTCGTACCGCCGATGATCTTTGACAACTGAATATAGGATTTGTTTTAGGTGATTGCACCGGAGTGGTTTTCCACGAAGATGCAAAGGAACGTAAGGGTCTGGGCCGAAGGGGCGCTACTGCGCCCCGGAGAACGGAGAACAGAGAACGGAACGCCCCTGCGGGGCGACGGATTAGTTCTTTGGAAAACGATAAGGCGCGAAACGGAAGGCGGCGGGCGCGGTCAGCGGCGAAGCCGCAGAGCGTTCGATGGAGCCCGAGGCGGTTCGCGCCCACAGTTGCGTCTTTGCGGGTCTATTTTCCCGTGGCCGTGGAAGGTTTGCGGCTTCGCCGCTACACGCTCCGGGGCGCGCGAGCGCGCCCCTTGGGCGGGGTGGGGGAGATTTGTGGTATAATAAGCTTTTAACAACCTATGACCTACCTTTATGGAGCGTGACATGGCGATTGAGCGGACGGATATCGCGTATGGCTCGGATGTGTTCAACGAGCGGGCGATGCGGGAATATTTGGCGAAGGACACGGCGGAGGCGTTGCTGCATACGATGCGCGACCATACGCCGTTGGACCCGTCAATCGCGAATGAGGTGGCGCACGCGCTGAAGCAGTGGGGCATGGATCGTGGGGCGACGCATTTCACGCACTGGTTCCAGCCGTTGACGGGGAGCACGGCGGAGAAGCATGATGCTTTCTTTGAGCCGGCGGGAATGGCGGAGACGCTGGCGCGTTTCTCGGGCAAGAATCTGATCATGGGTGAGCCGGACGCTTCGAGTTTCCCCTCGGGCGGTCTGCGGCGGACCTTTGAGGCGCGGGGTTACACGGCGTGGGACGTGACGAGCCCGATTTTTATCAAGCGTCATAGCAATGGGGCGACGCTATGCATCCCGACGGTCTTTTGTTCGTACACGGGTGAGGTGCTGGACAAGAAGACGCCGCTGTTGCGGTCGATGCAGGCGTTGGACCGGGCGGTGCGGAAGCTGATGGCGTGCTTCGGGGAACCGGATGGGCATGTGACGGTGACGCTGGGGGCGGAGCAGGAGTATTTCCTGGTGGACCGTGCGCTGTGGTTGCGGCGGCCGGATCTGGTGCAGTGCGGCAGGACGCTCTTTGGGGCGTCGCCGGCGCGTACGCAGCAGTTGGAGGACCATTATTTCGGGTCAATCAAGCCGCGGGTGCTGGCCTTCATGGAGGACGTGGAGCGGGAGTTGTGGCGGCTGGGCATCCCGGCGAAGACGCGTCACAATGAGACGGCGCCGGCGCAGTTTGAGATGGCGCCGATGTTTGAGGAGCTGAACCTGGCGGTGGACCACAACATGCTGATCATGGAGACGCTGCGGAATGTGGCGGAGCGCCATGGGTTCGTCTGCCTGCTGCATGAGAAGCCGTACGCGGGGGTGAACGGTTCGGGCAAGCACAACAATTGGTCGGTGGCTTACAATGGGAAGAACCTGTTGGAGCCGGGCGGAAACCCGCAGGAGAACGCCATCTTCTTGGCGGTTCTGGCGAGTGTGATCCGGGCGATCGACCTGCATGCGGACATCTTGCGGGCGACAACGGCGACGCTCGGCAACGAGAGCCGTTTGGGCGCGTTGGAGGCGCCGCCGGCGATCATCTCCATCTTCGTGGGGGATGACCTGGCGAAGGTGTTGCAGCGCATCGAGGAGGGGACGGTCTCGACGGCGGGTGACGGGAAGGCGCGGAAGCTGCGCATCGGGGTGGACACGTTGCCGCCCTTGCCGCGGGACGCGACGGACCGGAACCGGACGTCGCCCTTCGCCTTCACGGGGAACAAGTTTGAGTTCCGTGCGCCGGGCGCGAGCCAGAACTGCTCGGGCGTGTGCATGGTGCTGAACACCATCGTGGCCGAGAGCATGGAGGTGTTGGCGGAGGCCATCGGGAAGGTGCCGAAGCGGCGTTTCCATGAGGGGCTGGGGAAAGTCCTGCGGGCGGTTCTGAAGGACCACAAGCGGGTGATCTTCAACGGCGACGGCTATTCCGAGGAGTGGGTGCGCGAGGCCGCGCGGCGCGGGTTGCCGAACCTGCGGACGGTGCCGGAGGCGCTGGAGCCGCAGATCGCGGAGCAGAACTTGGCGCTCTTTGAGTCGCAGGGCGTGTTGATGCCGACGGAGATGCACTCGCGGCATGACGTCTTTGTGGCGGACTTCGAGCGGAAGGTGCGCCTGGAAGGCAAGGTGGCGCTGGAAATCGCGCGCGGGATGATTGTGCCCGTGGTGGCGCATGAGGTCGCGGGCCTGGCGCAGGCGCTGAGCACGATGGAGCGCGTGGGCCTGACCGCGGGTTCGCGGTGCATGCGCGAGACGGCTGAGGCGCTCGGGGCCGGTCTGGAGGCGCTCCATGAGCGTTGCGCCACGCTGGAGACCACGCTTGCGGGGACGGACTCGCGGGCTATCCAATCCGCGATGGCGGACCTGCGCACGGTGGTCGATGGTCTGGAGACGCGCGTGGATGACGCGCGCTGGCCGCTCCCGAAGTACCGTGACCTGCTGGCAGTGCATTAAGGGCGGCTTCGCCGCCCCGGAGAACAGAGAACGGAACGCGCGGCAAGCGCACGACGGACGAGACCGCTGTGAAAACCAAGCCTCCAAGCCTCTAAACTTCCAAACTTCCACTAAGACTGCCAGAATAGGGAAACCGCCGATTACGCAGATTGGAGCAGATTAGGGGCCGGCTACCGCCGGCAGGACTGCCAGAATGTTTTTAGATCACAGAGTGCCACAGAGGAATACACAGAGGCTTACAGAGAGCACGACGCTGGGGCGAACCGTGCGTGCGCGTAAGGCGCACGTCCGGCCCAGGGGCCTGTAAGGGCATGGCGGGCTTCGCACGCCACGCTTTGGTTTGGAGGGCAGCGTCCTGTCCTAGTCGTCCTATAGGTCCTAGTCGTCTTAGAGCGTTGGCAGAGGGAACTTTTCATGAAAACGAGAGAAACGCAAGGGATGGGCATGGTAGAGAGGCCCATAGGACCGAACGCTGAAGTGCCCAGGCCCTTGCGTTCCTTTTGTGTTTTCGTGGAAAACTTCCAACGGGGCTTGCGTGAAGGGGGTGGGCTTTGGTAGACTGTAAGCATAGCCAAGGAGGTCTCATGGAACTCAACGACGACGAGAACCCGAACATCGAGCCCACCGCTTCCGGCGTGGATGTGCCGGAAGAGGACGATGCCGAGATCATGCCCACCGACATTGTCTTTGATTGCCCGGAGTGCGGGCATCAGCTAGCGGTGGATTACCGGGCGGCGGGCCTGCAGGTGCCGTGCTCGGTCTGCGGTGCCATCATTCAGGTGCCGATTCCGGACAGCATGCACTTGGACGATCTGGACTCCGACCCCGGTGAGATGTTGCAGCAGCTGTTGCAGACGCGCCGGATGCTCGTGAAGGCCGAGGCCGCGGCGCAGACCGCCGGCGAGAAGGTCGCGGAGCTGACGGAACAGTTGGCGGAGTACCGCAAGACGTTGCTGGCGGTGCGCGCCCGTATCGAGACGTTGCAGGAAGCCGCGGATCTGGCGACCGCCACACGTAAGGACGTGATGGAGATGATCGCCTCGACGGTCGGCGTTAAGTGAGGCGCATGAAGTCCCGAACGCCTTTCCGCAATTGGGTGGAATATGCCACCCTCCGCAGTGTCCAAGCGCTCGTGACCGCGTTCCCCATCCGTTGGGTGGGGGGCGCGTTACGGGGTGTGCTTTACGTTGTTTTCGGGCTCTTCTGGCCGTTGAAGTCAGAGACGGTCAGCCGCGTGCGGGAGGTCTTTGGGCAGGAGACGCCCATCGGCCGTATCCGCTTCATCGCGCGGCGGTCCGTGTGGAACCTGATGATGAACTTCGTGGAGCTCTTCCATGCGGGGCGGATGGACTTGGACTATCTGCAAACGCACCTGGAAGGGACGGACAAGGCCCGGGCAAAGTTGCGGGCCATCATCGACAAATACGGCGGCGCGGTCATCGCCCTGCCGCACATGGGCAACTGGGACCTGGCCGGTGTGGCGTGCTCACGCTTCGGCATCCCGCTCATGGCGTTGGCGCGGGCGCAGAACAACCCGTACGTCGAAGCGTGGATGCAGCGGAACCGGTTGGAGAACTTTGAGGCGCTGGACCGGCGGCACACGTCGGCCTTTGTGCGCATCGTCCACCACCTGAAGGGTGGGGGCGCCTTCGCCATCCTGCCGGACGTCCGCCACAACAAGCCCGCCGTCCCGGTGACGGTCTTCGGCAAGCCGGACGTGCAGTTGGGCAAGGGCGTGTCGAAGTTCGCGCGCATGGCGAACGTGCCGATTGTGCCTTTTTTTATGGAGCGGTTGGACGCGGATCACCACCGTCTGCACCTGGGCGAGCCCATCTTCCCGGACTTGGAGGCCGATGCGGACGCCGATGCCGTGCGTATCACGCAGCAGGTGTGGGACCTCTTTGAAGAGAAGATCCGCGAGCAACCGGAGCAGTGGTTCTGGTTCAACCGCCGCTGGATTCTGACCCCCCTTTACACGCAAACCAGACATAAACACGGAAGTTGATCATGATTCTTGTCAACGAGAACTTCGGGAAGCTTCAGGCTTCTTACCTCTTTTCTGAAATCGCCAAGCGCGTGCGCGCCTATCAAGAGGCGAACCCGCAGGCCGCCGTCATCCGCCTGGGCATCGGCGATGTGACGCTCCCGCTCGCGCCGGCCTGCCTGGAGGCCATGCACCGCGCCGTCGATGAACTCGGGCACGAGGCGACCTTCCGCGGCTACGGCCCGGAGCAGGGCTATGACTTCCTGCGCGAGGCCATCGCCAAGAACGACTATCAGGCCCGCGGGTGCGACATCCAGGCCTCGGAAATCTTCGTCAGCGACGGCTCCAAGTGCGACTGCGCGAACATCCAGGAGCTCTTCGCCAACGAGGGGATGCGCATCGGTATCCCTGATCCAGTCTATCCCGTCTATGTGGACACCAACGTGATGGCCGGGCGCACGGGCGCCGCCGTCGATGGCCGCTACCAGGGGCTCGTCTATCTGGAGGGTTCCGCCGCCAATGGGTTCGTCCCCGCGCCGCCCGCCGGTGAGCCGCTCGACCTGATTTACCTCTGCTTCCCGAACAACCCCACGGGCGCCGTCGCCACCCGCGAGCAGCTCCAGGCCTGGGTCGACTACGCCCGTGCCAACAAGGCGCTCATCCTCTTTGACGCGGCCTATGAGGCCTTTATCCGCGACCCTGCGATCCCGCACTCCATCTACGAGATTCCCGGTGCGCGTGACTGCGCCATCGAGTTCCGCTCCTTCTCCAAGAAGGCCGGCTTCACCGGTGTGCGTTGCGCCTTCACGGTCGTCCCGCAGGGGCTGGTGGCCTACGCCAAGGACGGCACGGCCGTGCCGCTCCACCAGATGTGGAACCGCCGCCACACCACGAAGTTCAACGGCGTCTCCTATCCCGTGCAGCGCGCCGCCGAGGCGGTCTACTCGCAGGACGGCGTTTGCGAGACGACCCAGCAGGTCGATTACTACCTCGGCAACGCCAAGCTCATCCGCGCCGGCATCCAGGCCCTCGGGCTTGACTGCGTGGGCGGCGACAACTCGCCGTACGTTTGGGTCAACGTCAAGGGCGACTCCTGGGCCTTCTTCGACCGTCTCTTGCACGAGGCGCAGGTCGTCACCACGCCGGGCGCCGGCTTTGGCAAGTGCGGCGAGGGTTACATCCGCATCTCCGCCTTCAACGACCGCGCCAAGGTCGAGGAGGCCATGGCCCGCATCGCCAAGGCCATTCGCTAACTGTGTCCACCGGGCCCGCCGTGTCCCGGCGGGCCTTTGCTTTTGGAGGTTTTCCCATGACCGGCAACATGCTTATCGCCCAGAGCGGCGGTCCTTCGATGGTCATCAATCAGAGCTTGGTCGGCGCTGTGCTGGCCGCCAAGGCTTCCACGAAGATTGTCGAGATCTATGGGGCCCTCCATGGCATTCAGGGGATTTTGGACGAGGCCTTCATCGACCTGCGCGCGGAACCCGAGGAGGTGCTCCTGCGCGTGGCGCAGACGCCCAGCTCCGCGCTGGGCTCCGTGCGCCGCAAGCCGACGCCGGACGACTGCAAGGCCATCTTTGAGGTGCTCGCGCGGCGCAACGTGCGTTACTTCTTCTATATTGGCGGCAACGACTCCGCCGAGACCGCCAACATCATCGCGGAGGAGGCCGAGCGTCAGGGCTATGACCTGCGGTGCTTCCACATTCCTAAGACCATCGACAACGATCTGCTTTGCAACGACCACACCCCGGGCTATGGCTCTGCGGCGCGCTTTGTCGCCTGCGCCGTGCGCGGCGATGACCTGGACAACCGGGCTCTTGGCGGCGTGAAGATTGACGTCATCATGGGGCGCAACGCGGGCTTCCTCACCGCTGCCGCGGCGCTTGCCCGTCAGGACCCCGATGACGGTCCGCACCTGCTCTATTTCCCGGAGCGTCCCTTCACCGTCGATCGCTTCGTCGCCGATGTCTCCGAGTGCATGACGCGTTATGGGCGGTGTGTGGTCGCGGTCTCCGAGGGTATCTGCGGCGAGGATGGCCGGCCCATCGCGGAGGCCTTCTCCACCGAGGTCGACGCCCACGGCAACCGTCAGCTCACCTCCGGTGCGCTCGGCGAGCAGCTTGCCGCCGTCATCCGGCAGCGTCTCAACGTCTCTCGTGTGCGCGCCGATACCTTTGGCTTCATTCAGCGGTGCTTTGTGGGGTGTGTCTCCGAGACCGATGCCAATGAGGCGCGTCTGGCCGGATCGTACGCCGTTACCGCGGCCGTCGGCGGCAAATATGCCAATGGTACGGTCACGCTCACGCGTCTGCCCGGTGTCACCTATCAGGTCGACTATGCCATTGCGCCGCTCTCCGCCGTGGCGCGCAACACGCGCTCGCTCCCGGACAGCTACATCAATGCCGAGGGCAACAATGTGACCGGGCTCTTCCTGGACTATGCCCGTCCGCTCGTCGGCCCTCTGCCCGTGACCGCCCGCTTCAACGCCCTCCGTGGTCATCGCCTCTGAGCGCTTCGGTTTCCACGAAAACACAAAGGAACGCGAGGGCCTAGGCTCTTCACCGTTCGGCGCGTTGCGCCTCATTACCGTGCCCATCCCTCGCGTTTCTGTCGTTTCTTGGAGCCGTACAGGCGGTGGTAAGACGGCCAGTGTAGGAACCGCAGATGTCGCAGATTTAGGCAGATTTGGGGTCGGCTACCGCCGCCAGGACTGCCAGAATGAGTAGAAATTACAAAGGGGACGAGGGGCGCATCCGCGCCCCTCGTGTCTTCGTGGAAAATCGCTCGTCAGGCTTGGTCGGGCTTTTTGGGGAGGAGACGTTCGGCAAGGGGGCGGACGCCGGCGTGGTGCCAGGCATCGAGGGTGACGACACAGGAGGCGAAGGAGAGGCGGAGGATACCGCGTTTTTCCCATTGGGAGTCGTCGACGGATTTAAGGTCGGCGAGGGCGTGGCGGGCGGTGTGGCCGAAGGTGGTGACGGTGAGGGCCTCTCCGTCCAAGGAGATGCGGGTCTTCCAACGCAGGAGGACAAGGAAGATCAGCACCAGGCCGGCGAGGGCGGAGATGGCGGCGCTGATGAACTGGGTGGTGATGCTGTCCTCACTGTGGGGTGGGGTGAGGAGGACCTTCTGCGCGGCCTCGACGCTGTCTTTCTCGGGGTCGTTGATAGAGATCCACGAGTTGAAGGTGTCGGTAATCTTCGCGGGGGGCTTCACACCGTCCTGCTGGAAGGCTTCGACGAGGGGAGCGACACCGGTCTGCTGGGCATTCATCCACTCGGCGGCGGTGCGTTCCTCCGCGGCGAGGCGTTCCGCGATGGGGGCCACGCGGGCGTTTTCGTTGGGATAGCCGATAAGGCCATCGTAGAGGAACCAGCCGGCGAAGGCTATCAAGAGTGCGGCCACGCCAAGGAAGCGGACCGCGTACTCACGGTTGAGCGAGGTGGTCAGGGTGGGCATGGGTCACTTGATGGTGTAGCGGGTGGCCTTGGTGAGGGCCTTCCAGAGGGCGTTCGGGGTCTCGGCGGCGAGCAGGGCCTCGCGGTTGGGCTCCTTGAGGAAGGCCTCGGTGAGGCCGGCGATGAGGCGCATATAGAAGGCACTGACGGCGGCCGGGATGGTGATGAGGAAGACGATGTTGACCGGGGTACCGGCGGCGTCCCACTTGAAGGGTTCCTTGCTGACGCCGCAGGACATGGTGAGCGATCCACCCTCCACGCCACGGACGTGCGGGAAGGCCAGGCCGTGCTCCATGGCGGTGCTGAGGATGGATTCGCGCTCGAGTGCCGAGGTGATGAGCTTGTCGGCGTGGGAGATGAAGCCGCCGGACTCCATCTTGCCGGCAAGGACCTCGATGGCGTCGGCCGCGGAGCCTGCGACAAGGTCCGGCACCATGAGGGACTCGGCAGAGAAACGCGAGATGCCGCTCTTGCGGGGCTCTGCACGCGTGGGGGCGGCGCCGACCCACTGGGGTGCATCGAGCTCCTCGAAGAGGATGCGCGCGCAGCCGGGGCACATCTGTAGGGTCTTGCACTGGCGCACGGCCTGGATTTGGCTGATGGGCAAGCGCATGCCGCAGACGGCGCAACAGCCATTGTGCACGGGCGCCATCATCACGTGGTCGCGGTTGTAGAGACGCTGGAAGAAGGATTTGACGTTTGAGGGCAAGGCCTCAATCATGGAATCGATGGATTCATTGAGTCGGGCAAGGTGGGCGCCGTCGCCCGTGGCCCGATGTTCATCGCGCACCAGGATGAGGTCCTGGAGCTGGCAAAGCTGATTCACGATGCTTTTCATGGATGCTCCAAAAATAGGGCTCGGACTAGTCCTTGCCGTCACGCCGTCAATTATACCGAACTTCAGACCGCTACGTCAAATGGGCTTCTCGGCGCGGGCTAGGCAATGCGGCATAGGCGGTGGGACCGGGGCGCAGGAGAAGTCGGTGAGGCCGGCCTGGGTCATCCAGTCGCGCAGTTCCTCGTCGGAGAAGACCCAGCCGTTCTCGGTGGTGAGGGCCATGTTGAGGGCGAAGAGGGCGGAGAAGGGGGGCGTGGTGTGGTCGGGGCCCGTCATGAGGTCGAGGACGTAGAGCGTGCCGCCGGGGCGGAGGGCGTCCGTGGCGCGGCGCAGGATGTCGACGATACTTTCCGGGGATTCCTGGTGGAGGCAACCGAAGAGGGTGACGACATCGTAGGCGGCGGGGGCCCAGGTGTCGCGGTGGTAGTCGCCGGCGTGGCAGTGGACTCGGTCTGCGTAGGGCGCGGTGATTTCCTTGGCGACCTCGGCGATGGCGGGAAGATCCACCGTGTCGCAGGTGAGGGTGGGGGCTTGTTGCGCCATGAGCAGGGCGTAGGTTCCGGGGCCACCGGCCAGGTCAAGGACGCGCGCGCCTTTTGGAAGGTGCAGTTGGGGGACGATGGCGCGGCCGATGCCCAAGGCCCGACCGTGCATGGCCAACGCGAAACGCCGTGTGCGCTCGGCGTCCGACCCTAGGTGCAGGGCGGGTGCCTCGACGGGACGCCCCGTGCGGACCAATTGCGTCAAGCGGCCCCATGCGGGATAGACGTCCCAGTTGTAGGCGATGGCCTTGGTCAGATCGTGCGGGGCACCGCGCACCAGGGTTGCGGCCGTGGCGGGTGTCAGGGCGTAGCGGCCCTCGTGCTTTTCCAAGAGGCCGACCGCAACGGCACCGTCCAGGAGCAGGCGCAGTCCGCGGGTGTCCACACCCAGTTTCGCTGACAATGCTTCGATGCTCGGATCCGCCGTCTCTTGGATGGCCGTGAAGGCATCCAACTCTAGGGCGGCGAAGAGGACCGCTGAGCCATAAAAGGCGCTCGCCAAGTCTACAATCTGCGGAATCTGCAAAGCCATCATGAACTCCTTTGTGGCGTATTCTAGCATATTCGGGGGGCGCTTCGTTTCTCCACGAAGACACAAAAGGAACGCAAGGGCCTGGGCACTTCACCGTTCGGCCCTGGGGGCCTCACTACCGTGCCCATCCCTTGCGTCTCTGTCGTTTCTCGGGAAATCACAGCGTATGACAAGGCTAGCACGACGCAGGGGAACCGCAGATGTTCCGTCGCTTCGCTAGGAAGACCTTCGGTATCTCACAGATTTTGAGCAGATTAAGGGCGTGCTACCGCACGCTGGATTTTAGAGCACAGAGGCACACAGAGGGTTACACAGAGGCTCACAGAGAAGGTCTGCCGGATTTTATCACAAAGAACACGAAGGACCACAAAGGGGCACAAAGGGGATAGCACGGCGCAGAGGGCGGGCCGTGCGTGCGCGCAAGGCGCACGTCCGGCCCGGGGACCTGGGGGGCATGGCGGGCTTCGCACGCCATGCTTTGGGGGAAGGGGCGCTGACGCGCCCCGGAGAACAGAGAACGGAAAACGGAGAACAGAGAGCGCGCGGCAAGCGCGCGACGGTGAAGCCGCTGTGCGTGAGCGGCGTTGGTCACCGTCCAGTGGTCCTACAGCGTCGCTCGTCAGGAGATTCAGGAGATTCAGGAGATTCAGGAGCGCCCCTGTGGGGCGACGGGTGGAGACGGCAAGGCGCGAAGCCGATGGGCGGGAGGGAGCGATCAGCGGGCGTTTAGCCCGCAGCGTGATCGGCGTTAGCCCATCTGACTTCGCGCGCACTCGCGTCTTCGCGGGGAAAAGACCTGCAGGATTTCCCCGGACAGGATTGCTGCGATGCCGCAGGGTATAAAAAAGCCCCGGCGGGGCCGGGGCTTTTTGGGCTTGTCGCGCCGGGACGTCTTAGTAGACGTTGAGGGCGGCGAGGGCCTGGAGGTACTCGTACTTGCGGGAGTAGAACGCGTCGGCCTCGGCGAAGAGGAGCTTGGCCTCTTCGGGGTCCATCTTGGCGAGCTGCTTGAAGCGGTTCTCGGTGGGGGCCTGAGCCTCGGAGAACTTCTTCGTGGGCGCCTTGGAGTCGAGGGTGAGCGGGTTCTTGCCCTGCTTGGCGAGGTCCGGGTTGTAGCGGAACAACGGGAAGTGGCCGGTTTCGACCGCCATCTTCTGGTGCTCCAGGCCGGTGGCCAGGTTGATGCCGTGCGCGATGCAGTGGGCGTAGGCGATGATGAGGGCGGGACCGTCGTACTCCTCGGCTTCCTTGAACGCCTTGACGGCGGCCTCGGGGTTCATGCCCATCGAGATCTGCGCGACATAGATGTTCTTGTAGGTCATGGAGATGGCGGCGAGGTCCTTCTTCATCTGCGGCTTGCCGGCGGCGGCGAACTTGGCCACGGCGCCGATAGGCGTGGACTTGGAGGCCTGACCACCGGTGTTGGAGTAGACCTCGGTATCCAAGACGAGGATCTTGACGTTGCGCCCAGTGGCCAGGACGTGGTCGAGGCCACCATAGCCGATGTCGTAGGCCCAGCCGTCGCCGCCGAGGATCCAGACGGAGCGGCGGACGAGGAAGTCGGCGATGGTCGCGAGCTTCTTGCAGGTGGGGCAATCGCACTTCTCGGCGAGTTCCTTGATCTTGGCGACACGGGCGCGCTGCGCCTTGATGTCCTCGTCGGTCTTCTGGGCGTCGGCGGCGTCGGAAGCCTCCTGGAGGAGGGCCTTGACGTCGGCGGGGGCCTCAGGGTTGGCGACGATCTTGGCGATGAGCTCCTTGGCGAAGGCCTTCTGCTTGTCGCGGGTGATGGCCATGCCGAGGCCGAACTCAGCGTTGTCCTCGAAGAGGGAGTTGGACCACGCGGGGCCCTTGCCCTCGGCCGTCTGGCAGTAAGGCGTGGTGGGGAGGTTGCCGCCGTAGATGGAGGAGCAGCCCGTGGCGTTGGCGATGCAGAGGTGATCGCCGCAGATCTGGGTGAGCATCTTCACGTACGGGGTCTCGCCGCAGCCGGCGCAGGCGCCGGAGAACTCGAAGAGCGGGCGCTTGAGCTGGGAGGTCTTGGCGTTGAGCGGGACGCCGGTGAGGTCGGTCTCGGGGAGGTCGAGGAAGAACTTCCAATTGGCCTCGCCGGGCTTGCGGAGCGTGTCCTGGTCGTAGTGGACCATGGTGAGCGTCTTGCCGGTCTTGGGGAGCTCGGGGCAGACTTTGGAGCAGAGACCGCAACCGGTGCAGTCCTCGACGGCGATTTGGATGGTGAACTTCTTGCCCTTGAAGGGCGGCTTGGCATCGGCGGTCTTGAAGCCTTCGGGGGCGCCGGCCAGCGCGGGCTCGTCGACGACCTTGGCGCGGATGGCCGCGTGCGGGCAGACGGTGGAGCACTTGAGGCACTGGATGCAGGTGGCGTTGTTCCACTCAGGGATGTTGATGGCGATGTTGCGCTTCTCGAACTGGGTGGTGGCGGTGGGCCAGGTGCCGTCATCGGGGATGGCGGAGACGGGGAGGCTGTCGCCTTCCTGGCGCATCATGACGGCGGTGACGTTCTTGACGAAGTCGGGGGCCGTGGCCGCGACGGTGGCGGGCTTGCGGAGCTTGCCCGAGGGCGCGGCGGGAACGGTGACCTCTTCGATGGCGGCCTGGGCGGCGTCGATGGCGTCCCAGTTGAGCTTGACGACGTCGTCGCCCTTCTTGCCGTAGGCCTTCTTGGCGGCGGCCTTGAGGAGCTCGATGGCCTTGTCGACGGGCTTGATGATACCGGAGATGCAGAAGAAGGCCGTCTGCATGATGGTGTTGGTGCGGCCACCGAGACCGAGGCGCTGGGCGACGTCAACGGCGTTGACGACGTAGAACTTCAGCTTCTTGTCGATGATGACCTGGGCGACCTCATCGGGGATGTGATCCCAGACGGTCTTGGCGTCATACTCGGACTGGAGCAGGAAGGTGGCGCCGACCTTGGCCGCGGAGAGCATGTCGTACTTCTCGAGGAAGGAGAAGTTGTGGCACGCGACGAAGTCGGCCTTGGTGCAGAGGTAGGGGCTGTGGATCGGGTTGGGCCCGAAGCGGAGGTGGGAAACGGTGAGGCCGCCCGCCTTCTTGGAGTCGTAGACGAAGTAGCCCTGGGCGTAGTTGTCGGTGTTGGAGCCGATGACCTTGATGCTGTTCTTGTTGGCGCCGACGGTGCCGTCAGAGCCGAGACCGTAGAACATGCACTCGGTGCAGCCGGAATCCTTGAGGAGGAAGGCGGGGATGTCGATGGAGGCGCCGGTGACGTCGTCAACGATGCCGACGGCGAAGTGGTTCTTGGGCTCGGCGGCCTTCATGTTGTCGAAGACGCCCTTGACCATGGCGGGGGTGAACTCCTTGGAGCCCAGGCCGTAGCGGCCGCCGTAGGTCTTGGGATAGCGGATGTCGAGCCAGCCGTTCTGCATGGCGTCGCCGATGGCGGTGCGGACGTCGGTGTAGAGGGGCTCGCCGACGGAGCCGGGCTCCTTGGAGCGGTCGAGAACGGTGATCTTCTGGACGGTCTTGGGGAGGGCCGCGGCGAAGGCCTTGACGTCGAAGGGACGATAGAGGTGCACCTTGACGACACCGGTCTTCTCGCCTTCGGCGTTGAGCTCTTCGACGACTTCCTGGACGGTCTCGGCGCCGGAGCCCATGATGACGATGATGTTCTCGGCGTCAGGGGCGCCGACGTAGTCGAAGAGGTGGTACTGACGGCCGGTGAGCTTGGCCAGCTTGTCCATGTTGGCCTGGACGATGGCGGGGACGGCTTCGTAGTACTTGTTGACGGTCTCGCGGCCCTGGAAGTAGACGTCAGGGTTCTGGGCGGTACCGCGCATGGTGGGGTGCTCGGGGTTGAGGCCGCGGGCACGGAAAGCGTTGACGGCGTCCTCGTCGATCATCTCGCGGATGGTTTCCTGCGGGATTTCCTCGATCTTCTGGACTTCGTGGGAGGTGCGGAAGCCGTCGAAGAAGTGGACGAAGGGGACCTTGGCCTGGAGGGTGGAGGCGTGGGCCACGAGGGCCATGTCGGCGCACTCCTGGACGCTGTCGGCGCCGAGGAAGGCGAAGCCGGTCTGACGGCAGGCCATGATGTCGCCGTGGTCGCCGAAGATGGAGAGACCCTGCATGGCGAGGGCGCGGGCGGACACGTGGAAGACAGCCGGGGTGAGCTCGCCGGCGATCTTGTACATGTTCGGGATCATCAGCAACAGGCCCTGGGAGGCCGTGAAGGTGGTGGTGAGCGAGCCGGTGGTCAGCGCGCCGTGGACCGCGCCCGCGGCGCCGCCTTCGGACTGGAGCTCAACAATCTGCGGGATGGTGCCCCAGATGTTGGTCTGCTTGTGGGCGGCCCACTCGTCGGCGAACTCGGCCATAGGCGAGGAGGGCGTGATCGGGTAGATGGCGGCGACCTCGGAGCACGCGAACGCGACGCGCGTGGTGGCCTCGTTGCCGTCACACATGATGAACTTTGACATTGGGATTCTCTCCTTGGTGTGAAAACGGTTCGGGGGCGCCTGTCTCTCCAGGCGCCCCCGAGGGTCTTAGGCATTCGCCTTGCAGAACGCGCGCACGTCGTCCAGCTGGCCAGCGGAGCCGAGCTTGACGTTCTTGGCGGCGATGAACTTGGCGTACTCCTCCATGAAGATCTTGCCGATCGGGCGGAGGTCGAAGTTCTCGGGGTGGTCGCGGAAGTACTCGCGGTGGACGCGGCACCACACCAGGCGGCCATCGGTGTCAATGTTAATCTTGGTGACGCCCAGCTCGGCGGCGCGGCGGAACTGGTTGTCATCGACGCCCTTGGCGCCGTCGAGCTTGCCGCCGGCGGCGTTGATGCGGGCGACCTCGTCCTGCGGGACGGAGGAAGAGCCGTGCATGACCAGCGGGAAGCCGGGGACCTTCTTCTGGATGTCGGCGAGGACGTCGAAACGGAGGCCCTGGGTGCCGGTGAACTTGAAGGCGCCGTGGGAGGTGCCGATGGCGCAGGCGAGGGAGTCGCAACCGGTGGCCTCGACGAAGCGCTTGACGTCATCGGGGTTGGTGAGGCAGGCGTCCTTTTCGTCGACCGCCACGTGCTCCTCGACGCCGCCCAGCTTGCCGAGCTCGGCCTCGACGACGAGACCCTTGGCGTGGGCCATGTCCACGATCTTCTTGGTGATGGCGACGTTCTCGTCGAAGGGCTTGGAGGAGGCATCGATCATCACGGAGCTGTAGAAGCCGGAGTTGATGCAGTCGATGCAGGAAGCCTCATCGCCGTGGTCCAGGTGCACCGCGAAGACGGCCTCGGGGAAGATCTTGTCGGCGGCGCGGATAACGTTCTCAAGCATCAGCTTGTCGGTGTAGCTGCGCGCACCCTTGGAAATCTGGATGATGAACGGGGCCTTGCTCTCAATGCACCCGCGGAACAGTCCCATGCACTGCTCCATGTTGTTGATGTTGTAAGCACCGACGGCGTACTTGCCATAAGCGTGCTTGAAGAGTTCCTTCGTCGTAACGATCATCGTTCTGACTCCTGGTTCAGGTTGATTGATGGCCTTTAGTATAGCACTTGCCGCGCCAATCGGCAAACGCAAAGATGTTATAAAAAGGCTTGGGGAAAGTGTAGAATTAGGTCGTACGTTTTCTAAGGGTGGAAAGAGACGGCCCTCTGGGGGCCCCCCGGGGGGCC